>NZ_WJFC01000262.1 GCF_009725235.1 Scytonema sp. UIC 10036
CTAAAATCCAAAATCTAAAATCCAAAATCTAAAATCCAAAATCTAAAATCCAAAATCTAAAATCCAAAATCTAAAATCTCTTGTGGCACATTTTAAAATTCCGCACTACAATGGAATATATAAACCACACGGGGCTTTAACGGTTTCGACGTGGTGGCGAAAGCTGCTCTATGATTCAGGTCGAGAGTGAGTCGTCTCTCGAAAATCAAAGGCTCAAAAAAATAGATGCAAACAACATCGTACCTTTTGCTCGTAAGCAAGCTGTCGTAGCTGCCTAATAACCTCTAACTGGTTCGAGCGCTTCTAGTCTGACTCCGTTAAGGGCTAGAGGCAACCCCCAACGGATGCGCTAGCAGTGTTCTCTGGTTGGCTGTTAGCTAAGACTTAATCAGAGCATCCTACCGTTCGGGATAAAGAACGTTCCCCGCCCTGAGGGTAAAAAGGGCTAAACCTGTGAATGAGTGGGGGGTCAATACCCATTGCGGACATGGGTTCAACTCCCATAAGCTCCATAAGTAATCTAAAAGCGTACCTATCAGTTGATAAGTTTTACTGATAGGTACGCTTTTCAGATACAAAAATCAAATACCATCTCCATGAGTAAATCAGAAGTTCTTGTTATTTGTGAAAATCCAGACTGTAGCAAAGAATTTCTCAAGCGATTAGCTGAGGTTAACAGAAGTGCAAAATTAGGAAGACAGCATTTTTGTTCCAAGTCATGTTATGGAAAATTTAAAGGTTTAATTAATTTTGGCGATAGGTTAAATAAGGATACCTCTTATTTACGCAATATCATCAGAAGGGATGCTTTTTCTCCCTACAGGTATCACTTAAAAGTTATGAAAAAGTCTTCTAAGCATAGAAAGCAAGAGTGTGCGATCGCATTAGAAGACTTAAAATTTTTGTGGGAAAAGCAAAAAGGAATTTGCCCTTACACTGGTTGGGAACTAGTTCTTCTACCTAGCACGAATGATTATGAGAATAGTCGTTTAACAATTTACAGAGCAAGCGTGGATCGTATTGATTCTACTCAAGGCTATTATTTGGACAATATCCAGTTTGTAGCTGTCATTGCTAATTTTGCTAAAAATGCTTTTTTGGAAGAAGATTTAATCAATTTTTGTACCGACGTTTATAAAAATAAAAACACAACAGTTGCAAATTCGGTCGGACAGATAGCAGGCAATATTTCAGATAATTTATTTTTCAGCGATCGCAGAGATAAATACTCACCTTTTCGGCAACATTTGAAATTGGCGAGAAGACGAGTCAAAACTCACGGACGGGAATGTACTATTACACTGGAATATCTCAAGGAACTTTGGGAAAAGCAAGATGGAAGATGCCCATATACTGGTTGGCAATTACAAAATCTTGAGACAACTGCTCATTGGGATACTCATAAGCTACATCCTAGAACTGCTAGTTTAGACAGAATAGATTCCTCAGTTGGTTACATACCAGGAAATGTTCAATTTGTTAGCGTAATGGCTAATTTTGCGAAGAGAGATTTTCAAGAAGAAGAACTTTTAGAGTTTTGTAAGTCTGTAGTTAACTACAGACAATTAGAGGGTGTTTGAAAGATATAGCAATCCCAAATCATTCATGAAAACTTTTAAGCAATACTGCGTAGGTTTTGCATAAAAATACGAAATTACTATTTCCCAAAACTTTTGAACCGCAGAGGCGCTGAGGGCGCAGAGGAAAAAGAAGAGGAATTGCTGCCTGAATCAAAATTTTATGAGTCACCTTGACAGGGCTAGCACTGCCTACCATATAAGATTTTTATGTGGCATAGCCCTACCTACGTAATATTTCAAAAATCAAATAGGAATCTTATACAACGGTTGTAAAATTGATGCTTTTCGTTACAAAATATATTGATTCAAGATAAGCTTTCTAACAACTCCTACATAAAATCAATTTGAAAAAAAGCAAATATCTGATATAATCTAGAAGCTAACAAAAGACCATGAGTAACAATTTCTTAGTAAGAGTTAATGCCAGAAAATAGTTTCTTTGGCTACAAAAACTATTTAAAAGAAAATAAAATCTTTAACAACTTTACAAAAAGAATTATGAGCACAATAAGAGCAGAAACGACGACTGATGATTCGTGCTCGGAGAGAATTAATGGTTGCGCTCGCAGAGAACGCCCAAAAAAGGCTAACTATACAAACTGTTGAAATAGCTCCTAATACAACTGCCATTCGCTGTCTCGACTGGGATCGCGATCGCTTTGACATTGAATTTGGATTGCAAAATGGTACGACTTATAACTCGTACCTGATTAAAGGTGACAGGATAGCATTAGTTGATACCGCTCATACCAAATTTCGCGAACAGTATTTAAATACACTCAAAAGCCTTGTTAACCCGAAGGCAATTGATTACATCATTGTCAGCCATACAGAACCAGATCACAGTGGCTTGGTGGAAGATGTGCTTCAATTAGCACCAAGAGCAACTGTTCTAGCATCAAAAGTTGCCCTGCAATTTTTGGACAACCTAGTACAAAACAGATTTACACTATCAAGTAAATTTTTTAGTGGAATGGGTATTTGGCATTTGTTCGTCGCACAGCCCAATAACAGAAAGAAAGGGCGATAATAGTAGCAGCCAGAGCCAGTAGTTCTGATTCTGAAATTTTTTGAAAATCAAGAATGATAATTTTGCGAGCTACGGCAATTAAGGAAGTGATAATAACCATCTCAATTTGAATAACATGGCTCTTGAGATAGGATGTGATATTCTGAGTAATTTCTAGCGCAATCAAAATATTTAAAAATAGCCCGAAAACTTTCAATAATGTACTAGAAAAGCTACCAAGAGTTGGCTTAAGCATCTCTTTGGTTAAAACAACACCTAAGTCTAATATTGCAAAGAGAACAACTCCTATCATTGCTAAAGAGAGAACCTTAGCAAAAAAATCTTCTACTTTATCTAAAAAAATCATGAAATCGTCATTCAGACGATTATCAACTAAAGGTGTAAATAATTTTCGTAGTAATCGCATTGTTGTGTTTAATTATAAAGAATAGTTATGTGGGTAAGTAGAAACAGGAATCGCAAGAGCTTTTGTCTGAACTTTATTAAGTTCTCGCACTAAACGTTGAGCTTGTAACTTATAAAGAGCAATCGGCAATACTGTAGGCAAATTATTCATTACTTCTGCTGCAACATCTAGACCACATCCAGAAATTCTGGCAATAGTTCTTGCACCATCAAATACAGCATCTTTGGTTAAAGCTCTATCAATTTGAACTTGCCAAAGCCGAGGAAATATATCACCGCGTTCGAGTCGTTGCAAACTGTGAATGGTTTGTAAAACAACTAAACGATCGCCCTCTTGAAGTTGAATATCATCAGAAGGCATTAACTCAGCAGAAAATTGAGTGGATTTGTGGTAGAGAATTGGCATCATACTATAGCCATAGGCAACTTCCGCCAAGAGTAATCCACATAATGGGTCATCCGACTGAATATTGTACTCTGCCACCAAGACAGTCTGGTCGTGAAGTCGAAATAGATTCAGGATATTTTCACCAAATGCCGCTGCAGTAAAAGCTTCTGCTGCTAGAGAGTATACGCACAAAACCTCAGCATCTGGCAAGATTTGGGCGAGATTCTTACTGAAACGAGGATCGAAAGTGCGAATGACCAAACTGCTTTCTGGATTGGTGGTATGAGCCATCAAACTCATTTCTAAGTTTGCTATTTCGTCATCCGTTGTCACAACAATGCTTTTAGCAGTTGCAAGATTCACTTTGGTAAATGCATTTGTGAAGTCATCAATTGCGAGAGGCATCTGTGGTAGGACATTTGGTTCTAGTGTTGTATGGCTGACTCCAACTAAAGGCTGTTGGAGTTGCATTAACAAAGTAGCAACTTGCCGTCCTAGATTTCCTAACCCAATTAAGATAACATGGTCTTCTTGGGGAATTGGCGGACGCTTATTGACTAATTGAAACTTTGCTGCTAGTAAACTCTCCGTTAATAGAGCATATAAAACAGCAATTGAGGCAGTACCTGCCAGCATATAACCCCAGTTCATCAACCGCATCCATAATGGGATGGTGTCAGACGAGTTAAGAGCACCAAACACGGTATCGTAAGAACCCAGTAGCATTACACCTGTTACATACAAAGCCCTTAGCCAGCTCTCCTGTAGGTAAGTAGCTTTTAAAACAATTGTGCCAAGAGCCAGTAAACCCAGTAAGGCAATACCAACAATTATGGCAACTCGTTTAGTTTGCTGTTGAGCCGTTGCTTGCCACCATCTCATGAGAATTTGTTGCCAACTATGACCAAAGAAATGCTCTGTAATTTCCTGCCACAACTGTTTGAAGTTACGTTTTGTTTTTGTTTGTAAAAAACCAGTGACTGATGCTCTAGATACATCATCTATTCTCTGTGACTCTATGTAAGTCACTATGTCTCCCGATCGAATTGTGGCATCTGTCTCCCATTGATACAAATCTGTGGGTTGTTCTCTGGTGTCAGAAACATGACTGAGAACGCGACGATGCCGATTGTTCAATTCATAGACAAGACGGCGATCGCACCAACGATGATTGGGAGTAACTTGACACTTAACCACACGGAGCAAATGTTCGTTCAGTTCGATTAATCCTTGAATTTCACTCCCCAAAGCAGCGATCGCAAATGCAGAGGCTGTGATTTGGGTTGCTTCCAAAGCCGTAAAATTACCCAAGCTCCGATCTAAAAGTTCATTGAGATTTTGTTTGGAAGAGCGTATAACTATGCGAACGTGTTGATTTAGTACTCTAACAGCAAAAGCCGTGTCTATATTCACACGCTCATCACTGGTCACTATCAAGACAGCTTGACACTGTTGAATCTTTGCTTTTGCCAGAACATCTGGTTGTCGGCAATCACCAAGTGCTAGTTCTTCTAATAAATCTGGTACATTGTTCACTTCCCAAATGCTGGGTAAAGCAATATCGATTGCAGTGACACTTACACCAAATTCTTTGAGTTTAGCAACACAATATTGACCCAAACTTCCCAATCCACAGATTAAGAAGTAGGATCGTGGAGTTTCTGTTTGGTCAAAAGTCATTGGTCATTAGTCAATAGTCATTTGTCATTAGCAATTAGCAATTAGCAATTAGCAATTAGCCATTAGCAATTAGCCATTAGCCATTAGCAATACTCCCCACTCCCTACTCCTTAGTTCCTATTTTTCTTGAAGCCCTTTTTGTCCTACACCGATGACAGAACCTTTTCCTCCTAGCAAAGAACCAGTAATGCCGTTGTTAAATCGGGAACTAGCTGCTTGTAGGGTGATGTTAGGTAACGGTACATAACCAACTTGTAATACCAAGTTGGCATTCTCCGGTGCTAAATAGAAGTTAGTAAAGGCTTTAACTTCTGGACGAGTGGCTGACGCTTTCTTCACATAGATAAAAATTGGACGAGAAAGCGGTTGATAGCTGGAATCTGCTACTGTTTGAGGGCTGGGCTGTACGCAACCATAACCATTGTCGATACTAGCTAGCTTGAGCTTATCTCTATTTGTCTTATAGTAGGCATAGCCAAAAAAGCCAATTCCATTCGGATCTTGAGAAACTCCTTGAACTAGAGCATCGTCATTTTCACTCTTGGTGTAATCACTTCGACTTTTCCCTTCTTGACCAACAACCGCCAAGGTGAAATAATCGTAGGTTCCAGAGTCACTGCCAGGACCAAATAACTTTAATGGTTGATTGGGGAAGCTAGAACGGATTTGATTCCAATTATTGACTTTGCCTTCAGATCCAGGCTCCCACATCTTTTTCAGTTCGCTCACTTTGAGACACTGAACGAAGTCATTTTTTGGGTTAACGACAACAGAGAGACTATCAAAAGCTACTGGTAATTCGATGTATTCTATGTTGTTTGTTTGACAAAGCTTGACTTCTTCTTCATTAATCGGGCGAGAAGCATCTGTAATGTCAGTTTCCCCTGCACAGAATTTCTTGAAACCTCCACCAGTACCAGAAAAGGCTACATCAATTTTCACGCCAGAGTTAGCTTTTTGAAACTCTTGTGCCATGACTTTAGAAACAGGAAACACAGTACTAGAACCATCTATCTTTATAGTGCCTGACAAATTTGTTGTGCTAGTGGAACTGACATTTTCTGCCTGCTGTACGGCTTCTGGAAAACTAGCAGTTGTATCATCAGCCTGGTTGTTGCTGCAAGCAGATGCTCCCAACAAGAGAGTAGCTACACAACTGACAAATGCAATACGAGTATTTTGAACAAACATCCTCTTTTCAACCTGTCTAAAAAATAGGGAAATGGGTAATGGGCATGGAGCATTTATCTGGCGGGTTGTACTGTTTCTGGACTTAATATGCGATCGTTACTGGTGTCTGGAACTAATTTTTCCAGTAACCGAGCGATGGTTGGCAGAAATATGATGACTACAACTACACCAATGAGGTTAAAGATGATCTGAGCATTAGCAACTTGGCGACCGACACCTGCTCCACCCGAAATCGCTAAAACTAGTTGTACTAATAACGGAGCGAAGATAATGCCTAAGATAGCACTCACCAAGTTAAACAGAAAATGGAATAATCCTGTCCTTAACGCTGAGCGACCGCGCCCTACAGTAGCTAATAGGGTGTCAGCACAAGTACCAACTTCAGCACCCAACATGATGGCAACACCTGCGGGAAGTGAAATCAAACCAGAGCTTGCCAGGGTGATAACGATCGCCACTGTAGCAGAAGAAGATTGAATAATCACCGTAAAAATTGCCCCAATAACTGCACCAAGCAGTGGATTTTTTCCTAGGGTTTGCATCAAGTCGATGAAAGGCTGATAGTTTCTGAACGGTTTCATGGCTTCATCGATCGCTTCCAGACCATAAAACATTAAGCCAAAACCTAGCAAAATAATCCCAAGATTTTTCTGTACTTTTGTCTTACCGACGAACAGTACTAACATTCCTGCAAACATCAGTAGTGGTACGTAATGCTTGATATCGAGGGAGATGATTTGCGCCCCCACTGCTGTGCCAATATTGGAACCCAGAACAACACCGAGAGACTGTACAAATGTCAGTACTCCAGCACTGACCATGGCAATGACCATGATGATAGTTACAGAAGAAGATTCCAGTACGGTTGTAGCAACAGCTCCGGTTAGAACTCCAGCAAAGCGATTAGTCGTACATTTGCTCAAGAAACCTTTCATACGGTCTGTACCGATTTCCTCCAATCCTTCAGAGAGGCGGGTTACACCGTAGATAAATAGTACCAAACCTGCTAAAGCACCCATTGCCATAGCAAAGAAGTTTATGACTTTTGATTTCCCTTCGCTTTTGGATGCTCCACTAGATGCATAAGCAGCTTGAGCAATATCAAATTTGATAGCTGGTTGAACATCTAGAGGCTTTGCTGTCTGTATACTGGTGTTAACTTCTACTATTGGTACACTGGATGACTGTTCGGGAGTTAATAAAGCAGGATAAATAATGACAGTCATTACGAAAAAACCAATACTCAACCATTCAAGCAATTTTCTATTGCATTTTGCGATAGAGAACATTGTCGCTCCTTCTCAATGTGAGTTTTAGTGCTATACAGACGCGTATTATGATGTGAGCTATATATGTTGCATAGATTTAAATAAATCTATGCAGATTTTATCACCACAACTTACAATATTTATTTTCTTTTTTCTTAAAAACTTTATTGTATTTAATAACTAAAAAATAAACTCTTGATAATCAAAATTTAACTTTTATAAAAATTATTATGATAGGTTGTGAAAGATTTTAAGAGGATGTTCAACACAAATAAAGAGAGCGCAATGCGAACTACAAGAAATCAAAGCTTATGCCTGTAGTATTGCTCTCTTACTTGTAGTTGAGTCATCGAATAAGAGTCTCACATAATCAATATAGTTTAAAAAATAAATTGATTTTTAAAAATCAATTTATATTACTAGTATGATTTTTTGCTTAGAATATACATAGTAATTATATTACATTTTAGAATGCTGATGACCAAAAGGAGTTTCAGAAAAGTTTTGTATTTGGATTGCAGAGAACATTTTTGGAGAAAGCGATCGCTCTTCATGCTACAGCACGTCTTTTGACAAATGCTTATTTTTGAATTGCAATCAATAATTGGATATTATGCAAAGTACTGATGAAAGAGTTGAGTCGATCGCTGAAATGATTGTACGTTTAGTATGTGAATATGAAGCTCGACAAGCAGCCATCGAAGCAAAAAAAGTACAAATATCTACCACTTCACGACTTTCTCCTCATTCACAATTACGCAAGTGATGTACTTTTATTTCCTAAATGGCTCGGATAAAATTCCAAGAATTTCTTCAAGTTGTGCGATGAAGTATTCTGTCCTGTCAATTCTGATGGTTTGTGCTTCGAGAGTTAAAAACTTCCACAACGTACCAGTTGAGACTGCTCCATATATTGTTGTTGATTGTCCTTTGCGATCGTTAAATATTTGAGCAGCTACCATTTCAGCGACACATTGTCCTAAACCCAACTTAATGTCATTATCTTTAGCTCCAACGACTGTCATAACTGGAGCGGTAATTAACAACTGATTGTCTGAAGCGGTCAAAATAAAATCACAGACACCATTGAGTCCTCTACTTTCATCTACATTAAATGAATTTCCTGAAAAATAACCAATTTTGTTTGGAAACATTCTTCTGACTTCCAGAAGAATCGGAGTGATAATTAATTCAGATCTTGCCTTTTCCGTACTGATATTAGTAGCTAGCTCTAGGGTTTCTTCCAGAGCTTCTTTTAATCGTTGAGATGCTTGAACTGGAGGAACTCGAGCAAATAGGTTATGGCTTTCCTCAAGAGTTAGGTTCAAGTCGTTAATTGCTTTATCAAGAGTTTTAAAATCACTGTATGACATCGTAATTTTTTGAAAGCTTTTAACATTATATTTTCTAAGATTTATCAATAATTATAATAATACATAAATGTAGAGACGCGCCATGGCAAGTCTCTAGGTGATTTGGCGCGTCTCTATGTTATTTGTGGTAATGTATGTGATTATGTACAATTAGCAGTTACTTAGGATGGGAAGGGGAGCAATACGCAGCATTTGTATTACATGAAAATACCTGCTCCAGGAAATAGCTCGCCCTCGACAATTGGTGGTACCAAAAAAATCGCAGCTGCACGTATGCTTAAGAACCTATTCATACCAGGAAGTTGGTTTTTGGGGTCACCACCAAAATTTGTACTGCCAAGCCAAGTTTCTTGCGTGAGCATTCTCAGCACTCGTTCGGGGGTATCTTGAAAACTCACAAAGTTCAACCCTGCGCGAAAGCCAGGAGCGCTATCAATGGGTTCAAGGAACTCGTAGCCTTGGCGGAAAATGCGGAGTGAATTGCGATCGCTCACTGGTGTCAGGTGATGGTTTGCTCTTTGGACATGACTTTGCTGTAAAATTATGTCATTCACAGTTTCCGGTTCAAAGAAAGCTTCGTTGCCAGGGCTTATAACATCCGTTCTTCCCGTGACTGGACAGCCCGTTTTGATGACTGGATTACCTTCACTATCAAGGGACATCAAAGGACAACCAGTTAATTTATCTCTACCTACCAATAGCTCTTGTTGTTGACGATTGAGCTTTTGCCAAACTGTCAACTCAATTGCAATCCTAAGGAAGACTAAATAAGTACCGCCTTCAATCCATTGTTCAAGAGGCGGACGAGGTTTAATTGCGATCGCGCTCTGGCGTTCGGAGCTTTTCATGTTAGAGATACCGTCATGAAAATCAATCCAGCTACGCCCATCATCGCGTTGAAACCCACTGTAAAAGCCAGTCAAAAGTAATGGAGCAGCACCTGTAGCAAGATCGCTCATATTTTGCAATGCTTTCCACGTCTCCACAACTGCACGATTTACCGCCAGTTGCGTTTGTGCAATAAACTGCACTGCAATTTCCTCAGTAGCGGGATTTGCTTTCACATCATCTGCATACCGCAAACCCGAACCAATCAGTAGTGGACCCCCTCCGGTTGGCAAGGGTGAGCGAAAAGTGCCAAACTCCTTAATCTGACTGGGTACTTGGCGTTGAATACCAGGGAGTTTAAAGACATTTGCACCGTAGCCAACAAGAACCGTTAGATCGCCTGCAGGAAGGGGCTGTCCTGGCAAATCCGTTATCTCGCCATTTTTCAACCCCTGATACATCTGCCAAAGCTTGCCAAATGCTTCTCCCACCTGGCGAGCATCCAAACCCGGTAAAGCGCGTAAAAATAAAATGTTAAAAAAGTTACCCGGTCTTACCCCTGGAGCATGATAAATTCCTTCTTGCAATTTGTCTGCCACACTCTTTAACTCCTAAATCCCATTGTTCGCGGTGCTACTCGTACAATTTGTTGCGTGTTGTCAAACTCTTGCTTGAGAGACTGTATAGTTTGACAAACGTCAGCTTCTTGGCATTCGATAGGAGCGTCGCTTGTACTGAGAATGACATACTCATCTTCTGCAATTGGAGTCGGTTGCCCAATAACGACCAGAGGTCCTACTTCCATCTGTTGTACCACTTGAAACCCACCTGTTAGCGGTTCTTCATTGCCACCAATAGCCACCGTAATATCATCTAAAAACGCTGGCTCGTCATCACCAGGACCAAATTCCAAGCGTTGACACATTTCTTCTGTTGCACCTCTGCTCAAACGCACCCATGAATCTGGAATGGGTTCCCCCTTAAACAAAAATACATTTTTTGTGAACGAACGAATATACATTCCTAACGGGTTGGCAAACGCAACTGTATGTCCGTTAAAAGCACCTCCCAAGGCACCCATTGCTGCATTTGGGTCTGCATGACGACACGCCAAATGCTCCACACCAAATTCACGGAAAAGTTGTTCCCGTGTTGCTTGTACTGGATTGCTAGGAGTCCCACTGGCATAAGGCTTGGCACCAAACATTACGATGTAAAGCAGGTCGTCAAGCCCGTTAATCGGATGGGTCATAAATAAAGCGTTGTCAGTGTTTAACTTACCAGTTGGTTGGCTCGGAACGCCTGCGACAATCAGCTCGTTATCATTACCATGACCTGCAACCAGTGTCGAGAAAGCAATTGAGCGCTGCTGTTCAGTTAACGCAAGTGGGTCGCTGACGCCGTAAAGGTCTTCCCAAGTTGGCTCAAAGCCCAGTACACTTTGTGCCATTGCACGCACAGCTAAAGGGTCATGCGTAGCAACAGATACCCAATACTCGCGCAATTCAGTTGTGACTTGGACTCGTTTTGGTCGCATCCGACCTGTAGCATCTGCTTTCTCAATAATTCGATATTCGCAGTACTCATTATGCAAGACGTGTCTTCCTCGAACACCCCAATCAGATAACTGCCGCGCCACTTCTGCACCAAGACAAAAGTTAGGTTCTGCTGGATCGCCAAACCACTTAATTGGTGCAGGAATGGGGTTAGTCAAGGTGCTGGGGTCAAGGGTAAAAAAGCGACTGCCAAAATCGGGCTGTAAATTCGCATAAGCAGCTTGAATTGCTTCATTCCATTTCTGAACTAAGTCAGCACTCAGTTGGTCAACACGACCTGGAACGTCATAAACCATAACTCGTTGCTCCTTTTTTCATTTAATTAGGACTCAAGCATTGACAAAAGTTGTCTTGTGTGTATACAAGATTTTCCAGAACAGGAGTAAAGCTTGGAGAGCTTTCCTGGTTGTATCTTTAATAGGTGTAGGTGTAAGCAAAATTCACTTATGCACTCTTGGGGCTTTGCGTTCCAGAACTCCTACACCTAAATAGCAGACGTATAAATAAAATTGTGGTACCAATTGAATTTAAGAATTTAAAGGTCATTATAAAATCAATCTTAAATCGCCAAATGTGTAGGTTGGGTTGAGGAACGAAACCGAATGGCACTAAGATAAGCCCAAAGTCTTGTATTGTCTCGTTCCCAGCCTCCAGGCTGGGAATGCATTCCGAGAGGCTATGCCTCTAGTCAAGCCCAAGGAGGCGGAGCCTCCCAGCATGGGTTCCCAGCCTCCAGGCTGGGAACCAGGTGGGGTAAGGGTTGTGTCTTAACTTAGTGCCATTCGGAACGAAACCCAACAATAAGGGTTACAGCAAATTTCAACCTGGTGAGGTACAAAAATTACCCCCCTCTGTCCCCCCTTACAAAGGGGAAATGAAAGGGGGGTGTACCTCATGAGACTGAGAAAGGCTATAAATGTCATTGGTGACAATTTCAGGTCATGATGCATTTGTCAATCTATCAAGAGAATGAGAATCCGCAAAAAAAACGCGATAGAAAACATCATGTTTAGATTGGCGATCGCTAACATCTTTGTACTTATACCAATTCTCTATGAAGCTGCACATTATTTTTACCCCTCCCAGCCTCCCCTTGGTAAGGGGAGGTGCCGTAGGCGGTGGGGTTCTTTGTATGCATCTTCATATGAAAACGGTATTATGATTTATATTTGTTCTGAAACCTGAGTACAAAGTCACAAATGGTTCAATGTTGGGTTGAGGAACGAAACCCAATTTACACGCTTGTTATGGTTCAATGTTGGGTTTCGTTCCTCAACCCAACCTACACGCTTGTTAATGTTTTTTGTTGTCATCTTATAATGAAATGAGCACCGGAAAAGCCTGGATATTGGGAGACTTTTTCATGACGGGGACGAATAAAGACAAACAACTGTCAAGAATTGTTTTAAAAGGCTTCAAATCTATTGCAAGGTGCGACTTGGAACTTTCTAGAGTTAACGTTTTGATTGGCGCTAATGGTGCGGGTAAATCTAATTTTATCGGGTTCTTTCGGATGATTCAGCAGTTGCTCGATCGCAACCTGCAAGTTTTTGTCAGCCGCCTGGGTAGTCCGGATGCATTATTGCATTTTGGACGCAAAACAACGGAACAACTGGAGTTTCAGCTATACTTCGGCAATAATGGCTACTTCGCCACCTTAGAACCAACGCAAGATAATCGTCTGATGTTTGCGAAAGAGTCTTTCTGGTGGAATATGAGTGGTGAGCGTGAAATAGGTAGGGGACATTTCGAGACACAAGCTTTCGTTGGTACAAGAACAGGAATTGACGAGTCCGTTGTGTCAGCTATGCAACAGTGGCGGGTTTATCATTTTCATGACACTAGTGACAGCGCTTATGTAAAACAGCTACATGGTATCAATGACAACGCTTACCTGCGGAGTGATGCACGTAACTTACCATCCTTCCTGTATCTGTTGCGCGATCGCTACCCAGCCTCTTATCAAAAAATTGTCAAAACTATCCGGCTTGTTGCACCGTTTTTTGGAGACTTTTACCTGCGTCCCTCGCCGCAAAACAAGGAGTTTATCGAGTTGGAATGGTTTGAGCGAGGTCAGGATATTCCGTTCAAGGCACATCTGCTTTCAGATGGTACATTGCGCTTCATGTGTCTGGCAACCGTTTTCCTGCAACCTGAAGAGCTTCAGCCTGAGACAATTCTAGTTGATGAGCCAGAACTGGGTCTTCATCCCTACGCTATTACCGTCTTGGCATCATTAATACGGACTACCTCCAAACAAGTGATTGTGTCAACCCAGTCGGTGGAACTGCTGAATGAATTTGATGCAAATGATGTCATTGTAGTAGACCGTGATGAAGGGAAATCATCACTTCGTAGGCTGAATCGGTACGAGTTGGAGGAATGGCTTGAGGACTGTAGCCTGGGTGAGCTTTGGAAGAAGAACGTTGTTAGGGGGAGACCTTCACGATGATCCGGGTAAATATTTTCGTAGAAGGGCAAACTGAGGAAACTTTTGTTAATCAATGGTTGCTACGTCTTGAGGCATAATTTCATAACGAACCATTATGTTTTTGCGATCGCTACTCCAACATTTCTTTGATATTGATATGGTGTTTCCCAGTCTGCTGAGTTACAAATGTATCAGCGTCCATCCGCTACAGGCTGCGGTTAGTTCTGTCTACAGATGAGGTTATTGTAAAATGGATAATTCACTAACCTATGCTAAAATATTGACACAAGTGTTGCGGAAGGCATCAACTGCACAGCCTAGGTTACAAAATATCCAAATTCGCTCAGTGTGTGATGCTGAGTCTGGTCAATTTCTTATCATTGCGACGGGTTGGAATAAGAATACTTGGTTGAACACAATGTTGTTTCATGCTCGACTGGGAGACGGCAAGGTTGTTATTGAGGATGATAATTTTGAGGAGGGACTGACTGAAGCGTTAATTGCTGCAGGAATTGCAGCAGAGGATATCGTGACAGGGCTTTTCCAAGAACAGCAGCATCTAAGTTTATGTCCTTAAAAAATTGAAACTACTTTTTTTTAATCTGCTTCACCAATAACCACAAAAGCAATCTCATCTCTGACATGAGTTTGAGATTCGCTTCTATATATAAAGCACAATCTGCCACTATTAAACTATCTAATTGGATTTGTTTTTTGTACTCAACGGCAATTTCTCCAAAGTATGAAGAATCCACATTTCCAGATGCACTTGAACTTCAACCCTTTATTGAAGAAAATTTAGCTCGCTCTTTGGCAGTTGACGTATCCACCCTAATCAAACAAAGGAAAAGTTTGAGTGTAACCAGACCCAAAATTTGTCAGGGTCTGGTTACATTAACCCCGATTTGTTCTTGGTTGCTTACGGTAAAATCTATCGCAACACGGGTGCAATGAGACCAGGCACTCACGCAACCGTTTGAGGCAGCCGTTGCACGGTTACTGCGTGACCCCATAGAGTAGAAATGACGCCTTGCGTTGTCTGCACCTTACCACTCGTCCAAAAATGCTCACTACCAGGTATCAGATCTACATTTAATAGATTCTGCGCTGCAAGTACCCGCGACAGCTGACGCGTGACAGCCACGCCCGTATCGATTATGGTCACACCAGGTCCCACTACATCGTCAATAAGTGGACGGAGGAAGGGATAATGCGTGCAGCCTAGCACAAGCGTATCTGCGCCAGCCGCCAACAGTGGTGCCGTATACTGCTCAATCAATACACGCGTCATCGGACTGGTGAGGTCACCAGCCTCGACTTGCGTAACAAGGTGCGGACACGCTTGTGTCAGGATCGTGACCCTTGCTCCAAACAGTTTTCGCAATGATTCAAACTGAGCACTCGCGGACGTCGCAGCAGTTGCAAGTACACCCACGATCCCCGTTTTAGTCACCGCTACTGCTGGCTTCACAGCAGGCTCTACCGCAATAATAGGTACGGAAAACGTTGCGCGGAGGTTTGCCACTGCGGCAACAGTTGCAGTGTTGCAAGCAATCACCAGTGCCTTTGCACCCTGCACAAGCAGAAAACGGGTAAGCTCCAGCGCACGCTGTTGGAGATACTCTGGCGTTTTGGTGCCATATGGAACGTGACCGGAGTCTGCTATATAGCACAAGTGTTCGTGGGGTAGCTCCGTGCGAATAGCACGTAACACCGACAAGCCACCTACCCCAGAGTCAAAAACGCCAATTGGTGCGGAAGGGTTCATACACATAGTGCGACGCTTAACTGTTCCAAGCGCTTGCGATTATATCCTATCTAATAGCTATAATCAAAGCTAAAAGCAAACGAGATTAGATTTTCCTATGGCTGTACCAACAGAAATTCGTCACAGAGCGAGCGCTTTACTCGAAGAATTACCAGGAGAATCTTTAGTAAAGGCTGTTGAATTTTTGGAAACCCTTTCTCACGAGGCGCTACAGGTATCGAAATCACCAAAGCCCTCACCTGATGAAGCCGCTTTGCTTCAAATTATTCAACGCCGTCTGTCTTCTAAAGAACAAGATAGATTGGCTTACCTGCGTCAGCAAAACGATATGGGCGTCATTACAGACACAGAGCACCAAGAGCTACTCATGTACGTTGAACGCGTCGAACAACAAGATGCTGAACGTGCAGAAGCATTGATACAACTGGCTCCACTTCGTCAAGTTGATTTGAAAGTGTTGATTAAAGAGCTCTTACCCACACATAGCAATGTAGCCTAATGTCAGTTAGAAGCGAATTCTCACTCAACAGCGTAAGGAGTAAATTGACGTTTAAATGGTGAGTAAAAACCAATAACAATGTCGGAGGAAGGTACACCTAACTCAACTAACCTCTCGCCAACAAGTTCTTCTGTACCATTGTATTGAACCCATATCTTTTCATTTTGAATATCAAAATGCATCACAGGACCAAATACCCGTTTCTCACCTTGCCAACCTACATAAGCTAATTGGTAGTGGTTGTTTTCATTGTCAAAGATAAGCTGTGACTTTACAGTATCGGTGTCAGAGCTATTTTGTGCGTGCTCGGTTAAAATTTGTTTTATAATTTGACGATAGCGTTCTATTTTATCCATTGCCGTATCTCCTCCTGTTTGGGTTCGTAAGTGACTAACTTCACTTGATGGCGTTGAAGCGCTCTCTGGACAAAAGGGAGTTGGAAAAAGTCTAAGTATGTTTCTTGTGGAACAGCTAAATAAACAATTCTGTCTGGTTCATTTTCCTCCAATGCTTGGCGGTAATTAAGGTATTGTCCAAGTGCGGTGTGAAATTCATTAATATCAGAACCTGCTATAAAACTTTTAATTTCAACTGCTATTTTTTCTTTATCACGTTCTGCAGCAATTGCATTGTCTGCTGCTAAATCTATTTGTACTTTAATAACTTCGCTAATACGAATCGTCAACGGATCGTGAGTGATTTTCCAACCATCTTTAATTAAAGCATTTTTCACCTGTTGATGAAAAATATCTTTAGCCATTTCTCAAAACCTCTCATAACAACCATTCTCAAATTCTTTTATTTTTTAAAATAAATTGAATCAGAAATATTCAGTAAAACTCAAGTACCTAAAAACAAATAACTTTGTCGTATCAGTGATGATATTAGTATTAGGCATTTTCTACATCAGATAAAAGTTCTTCTTCTGTTAAATCAATCATTGGAACTCCATAATGATGTAAATTGAGCAAAAAAGAAACTCTATCCATGCCTGCTAATTGTGCTGCAACGCCAGAAGAAATGCGTTTCATTTCAAATAGCTTAGCTGCCATTACCATTTTTGCTTCTTGCTCAAACTGTTCTCGCGTCTGTTGTAAGGCATCTGGTAAAGTTTCTGGATAGTCGATTCTGAGTTGCAAGGACATATTTTTTCATCTAATTCATTCTAAAAATTCACCTAACTGTAAGAGGATGTTTGAAAAGTCATGATTGATGTATTAAATATTTTTTAACCCACCCTAACCC
>NZ_WJFC01000263.1 GCF_009725235.1 Scytonema sp. UIC 10036
TCCCTAACCCCTAACCCCTAACCCTTATTCCCCGGAGGCATTTTCAAGCCTAACAGGGGGTTTGAGTCGGTTTGACCATCTGCAACAATTGAGCGGATACCTTCTAAGGTTGCGGGAATAGTGCGTGGATCTATAAACATGACCTTACTGCTATCACTCTTGCCAATTGTTGCACCCATATCCAAGTAACCCAAGGCAAACAGAACCTCTAAAGCCTTATGAACGGTGAGATCTGTTTTAATTTTTTGGGCAATAATTTCTGCTGATTCAGCGATCGCTTGAGCTTTAAGAACTTGCTGCTGTCGTTCCGCTTGCGCCCTAAGAACGATCGCTTTTTGTTCGGCTTCAGCTTGCAAAATCACCGCTTTTTGACGGGCTTCTGCATCCAAAACTTGGGCATCAGCTTTACCCCTAGCAGAGTTTACCGCTGAATCTCGGTCTCCCTCTGAAGTTAAAATTGCAGCACGTTTGCGGCGTTCTGCTGCCATTTGCAGTTCCATCGATTCCCGCACTGCTTGAGAAGGAATAATGTCCCGCAGTTCCACCCGCGTGACTTTTACACCCCAAGGATCGGTTGCAACATCCAAATCGTGTAATAAAATTTCATTAATTTGAGCGCGGGCGGTAAAAGTTTCATCTAGCTCCAATTTGCCCATTTCCGCACGAATTTGAGTGAGCACCAAATTCTCCATTGCCATGCGGAGATTTTCCACTTTGTAGTAAGCTTTCTCCATATCGACAATGCGCCAGTAAACCACCGCATCAACGGTAATTGAGACGTTGTCCCTAGTAATACACTGTTGGGGGGGAATATCTATCACTTTTTCCCGAATAGTTTCGCGAAAAACCAGTCGGTCTGCAACGGGAATGATAAAGTTAAGCCCTGGTTCTAGTTTTTTGTTATAACTACCCAAACGTTCCACTAAGGCTTCATTACCCTGATTGATGACTTTTACAGAACCTGCTAAGGCAGAACCGCCTAAAGCTAAAAATACAAGTAAAAAAAACTGTTCCATTGTAAATTTCCTATTTATTCAGCGCCTTACGAGTGCAATATATTCTCTGGTATCACGTATAGAGTCGTACCTTCGCGCCTTGTGACATAAACTCTTTGATTGGCTGCTATGCTGAGTTTTTCATCGTCACACCGCGCCCGCCAAGAATTACCCTCATACAGGACTCGTCCAGCTTTCCCTGCTGGAATTTCAGTTAAAGTTTCAGCTGTAATTGCTTGCTGAATTTTTGACTTGCGCCGTGACGGTGTTACAAATCGACGACTTAGTAAAACTAAAGATGTGGAAAGCAACAGCCAAACCACTGCTTGCAGCCATAACTTGTTCAAAACCACTTGAGACAACAGCGCCACCACAAAAGCGCTGATACCCATTAAAAAGGCAACAAAAGCTGTTGGCACAAATAGTTCTGTTAAACACAGAACAGCACCTGCTAACAGCCAAATCACGGTAGTATTTGGCATCATTTGTCATTTGTCATTGGTCAAGTGTCATTAGTAAAGTTTTCAAAAAATTTACATTTTGTAATATAGTTTTGTTTATTTCTACCTACCTACTGAAGTATAAGTATACAATTCCACTTTATTCTAACGTTTTAAATTAAGACATGTTGGACAATCGTCAGTAGCGATCGCTAACCACTCACCACTCACCACTCACCACTAAGAAATGATTTATGAAGTAAACATTAAGAAGAGCGCTCGTTGGGTTGAGGAACGAAACTCAACAATTCGATTTAATGTTGGGTTTCGTTCCTCAACCCAACCTACTAACTAACCACTAACCATTCTCATGCTTTCTACTCAACGAATAATTTATTGCACAAATCCAGACTGTAGCAACCCTGTTAATTCTGTGGGAGATAGTATTTGTTCGAGTTGTCAAACTCCTATAGTTCACCGCTATCTCTGGGCAACTGGTTTATCAGCAACCGAATTTAAAATAGGAGAAAAGGTAGTAGATAGATATGAGGTAATTACGCCTCAAATCTGGTTAGATACTTTACCAGGACAATCGCCAGATATACCAGAAGATGTACCGGAAGAAATTATTCCTTATTTACGATTATATTATCACCGATTGCATTTGCCTCAAGTTTATGGATTAGTTTATTTACCTATAGGACATGGAAATCCTATTTTCTTATTAGAAAATGCACCTATAGATGAAACTGGAAATCTCTACCCAACAATAGAAGATGCTTGGGAACAGGCAAAAGGTGTTAGACAAGTTTATTGGCTGTGGCAAATTCTTCAATTATGGACACCTCTATCAGAACTGAGAGTGGCTGGAAGTTTGCTTGTTCCATATAACTTACGAGTACAAGGTTGGTGCGTGCGATTGGTACAACTTGTAGAAACGAGAGGTGCTGCGTCTGTACATAGTAATTCTCTACAACAATTGGGAGAGTGTTGGCAACCTTGGGTAGCTACTGCAAAAACTCAAGTCGCAAAAGAACTAGAAAAGATAGTGCAGCAAATGCTCGGTGGGGAAGCAAATTTAGAAACTGTCAGTTCTCAACTCAATGCTTTACTGCTCTCATCAGCAGCAGAATTGCCTTTGATGATACGTATAGCAGGAAATACAAGTATTGGTTCGCCCGTCTTGCTTCAGAATGAAGATGCTTGCTACCCAACTGATTCTGTCGATCCAGAAGATCCCTTATTGCCTCATGTATCAATTATTTGTGATGGTATTGGCGGACATGAAGGTGGTGAAGTTGCAAGCCAATTAGCAGTGCAATCCTTAAAGCTACAAATTCGCGCTTTGCTAGCTGAGGTTGCGGAACAAATAGAACTCGCCACACCAGATTTATTGCAAAAACAACTCGAAGCCATTTTGCGAATTGTAAATAACGTGATTTGCAATTGCAATAACGAACAAAACCGCGAAGGAACCCAACGTATGGGTACTACTGTTGTAATGGCAGTACAACCACCGCAGGTAGTTGAAACTCCTTCGGGATGGCAGTCGCAAAATGCTCATGAACTTTACTTAGCGAGTCTTGGCGACAGCCGTGCTTACTGGATGACTCATCACTACTGTCAATTGCTGACAGTAGATGATGATGTTGCAGGGCGGGAAGTCCGTTATGGGCGCAGTTTTTATCGGAAAGCCCTAGAACGCCCAGACGCTACAGCCCTAACCCAAGCCTTGGGAACAAAAGACGGTGAGTTTTTGCGTCCTTCAATTCAGCGATTTATTTTGGAAGAAGACGGTATACTGTTGCTTTGCTCTGATGGCTTGAGTGACAATGACTGGGTGGAACACTCCTGGCAAGAATTTGCTTTACCAGTGTTGCGAGGTGAACTTTCCCCAGAGGATGCTGTCGCATCATGGATTGAGTTAGCAAATCAAAAAAATGCCCATGACAATGTGTCTGTTGTTCTGACACTTTGCCGCGTCTCCCCAGATTATTTAGTACCCATGACGCGATCGCTACTACCTGTAGAAATAGAACAAGAGGAAGAAGAACAGGAGTTGACAGCTAGTGCTCAAGCACTTTTGGATTTAGACACAACCGAAGCCCCACCTGCACCAGAAAATCAAGTTCAAGCCCCCGTAAAAACTCAGCGCCGCCGTTTTCGTTGGCTATGGATTTTGGGATTATTGACGGTGCTTGCAGGCAGTACAGGTGGCGGATTGTTTGCTTGGTGGAAATTGAGTCCTCAAACATTCCAGCAAGCTTGTCCACGAAAACCTCCAATGCGCTGCGGAGTTTGTGTGAAAAGGGAGTAGGGGGTAGGGGGTAGGGGGTAGGGAGTAGGGGGGATAAGGGGGAGGTTGACCGATTGGAACAAATGGAGTGAAAATAAGAAGGATTCAACCTCTTGCTAAGGCACCCGCAGGGATTCACATTTTCGCAAAACTCTTCTCCTTCAACTCTCCTTTGGACAAAAAGGTGATGTTGCGGGATAATTTATCACATTAAAGCTGCAAGGGCAGGCTTTGTTTGTCTGGTAACGATACAAGCGCCCAACAGCCTGTCCGTGCAGACTAAGTCCGAAGGTCAGATTTTGCAAGCAGTCTATTTTTCAAAAAAAGCAATTTTCAGTGGGGAATCGTGGAGACACTGGTGGAAATACAAAGCAAGGTATAAAATAAAATATGATAATTGGCGATCGCGTCCGTGTTAAAGAATCTGTCATCGTTTACCACAATCCCGACTCTCGCGGTAAAGCTTTTGATTCAAAGGCTCAGAAGGCGAAGTTGTGGCTATTGTCAATCAATGGCAAGGCAGACTTGTCAGCGCTAACTTGCCAATCTACGTTCAGTTTAGTAAAAAATTTAAAGCCCACTTACGAGAAAATGAATTAGAGCTACTATAACCAACTCTACTTGTTGCGGCGACAGAACCAGCGCATTATATTTAGTTCGCCGCGCATTCTTTCTAATTCTTGGCGGTTTTGTTCTGCTGTCATGTGATACCACTCGCAGTGGCGTTTAAACTCAGAACGAGTTTGAACTTCCTGATAAAACTGGTAAGTTGTCTGGTATGAAGCAAAGTTTTCCTCAACATCAGGTTGAGGCGCAGGAATAATATGTGGTAAATTTTGAGACATTTTAGATTTTGGATTTTAGATTTTGGATTTTGGATTGGGGAAATACTGATAAGTCGATTTTAGATTTTGAATTTTGAATTGAGCAAATTAGGTATTACTTATTTCAATCCATTATGACGTAGTACTACAAATAACAACCACTAGTAAAGTATGACTTATCACCACTCTTCATTACCTTGTAGCAAAGTGGGATAGTTAGTATTGTTTTTGTCAAGATTGAACCACTTGTATTGCAAACCTTTTCAATGCCCAATCTAAAATCCAAAATCTAAAATCCAAAATCTAAAATCCAAAATCTAAAATCCAAAATCTAAAATCCAAAATCTAAAATCCCTTAAAGCCATCCACGCAAGCCGTAAGCAATAATCCCAACATACTCTTTTATAGCAGCCGTCAACATCTCTAGGTTATCCACACTAGGTAGCAAGTTTAGGATTGCTGATTTGGGGCTGCTAGCAAGTTCTTGTAATTCGCCTTGACTGACAAGAAAGTCGGTAGGTGCGGGAATCACATCAATTCCTTGACGCTTAAAAATCAAAAGCGATCGCGGCATATGCATTGCCGAAGTCACCAATAATACACGACGAATCCCACGAGACTCCAGAATTTTTTTCACATTGACTGCGTTTTGATAGGTATTCAAGGATTCAGGCTCTTGCACCAGTGCTTCTGCTGGTATACCAATAGAAGACAAGACTGTTGCCATATCTCCCGACTCAGATGAACCCCTACCCCGCCAATCAATACGACCTCCACTCAGTACAACAACAGGTGCTTTTTTTTGTAAGTAGAGTTGAGCCGCATAAAGAACGCGATCGCCTGCTTCATTTAAATCTACAGTTGGTCGGGGAGGAAAAGCCGATCTTGTTGCGCCACCCAAAACTACAATAGCTTCTGCATTTGGAATTCCACCCGGAACATTTTGCCATTCCAATGAGCGAACAAGACTTCTAGCCACCCAGCTATTACTGCTGACTAACAACACCACTAGCGATAGCACAATGAAAAAAGCAGCTGTGCGGGGTTGCTTCCACAACATAACCAACGCTACCAGCAGACATATGCAGGCTAGCCCTAATGGGTAGAAAAATAGCGGTAGTAATTTGGAGAGATATAGGAACATGGATTGCTAATTGCTAATTGCTAATTGCTAATGGCTAATTGCTAATTGTAAATAGCCATTAGCCATTAGCCATTAGCCATTAGCAAAATTACTACCTTTGCCAAGGAAGCTTAATGCCTGTAGTGGGACGGCGGCGGAACTTACGGCTGATTTTTCTAACTTTTGGCTTAGCTTGCTTGTCATCGGGAAGAGACGTTTCGGCTTCTTCCGTATCATTAGTCGGTAGCTGGGTTCTAGAATCTTCTTTGGTTTCCCACCAAGCTATAATCCATCCGCCACCTATACCGGCAATTGCACCTAGTAAGATCCCCATAGGAGGATTGTAGCCTGCAAAAACAAAGCCAAGTAAGAAAAATAACCAGTATTTTAACCCGGCATCA
Organism: Scytonema sp. UIC 10036; assembly: GCF_009725235.1. Next base: position 6,080 of record NZ_WJFC01000263.1, read on the forward strand.
ATGCCTTCAGAAACACCTATATCAGGTTGCTTGGGACCAGTTTTCTGTGCTGATGTCATCCATCCTATGGCAATACCACCAAGTACGCCTAAGAAAATACTTAAGGATGGTTGATACCCTGTTATTAAGAATACTAGCGTTAAAAATAACCCAAATAGAGTCTGAGTAATAAAGTTTCCAGAGAAGCTTAACTTTGGTGGTGCCATAAGGGAGCTATCGGCTAATGACCTCTTTTAATTGTGCCTCTAGTGGTTGGATTGTGTCCAAAATCTTTACAAGAGGTTGCTCTTGTTCAGTAAAAGGCTCAGCTTGTTGCAGTTGTGATTCTAACAGATCGACGGTAGCATCGGTAATATCACCTGTACGTTCTGAGATCCGCTTTTGCAAGACCTCCCGTGGTGCCGTACATTGGACAATCTGTATCGGAATTTGATGAGTTTGGGCTTGGGCGATCGCGTCTTCTCGGAACTGCCGTCGGTCGTACTTAGCGTCTAAAATCACCGTATAACCTTGTTTTGCCAGCAAAATTCCCAACTCTAACAGCCGTGCATAGGTTTTTTGAGTCATTTCGGCTGTATAAATCTCGTCTCCACCACGTTCAAACAATGGAATTCCAGCCAAATGCTTCCGTACCGCATCCGAACGAACGTGAATTGCACCCAGGTGACGAGCCAAATACCTTGCCGTAGTAGATTTACCAGAACCCGATACGCCAGACATCAGTAACAGTTGTCCTTGACGGGGTTTTGTATACTCACTTGCTAGTTTGTAGTAAGTGGCTGCTGTTTTTGTCACTTCCTCCTTAACTGATGAAGGGACACTGGGATCGTCTAACAAAAACGAAGTCACCTTGGCGCGGACATAAGATTGACGGCTTAAATAGATAGGCAAAACTTGCAAGCCTTCCCAATCCCCAGTCATCTCAAGGTAAGTGTTGAGATAAGCATTACTCAAATCCAAACGCTTCTGAGCATCCAAATCCATGACACCGTAAGCAACGTCGTACATTACATCAACAAAGCGAAACGGTTCATTAAACTCAATGCAGTCAAACAACCACAATTTGTCTTGCCACAAACAAATGTTACCCAAATGCAAGTCACCGTGACATTCGCGGATGCGATCGCTTTTCATTCTCTTGTGAAAAAGTTCGTCACACCCCGCAAAAAAACTATCCGTATACCGCTTTGTTTCCTCAAACTGTTCCCGTGTTTGAGGACCACCAATATACTTCTCACTTTGCTGGTAATTTTCATCAAATGCTGCACGAACTTGCTCGACTTCACCAAACGAGCGGATATAATCATTGGTTACGGTCTTATTAGCATGGTACTCAGCCACAACCCGTCCCAACTCTTCTACAAGTTCCTCATCGAGCTGACCCTGTTTAAACAGCTGACTCAGCAAAGTATCATCAGGAAACTGAAGCATCTTCAAAACATATTCTACAGGTTCTCCCGTTTCACCCAACTGATATTTCCCATCCACTAAAGCAATTGGCAACACCTCCAAATACAATTCCGCAGCCCCTCTCTGATTCAGACGCAACTCTTCATAGGAAAAATGTCGCCGCTTCTCCAAAGTTGAATAATCCAAAAAACCATAATTGACTGGTTTCTTCACCTTATAAGCATATTTACCAGTTAACAATACATAAGAAATATGAGTTTGAATCAATCGAATAGGTTCGCTCACCTCATGGGAATAAAACCCAGGCTCCAACATCTGCTGAATTAAAGGGGGAATAGAAACCTCTGCCATCTTTTTCTCTTCTCTCTGCGCCAAGAGCGCCTCTGCGGTTCAATAGCAAAAAACCAGAGGTTCTCCCCCTGGTTTCCACGGATAGTTTAGCAAACTTTAACGCATCAGGCTTAAGATTCTGTTCCCGAATCAGAACTTCTTTGCGGAGGCAAAATTGTTAAAACCGATTGACCGGGTTCACCCATATACTTCGCGCCCGCAGGTAAAGGAATTTGGTCTACCTGCAAACTATCACCAACTTCCAAATTAGAGATATCAATATCAATTGCTTCAGGGATACTCTCTGGAGAACAACGCAATGGCAAATTGGTGATGTGTACGTCTAATACGCCACCGTCTCTCTTCACCCCAACTGGTTCTCCCACAAGATACAGGCGCACTTCTACATCAGTATCGCCATGCCCTGCAACAGCAAAAAAGCTCAAATGATAAACCGTACCCTTTGCAGGATGACGTTGAACTTCCCGTAACAGAGTTTTCCCACGCCAGGGAACATCGGTTACGTTCAGGTCAACAATGGAGTTGTTAATAGAAGCCTTGATGAGAAGGCGTTCAGCAACTTTAGCATCAAGAACAAGTGCAACCGATTCAGTCCCTTGATGACCGTACAAATTTGCTGGTATTTGACCAGAACGTCGCAAAGCATTGGGTTTGCTTCCATCTGGTCGCTTTTGACATTCGATTGTAAGTTCCATGTTAATTGTTAGTGGATAGTGGATAGTAGTTAGTGGATAGTAGTTAGTGGTTGGCGGCTGGTGGTTGGCGGCTAGTGGTTGGTTACTAGTAACTTAGTGCAACTAACAACTAACAACTAACAACCAACAACTAACAACCAACAACTAACAACTACCCTACAGCTTGCAACAAAGCACGTTTTGGTCCGTGGATGGGGTCTTCCACAATAATCGTTTGGTCTCGGCTGGCTCCTAAGGAGACAATCGCGATCGGAACTTCCATCAACTCTGCCAAAAATTTCAAATAATCTAGTGCTTCTTTTGGCAAGTCTTCTAAAGAACGACAGTGAGTTGTTGGGGTACACCATCCCCGCATAGTTTTGTAAATAGGACAACACCTAGCAAATTTACGGGCGCTAGTGGGGAAGTGTTCGCAGCGTTCTCCATCTATCTCGTAAGCAACACAAACTTTGATTTCCTCTAATTCATCAAGGACATCTAGTTTGGTGATTGCCAAACAGTCCATACCATTGATTCGCACTGCGTAGCGACCAATTACAGCATCAAACCAACCACAGCGTCTCTTGCGACCGGTTGTTGTACCAAATTCAGCGCCGCGATCGCACAACAATTCTCCCATTTCCCCATGTATTTCTGTAGGAAACGGTCCTTCTCCCACTCGCGTGGTGTACGCTTTAGACACTCCAATCACTCGATCTATCATTGTTGGTCCTAGCCCTGTTCCAACACAAGCGCCGCCTGCAACTGGATTCGAGGACGTGACAAAAGGATAAGTTCCGTGATCTAGGTCCAGAAGTGTACCTTGCGCTCCTTCAAACAAAATATTGCGTCGCCTTTGAATTGCGTCGTATATTTTTAAGGAAGTATCTACAACATGAGGGCGCAAACGTTCAGCATACCCCAGATACTCCTCAATAACTTGTTTGGGATCTAAGGGCGGGAGATTGTAAAGCTTTTCCAGAATGGCATTTTTGTAATTAATCGTCCATTCTATCTGCTCGCGCAATCCTTCGGGGTCCATTAAATCTATAACCCTGATTCCTGTCCGTTCAGATTTATCCGCATAAGTCGGACCAATTCCGCGACCGGTTGTGCCAATTTTATGGCTTCCCCTGCGCTCCTCCGATGCCCGATCGATTAAGCGATGGTAGGGCATCGTAACATGAGCTGTCTCAGAAATTAGCAGATTTTGAGTAGAAACACCAACTCTAGCAAGTTGATCGAGTTCTTCTATCAAAACCTGTGGATCTATGACTGTTCCACAGCCAATCATGCACTCGGTATCTGGATACAAAATACCAGAGGGAATCAAGTGCAGTTTGAAGGTTCGATCCTTCACTACAATCGTGTGTCCAGCATTGACACCCCCTTGGTAACGTATAACAACATCTGCGGAGCGGCTGAGTAAGTCGGTTATTTTTCCTTTTCCTTCATCGCCCCACTGGGCACCTATAACAATGACGTTAGCCAAGTGATTATTTTAGAGAGCTAAAGTTTCCACAAATAACTATTATTACCAGATTCCTTTGATTTTGTCAACAAAGAATCAATCCCCAATCCAAAATCCAAAATCCAAAATCCAAAATCCAAAATCCCCAATGTTTATTTGTTACTGTAAATAATAATTAAAATTTTTAGGGAAAAGGCTACCATGGCTCTCTACGCTGAGTTACACAGACATTTGGGCGGTTCGGTTGTACCGCGTGTTTTGTGGCGTTACTTCGAGCGTCACTCATCAGAGTTAATTTCTCGTTTTTCTCATTACTCTGAGTTTGAAGAATTTTACACGCGCCCTCGCAATACTCTAGATGAATATCTGGAGTTGCACACTCTTGTGGAAAGCGTACAAACAGTAGAAACTTTACCTTACTTTATTTATCGGCTGCTTCGAGGCGCTTATATCTTTGAAAATCTTGCTTATCTGGAACTGCGTTACACGCCTTATTTAAGAACGCCAGAGCATCTGAGCCAAGCTGAAAGAATTGATAAGATGGCAGAAATTGTGGAAGTTGTAGGCAAAGCCAGCCAACTTTCCGAATACCCCATTGTTAACAGTCAAATTCTTTGCATGCACTCTCGCTTGCCTTTTGAAGTCAACAAAGCAATTGTCGAGCTAGCAGCACAAAATCAACAATACGTCTGTGGTATAGATGTGGCTGGGGGAGATAGCCACTATGCCGAGCGTTTGGACGAATGGATTAGGCTTTACGAGTATGCGCGATCGCTAAATCTCAATACAACAGGTCACCTTTACGAAACCACAGTCGGTTGTTATCCCCAACTTTTGCCTTATTTAATGCGGATTGGTCATGGAATCCAAATTCCTTTGCTGTATCCAGAGTTACTTAAAGATTTGGCAAGACGGGGTCAGTGTTTGGAAGTGTGTCCCACAACTTATGTAAAAACTGGCACTTTACAAGATGTACGTGAACTCAAGCGCGTGTTTGACCTTTGTTTTGAGGCGGGGGTAGACATTGCGATCTGTACTGACAATGCTGGATTGCACAACGTGCGCCTACCTTTTGAGTATGAAAATCTGTTAACTTACGACATCATCAATTTTAAACAGCTGCAAGCTTGTCAGGATGCAGCTTTCCGCCATGCTTTTGCTTGGCCTCACACACAACGTCCAGCATCTTTATTAAACGGGTTGCTGAATCATCAAGAGTTAGTTGTTAGTCGTTAGTTGTTGGTTGCTAGTTGTTAATTGTTAGTTGTTGGTTGTTGGTTGCTCTCCACCAACCACTAACCACTAACCACCAACTACTAACCACTAACTCAATTAAACTCCTTCTACAGCACCGCCTGCAGCCTTCCAAGCTGCAAGCCCGCCTGCGATTGTACCAACATGAGTAAATCCTGCTTCTCGTAGTGTTTGTGCTGCATGGGCAGATTGCTCATCACTCTCCCCATAAATATAGATATGTCGGCTCTTGGCTAGGGAAGTAGCTCTTTTTGTAAGGTCATCTAAAGGGATGGGGATCGCGCCACTTATGTGACCTTGATTGTAGGTTTTGCGATCGCGCACATCAACAATAGTAAAACCGGGCTGACCCCATTCAAGACGAGATTTGATGTCATGAGCATCCGATTGGGAAGCAAAAGTACCTAACAGAGTATTTTCCATAGCATTTCTCTACTACTGCATCGCAGTGACTGTCTCGCTCCTTTGAGTAAGTCACTGCATTATCAATTTGCAATCTATCAAAAATCTGATTTTTCTCGATATTTTTTTACAATTTGTACATATTTCTTGTTAGTTTTCTCGTTTCCTCGTCCTCTGTTTCTCGTTTCCAGGCTCTCTCTGGGAATGATGAGGAATTCCCTGTCCTGAAATTAATTAAAGAGGTGCGCTTGTATTTTATACTGATACATTATGCTATGTATTCAAGCGTTACCAACAGAAGTTGTGCATCTAATTACCGCCGGGGAAGTTATAGACTCCTTAGCCTCTGTCGTGCGGGAATTAGTAGAAAATTCGTTAGATGCGGGTGCAACGAGAATTGCAGTTTCTCTGTGGCCCCAACAATGGCGTGTCCGCGTTGTAGATAATGGATGCGGAATGCCTTTAGAAGACTTACAACGTGCAGCAACTGCCCACAGTACCAGTAAAATTCGGCAGTGTGCCGATCTGTGGAAAATTACGAGCTTGGGTTTTCGTGGAGAAGCACTCCACAGTTTGACAACATTGGCAGACTTAGAAATATTGAGCCGTCCTCATTGTGGAGATGGAGGTTGGCGAATTGTCTATGGCTATGGAGGAGAAGCACGACATATAGAAGCAGCAGCGATCGCTCCGGGAACTATCGTAACAGTTTCCAACCTCTTTGAAAATTGGTCATCTCGTCGTGAGGGGCTGCCACCAACAGCACAGCAAATGAAAGCAGTGCAAGCAACTATTCAACAAATAGCGCTGTGTCATCCCCATGTCACTTGGCAAGTTTGTCAAAATGACCGTGAATGGTTTTCCATTTGTCCTTCATCAGCAGTTGCTCAACTGTTGCCCCAGATTGTACATCAAATCAAAGAGTCAGATCTCCATGAATTAAAACTAGAAATTCCAAACCCAAACGACTCCCGCCTCCCGCCTCCCGACTCCCTACTTTCATTAGTGATAGGATTACCAGACAGATGTCACCGTCGCCGTCCAGATTGGGTGAAAGTGGCAATTAACAAACGGATGGTAAAATCACAGGAGTTAGAGCAAACTATTCTGACAGGATTTCACAGAACATTACCACGCGATCGCTATCCTGTTTGTTTTTTACACTTATTCGTTCCCCCCGAACAAGTGAACTGGAACCGGAATCCAGCAAAATCAGAAATTTATCTCAATCACCTCAATCATTGGCAAGAGCAAATTTCCCAAGCCATAGACAAAGCACTCCGCCTTAACTCGACATCGATGGGAGAATCTGCCCACACAACTCGCGTCATCAATTACTTGAAAAAGCAGCAGAAGAAAAACCCTCATATAACTTTAATCCATCCAACCCCCACAAGAAACCCCCTACCTCCCCACTCCCTACTCACCGACTCCCCACAACATAAAAGCGTTGCTCAAGTTAATAACACCTATATCGTGGCTAACATCCCGGTGGAGTGTGGTGGTGAACAACACATGCTCACGAACGTATTTTATACGAGCAACTTTGCGATAACTGGCAAATTGTTCCTATTGAACCACCAGTTATCCTCTATCAACTGTCTCCAGCACAAGTCGCGCAACTAGAACATATTGGTTTGGACATAGAAACATTTGGCGAACAGCTTTGGGCAATTCGCACCGTCCCTGCACTCTTACGGCAACGAGATGACTGTGCAGAAGCGATTTTAGAACTCAGTTTAGGTGGTGATTTACAGACAGCGCAAGTAGCTGTTGCTTGTCGCAGCGCTATTCGTAACGGTACAGCCTTGACTCAGCCGGAAATGCAAACAATATTAGAGCAATGGCAACGCACGCGCAATCCGCGCACCTGTCCTCACGGACGCCCAATTTGCCTGTCGTTGGAAGAACCAGCTTTAGCCCGGTTCTTCCGCCGTAATTGGGTGATTGGGAAAAGTCACGGGATTTGAAAAATTTTGTGAAAAGGAGCTAAGGCATTAAGATACACAATGTTTCTTATCGATAGTAGCCCATTTATTCTGAGTCTAAATTATCTATTAACTCTTCTAAAGCTAAATTTTGGGTATCTTTCGGTAAATAATCAAAAATTTTTTTTAAAAGCTCTGGAGATGCATTTCTTGCAAACCAGTCTTCACTGGGATTGTCTTGAAGATTCAAAAAATACTTTAAACGTTCTTCTATAGCTTCTCTATCAGCTTGCTCCAGTTGTCCAATTCGATTTAACCAATTTCCCATTGAATCTTTAAAGCAATTAGCATCGACAGAGCATATCTGATGAACCAATGCGAAAGATTTTTTATCCAGATTATTTCTACTTGTAGGGTTAATAGGGTATGCTGTTGGTAAACCTTTATCTTGTTCTCTTGAACTTGAAGTGAGTGGAATAACCGTAAAAGTTTCTATATAGCTATAGTCATCTTGGAACTGGTCATTTGTCCAAATAATATAGGGATGTTCGCCTCTAAACACCTTACTAGAATTAATTTTTAGCTGACAGGAAATAGTTTTACATTCAATTTCCCCTGGTTCATTTAAGTCATAAAGATGAATGTGACCGAGTTTACAACGAAGAGAAACTCTGTATGGATTGATAAAATAAATCCAACCTTGACGAGGTCTTTTTCCAGCCACTCTATATTCCTAATTCATTTATTAATTTTTCTCTTTCAGAATGTAAGTTAAGTCGAACTTTCTCTTCTGGTTTATGAGTATCTTTAACTTCAAGCATTGGAGATGTTTTGTAGACATACTCTAGCAATTGATTCAGTTTATCTTGTCCTAACCCAGCCCATTCCCTTCTAATATTGTCAAGCATCAATTTGAGACCTTGTGACAAGTTTAAATTTTCTATATTACCTGCTTGAGGACCAAGTTTGAGAAGCGTTGTATTTCCCAGTGATTCTTGAATAATCTCTTTTCCGTTCATGTTGTTTAGGGCAAGCTCTATATCCTCATCCCAAGGTCCATAGTAATAATAATACCAGTTGAGCTCGGTTAGTTGCTTTCCTGTCCATTTGACAGCGTAAAGATCGGCTAAATACAAAAACTTAATAATTTGAGTTTTTGTGATGTATCCTTTTGTTTCGTAGACAAAATATTTTATGAGCGTTTCCAACATAACTCTTTTTGTTTCTAATTGTTAAGAAATTTTTGGGAAACCATCATGATATCTGATAGATGCTTCTTGCAAAGCATTATCCTTACGTTAAATTGATAACTGAACATTGTCAGCAATCAAATTAAGTACACGAGTACTATATTAGTACATGGTCAAAATGATAGTCAACACTTCTTATTAATTTATCTGAACACAAATTCGTGTTACCCTGTTTTTGCCATGTCATTGGATGAGTGTTTAATCACATTTGGTTTACCTTCATCTCATACATGATTATATGTTGGGTTTCGTTCCTCAACCCAACCTACTTTAAATTATCTCTAATCAGTGACCAGCGATCGGTAATAGTAATTGACTGGTAACCAAGGACAAATGACCAATGACGAGTTATGTATACAGTGCTTGCGCCATTATTTCTTCCATGAAAAAATAAATTGATTCATCCTTCAAATCCCCTACTTTATAAGTATGAGAATTAACTACTCACTGGTCACTGGTCACTGGTCAGGTGTTACTCTGAAATAATTGCAAGCTTTCTTGGTGGTTTCCGCATCTTCAAACTCAGGTTTTTTAAAGTCATTCTCGGTTCGCTCTTGTTCAAAATAACTGCCTCATATGGTACAACTCCAGCTAATTCACTATCAATACAGCGAGCTGCTACCCTAGATAAATCCAAACTTCTAGGGGGAATGTATGGACCTCGGTCATTGACTCTCACAATGACTGTCTTGCCATTTTTCAAATTCGTTACCTGTAAGTAAGTATTAAATGGCAGCGATTTGTGAGCAACTGTCAACTCGTTCTGATTGAATGTCTCTCCGTTTGCTGTCATCCGACCGTGAAAGTACGGACCGTACCAAGAAGCTAAGCCTGCCATTTTTTTCCTTGAAGAAGTCAAGCCATACATTTCCTTTTGTCCTTCAACGAGCGATAGCCTAGGCACTTGCAATGCTTGACGCAGATTATTAACCCATTCGATCGCTAATAAATCGCCACTACGGCGAGTTTTTCGAGTCACTTCTTTCCCAATTCCAAACAAAAAGCGATTTCCTGACATCAACGCTGGTATCCCATCAACAAGAGCAGGACGCAACTGAGAAGCATCAAAGTTGGATGATTTTACCAGTCGCGTCAAGCGTTGCTGCATTAAACTAGCTTGTTGTCGATCTGGTAAATTCGCTACTACACGGTTATTTAGCCACACTTCGTAATTGCTTGTGCCTCGATTAACAACTACAACAGGCGCAGAAGTAGAATCAAAACCTGGTTCAATGGGATTGTCCAAGCGAAAGAAATTTTGGAGCGATCGCAATATTTGATTTGGGAGAAAATCTCGATCTTCGGACCCTGTCTCTATCAAACTTGGAACGGGTAAAAAACTTGCAACTTTTTTAACAGTAGACTGCTTGGTTGGATTCTCTTGTTGAAGACCGCAAAACTGATTCTTGCTATTTTTATCTCTCTTAATGAGCGGAGCCGTTGATTCAGTGGCATTTGGTTTTGATTTCTTATCACCCCAATCCAATTTTAAAAACCTTGGTGGCAGCATTGTTATACTCACAACACTTATCGTATCTCCAACTGGCATTAAAAATGGGTGAGGTTCGTGACTCGGTTTCCTTAAGTTGGATGACACTTTTGCCGAAAGAGTATTTGAAGTCAAACTTGGCGGCAAGTTTTGGTTCAACGACAAAAAGGAACCAATCCAGGATGTTACCCAAAGTAGTCCAATAAATATCATGGTTCAGTCAGTTTTCAGGTAAGTACACTTTTTGATGGTGCTAACCTTGTTCATTGATAATGAAAATTTCCCAATCACCAAACCAGCGGTCTACTCTTCTAAAATGTTAGAATTGCCCCGCAGTTGTGATTAAGATACTGAGCGATCCCAGCAGGTATCATATTATCCTGTTGTCGCTAAACAAGCAAATAAAAGTTTTAGATATCTTTTTCGATTATTACTCTATTTTCAATTTAATTTTTTTATAATTGACTGGCTCTCAAGTACAGCCAAGTATTTATAAATTGCCTGTTCGACGCTATTTTCAGAGAATGGTGAATTTTGAAAAAAGCATCAACTGAGACAGATTTACAACGGCTTTGGCATTCCTAAATCCTTCGTAAGATATGGCAATGTCCTCTTGTTCAACACAATTTTTGTAGTAGGGTGACAATGCTCACCACTCCATATTGCTGGGATTTAGCCCTACCTACTTCCTATTTTCAAGTTAGATCCACGGGCAATCGCCCATAACGATGGCATGAAGATAATTCTTCTCCCCTGCCCCATGCCC
>NZ_WJFC01000264.1 GCF_009725235.1 Scytonema sp. UIC 10036
GTAGGTTTTGCATAAAAATACGAAATTACGTAGGTTGGGGAGCCAGCCCTGAACCGTGTGCGTGGCGCGAATGCGCCATAGGAGGGTTTCCCTCCGCACCTTTACTGGCGTTTGAGGAACGAAACCCAACATCTATCAGCATTTGTTGGGTTTCGCTTGTGCTACTATTTCCCCAAAACCTACGTAGTATTGATATCCTACTATGTTTATAACGGCTTTATATAGAATTATTAAGCTCCTCTAAAAAACTAGCTTTTGGTAGAGGTAAATGGCGCAGGTAGTTGTTAATTGCCTCTGCGGCTGCAATACCGGAAAGCATTGCACCCTCCACAAGATTGCCACCACACCAATCCCCGCAACATATGAGAGGTACACCTGTGTCAGCGGCTAAATAAGTTGTTTGCAACGGACGGGTGGGAAAAGCGTAGCGCCAGCGATGAACTTGTATCCATTCTGGAGTTTTTAGCCAAGAAAGCTGTAAAGATTCAGCCGCATGGTTTAACAGAAATTCTCCGGCTGGTTGTAAATCTTGGGTTTGGTCATGGTGTAAGGCAAAAGCAGCACTACTTTGCAGAACAAAAACGGGTTGTTGGGGGTTGGAACGTTTGCTACTATCTAAACCAATCCATGCCAAATACTTGTCCTCAACAAAAGTTACTGCTTTCCACTCTGTTGGGGGTTGTAATGTTGATGAATATCCGGCGATCGCACTCAAGCAAGGAGAAAATTCCACAGAACGTAGGTTCTCCAGAAATGTTGCCCCCAAGATACTCTCTCCCAAAGGTTCCAACAGCATTAAAGCTTGAGGTGCGGGAATAGCAATAACTACCGATGTTGCTGTTATCTCTTCATCGGAGGTATCCATTGCGAGCCGCCATTTTTTTTCTGGAGTGGGAGTAATTTCTGTTACACGCTTGTTCAGCAAAATTTCCAACCCAGGGGCAAGAAATTTCGCGATCGCACTTATTCCTGTAGGCGCGATATATCGGGGATTGGGTATTGGAGACTGGGGCTGAGGAACTGAGGAATGGGGTTTGAGTTCGTGAACCGTATCTGTCCAAACCTCTAAAATATGGCGCTGGTGTAACAAATCAATAAAACGTTCTAAAAGTTCGCCCTTTGGCTTGAGGTAACACGTCCCGTGATCTGCACAAGTATTAAATAAACGGCGTGTTGCAACTCGTCCCCCCAAACCACGAGATTTTTCTACAACTATTACTGAATATCCAGCCTGACTTAACTGTTGGGCGCAAACTAAACCAGCCATACCGGCACCAATCACTGCAACATCAGTCATTAGTAATCGTCATTTGTCATGGGTCATTTGTCATTATCAACTGGACTTTGGACAAAAAGACTCAGGATCGCAATTCATGAGTCTTAAAAGCTAATAGTAGAATAAAGTACGTACCAAAACTGCATGGAAGGGAGGAAGGGAAATTGGATGAACTAAGGGCAGTTCTAGAACTGGCAACTGAAGAAGAATTGAAAGATTTGACAGCAATTCTTTTTAGTCGTAAGTTTAATCCTCTAGATTACGTTCACACACCTGAGCCTATAGAAGTACAAAGTAAAAGTCGCAAAGCTTGGCTGGATACACTAGAGCAACGCTTTCGTTATTTAGCTGCTGATGGAGTCACAGTCCTGCGAGGACGTACTGGTCAAGTAAGTTACAGACAAGTGCTGGTTCAAGTATGTAAGTATTTAAAAATACCTTATTCCCATGACCTGACCACTGTTGATTTAGAAGCAGAAGTTTTTCTATTTTTGCTCGGACACGTATGGAAAAAACTGCCAGAAAAGGATAAGCAAAAATTCACAGTTCAAGTTCAGCATCAACTTGCTCAATCACAACCAAACCAAACTCTACCACTTTCATTACAGCGAGATCCCCTTGGACTTCTTTTTAAAGGTGGAAGTGCCTTGGCTGTGACTTCCATTATTCAGCCCTTGTTGCTGAAACAACTCGCCCGTCAGTTTGCAATGCACTTTGCTACTTACGAAGTCACCAAACAAGCCGTAGCCAAAGGTTCGGGGGTAGCCGCCAACCAATTTCAAACCTACGTCACTTTGCAAATGGCAAAGCAGGGTATGGCTGTCAGTGCAACTCGTTACAGTGTAGCTCGCAGTATGTTCGCTTTCTTAGGACCGATGATGTGGGCTTGGTTTTTTGCGGACTTGGGATGGAGAGCAATTGCCACCAACTACGGTCGAATTATACCCACCATTTTCACACTCGCTCAGATTCGCCTCACTCGTACTGAATGTTGGGAGTTTGCTTGAAAATTCTTCTTCCCCATCTCAACTTTAGCTTGCAGTCTCGTTGGAAATATACCCTACTGGGACTCGCTATCTTCCCACTAACTCCTCTATTTGGGGCTGTAAGTATGGGTTGGGCTATATTAGGAACTTTGCTGCAACAGTATCGTGCGGTGGTGAGTCGCCCCCTCCACAGGGGGTTTATGCTTCTTAGTGTCTTGCTAATCCTGACAGCTAGCTTTGCCTATAATAAAACTGAAGCTTTCGTAGGGTTGTTTAATTTTTTACCTTACTTTGTCGTTTTTGCCAGTTTTAGTGTTCTGATTCAAACTGTATCTCAATTGCGGCAACTGTCTTGGATGCTGGTCATTACCTCTGTGCCAGTCATAGTCGTTGGCTTGGGACAGTTGCTTTTAGGATGGGCAACTCCTCCCCAGGGATGGATAGGTTTTTTGGGTTGGGCGATCGCACCTGGAGGAGAACCACCAGGTCGGATGTCTTCTATATTTATGTACGCCAACAGCTTAGCCGGCTACTTAATAATAGTTTTCATTCTAGAATTGGGCTTGTGGGTGGAACATTGGCGGTTGGGGATTGGCGAGACAAGGGAGACAAGGGAGACAAGGGAGCATTTTCTACCTTGTCTACCCCTTCTACCTTGTCTACCCTCTCTCCCCTTCCTCTTCCTAACTTTGGCGATTATTCTCAATCTTGTCGCACTCATTTTGACTAACTCGCGCAACGCTTGGGCAATTGCGATTTTTGCCTGTTTGGCTTATGCCTTGTATCAGGGATGGCGCATTCTTGTCGCTACTGTTTCGGGTGTAGCGGCGAGCGTGCTTTTAGCTGCTTTTGCTCCAACACCTATTGCTTTGTTGTTCCGTCAGTTTATTCCTCGTTTCTTTTGGGCGCGGTTGAATGACGAACTTTATCCAGATAGACCGGTGGCTTTACTCCGCAAAACGCAATGGCAATTTGCTATATCGATGGCTCAGGATCGCCCCTGGACTGGTTGGGGATTGCGAAACTTTACCGTACTTTATGAAGCAAAGATGCAAATTTGGTTGGGGCATCCTCATAGCTTGTTTTTAATGCTGTTTGCCGAGATCGGTTTGCCTGCGACTCTTTTTTTCTGTGGTTTATTGTGCTGGATATTTGTTGGTGGTGTCCAACTTTTGCAAAATTCAAAGTACGTAGAGGCGAAAGACAAAACAATTCTGTTCAGTTACCTTGTTTTCTTCATTGGTTGGGTACTATTTAATACCGTAGATGTCAGTTTATTTGATTTTCGATTGAACGTTATTTCTTGGTTGCTATTTGCTGCTCTTTCTGGAGTGGTGTATCACTACAACCAACAGCATAAGATCGCAAATGAGAAGAATTAACAGCCCTTTCTTCAGAAAAAACACTGAGGTAAATTAAATCAATAGTTAATAATATAACTTTAAGCACGTCTGTGCCTATGTGACTAATTCCACGTTAGTCATTGTTGCTGATTGTTGGGAAGATGTAGGAACACTTCTTTTTGATGTTTTCCTGCATAACGGGCATCTCTTGGAGATGCCCTTATTTTTTGGTTGGTGGTTAATTGTTAGTTGTTGGTGGTTGGTAGTGAGTGGTTTTCTACTTGTAAGATAGGTGTGAGTGGAAATTTACAGGATACCTAGGTAATCATCAACCGCGTATACCATAACGGCTGAAAAAACCTGTATACCTTCTGCTCTCTGCTTTTTTTCAACTCAGCCAATTTCTATGTTTACAACAGATGATTTTCTTCAGTACACCCAATGGTCTGGTATCGCAACATTAGCGTTTGCCGGTTTGGTGATTTTGGCTTTTGTTTTCAAATGGGGTATCCGCTTTCGTCTGGTGGGTGCTACTGGTTTTATGCTTGTAGTTACAGGCGGACTATTTGCTCTCTCGTTAGCACCCTTAACTCGTACTGTCATTCCGGATGCCTTACGCTACAGCTTGGTATATGATAACGGGGGTCCGCAAACAGTGATTGCTCTTCCGCCCGCAGAAATTACTCCATCACAATTAGAAGCAACTTTACGTCAAGCAGCCAGCGATTTGTATTCTTACGGTCGTTTAGGTGCATTAAGTGATAACCAGTTGACTGTTCGAGCGCGAACTATCATACACCCAGAAAAAGGTGTTTCCGTTCCTCTTTATTTGGGTCAGGTTAGAAGATCTCTTGCTAAACGTGAAGACCAGCAAATGGCGATCGAGATTTACGAAGATAAATTGGCTCAGTTACCTCAGCCTACTGCGTGAAAAGTACATTGAGTCAAACCTCTCACTCTCGTTCCCATGCTCTGCATGGGAATGCTTTTGCTTCGAGGCTCTGCCTCCCGTATTCAGGCTACCACACCGGGCAGTAGCCCAAGCGATCGCGTTCTCAGCTTGAGTCTGGGAACATAGAGATTGACGGATCTTTCTGTATAAAGCAAAATTTTTTTGTGTTTAGAAAACCTAATATTATTTTTTGTTAAGATATAAGTCTAAAGATTATTCAGGGTATAGCGAAACTTTGTTCGGACTATAATGGTAATCTTCTAGCGAGAAGAGATAGAAACAATTCACATCAATCGTGTAGTAAAAAAAGTTCCCACAAGTATCTAGAAATGTTACTTTCATAGTTAGTGATATGTCTAATCAATTGACGGAAAAGTTGTCTACTCCAAACTCTAGCTCGTTATTCACCCTCTGTGTAGCCCCAGCAAAAGTCTTAAGAGGGTCGAACATTTTAGCTCAAGCTACAGATGCGATCTCTACCTTAGGAAGTCGTCCCTTAATTGTGGGAGGAAATGCTTTACGACAAGCTGCATCGGGTCAAAGTACTTCTGCGCTCCAACTCCACTTGCAACCACTTTTGCAGCACAAGCAGTTACAGAATGTAACTGCTTATTACACCCCTGATTGTAGTGAAGCGAGCTTGAAATCTTTGCAAAAAGCAGCAAAAGAACATAAAGCCGATGTCATTATTGGTGTTGGTGGTGGTAAGGCATTAGATACAGCTAAATTACTAGCCCACCAATTGCAGTTACCAGTAGTCACAATTCCTACTTCAGCTGCCACCTGTGCTGCTTGGACAGCACTATCCAACGTGTATTCTCATGAAGGTGCTTTTCTCTACGATGTAGCGCTTGAACGGTGTCCCGATTTGCTCGTACTAGATTACGATTTAGTGCAAACTGCCCCCCAACACACACTTATAGCTGGTATTGGAGATGCACTAGCCAAGTGGTATGAAGCTTCTGTCAGTAGCGGACACTCAGAACAAACTTTGATTATTGCCGCAGTTCAACAAGCGCGAGTGTTAAGAGATATACTCTTCCAAAAATCCGGCACTGCCATTAAACAATTAGGTAGCGAAGCTTGGCGAGAAGTTGTAGATGCTACAGTTTTACTTGCGGGTGTAATTGGGGGACTTGGAGGCGCACAATGTCGGACTGTCGCCGCCCATGCCGTACATAACGGTTTGACTCACATTTCCAAAGGGAGCGGCAGCATTCACGGTGACAAAGTTGCCTATGGTATTTTGGTTCAACTGCGTTTGGAAGAAATGATACAGGGCAATCAGCTAGCAACGGCAGCAAGACAACAGTTATTGAAGTTTTATGCAGAGATTGGCTTACCCCAAAAACTGAATGATTTGGGATTGGGGAACATCACACTGACACAATTACAAACTGCGGCTGAAATTGCGCTGGCTCCAAATTCTGATATTCACAGACTACCGTTCAAAGTTTCGCTAGAACAATTGATGGCAGCGATGGTTTCTACCACTGCACCGGTAGAAGGAAATCGTATTCCTATAAGTTTGACGCAAAGCGCGGAAAAAGTTGAGTAGTCTCAGCATATAATTCATAATTCATAATTCATAATTCATAATTCATAATTCTTTCGATGACTTTAGATTGGATTGTCCCAGCTAACCGCGTACAGAAATTACCGCCCTACGTATTTGCCCGTCTAGATGAACTCAAGGCTAAAGCACGGGAACAAGGGCTGGATCTCATTGATTTGGGCATGGGAAACCCAGATGGTGCAACACCGCAGCCAGTGGTAGAAGCGGCAATGAAAGCTTTGCAAAATCCTGCAAATCATGGCTATCCTCCTTTTGAGGGAACTGCTAGTTTTCGCCGTGCTATTACTAGCTGGTATCAAAGGCGTTATGGAGTGGATTTAGATCCTGATAGCGAAGCATTGCCTTTACTTGGATCTAAAGAAGGATTGGGGCATCTTGCTATGGCTTATATCAATCCAGGTGATTTGGTTTTAGTTCCCTCTCCTGCTTATCCCGCGCATTTCCGGGGTCCTGTCATAGCTGGCGGGACAATCCACAGTTTAATTCTTAAGCCAGAAAATGATTGGCTGATCGATCTAGCGGCAATTCCTGACTCTGTAGCCGAACAAGCAAAAATTCTCTACTTTAATTATCCTAGCAATCCTACGGCGGCGACTGCACCACCCGAATTTTTTACAGAAATTGTCGCTTTTGCTCGGAAGTACGAGATTTTATTGGTACACGATCTGTGTTACGCTGAATTGGCTTTTGATGGTTATCAACCAACAAGTTTGTTAGAAATTCCAGGTGCAAAAGAAATTGGGGTTGAGTTTCATACCCTTTCTAAGACTTATAATATGGCGGGTTGGCGTGTTGGTTTTGTTGTAGGCAATCGTCATATTATTCAAGGTTTGCGAACGTTAAAAACTAACTTGGATTATGGTATTTTTGCGGCATTGCAAACTGCTGCAGAAGCAGCTTTACAACTCCCTGATGAGTATTTGTATGAGGTGCAAGAACGGTATCGCAGCCGCCGTGATTTTTTAATTCAAGGTTTGGGAAAGTTAGGTTGGGATATTCCTAAAACTAGGGCGACGATGTATCTGTGGGTTCCTTGTCCTACTGGCATCAGTTCTACGGATTTTGCCTTGAGTGTATTGCAGCAAACTGGTGTTGTTGTGACACCTGGTAACGCTTTTGGGGTTGCCGGGGAAGGGTATGTAAGAATCAGTCTAATTTTGGATTGCGATCGCTTGGGTGAGGCTTTAGAAAGATTTAAACAAGCGGGTATTTACTATTCTTAAGAGTCAGGAGTCGGGTTAGGGTTAGGGAAGACTGTTGGCTTGCCTTTCTCTAATCTTTAAAAACCGCAGAGGACGCAGAGGACGCAGAGGGAAGAGAGAGTGGAGATTTTTCTCGAATGATTTATGATGGCTGTATAATTCTTGCGTGGGATGGCAGTCACAAGAGTATAAAGCTAGGATAGGGAATCAACCCAGTTTTTGTTTGAAACTTACTTTGTTGTTGTGATTAATCAACACTCGGAAACTATTCTTAACGCTCAATTTGAAAAAGCGTCAGATCGGGGCTATAAATTTACTTGGTTCGATTGGTTTTGTTTGTGGTATCCTCCTGGTTGGCTCATCTTATTTAACCGCCACTGGCAGCACTATCATGCAGATCCGGATGGTTGGAATTGGCTGGAGTATCTCTTGTTTCTAATTCCTGGGGGGTTTTATATAGCGTTGTTCATTCGTTGGTTGCGTCTTGGCTGTCGTTTCCCACAGAGTAAGATGGTGGAATTTGACCCAAATTATCAACAAGTGTTTCGAGATGAAATTCTCGATCGTATCGTTAAATATTATTTTCGTGGTGAGTTACAACAAATTGAAAATTTGCCGCAAACAGGCTCGATGATTGTGGCAATGAATCATGCAGGAATGTGTTTTCCTTGGGATATTGTGACGTTAGGTTACCTTTTAAGTAAATTAAGAGGATGGGTAGTACAACCATTAGCTGGGGTATCTTTGTTCGATCATGCTTGGATCAATTGGTGGCTACCATCAGGATGGACAAAGATTTTAGGTGCTGTAAGAGCAGAGTTAGATGATTTTGAAGCTGCTGTACAAGAACGCACAATTCTCCTCTATGCACCAGAAGGTTTACGCGGACCTAGAAAAGGTTGGGTAAAACGCTATCAATTGGAACCGTTTGATTTGAGTTTTATTCGGCTCAGTCAGCGCTATGAAATTCCTATATTGCCTGTGATTTGCATTGGTAGTGAAAACTTACATCCTTGGACATTTAATATTAGAAAGCTACAAAAGCTATTCAAGTTGCCATTTTTGCCTATCTCCCCTTTAATGCCAATATTTATTCTTTTTCCCTCAATGGGAGTTTGGGCAATGAGGAGTCGTTTGCGTTACTTTATTCAGCCCTTGCATAGAGTAGAAGGCGATCGCAATCAAACAGAAAGAGCAGTTGCTTATCAAAAAGCACAACAGTTAAAAGAAAAAATCCAAGCTCAAATCATCCAAATAAAGACTTCAACTAAAAATTGATTATCTTATAAGGATAATTGTAGGTTGGGTTGAGGAACGAAACCCAACAAACGTTGCGAGAATGTTGGGTTTCGTTCCTCAACCCAACCTACATCGTATTATCTGATAAAAGAGCAAAAACTTGAGGTTCGTCTGTCTGCTCGGTAGTTTTGAGGAGTTGTTCCTGTTACCAGGCGAAACTGCGTGCTGAAGTAGGCATGGCTGTTAAAACCTACTTGGTAAGCAATTTCAATAATTGGTAGTTCTGTCTTCTCCAATAACTGCTTTGCTTGGCTGATGCGATGGTGAATCAAATACTTAAGAGGAGTTTGTCCAGTGGTTTTCTTGAACATACGTGAAAAGTGAACGGGGCTGTAGCCCACAATTTTTGCCATATCCGCAATTGAAATATTCTTTGTCCCTTCTGCTGCAATGAAATCCCGCACTTTTGTTAAGTGTCGAATGGAGAGTTTACCTGTAGTTAGAGGCTTAGTAAAATTGTTGGCGTAATTATTAACCAAATGAGATACTAATACATTTAGCGTAGATTCAATAAGTAACTCACTGGCTTTTCCATAACGCAAGCGCTCGTTGCGGATAGTTGCTGCTAATTGTAGTATAAACGGGTCGTCGGCAATTTTTAGCTCCCCCAAACAAAGCGATCGCCCCCTATCGGATTCAGGTATTGCTTGGGTAATCCAATGGGGTGTCAGGTAAAAATTCATCAATTCACTAGTCCGTTCAACCACTAATCCGTGCGGTTGTTCGTTCGGTACTATGTAGCATTGTCCCACTCTAACTTGCCCTTGCATTTGCCGTCCTGTTGCTGTGTGCCAACTACAAAAAAGATGCCCGTTATCGAACACAACGGTTATTTGATAAGGAATATGCTCGTGTTCGCCAAGGTGATTGGGTTGCAGATTAGCATTGAACAGCCCTGTGCCATCGTTATCCAACCTCAGATATTGGTGCAGGATACCGCGATCGTTGTGATGTAAGGTTTTCTGACCAGTGTTTGGATCGATCAACATACCTCTAAATATGGAAGAAATTGGACTTAGAAATAAATCGCGATGGGATATTGAAAATCATGATAAATATTTGAAAGATTTTTGACTTTGGGTATCTTAAACTAACCTTGAGTAATTTTTGCCAAATTTAAGGTAGCTTTTACCTTGAGGGAGTAAGCATATGATCGCTCAAGCGAAAACAGTCGCGATTGTTACAGGCGCTTCAAGAGGTATTGGAGCCGAGATTGCTAAAAAACTTGCCTCCAATGGTTTTGCTGTGGTAGTTAACTACGCGGGTAATAAGCAAAAAGCTGATGAAGTCGTTAATGCCATTAAAGCCACAGGCGGGGAAGCAATTTCAGTTCAAGGGGATGTGTCCAACTCCAAAGATGTTGCCTATTTGTTTGATATGGCTGAGCAAGAATTTGGTGGCATTGATGTCTTGGTGAATAATGCAGGTATTCAAACCCCAACGGCTATTAATATTGCCGATACTGACGATGATTTGTATGACCGAATTTTCAATACAAATACTCGTGGTACGTTCTTTCTTTTGCGACAAGCTGCTAAGCGATTGCGTGAAGGCGGACACATCGTTAACTTTTCAACCAGTGCGGTTGGTTTAGCTATGCCCGGTTATGCCGTTTATGCTGGCTCAAAGGCTGCTGTTGAAGTCTTTACCAACATTATGGCTAAGGAACTCAGGGGACGAAATATTACTGTCAATGCGATCGCACCCGGACCTACCGCTACCGATCTGTTCTATCAGGGCAAGTCTGAGGAATTGATCCAGAAATTTGCTCAACAAGCACCTTTAGAGCGATTGGGACAACCAGAAGATATTGCTAACGCTGTCGCTTTCTTGGTTAGTCCTACAGGAAGTTGGATCAATGGTCAAACTATCCGCGTGAATGGCGGCATTGTTTAGGTCGAACTTTCGTCTCTCGTTCCGGTGGTTCTCGTCTGTCTCTCGTTCCCAGGTTGTACCTGGGAATGCAGTGATTGAGGCTCTGCCTCGTTTTCATCGCAGGAGGCGGAGCCTCTAGAAAGGCATTACCAGGCTCCGCCTGGTAACGAGAACAAGGAGAAACTATGGATTCATTTCGGGTGTAGACGTTCCAAAGCGATACCCTTTGCCATAAACAGTGTGAATTAAAGGGGTTTCACCAGTCTGTTCAATTTTCCGCCGTAGCAAACGAATCAGTGCTGCAATTACATTACTGCTGGGTTGTTCGCCTTCTTTCCACAAATGTTGCAAAATTTGCGCGTGAGTCAGCAATTGTCCGGTATTTTCCATAAAATACTGTAAAAGCTGGCTTTCTTTTTCCGACAGTTCGATCGCTCTTCCTTGACGGTAAGCAACTTGGTTATCGACATCAAGTTCTAGATCCGCTACAGTTAACTTTTGACTGGTTGCACTGTAAGGCTGCGAACCAGAACGACGCAACAAAGCACGGACTCGTGCCAGTAACTCGCGTAATTCAAACGGTTTCACCAAATAATCATCCGCGCCGACATCTAAACCTTGTACTCGGTCATCCAAAGTATCCTTAGCAGTTAGAAACAGAACGGGAGTGGTTTTACCTTCGCGTCGCAATTCCTGACAAATCTCCAATCCTGTCTTTCCTGGTAGCATCCAATCTAAAATCAGCAGATCGTAATTGCCGTCCTGCACCAGTTGACTACCACTTGTTCCGTCATAAACAGCATCAACACTATATCCCTCACGAGTTAACACGCGAGTCAAGGGGTCAGTGAGTTCAATTTCATCATCAACTACCAAAATTCGCATAGCACGTCGTTATTTTGGATTTTGGATTTTGGATTTTGGATTTTGGATTTTGGATTTTTGGATTTTGGATTTTGGATTTTGGATTGGGGGATGCGTGGATTTGGGATTTGGGATGCGTGGATTTGGGATTTGGGATTTGGGATTTGGGATTTGGGATTGGAAAATATGTTCGGGAAACTGATATCCTACAAATTTGAGCTTAACTAGTAACCATACAATCTAAAATCCCCATATGCTTACTGTTGCACTACCAAAAGGCGAACTTCTTAAAAATAGCATCCGCATACTGCAAGATGTGGGATTGGACTTTAGTGCTTTTTTGGATTCAGGTAACCGCCAACTTCAGATTACTGACTCTAGCGGACAAGCGAAAGGGTTATTAGTACGAGCGCAGGATGTGCCGGTTTATGTAGAATACGGTCAGGCACAGTTGGGTATTGTTGGTTACGACGTACTGCGGGAGAAAAAACCGCAAGTGGCTCATCTAGTTGATTTGCAGTTTGGACATTGCCGGATGTCGGTGGCGGTGAAACAGTCAAGCCCTTATCGTTCGGCATTGGAGTTACCCCCTCATGGTCGAGTCGCTTCCAAGTATGTCAACTGTGCTCGTGAATATTTTTACAGTTTGGATTTTCCTGTAGAAATTGTACCGTTATCTGGTTCTGTGGAACTAGGTCCGATTATGGGAATGTCAGAGGCAATTGTCGATTTGGTTTCCACAGGGCGAACTTTGCGCGAGAATGGTTTGGTTGAAATTGCAACCCTGTATGAAAGTACGGCTAGGTTAATTGCCCATCCTTTGAGTTACCGCCTCAATACGGGTAATTTACTTGAGTTGGTTGAGAAATTGCGGAGTAGGGGTTAAGGGCTATCAAAATATAATCCCCGTCATTGGCATTCTTTCTCATATCCCACGCCCGCTCTCATCCCACTCCTTCAGATGATAAACAAGCAACTGTAAGAATTTGGGACTCATCAATCTGTCGTTGCTTCTTCTGCAAGAGCAAGTGTTTCATCGTAGAGTTGATTGCTAATCCGAAAATTTGCTTCACCAATCAACCGTTCTAGAACCGAACGAACAACAGGAATTAAACCTTGACGTTTTGCAGCAAGTAACACACCCAGAATGCCAGTAATTCTTAATCCCTGTCGTTTTGCTTCTGTCCGTCCCAAACGCTCATCTATCAGTAGTTGGGTTGCCTGCAACTCAATCGCCAGCACAATGGCATTTGCCTCACCAGGATCGAGCCTACGTTCACGTTCCAATATCATTACCTGGGTTCGATCGCTCACCGAGCGAACATTCAACCAATCAGCCGTTATCACAGTCTGGGTTACAGGATGATTTTCACCATTTGCAAGAAGTTCAATATAAACCGCATCTGGAATCACAATTGTTCCAAATAGTTGAGGGAGCAAATCAACATGACCAACCACAATCAAATTAGCGATCGGTGAAGTATCACTAACGATAATCACAACAACCCCAATTCCTGCAAATTCTTCACATCCTCATATAATTCATCTACATCATAATGAACACAAAGATTCTTCTTTGCCAGAAGAGCCTGAAATTCCAGTTGGGTCATCCCCAAAAAACGACTAGCACTACCTAAAGTAATTTTCTCACGCTGAAACAGCAACAGCACTAATTCCTGTAAAAGTTCTGATTCGGAAAGTCCAGAAGCTTGAACTAGTTCATCAGAAATGATAAAACTCATGGGAAGGAGTAAGAAAGTTATGACTCTAGTAGTATATCTGTTATCCAAGTATGGTGGCGATTGTGCCGAGGGAGCAAAGCCACCATAACACGTGTGTCAACCATCACCTGATGGAGGTTAACCAACAAGTACGATCTATCCCTTTTGCATTCAGCCAGCTGGAACTCAGGCTCAATCTCACTGAGGTATGCCTGATTTTAGAAGCTGGCTATTGGATCGATCGTAATTTATACGATGAGGTGTTGCAACAAGTAGGAGAGTAGTCAGTTGCAGTACTAGAAGCCGTGGGTAAGGAGTCAGCAACCCCCGGCTTCAATAATAATCATTATAAAAAATTTACATATTTCAACACGAATCGTGAAAAACATCCGGCAAAAGTGTTAAAACTTAAAAGAACTTTCAAAATACAGAGAGAAGTCACTTTTGCAAGCTATAAATAGAGGAAACTACAGAGTTACTTCTGTAAATTTATTTAAAGATTTATGAAAACCGAGACAACTTATGATGAAGTGGCAAGGTTAGAAGCCCTCCGTCGATATCAAATTCTCGATACCGAGCCAGAAGAAGCATATGATAATATTGCCAAGCTAGCTGCCCTCATTTGTGAAGCTCCTATTGTTTTGGTTAATTTTATTGATAAGGATCGCCAATGGTTTAAGGCAAAGATAGGTGTTGACTTTACAGAAGTGCCTCGAACTATAGGTTTATCGTACCTGTGCCAAGACAAACAAGATGTGGTAGTCATATCTGATACTCATGCCGATGAAGAGTTAGCAAAGAATCCAGTCGTCACGTCCTACCCCTACGTGAGGTTTTATGCGGGATTTCCCTTAATGACTCCCAAGGGAGATATGGTAGGTACTCTCTGTGTTATCGATCGCATTCCAAGAGAACTGAGCCAGCAACAAATAGAAGCTCTCAAAGCCTTAAGCCGCCAAGTTATCAGTCAACTGGAACTCAGAGTCAATCTCACTGAGGTATGTCGGTTTGCAGATCAACTTCAGCTGACACAGGAAAAATTAGCACACAGTGAAAATCTTCTCCGTACAATTGTTCAGTCAGAACCAGAATGTGTCAAACTCCTTGCTAAAGATGGCACTCTGTTGGAGATGAACCCAGCAGGACTGGCAATGATTGAGGCTGATTCTCTCAACCAAATTGTGGGAAAGTGCATCTATCCTTTAATTACTGCTGAGCACCGTCAAGCATTTATAGATCTCAAAAATAAGGTTTTTCAGGGTGAATCGGGGATACTGGAATTTGAAATTATTGGACTGAAGGGAAAACGCTGTTGGTTGGAAACTCATGCCGTTCCCTTGCGTAATTCCGATGGAGATATTATTTCGCTGTTAGCAGTCACACGCGATACTACATCTCGCAAGCAAGCAGAACAAGAGCGTCAAAGACTTTTAGAACGAGAACAAATAGCACGGGAACAAAGCGAAGTCGCTCAACGCGAAGCAGAAGCAGCCCGAAACCAAAGTATAAAAATATTAGAAAGTATTACTGATGCCTTCTTTGCCCTAGATAAAGATTGGCGTTTTATCTACGTCAATCGACAAGCAGAACGATTTTTACAAAGCAAGCGGGAAGAATTACTCAATCAGTCTGTATGGGATAAGTTTTCTGAAGCTGTTGATTCTACTTTTTATCACGAATATCACAAAGCAGTCGCCCAACAGGTAAGCGTTTCTTTTGAAGCGTTCTATCCACCACGGAATATTTGGTTTGAAGTTCATGCTTATCCTACTAGCGGAGGGCTTTCCGTATATTTTCAGGACATTACTCAGCGCAAGTACGCTGAAATAGCTCTGCGAGAAAGTGAAGAACGCTGGCAATTGGCTCTACGGGGCAATAATGATGGGATTTGGGACTGGAATATCAAAACCAATGAAGTGTTCTTTTCACCACGTTGGAAGCAAATGCTAGGGTATAAAGACCATGAGGTTTCCAATTATTTGGATGAATGGAGGAAACGAATTCATCCTGATGATTTGGAAGAGGTTATGGAAGGGATCGAGAATCACTTTGCAAAAAAGACATCATATTATATCAGCGAACATCGAATACAGTGCAAAGATGGTTCTTACAAATGGATTCTAGATCGAGGTCAAGCACTTTGGGATGATGCTGGTAATGTCTTGCGAATGGTTGGTTCTCACACAGATATTACAGAACGGAAGCTAGCAGAAGAAGAATTAAAGCATCAAAACAGGCGATCGCAACTTTTTGCCGAAATTACCCTAAAAATTCGTCAATCATTACAAATTGAAGAAATTCTGCAAACAGCAGTCACGGAAGTCCAAAAACTGCTAAAGGCAGATCGAGTTCTTGTCTTCCGTCTTTGGGCAGATGGTTTGGGGAATGTCATGCAAGAGGCTGTTTTACCCGGATTTCCCGTAGTACTGGGAAAAAATCTTCACGATCCGTGCTTTGGTAAAGACTATCAAGAACCATACCGTCAAGGAAGAGTGAGTGCGATCGCCGATATTGAAACAGCAGGGATCCAAGATTGTCACAGGCAATTTCTTGCACAATTTGGTGTAAAATCCAATCTTATTGTACCGATACTGCAACGGGAAAATTTATGGGGTTTGTTGATCGCTCACCAGTGCGATCGCCCGCGACATTGGAGCAATATAGAGATTGAGTTATTACAACAGTTAGCCGATCAAATTGGTATTGCTTTATCACAAGCGCATCTGTTGGAACGAGAAACCCACCAACGTGAGGAACTCGTTCGTTCCAATGCCGAACTAGAACAATTTGCATATGTTGCTTCTCACGATTTACAAGAACCATTGCGAATGGTTACAAGTTACCTACAGCTTTTGGAGCGACGCTACAAAGAGAAACTCGACGGTCAAGCCCATGAATTTATAGCTTATGCTGTAGACGGGGCGCATCGGATGCAAAAACTCATTCAGGATTTATTGAGTTATTCCCGTGTCAGCACTCGCGCACAGCCTTTCAAATTAGTTAAGTCTCAGTCTCTTGTCAAGAGCGCTCTTAACAATCTCAAAATAGCCATAGAAGAAAGTGGTGCAGTCATTACGCAGGATTCATTACCTGAAATTATGGCAGATCCCACACAACTGACACAGTTGTTTCAAAATCTGATTGCAAATGCTATCAAATTCCGCAGCCAGCAAACACCTCAAATTCATATTGGAGTTGAACGTATAGATGAAAAATGGCGATTTGCCGTGAGAGACAATGGAATTGGTATTGAACCCCAGTATGCCGAGCGAATCTTTATTATTTTCCAAAGATTGCATACGAGAGATAAGTATCCCGGCACTGGCATTGGACTGGCAATATGTAAGAAAATTGTGGAACGTCACGGTGGCAACATCTGGGTTGAGTCACAACCAGAACAGGGTACAACTTTCTTCTTTACTATTCCCGATAGGACAGGAAATCGATTGTGAGTATGGAATTAGTTATGCCTATTGAGGTTTTGCTTGTAGAAGACAATCCCGGCGATGTGCAACTAACCCAGATCGCTCTGGAAGATAGTAAAATCTCCGTGAACTTGAATGTAGCACGCGATGGCGTTGAAGCCATGGCTTTTCTACGTAAAGAAGAAAAGTATAAAGGGATGCCAACACCTGATATTATTTTGCTCGATCTTAATTTACCTAGAAAAGATGGGCGAGAGGTGCTAGCAGAAATAAAAGAGGATAGAATTCTTAGAAGAATTCCAGTCGTTGTCCTAACCACGTCTGGTTCAGAAGAAGATGTTCTTAGAGCGTACAATCTCTGTGCAAACTGTTATATTACCAAACCAGTTGACTTTGACCAATTCGTTAAAATCGTACATTCTATCGAAAGCTTCTGGTTTACTGTCGTCAAATTACCACAAGAATGAGGAAGGGGGAGTGAGGAAGTCGGAAAGTGGGGGAAAATAGTTAAATAGGGACTGGGGACTGGGGATTGG
>NZ_WJFC01000265.1 GCF_009725235.1 Scytonema sp. UIC 10036
TTGGGCTTGCTGAAGTGCGAGTGTCACTGATAAATTTGCACTAAGATTTTGAGAAAACTTAATCATCAAAAATGCAGTCGATAAATCATCTACCGTCCACAAACTACTCACCACACTGACACTACCTGCATAGAGAAATCCACTAGGTAAACTGATATATTCATCACTGGTATTTGTGAAGTCAATTAAGCCCGTTTCGCAAGCAGAGAGGACGACAAGACGGCATTGGTCTAGCTCAAAATTTCGTTCAAAGAAATTACCCAACGTCAGGCATGTGCTGAAATCTAAAAGATGATTTTTCTCCACGCTTTCTGCTAAAATTAAGCAAGAATCTTGGGGAAAGTTAAGGTTAAATGAACCGTGGCAAGCAGCGATCGCTAACTCCAGATTTTTGGCTTTGTCACCCAATATTCTGTAAAAGTAAGCATTTCCCGGATTAGTTTTTACAGTTGTCCATTCTTGGAGAAAGTCGGTGCGGGAATTTTTTGCTCAAGACCGCAAGGCTTCTGTTAAATTACAATCCAGATATCTTGTTTTTTTCCAATAACTGATAGAGTGTACTCTACTTTTGTCTTTTCTCGTTAAATTGAGTACCTTTCTTAAGAATTTTAAATAACTGTATCGACTTACTTGATTTCTCACCCAATTCCCTATTTTATGCATTTTTATCCCCTGGTTTGATGCCATACTGTTACTTTTTGACTGCTAAAATTTCTCTCCCTTACTTCCAAAATAGTGATTTAATACTATTTAAATAAATATAATAGCATCACCAAAAACTTAATTAAATCTAAAAGCAATATTTTTGATATGATAAAAAAGCCGATTTTTTCAAGATGATTGTTAACTAAAAAATGCCAAGAAAAAAGCGACCGAGAGAACATATCATAGCTGACTTAAGCGTTAATTTTGTAGAAAGGTATATATTTTTGTGTGGTTATTCTGTAGAGCGTATTGAATATGATTATGGTTATGATTTACAAATATTTACTTATGATGAAAATGGAGAAATTGAAAATGGTCAAATATATGTACAGTTAAAAGCAACAAATTCTTTAATTAAGTTAGTAGATACTGAAACAGTAACTTTTAAGCTAACTCGCTCTGACTTGGAATTATGGTTAAATGAACCAATGCCATGCATCTTGATTATATATGACGTTCAGATGAATGAAGCTTACTGGTTATATCTACAGGCATATTTTGAAACTCTAGAAAAATTTGACTTAGAGCAAGTTCGAGAAAGTGTAGTAGTTCGCGTGCCTAAAAAGAATGTTCTTAATCAAGAGTCTATCAAAAAATTTGCTACATTTAAAAATGATATTCTCAAGCAGCTACGAGGGGTAATTTGTCATGATTATTAGAGATATTAAGTTTGCAGAACTGGAAAAATTGCTACTGAGTATTGGCTTTGTGGAAGTACCTACAACTGGCTCGCATAAAGTCTACGAATATTCGCCGCTAGGTACATTAGTTGTTTTGCCCGGTTATGAGCAACAAGCAAATGTAAGAGCTATGCATCTAGTTGCTGTACGTAAGATATTAGACGAAAATGGATTAATGGATAGGGATATGTTCACTACTTTTTTGGCTCCTGTTGCTTCTTAGAATCAATATTTTGATTTAGGCTGTAATTGACTTAACCCTTGAATATTCGTCACGCGACCACCATAGTTTTATTCTTCCATTCTGCGAGAAAGTGCCACTCCTACCTTGTAATATCCCGCATTAATCTTTAATCAAGTCGCGTACAAGGTGAAATATCTAAGTTAACCAAACCTTATTGGAAATTATGTAGACACATTCGTTTTTTGTGATACTATTGTACTAACTTTAGCCATAATTCCCATCTGTACGGTGGGGCTTTCCTGCATGGACACAAAACCCTTCTACCAAGTCCGACAAAAGCGTGGAAGTTGTCCGAGGAAGATACATAAGGCTATATTATAGTACAAATGTTTTATATACTAAAGGCTCAATCAGCCCTGAGCGTGTTTGCACCAGTTCAACTTGAGCAGAAAATAATGGTAGATTATCAAATTTTAAAGATTGGTAGCATGGTTTTTTGAAATATAGGACTATGACCTGTAAGTCACTATCAGTTACGGATAAAATGTGTTAGTCTAATAAACTTACGTATCCATGCTTCACAGTGCTTTGAGTCATAACAACTAAACAGAGGTGAGATTTTAGCTTTTTGTATCAATGTTGTAAGTGGGTAAATAAATTGATTTTAGCTAGTCAACTAACTTAGTCGAGGTAAGTGACGGTATGAGTACAGGGTTTTCAGCAGGTTCACAAGCGCTAGGATATATGTTCCAAGCTCGCTGTGCCTTGTATTTAATTTTGACAAATAAAGAGGAAGCTCAACTTGCTATTGAGAGTTTAGATGATATTACGTTTTTCGATAATGAAAACAATGCTCAAGAGCTATTACAGCTAAAGCATCATACAAAACCAGCTTCTTTAACCGATAGCAGCGTCGATTTTTGGAAAACTATTCGTGTATGGAGTACTCTGCTAAAGGAAAACAAAATATTATTACCTGACACCTTACTAACTCTCGTTACAACAGCAGAAGCGCCTCAAGATTCGGCCGCATTTTTTCTACGCCCTACCAAGGGTAGAGACTCTAACCGTGCTGTTAAAAAACTGGTTCAGGTTGCAAATACTTCTGACAATAAAAGTCTGAAGAGTTCATTTGACGCTTTTAAGGCTTTAACATCCACAGAGCAAGAACTATTAGTTGATTCTATTCAAATTCTCGACTACTCTCCAGACATCATCGATCTAACTCCAAAAATTAAAGAGAAATTGGTTGCAGTCAGAAGAGAACATCGAAATAGTGTTTACGAACGACTAGAGGGTTGGTGGTTTGGAAAAGTCGTGCAGCATCTTCGTGATAATTCTGTTAATTTCATCTCAGGTTTTGAAGTACGGGATAAAATTTGTGAAATTAACGACCAATTTAAACCGGATGCTTTGCCGATTGACTTTTTTGATTTAGAAATTCCCGAACAATTTACAATGTCACAAGACAAGAGGCGTTTTGTAGCTCAGTTGAAGGAAATCGCTGTTAATAACAAGCGAATTGAAAAAGCTATATTAGATTACTACAAAGCATTCGAGCAGCGCTCTAGGTGGGCGCGTGAAGAACTCCTGTTTGGAGGCGAAATTGAAAAATATGAGAAAAGATTAATAGATGAGTGGGAGCGTTATATGCTTGCGCTCCAAGATGAGATGCCAGATAGTAGTGAAAATGAGCTTGAGCATCAAAAATTTGGTAGAGAAGTATTTAAGTGGATGGAGCAAAAGGCTGACATTCGTATTCGGTCTCAAGTTACAGAACCATACGTAATGCGTGGGAGCTACCACATACTCGCCGATCAAAATCCACCTCGCGTACACTGGCATCCCAAATTTTTAGAGAGGCTAACCCAGTTATTAGCAACTACGTAGGAGACAAGTTTGTGCGGTCTTGGCAGGAGCGTCCAGTTGAATATGCTAACCTTCTAAATCCAGCTTTTTGTTCTATTCTGCTTCAAAATGCTGTTAAGGGCTATCAGAAAGAAAAGAAGCAAGGTATGCCATATTCTCTTCTTTTTTTCGTTTTACCACTTGTTCTTCATAGCTCAACGAGAAACGCTTTACCGAGAACAACAATAACTAAGTTACATATTTGGCTTCAAAAACAACCTGAAGTGCGTGTTGGATTCGGCGATCGCGCAAGTAACCTAGTCCCTTACACAAAAGAAGCTTTAGCTTTTGGGATGCAAACTGGTATCGTTAAGATTTGTGATGATGGGAAATTTACTTGGGTTAAAGGTAAGTTAAAGGCTATTTCGGCTGTATCATGGTTTAGCGATACAGAACCAGCTATCTGTTGCAAGAAAGCTGAATTTGTTGGACGTTGGCTTGCTCAAGCAGGAGAAGTATCAACAATCTATACTATGTGGGGCATTTGTCCATAAAGTCAGTTAATATGCAAATAAAGTCCATAACTCTCTATAGTTCTTCTGGGGATAAGCGAACCATAAATTTTCAACTAGGAAAAGTTAATATTATTACTGGTGAGTCGAGTAGGGGAAAATCAGCACTTCTTGAAATTGTAGACTATTGCCTTGGGCGGACAGAATTTCGGGTTCCTGATGGTGTCATACAAGATAAGGTAGCTTGGTATGCAGTTCTTTTTCAAATTAAAGAGAATCAGGTATTTATCGCAAAACCCAAGCCCTCAGAAAGTAGTGCTTCACAAAATCAAGTTTATTACGATTTTGGTATCGATATTGTCATTCCTGAATTCTCCCAATTAGAACCAAACTCCAATGACGATGCAATTATCACTTTTCTGTCAAGCTTAATTGGAATTTCTCCTAACCAAAGTCTTATCGAAGAAGGTGCATCAAGAAGACCTTTAGAAGCAACTATAAGGCATACCTGCTACTATATCTTTCAAAAACAGGGTACAGTTGCAAATCAGAATATTTTATTTAATCGTCAGGAAGAATCCTATATTCCACAAGCTATTAAAGATACACTTCCATATTTTTTGGGAGCTATCCAAGAAGATAGGCTGAAACTACAAAAAGAGCTACGTCAAGCTCGCCGTGACTTAGCACTAGCCCGAAATCGCCTTAAAGAAGCAGAATTTATTACCAAAGAAAGGGTCGTTATAGGACAAAATCTTCTTCTTGAGGCTCAACAAGTAGGTCTAATCGATTCTAATTTTATTGCTCAAGATACAAACGATATATTAGAAGAACTCAGAGCGACTTTAACATGGGAACCAAATACAATTATACTCACTGGCAATGATAAATTTCCTGAGTTACAGGCTGACGTAGAAGAACTTCGTCAAGAGTTTAGACAAATACATGAAAAAATAGTTGCCACAGAAACTTTTTTAAAAAAAGAGACAAGTTTTTCTCAAGAAGCCAGTCAACAATTATTGAGGCTAGAATCTATAAATTTGTTTAAAAATGAGAACCTTTCTCCACAAATATGCCCTTTCTGTAACTCTAGTTTGCCAGAGCCTATCCCCAGCCTATCTGCAATGACAGAATCTTTATCTAATTTACAAAATAATCTCGTAAACCTAGAAGTTAGCCAACCAAGGTTACTTGAATATGTTCAAGAACTTAAAGAAAAACGTGAAGAACTACGACGAAAAATGCAAGAAAGGGAACTTGCGATTAAAGCTGCGGTAGATGAACAAGAAGCAGCCCAACAAATGCGTGATACTAACACTCATATAGCTCGCATAGTAGGTCGTATTAGCCTATATCTTGAAACAATAGAATTTACGGATGAAAATTCCCAAATACGCTTAGAAATTGAGCGATTAGAGAAATCAATTGCTAGTTATGAGCAACAAATAGATATTAATGAGATAAAAGCAATATTAACTTCCATACTAAATCGAATTGGGCAACAAATGACTGAATGGGCTAGATACCTACAACTCGAACACAACGATTCTCCCTACAGATTCGATTTAGATAAATTAACTGTAATTGCAGACAGACCTGAGCGACCAATTCCCATGGGACGAATGGGAGGAGGAGAAAATTGGCTTGGGTGTCACTTAATTGCACTTCTTGCTTTACACAAACATTTTCTTGAACGCAATCGTCCAATTCCCCACTTTTTAATTTTAGATCAACCTACCCAAATTTACTTTCCATCAATAGAAGCATATCTTAACTTACAAGGAACAATATCCGACGAAATGATTATTGATAGTGCTGACATGGTAGCAGTTGAGCGAATGTTTAATTTTCTATTTGATATATGCGACGAGTTATCTCCTAATTTTCAAATCATCATTATGGAACATGCTAACCTTGGTAATAATGAAAGATTTCAAAATGCTTTAGTTGAAGAACCTTGGACAGGTAGCAGGGCTTTAGTTCCTGAAAGTTGGATAACTAAAACTTAACATATTTAAGAGTTTCTGGTAATCATCAAGTGCAAGTTTGATGATAGCTGGTTCATTGGGAGCGCTTGCGGTCGCATAGACTCAAATAGAATTATTACAACATTTAATTGTTGTTAGTGGTCAGGCTTGTCGTGAAACATCGCTTTCAGACTTTGGATATACTGAAACTAGAAAGAATTAGCTAAGAACAATTGAATGCATGACAAATCGTGAAGAATTGCTCCAGGAACTCGAACAAGATCCTGATGATATAGTTCAGTCAGTACTGGATTTTTTTCATAGCGTGAAAGCAACACGCAAAACTCATCCCCTCGCAAAATTTGCAGGTATTTTAAGTGATGTCGAAGCGGAAGAATTAAAACGGGCGATCGCAGCAGAATGTCGGCAGGTGGATGTGAATGAGTGGTGAGATTGCCCTGGATACCTCTGTTGCGGTACGTTTTTTATGGGGACGAGCGCGATCGTTTCACGGGTACTAGCATTACCAGAGGTGGTTCTGCCTATCATTGTAGTGGGGGAGTTACTTTTTGGCGTGGAGAACTCCACTCGTCCATTACAAAATTTACCTCGTTATCTGGAGTTCTAGGTTCCACAACTTGGCTGTACCATCCAACGAAGCAGTGGCAACAGTCTTATTGTCAGGGCTAAATACTACATTTGAAACCCAATCATTATGCTTGAGAGTAGCAATTAACCCACCTTGTAAGTTCCACAGCTTGGCAGTACGGTCATTTGAAGCAGTAGCAACAGTCTTAGCATCGGGGCTAAATACTATGTTTCTGACCATATCCTGATGTTTGAGAGTTGCAATTTCCTTGCCTTGTAGGTTCCACAACTTGGCAGTACCATCAATCAATAAAGTTGTGCCAATAATCTTACCATCTGGACTAAATACTAGATTATTGATATGATCAAACCTGATGAAGCTGTTATGCTTCAAACTGCCAACTACTTGTCCTTGCAGGTTCCACAACCTAGCTGTATTATTTCCCGATGAAGTACTAGCAACTGTTTTGCCATCAGGACTAAATGCCACACCAGAGACAGAATTGGAAGCGTTAAAAGTAGTAATTAATTCACCTTTTAGGTTCCACAACTTAGCATTATCATTACCACTCGACGATTGAACAGTAGCAACAGTCTTGCCATCAGGACTAAATATTATGTTTCTGACACTATCCTGATGTTTGAGAGTTGCAATTAACCCACCTTTTAAGTTCCACAACTTAGCAGTACCGTCATCTGAAGAAGTAGCAATTGTTTGACCGTCGGGACTAAATGCTACATTGTTAACTGTTTTGTTATGTTTGAGAGTAGTAATAACCCGTTCTTGCAGCTTCCATAGTTTGGTTGTGCCATCCCGTGAAGCAATCGCAAAAGTCTTACCGTCAGGGCTAAATACCATTTTTTCTACCCCACCAGAATTTGGGAGAGTAGGAATTTTCTCTTGTAGGTTCCACAGCTTGGCTGTTCCATCTCTTTGTGAAGCAGTGGTGACAGTTTTACCATCAGGGCTAAATGCTAAATTATCAATGCCATCATTATGTTTGAGAGTGGCTATTTTTTCTCCTTGCAGATTCCACAGCGAGGCTGTTCTACTTATAGAATCAATAGTAGCTAAAACTTTACCATTAGGACTAAATGTTACGTTCTGGATCTCTCCGATAGGCTGATTATTTTCTTTTAAAATGCTAATTTCTTGTCCTTGCAGGTTCCATAGCTTGGCTGTACCTTCTCGTGAAGCTGTGACAACAGTTTGACCGTCAGGGCTAAATACTATATTACTGACTTTATCCTTATGCTTGAGAGTAGCCATTTCTTCTCCTTGTAGGTTCCACAACTTGGCTGAGAAATTACTAAAATCCAAAGTCGCAATAGTCTTACTATCAGGACTAAATACTACCTTTTCTTCCTTTTGTGTATATAAAGAACTATGTTTAACAGTGGCAATTTCTTGTCCTTGTAGGCTCCACAGCTTGGCTGTATCTCCCTTTGAAGCAATAGCGATGATTTTACCATCAGGACTAAACGCTAGGTTATTCACTGCATCATTATGTTTGAGATTACCAATTTCTTGTCCTTGCAAGTTCCACAACTTGGCTGTATTGTCATCCCATAAAGAAGTAGCAATAGTTTGACCATTGGGACTAAACACTACATTTGCAATTGCGGTTGACTTGTCGTCATGTTTAAGAGTTGCTATTTCCCATCCTTGGAGGTTCCACAGTCTGACTGTACCACTCCATGAAGGAGTAGTAGCAACAGTTTGACCGTCAGGGCTAAATGCTACATCTCTGACAAAAGAGTCATGTTTGAGAGTAGCAATTTCTCCACCTTGTAGATTCCACAATTTAGCAGTACCGTCATCTGAAGCAGTAGCAACAGTTTGACCATCGGGGCTAAATGCTACATTGTTGACTTTTTCGTTGTGTTTGAGAGTAGTAATTGTCCCTGTTTGCAAGTTCAGCAACTTGGTAGTACCGTCATCTGAAATATTCGCAACAATTTTAGTATCAGGACTAAATACTTGCTTCTCAACTCGACCATTATCTTTTAATTGATTTATCTCACGGTTATATTCTAAAGTATTGTGCAAGGCTAATATGGGGCTAACAGTTGGGTAATCTTTTATTTGACTACCATTCTTAGCCAACTGTTTTAATTCCTTTACAGACCTCATTGCCTCAATCAAATTTTCCAATCCAACATTCCCACGCAAGCGCAATAATCCAGCCGATGAACGCTCTAAATCTGTGACAATTTGGGCTTGTTTTCGTTCTATGTTTGCATTCATCGCCCCAATTGCTGCTACTATTGCCCCAACAACAAATAAAGCTAAAATACCTCCACCAATGCGAATCTGTCGCTTTATTTTTCTCTCCACCTCCGTCAAAAGCTGATTCGCTTTCCTCTCTTCTGCTAAAATCACTTCGGTATTTTTTTGCGCTTCCAGCAAACGCTGATTAGTTTTCCTTTCTTCCTCTAAAATCACTTCGGTATTTTTTTGTGCTTCTAATAAACGCTGCTTAACTTTTTCCTCTTCTTGTCGCGCTTCCAATAAACTCTGCCTAGCTTGTTTCTCTTGCTCTAAAGCTATTTCCACTTGTTGTCTAGCTTCGAGTAAAAATTCATTAGCTTCTTCCTGGGCTTTTAATTTACGCTGTATTGACCTTTTCTCTAATTCGCGACTACTATCTAAAAACTTATAATCATCATTACTTAATCTTTTACCCTCAGTCCAAATAAGTGCTTTTTCTAAAGCTTGCCCTCGCAATAAACGTGAATCATCTTGATAATTACTTTTTATCCATGCTTTGAAAGTTTCAGCATAGGGGCGGAGTTTTTCTAATTCTCTCCCTACCCACTCTAAATTAAATACAGACTGATAAACCAAATTATAAACTTTTAACTGACTATTCTCCTCTACCACCAATCCGGTTAAACGTAATTGGATTTGCTCCTGACTATCATCAATCGCAATGATTCCATATTCTAAAATTTGCTGATACAAACCCAACAAACTCCCAGCAAATCTATCATCAATAACAACTCTTTCCCGTATCGTCCTTAAATGTTGCGGCTCATCTAGCGATTCCCAATTATTAATTATTTGCTTTCTCACTACTCTCCCCACCCAATCTAAAGCATTAGGTTCTGGAGTGTAACGTTTTGAGTATGGAGATAATTCTTGCAGCAGTAACTTACAAACTTTCTGTGTCAAAAACGGTTGTCCACCAGTCCAACCTAAAACCCCTTTCATCACTTCTTGGATATTGCTTACTTTACCCCTCAATCCTCGCGCTAATGGTTTGATTTCCTCTTCTTTAAAACCGTTGAGTTGTATTGGGCGACCAATATTAAAAGGTGTTCGTCTTTTGTCCTCAATTAAATCACTAGGAGTAGCAACCCCAAGCAAAGCAAAAGTCAAACGCTTGTATTCTTTGTTTAAAGCGCGTTTCTCATAGCAACTTCTAATGAGTGCAAAAAAATCATTGGAGCGGAATTTCAAACTAAGAATACTATCAATTTCATCAATAAAAATAATGATATTACTATTGACTTTTGACAGCATTAACTCTTCTAAAAATAACCCAAATCGCTGCACGGGAGACAATTTGATGCGTTCATCCCACCAAGTAAATAATTCTTCTGGTGGTTCCGAAATTTTCAGTTGATTAACTAAGGTGTAAGCAATACCCGTATACCACTGTTCTGGGTCGCTTTCATCGCTACCGATTTCGTTTAAATCAATCTTGGCACAAGCAAATCCTTCCTCTTGCAATCGTTTCATTGTTCGGTTTAGCAAGCTGGTTTTACCCATTTGCCGGGAGTTAAATACAAAACAAAACTCCCCTGCTTTGAGCCACTGATAAAATTCCGTGTCGGCTTTTCTAAATACGTAACTGGGGGCATCTTCTGGTAAACTACCACCAACTTTGTACTCAAAATCTCCTGTCATAATTTATTTACTCAAAGAATAAGAATATAGTGAGCTTTTATTAAACAGCCATACCACCTGATTTAAGGCAAGAGAATATTGAGTACTAATTGACTTGTCATCGACTTGTTATTGACTTTACAACAAAAACATTTACCTTTAAGCTAAATTTTGTAGAAATTTTTATAATTCGCTATGGCTCGCTCAGTAGCGGTACGCAAGGAATGCCAACAAAAAGTTATAGATCGGTTGGATGGACAATACCTTAGCCAGCAAGATTTAGCTGACCATTTACAAATAGCCCAAAGTACAGTCAGTAAGTTTTTGAATCTGCAACCTGTTGACCGTCCTATCTTTATTAAGATTTGTGCTGCTTTGGGTATAGAAGATTGGCGAAGTATTGCTGCTCCCCCCACTCGGAAGCAAGCAGATGAAACAGAAAATAGAGATTCAGAGGAATTAGAGGAAGTCATAACCTCACCAAGCCCAGCACCAACCAGCATTTTAGAATATCCAGATGGAGAACAACTAGCACCAACTTCCAGTTTTTATGTTGAGCGTCCGCCTTTAGAACAGCAATGTTTTGAAGAAATTAGTAAACCAGCTTCCCTCATTTGTATTAAAGCTCCCCAGAAAATGGGCAAATCTTCCCTACTAGCGCGGATTATTCAACGAGCGAAAAACCAGGGTGACGCGACGGTGATTATCAACTTTGAGCTAGGGGAAAAGGAATTTTTCACCAACTTGAGTACATTTTTACGTTGGGTTTGCGATCGCATCATCTTGGAATTAACCAAAGATAATCAAGAATTAGGGACAGAATTGCTGAATAAATTAGACGAGCGCTGGAAATTTGCTCAACGCATTGGTAGTAAGGTGGCTGTAAAAGATTACCTTGAACGATATCTGCTTCCTAAAATTAACAATTCCTTAACCTTGGCACTGGAAGAGGTAGATAGATTATTTGAGTACCCAGGAATTTATAAAGACTTTTTTGGACTTCTGCGCTCTCTGCATCAAGAAGGAAGACAGCAAGAAATATGGAAAAAACTACGCTTAGTTATAGTACATTCCACCGAAGCCTATGTACCGATGGACATCAATCAATCCCCGTTTAATGTAGGTTTACCAGTGGAATTACCAGAATTTACCCCCGAACAAATGCTAGATTTAGCAAAGCGTCATCAATTGGAATGGAGCAATACAGAAGTCCAGCAATTGAGAGACACTATTGGAGGACATCCTTTCTTAGTGCGTCTGGCTTTGTATAAAATAGCTCGTCGTGAGATAACCTTAGCTCGTCTTCTGGAAACCGCACCCACCGCCGCAGGAATTTTCAGCAATCATTTGCGTCATCTTGGGTTAATTTTGACAGAGCAACAGGAATTAGGTGCCGCGATGAAAGAGATTGT
The DNA here is from genome assembly GCF_009725235.1 of Scytonema sp. UIC 10036. The sequence goes on from NZ_WJFC01000265.1 coordinate 11,789, forward strand.
AAATACTACCAGTCCTGGAAAATTCAGTGATGCAGTCAGGTATAAATTAAAAGCCCTCGGTTTGGTAAATCTGTTAAATGACGAGGTGATAATACGGTGCAAGCTATATCGCCAATATTTTCAGAATTTTTAGTAACTTGATATATAACTCAATAAAAGTCGTTAATTACACAAATTTGTCAAGGTATAAGTCTGGTATCGCTAGTGTTTGATTGGATTGTCGAGTTCAACAGACAATCCCATGTTACAAACAATCAGCAAATTCAACAAAACTCTTGTCATTATTTCCACTTTACTTTCCGCTACACTTCCCATTACACCAGCCAAATCTCAAACAATTGATATTTTCCAACAACCCTTACAATCTAATTTCAGCAAACCAGAAAAACTATCACCAGTCAATTTGGTAGCTGAGGATGTCAAACCATCGGTAGTTCGGGTAGTTGTTGGCTGTAAAGCCAAAGTTTATTCACCAATTAATGGTAAAATATATGACTTAGAAACAATCACAGGTCATGGTTCTGGCTTTTTTGTGAACCCCAATGGTTACATTGCTACCAATACCCATGTTATAGAAACAGAGGATTGCCAAAGGATTTTTCAGAAAGATTTAACGGCAAAACTTGAAGCTGACGGACAGACATTAGAAAATGTCGAAGCCCAATTAAAGTGGATTGAAGCCAAACCAATTCAATTAGTCTATTTACCAAATCAAGAACAGTTATCTTTTCAGATAATTAATTCTGGTGCGATCGCAGGTGAAGGTAAGGATGTTTCCATCATTAAAGTTAATCTTATCAATGCTCCCACTCTCAAACTCACAGAATCTAACCAAGTGAAACTTTTAGACTCAGTAACGGTGGTAGGATATCCGGGAGTCGTTGAAAATTTATCCCTATTTAACAACGAATCTTTTTACGAAGCTAGTTTTACTCGCGGTCAAGTTTCCGCTCAGAAAAACCTCAAAGATGGCACACCTGTTATACAAATTACTGCTCCTGTACCTAATGGTAACTCCGGCGGTCCCGTTCTCAACGACGAAGGTGAAGTTATTGGTTTAGTAACTTTTGGTCCCAACGATGACTTTACCTTTATTTTCACAAGTAACACAATTCAGGAGTTTCTTGATTCTGCCAATATTAAAAATCAACAGGGATTAGTCAACCAGGAATATCGCCAAGGATTGGAACTTTACAGTCAAGGCAAGTACGCGCAAGCATTGCAAAAATTTCAGTTAGTAAAACGATTATTTCCTCAACATTCAGAGGTGGAAAATTACCTTGGTAAATGTCAAAAATTAGTAGCTGATGGCAACTAGCTAAATACAGACAAAGAAATTCTTTTAACTAGAGGACTGGTTAGATAAATAAGCCAGTTCTCGAAGATCCTTTTTAAACCGAGGAGTCAGAGCAATTTGGAGTGGTGATGGTTCACTCTGCATCAATACCTTCCCACATTTCTGAAAGAGGTAGAGTTTGCCCGCTTAATGCTTCTCTGATGCCTTGATGAATGCCTTCAATCACAATTTCAGTGGGTGTTTCTTCATCAGATAATTCTCGAGCTAAGCCTAAGCGAAAGGAGTGAACTATATCATAAATTTCTGCTAGTTTGTCTTCAGGTATATTTTGCAGTTCTTGGATAATTTTATCAATTAGCATAAATCAATCCCTCGGTTTGTTTGTGGTTAATCATCAATAACGTTACTAAACAAGTATCCTTGAAAAGTAGGGTGACTGACGGTAAAAAAGAATATAAGCTTCTAGCATTTCAAGCGATGTGCTTTCCTTAGAGTCAAACAAAAATCCTAAGTTGTCTTGAATTGTCTTTGCTTGTGAGTTGGGTAACTGAGAATCTATATGTAATCTTTCTTTTATTGTTAAATCAGGTATGTTTATTCGTTTTGGCTTTTCCCATTTTGTATTGCTAAGTTCCCACTTATCTATATTTGTTGTGTTGAAAAATGCTTCAATTTCATCAGACTTAAGTAGAATACCTGTAACTGTAAGCATATTTTGACCATCAGCATAGCAAAATGTTGTTAGAGGTTGGAAAAAAATATTATCTTCACCTCTCATTGTTAAATTAGCAGCATACTTTATAACTAGACAAAGAGCCTCTGTAAACCTTTTTTCTGTCATCATATCTGCTATAACTTCAGCAGCAGGGAAAAGGTCTCCTAAAATCTCTTTCAGTTTATTGATTCGCTCATTTTGTAACTCAAAAGACCTTTTACTCTTGTCAGATGCAACATAAGATGATGCATGAAAGTTAACAGTAATTTTGACGATATCACGAGATTCAAGCTTACTGATAGTTGCTTGAAATTCTTCAATCTGCATTCGTAATTCTGAGGGCTTCACATAATCCAACCAAATGATGGTTTCTTCTTCTCTTTGAAATGCGTTCAGAAACTCACCGCTAGATTGCTGAAGACAATCGATACAGTTATGTGGTTGATTAAATTTTTGCCTATTGTATACTTCCCTGTTTGATTCAATTGAAAGCATATTATTGATTCCAAACCTGGAATGAATGTATTTAAAGTCCTCCAGAGAATGACCACCAAAACCTATATATTTGTAACTCTCAATATTACAATATTTATCAATTTTTGATAATAGCTCTAGAAATGCATATCTATCAATTGCCTTATTTGGTCGTAAGTGATAAGGTATTGAAGCTCCACTCATTATTATTGCGCCTCTCTTAAAACTTTTTCAAAACACTCATTTCCTACTTCCGAAGGCTCGCGCTCGGAGTCTTCAAACAAATATTCTGCCACTATTTCTATCTCTTCTGCCGATCTAGAAAATTTTATATTTTTTTTCTTAATTTGGTTACTTTGTGAATCCGGCACAGGTAACGTTGGAAAATATTTTTTTTCATAGCTTCTATTTTTTACATTAATCCAGACTTCTGATGGAACCTTTTTAAACAAATTAATTGGTTCAATTTGTGTAGCTTGTTCAACTAATTCTTTTTCCTCAACAATATTGTTTTTCCATTTATTAGTATACGTAGTAAATATCTTCAGCCCTTCTCTCATATAATTTTTAACATACAAATATATATCAGAAGATGCATCTATACCTCTTTTAGTGGTCGTAATAGGTAACTTTCTTGCATCTTTACTACGAAAGTATAAAATTCCGGAAATAGCAATAAATTGAGGGTGGTAGCTAGGAACTTTTTCTTCTCCCCAACCCGTCAAACGAGTTTTATCGCAGTACAATACTACACGGTCATTACAGACAATAGTCCAACCAGCAGCTTCGCTAGTTCTCCTACGACCTTCCATCTCTTCAGAGACTTCTTCTTCACTAGCTGTCGCTCTGTAAAAACCTAATGCTAGTTTTATCTCAACTTCATCTTTCTCAAATTCATAAAGATATGGATTGATAGTATTTTTCTGTTTCATCTTCTCAGCACCTTCCCATAAAAGTTTCAAAGTATTGGGAGTTACTTTTGTTTCGTTAACCCAAATAGTAAAACCTTTGTGAAGTATATAAGTGTAATGCTGAGAAATTCTGTTGACGAGTGAATTAAACAAGGTTGATTTTGAAGAGGAAAAAGTTTCTTTAATAGCTGGATATAACTGGGACACTCTAATTAAAGTTCCATTTTCCTTTAAAGTTCGTTCAATAACATTAAAAGGTAAGTTCCAATTCTTATCATTCCTCAACCATTCCGGGTCAATAGTCACTTTAAAACAAGTCTGTTCTGTTTGAGATATGACTTCACTTGATTGCCCCATTTTAAAGATAGACCTTTTCATTCCAATCCCATAAGTCCCAATTGTATAGATATCATTATCGGCATTATTATTAGGTCTTCCCATTCTAAAAGCGTAACTTTTAGCGACATCAATTGGTATGCCACCACAATTATCTTCGATGGTAAAGTGGTCAGATGAAAAGTTTAATTTTGCCCAAAATTTGCTATAAGGTTTTTCTGAGTCTTGATGCTGATTACTCTCTTTAATAGTTTTTAATATTCCATCAACACAATTATCTAAGAGGTCGAGGATGGCATCTTCAAGCTCAATATCACGAGTAAGCAGTTCTACAAAAAAACTTTTTGTAGGTGATGCGGGTAGCAGATTTTGTTGCAACTCGTTTTCTAATGCCATATCTTGTTCCTGGCTGTATCTAAGTCCATGAATAGCTAATTTGAATTATAGTGCGATTGGCTAAAATTTCAAATGCAAACGCACTTGCGTGACGGGCAGCAATTTCTTGCCAGCCTGCTTTATCTGTTTGACTTTTGCTACTAATTAAGTCAGAAATGCCACGAACAATTAGTGCCGATACCTGCTGGTTTGCATGAGCTGCTTGCAGTAACCCTCGTCCCTCCATTTCCACTGCTAAAGCATCACCATAATTTGTCAGGAGAAATCTAAACAGACTAGAGCGTTTTGATGCAATGACTTTTTCTCCAGCCGCAATTGGCGCAACTAATACATTAGGTGCTGGACTGGGAATGTCAGGCTTGAGCCTTTGCAACCAATCTTCTTTCCTGGCTTCTGCTCTGGCTCGTTGTATGAGTGTATATGCTGATAAACCAACGTCTGGTCTGGGTTCAAAGGTTATCTTTGCCTTACCTGATTCGTAACCATATACTTTTGTCGCGGCTACGACATCACCTAAGGACACATCCTTGATACCACCTGCTACCCCAACAAAAAATATGACATTTGGTTGAAAGTGGTTGATTGCTCGTTCAGCTTCTAATGCGGCTCCAGTATTGCCAGCGCCAATTTCAACAATTACCACATCCCAAATCATACCGTTGGCAGCAAATTTACCTCTTTCGTAAACTGTTCCTTGGGAATGTATCTCTTCTCGCAGTTCTGTTAAATGGGCGCGAACAGCTTTATACTCAACAGGTATAGCTGTTAGGATAACCGCGCAAGGTAGATTTTGTTCTCGTTGTAGTGGTTTTTTATTCGCTTGAGCAGAACTATCCACTTGAATATTTATTGCTGGGCTAATATTTTGTTGAGAATTTTTTATCGTGGTGCTACTGATAATAGCGCTTTCAAGCTCCGAAGCTAAATTTGCCAACTGCTGATGGCGTTCATCTTCCTCATCTATTAAATTGCTGAGCGAACGCAAGAGTAAGACAAGGGCATTCTCTTGAGTGTCGCTGCGACGTTTGTCAACTAAAAAGCCAATGACATTGTCCACCCTACTAGTGAGACTATCTGC
>NZ_WJFC01000266.1 GCF_009725235.1 Scytonema sp. UIC 10036
GGGGTTGACAGTAAGTTTTTGTACTTCATATATAAGCTGTTGAATTCTATTCTGTAAAGAATTAGAAAACAGGGTAACTAACTATCATCCTATTTATAAAACATATAGAAAGAGCGATCGCTTGTCACCTGGATAACAATTAAAACTATGACTTCATCCCGACATAGGGCATAGTGCATGAGGCACAGTCAGAAAAAATCATTTATCACCCATTGCCCGTTACCCATTGCCCATTACCCATTGCCCATTACTCATTGCCCATTTTTACACGATCGCTACTTAAGTAGTTTTAATAAATTTCGCAAATCTTGAGTAAATTAGTTGTAAAGTTATGCTATCCTGTGTTTCTAGGGTTCTATTCGGTTATGCACCTTGTTTTTTATTCTATGGCAAGCGTATCTCCGAATCTAAAATCTCTACACCTTCTGATTCTGGAGATAGTCTAATGTCGATTTATGTTGGTAACTTATCCTATGAGGTAGAACAAGATGACCTCAGACAAGTTTTTGCTGAGTACGGAACGGTTAAGAGCGTTCAATTACCTACAGACAGGGAAACAGGTCGTGTTCGTGGTTTTGCATTTGTGGAAATGGGAACAGAGGCAGAAGAAGCTGCTGCAATTGAGTCCCTAGATGGGGCTGAGTGGATGGGGCGCAATCTAAAGGTTAACAAAGCCAAGCCCAAGGAAGATAACAGAGGCTCATTTGGTGGTGGTGGCAGACGGGGAAATAATGGCGGTGGATACTCTCGCCGCTACTAGAGATTTGAGACACAAGTCTGTTAAACTCTAAGGTCACTTGGGCGGGCAAAGAGTCTGCCCTTTTTTGTCCTTGTATTACTTTCGCTTTTCACCATCCAAAATGAACTAGGAGCATAGAATGACCCAAATTATTGTGGGCGAGAATGAAGGGATTGAGTCAGCTTTACGCCGATTTAAGCGCGAAGTTTCCAAAGCAGGAATTCTTCCAGATTTGAAGAAAAATCGTCACTTTGAAACACCCTTGGAGAAAAATAAGCGTAAAGCTCAAGCAGTTGCAAGATCCAAGCGGTATAAGAGACGCACGCGTGCTTAACTAACGATTGGGGATGAGAGAAGTATTAACTTCCTCTCTCTCTTGCTCAACCAAAAATTTTTATTTAAATATCCTAAATTATCTTAACATTGGTCAAAACCTTACCATTGAGGATTTGTCAAAATGAGTGCTGTTGCATCTAAGCTATTCAATGGTTTGGAAAAAAAATATCCTTGAGCATATTCACAGTTTAACTTTCTCACAAAAGCCAACTGCTCTTTTGTCTCTACACCTTCGGCGGTTACGTTTACACCTAGCTTATGCGCCAAGGTGACAATTATCTCAATAATTTCTAAATTTCTGCTATTAGCATCTACAGGGCTAACAAAAGATTTGTCAATCTTCAACAAACTAATTGGAAAGCTAGAAAGACGGCTTAATGAAGAGTGACCTGTACCAAAGTCATCTATTGATATCTTAACACCCAACTCTCGAAGTTTTGAGAGAGTTGTAATAGTCCGATCGCTGTTTTCCATAATTAGGCTTTCAGTAATCTCTACAATTAAACTACCAGGGTTAAGAGCAGTTAAGTGTAGAATTTGCTGAATTTGTTGAGTTAAATCTGATTGAGAAAATTGTTTAATAGAAAGATTAACAAGAATTTTCTCCAGCAAGTTAGGATGCTCGCTCAGTTGCCAAGCTTGCATTTGGCGGCACGCTTCATGCAAAGTCCAGTAACCAATCTCGATAATTAGTCCAGTTTCTTCTGCTAAAGGAATAAATTCCGTCGGACTAAGCAAACCACGTTCTGGGTGTTCCCAACGCAGCAGAGCTTCAAAACCCACAATAGAGCCACTCGATAGTGAAACAATTGGTTGATAATAAACTCGAAATTCTTGACGTTCAATTGCACGGCGCAAATCAGTTTCTAATTGCAATCTAGCTAAAGCATGAGCATACATATCGGAGTTGAATAGCTCATAGCGTGCTTTGCCCAGTGCTTTGGCTCGGTACATTGCCGTATCAGCATCTCTGAGCAAGTCTTCTGGTTGGTTATAATCTACTGTTGAACTTAAAGTGATGCCAATACTTGCCGTCGCGAATACTTCTTGCCCGTCAAGCTCGATAGGTAACGCCAGTTCCTGTTGAATCCGTTCAGCAACTTTGATAGCGTCTGATACATCTTGGATTTGCTCGAGTAGAATTGTAAATTCATCTCCTCCCAATCGTGCAGAAGTATCCGTGGGGCGCAGACATACTTCCAGCCTGCTAGCAATAACCTGTAGGAACCGATCTCCCATTATATGCCCGAGGCTGTCATTAATCACTTTAAATCGATCTAGGTCGATAAATAGCACAGCAAATAAATAGTTTTCTTGCCGTTTAGCTAGCTCAAGTGCATATTTTAAGCGCTCCATAAATAATGCTCGGTTTGGTAAACCTGTCAGTGTATCGTGAAATGCGTTATGCGATAATTGCGCCTCTACCTGCTTGCGCTCGGCAATTTCAGCTTCTAGTTGCTTGTTAGTCTTTAATAGTTCAGTAAATGACTCTTGTAATTGAGTAGCCATTTGGTTATAAGCTAGAGCCAGAACTCTTAGTTCTTGAATACCCTCTACTGTAACACTCTGGTCTAATTTTCCACGAGCAATTTCCTTGGAAGCCTCGCTCAAGCGAGTAATTGGTTGGGTAATCCAATGAGAGGTGATCGCGCCCGTCACTGTAGTCACTATTAATGTTCCCAAACACAGCAAAAGAGTGGCTCGTGTATTTGCTTCTATATGTTCCATAAAGTCAGCTTCTGGAACCACTACGACAATCAGCCAATTTAATCCGTAATTGTCTGTGAATGGCATGAGCTGTATGAATTGTCGCTTACCGTCAATTTCAAAGTCGATCTGCTCAGTGAAATTAATGTTATTAAAATTACCAAATTTTGACTTCAAGTACTCTGCTGTCATGCGAGTTACGCGATCGCTGCTAGCGAGGGCTGTTAGACGTTTGCGCTTCTCCCGTCCTTCCTGGCGATTGAGTAGAAAAAGTTTTTCAGTTGTTGAACTAGCTACCAAGTTGCCAGAACGCTCGATAATAAACGTCTTTCCCGAACGTCCAATTTTTAAACCGTGCAAAAACTGACTTAATTGGGACAAAGATAACGTAGCATTTGTTACACCTAATAAGTTCCCTTTCTGCCCATAAAGAGGTTGAGTAGCACTAATTGCCAGCCCCAATGAAGAAAAATACGGGTAAATTTCAGTCCAAGTCGTTTTACCTGCTTTTACAGCTTTTGTGTACCAAGGACGCGTGCGGGGATCGAAGGTTGTGCTAACTGGAATTAATTTAGTGCGATTACCTTGGCTATCTGTGGTATACGTATGGTATTTACCATTTGTTGACTGGTTTTTGATTCTGATAACCAGTGAACCATCTTTCAAACGATCTACTGAGTAAATTTCTCCTTGGGCGCTTCCAAATGCGATGGGACTTAGAGATTTGAATAAGCGCATTTGATACCAAAAATGGCGTTCTAAACTTTTGGCATCTCTCAAATTCAACTCACCAAAACGAATAGCATTGGCATTAATTTGAGTGACGAGTTGGGGTTGCTCCATATAATCAGTAATGTATTGATGAATTCGATTTGCTAGTTCATTTCTCAAATGAAGAGCAACTTCATCAACAGCTTTTTGCCCATTTTTTAAAGAAAAGAATGCTGTTAGCCCTACAGATACAAAGATTTGCAGTACAAAAGGGACTATCAAAACTATACGGAGCGGCATTCTCATAAATTTAGTAAAAATTAGAGACCAGAAATTCCGCTATGTCATCGGCGGACAATTCCAAAAATTCTTATTTTAAGTATGAATCTTTAAAAAATTTACTGATTGTCATTATCTTGTCATAATTATCTACTAAACTTTGAATTAAGACACATTCTACTTTTGTATAAAACCCACATTAATTGAATAGGTTTGTAGTTGCGCTGTCTTCGCATGCATCACAACTACGAGCTAATGATTTGATAAGTCATTAGCAGAATATGATACGAGGTGTGACAAACCATGTTTATAGCGATCGCTACCCTCATCCTCAGTTTCCTAACCCTCCTACCTTTACCTGCTTGGGCAAATCCGATAAAAACCGAACACGTACAAGCACAATTGGTGAGTGAAGTCAATAGCATCCAACCAGGACAATCATTTTGGGTGGGGTTGCATTTCCAAATCAAGCCAGGATGGCATACTTATTGGAAAAACCCAGGAGACTCTGGCGCTGCGCCCACTATTGCTTGGACATTACCATCAGGATTTTCAGCAGGAGAACTGGTGTATCCCTATCCTGAAAGACTTCCGACAAGTGGGTTGATGAATTTTGGCTATAAAAATGAGGTCATGCTGTTAAGTCAAATTACGACTCCAGCAAATATAAATACCGATAAGCCAATTCAACTCAGTGCTAAAGCTGACTGGTTGGTATGCGAACAAGAGTGTATTCCAGAAAATGCGACACTAAATCTTAACTTAGAAATAGCGAAAGAGACACCTGTTCCTAACACTAAATGGACGAAGGTTTTTGAGAAAACGCGGGCTGCTTTACCTCAAGACTCTCCCTGGCAAAGTACTACTCGTATCAATGGGGAAACTTTGACACTCAGGGTGAATGCACAGCAATTGCAAGCAAATCAGATTAAGGAAGTCGTATTCTTCCCCAATCAAGATGGTATTATCAATAACGCAGCTGCCCAAAAAGCAAGCTTCGATAAAGATGGCTTAACTGTCGAATTGGAAAGAGGAAATCGCAGTGATGTCAAACAAGTCAGTGGTGTCCTCGTTCTGCAAGAAGTATTAGATGGACAAATTGCCAATCAAGCATTTACCATCGCAACTCAAATAGAAACAGCAGCCACTCCACAAGCCACTTCCCCAGCATTATGGAATGTTTTAGGATTGGCATTACTTGGTGGAATCGCCCTCAACCTCATGCCTTGCGTTTTCCCCGTACTCTCACTTAAGGCATTAAACGTTGTTCAAAAATCAAACTTTAGCAAACAAGAAGTTCGCCTGAGGGGACTCGTATTTACAGCAGGTGTACTCATAAGTTTTACAGCCCTAGCCACGGTACTGATCGTACTGCGTAGTTTTGGACAGCAAATTGGGTGGGGGTTCCAGCTCCAATCACCCGTGTTTGTCACTTTGTTAGCGTATTTAATGTTTGCTGTCGGCTTAAGTTTGTCAGGGGTGTTTATCTTTGGCGCTTCCTTAATGGGTATGGGACAAGGTTTAGCAGCGCGTAACGGTTTATGGGGTGAATTTTTCACAGGAGTTTTTGCCACAGTCGTCGCGACACCGTGTACAGCTCCATTCATGGCGACAGCTATTGGAGTCGCACTCACACAGACACCAGGAGTCGCGATCGCTATTTTTCTATTCTTAGGTTTGGGTTTAGCATTTCCTTACCTACTTATCGGTTTTCTTCCCGGTTTGCAAAAAGTTTTACCCAAACCCGGTGCATGGATGGAAACATTTGCTCAGTTTCTTGCCTTTCCAATGTACGCTGCAACAGCTTGGTTGGTTTGGGTGTTGGCGCAGCAAACGGGAAGCACTGGTTTAGCCGCAGCCTTATTTGGGTTGGTACTTATAGGTTTTGCTGCTTGGTTGCATCAAAAAACCTACACCATTTCTGGTTGGACGCGACGCTTTGCTAGTATTGCAGCATTGGTGGTGTTGGGATTTGCCCTAACTTTAGCACAATTACCAAGTAGCATAGCTCCTAATGTTGCTAACTCGAAGACTCAACAAACTACTTCAAGTGGACTCAATTGGCAACCTTATAATGCTCAAAAATTAGCTGAGTTACGCCAATCTGGGAAACCAGTCTTTGTCAACTTTTCTGCAGCTTGGTGTATTACTTGTTTAGTCAACGAACGTGTCGCCCTCAATCAATCTGATACGATCGCTGCTTTCCAAGAAAAAAATGTCGCTCTTCTCAAAGCCGATTGGACAAACCGCGACACCGAAATAACTCAAACCCTAGCAGCTTTTGGACGCAGTGGTGTACCTTTATACTTATTGTATCCAGCTAATTCCGATACACCGCAAATCTTACCTCAAATTCTCTCTCCACAACAAGTACAAGAAAAGGTAAAAAGTTTGTAGATGGCTAATGGCTAATGGCTAATGGCTAATGGCTAATGGCTAATGGCTAATGGCTAATGGCTAATGGCTAATGGCTAATGGCTAATGGTTTCTGAACAATTAGCAATTAGCAATTAGCAATTAGCAACTAACAACTAACAACTAACAACTAACAACTAACATGAAAAAACTCATTACAGCTAGCTTCTTTGCTTTTACCCTGGCGTTGACAGGTTGCCAAAATTCTCCCACAGTGAGTCAGCAGAGTTCCACTGTCATACAGAATGCGGCTGAAGCAGCAACTCCCGTGCGTATTGGTTCACCTGCACCAGAGTTTACTGCAACTGATAGTAATGGTAAGAGTCACAAACTGAGCGACTTTAAAGGAAAAACCGTTGTGTTGGAATGGACAAATCACCAATGTCCTTTTGTCCGCAAGCACTACGACAGCAACAATATGCAGCAACTTCAAAAAGATGCTACCAGTAAAGGTGTAGTTTGGTTATCTGTGATCTCGTCAGCGCAAGGACAACAAGGGTATGTGACTCCACAAGAAGCCAATCAACTGACAAAGAGCCGCAGTGCTAGTCCCACAGCTGTACTTTTAGATCCGAATGGTGAAATTGGGCGTCTCTATCAAGCCCGGACTACACCCCATATGTATGTTATCGATAGTAAAGGGGTGTTGCAATATGCAGGTGCGATCGACGATAAGCCCAGTACTAATGCTGCTGATGTCAAATCATCGAAAAACTATGTATCGGATGCTGTCAATAGTGTTTTACAAGGAAAAGCTGTAGCAAATTCTACTACTCAGCCCTATGGTTGCTCTGTAAAATACGGTAGTTAATTAGCTCCCCTCACCCTCAATCCTCGTTCCCAGGCTCTGCCTGGGAATGCCGTCTTTGGAGGCTCCGCCTCCTGTGTGCAAGTAGCGCTTGCTCGGCAAAGCAGAGCGATCTGCATTCTAATGTATCTACCCGTATACATGGTTCGGATAGATGAGCGAACAAAAAATATTGTAATTCTCGCTGATGATTAAACCTGATTTTCAAACAATGCCCCGTGCTGAATTGCGTCAATATAATCTCGACCATAGAGACGATGATGAAGCCTTTCAAACTTATTTACATAGATTTACTTCTGAAGATGCCGTAATCTTTCGTGCCCCACAATCAATAGAAGATTTAGAAAACTTCCCTCAATTGCATCAACAGAACTTAGAAAGGCTACGGAAGCAAGCTTAACCAACTGCTCCCCCAAGCCCCATAGACCCGCTTCTGTCCCCGCCCGTACCACCGAAGGGAGCTTCGCAGACGGTGCTCCAATGGCTCCGCCACCGGATCGAGATATGACAAGTTTTCATCAAAAATTTTTATGCATATTATCTGTATTCATAGCTTTGCCAATAGTCACGTTCAACTGTGCTCCAATAAGCATACAGAAGGAACTTAAATTAAGCCAAAGGAGTAACACAATTCCTGCACTTAGGGTTCCGTAGGTAAGATTGTAATCACTGAAATGATTGATATAAATCCGAAATAATCTAGAAACAGTTTCCCATAGCAATGCACTAATAATTGCTCCAGGTAGTAAGGGGGTTCCTCTTCGCCATCGACTAGGACCAAATCGGTAGACTAAACTAAAGGCAACAGCTAACATTATGAGTGTTAAAACCCAACCAAAAAGTTTCCACGCTGATAGAATACCGGATGCTGGAATTAGATCGAGTTCCAGTGCAAACTTAATGAGCAAATCACTGATAAATGCCAGAAATGAGGCAGATATGACTAAGGAAATTGTACCAAACGTGAGACCGAGAGCAATAATTTTAGCTAACCAAAAAGGGCGTCGCTGCTTGAATGGTATCTGATAAATTTGGTCTAAAGCACTCATAGCTGTGTTGATAGCACCAGAAGCAACCCAGAGTGCAACAGCACAACTTATGAAAACTACTTTTTCACCTTGAGGGAGTTTGATTGTACTAATAAATTCTTCAATTAAATTTAAGACTGGTTCGGGTGCAATGCTTAGGACTTGGCGTGGTAAAAAGTTAACTGTTTCTTGAGAAATTGCCAACATCCCAATTGCAGCTAAAATTGCCACAAGGCTGGGAAACAGTGCTAACAGATTATTATAAGCCATTTCTGCTGATAGACCGAATAATCGTTGTTTGCCAGTTTCCACAACGATCTGTCTGAGTGTTTTCCAGTTCAGGTGGCGAAAGAAACGAAAAAAGCGAGTGGATAGCATTATATCAGATATTTCAAGCTGAACTTTCTATCTTGAATCCTGTACTATTTATCCACTATTAAGTGGGTGGGCGCAAATATTTATCTCTGGGAAAAGACTACTCCCTACTCCCTACTCTCTACCCCCTACTCCCCACCCCCTACTATTGCTGTATCCTACCATCTTCCATGCTAACAATGCGATCGGCAATGTCTAGGATGCGGTTGTCGTGAGTCACAAGGAGAACAGAACAGCCCTCTTCTTTGGCGAGACGTTGAATAATATCAACAACATCTCGTCCTGTTTTGCTGTCTAGTGATGCGGTGGGTTCGTCGGCAAGTAATAATTTAGGTTGAGCAACTAAAGCACGTGCGTTAGCGAAGCTCCTCCGAAGGAGGCTCGCAACCCGTTGTTGTTGTCCTCCTGACAAATTTGCGGGGTATGCATCCACTTTATCAGCCAAGCCCACAGCTTGCAGTGTGGCGACTGATTTTTCTCGGTACTCTCTTTTGGGAATTTCTGGATGCAGTTTGAGGGACATACGGACATTACCGTAAGCGGTGAGACATTTGAGCAAATTGTGGTGTTGGAAGATAAAACCAATATTATTGCGAACTTTTGTTAGCTGTCTTTTACTGATACCTTGTAATTCTTGACCTAAGACTTGCAAGCTACCTTCTTGTACGGTACGCAATCCTCCTATAAGAGAGAGTAGTGTCGTTTTACCACTTCCAGAAGGTCCGGTGAGGATGACAATCTCTCCTGGGTAAATATTCAAGTTCACATCACTTAGCACGGGTTTACGTAAAGCCCCTTGACCAAAAGCGTAATTCAGATTTAAAGCAGCTACAGTTGGTTTCATAGTGAGTAGATTGAATAACTACTACCTATTATTTAAGAAACTCTTTTGTATCTTTTTGTTCCTGTATATTGGAAACAAGAGCATTGCCTACCCTACTTGTAGTTGAAAAATTAAATAGGATGGATTACTATGGCAGTCCTGTTTGAGTTATAGAAATTATTAACCGCTAAGACGCAAAGAGCGCTAAGAAAAGAAAGAAGAGAGAATTTTACAAATGATTGAGAATTGCTATATATTAGAATTGCAAGGAAGAGTTGATTGCGCTTACCTACTGGCATAATCTTTAAGGAAGAGCTACCAAAAATAATTTCATTCTTAGGACTTAGAGGAGTCTCTTTCTTTCAGGAGTAGATAAGGGGAGATGAAAAAAAATAAAGTTCATATTACAACATTCAAGATTTACTTAATTTTACAAAATTTCATAAATTCATGCTCGCTCGATCGCCTCATTTCAGGCAGTAAAAGCGATCGCTCTTACGAACTTGTGAAATCTTGTACTCACTTATCAAGTAATTCTTGCTGCTTGATAAAACTTGCGTTCAGCAAAATTTTCTGTCTTATCTCCGCCTACGTTTTGGGAGTTTGATTATGCGGATTGCTCAAGTCGCCCCTTTATGGGAAAGGGTTCCACCTCCAGCTTACGGAGGTATTGAGTTAGTCGTGGGGCTACTGACTGATGAACTGGTTCGACGCGGACATGAAGTTACGCTCTTTGCATCAGGAGATTCTCTGACTCTTGCTAAATTAAAATCTGTTCATCCTGTAGCTATAAGACTCGATCCAAGTGTAAAAGAATACAGCGTTTATGAGTCCCTACAACTGAGTTGGGTATACGAGCAAGCGCAAGAGTTCGACATCATTCACTCTCACATGGGCTACGCTGCATTGACCTATGCAAATCTAGTAAAAACACCTACAATACATACATTACACGGTATTTTCACACCTGATAATGAAAAGCTATTTCAATACGCACGTTCTCAACCATACGTTAGTATTTCTAATTCCCAACGAGAAGCAAATTTAGATCTAAATTACGCTGCAACAGTTTACAATGCTATTGATGTCAATAGCCATAAATTTTATCCCGTTCCGGATAACCCACCTTATCTGGCTTTTCTAGGTCGAATGTCACCAGAAAAAGGACCGCATCTTGCAATTGCTATTGCCAAACAGGTGGGTTTACCATTGCGGATGGCTGGTAAAGTAGATGAGTTTAATAGAAAATTTTTTGAAAAAGAAGTTCAACCTCTCATTGATGGTCAGCAAATTCAGTATTTAGGTGAAGCCGACCACAACATGAAAAACGAACTTATGGGTAGAGCGATCGCAACCCTATTTCCCATTACCTGGCGAGAACCATTTGGTTTGGTGATGATTGAATCAATGGTAGCGGGTACACCCGTCATTGCAATGAACATTGGGTCTACGCCAGAGGTGATTGCCCACAAGCAAACGGGCTTTTTGTGCAATAATTTAGAAGAATGTATTCAAGCTGTCAGCAAAGTTGCGGACATAGACCGTTACGCCTGTCGTACCTATGTTGAAAACCGCTTTAACGTTAACAACATGACTGACAGCTATGAAGCTGCCTATCATCAAGTATTAGCCTCACGGTTTGTTCAAAATAGATCTTTGGATAACTTGAAATTGCCTGCTCCTGCTACCGCCATGAGTATACCCAGTTTGTAGGGGCGCAATGCCTTGCTCCCCTACGACTATGGTCTATTTACCTGAAAATGGCTGTAAAAAAAGATGGTTAAAACACATCTGCTGGATCGGCAGAACGAAGTTTACTTGTAGCAATTGCTCCAGAAATAGAACACATTACCAAAGTTAAAATAAAAACTTGCAAGGCAACACTGACTTTCATTGTTAACGGAATTCTAGTCAGTGTTGCTAACAATTGATAGATACCCAATGAGGAAATAAATCCAGGAATAAACCCCATGAAACCAAGAATAATTGCTTCTTGAAGCACGACCATGAGGAGCGATTTATCTGAATATCCCATGGCTTTAAGGGTAGCATATTCTGATAAGTGGTCGTTAATGTCAGCGTAAAGAACTTGATATAAAATGATAACGCCAACGACAAAACCTACAAGAGTCCCAAATTTTAAAATAATTCCCTCTGGCTGCGATTCATGAAATTGTCTCTCTCTTTGAATCAATTCCTCGTGAGTGAGTATAGCAACATCATCAGGAAGGCGATCGCTTAACCTTTCTTGCACTGTTTTAATATCTGCTCCCTTCTCTAAAGTCAGCACTCCCAGCCTGATTTGTTTGAGGCTATTTTGTCCAAAACGCTGGGCATAAGTCCAGTCACTCATGATAACATTTCCTTTATCATTGATAGTACTGCCCATACTAAAAAGTCCAACGGCAAAAGTGCGGCGATTGTCCATGAGAGTTGCGACTTCTTCGCTCTTCTCAAGCCGTTTTGAAATGTCCCCAAGAGATGCTTGAGAGAGGCGATCGAACAAGACAGCATCAGGAACAGCTAATTTTGCTATTTGTTGGTTGACTTCTGGTATATTCAACACGGGAGGTTGGGCTGGGTTCAAGGCAATGACTCTAACTTCATTGCCAAACATACGCGGACCTCTGCTTCTAGCTTTGTTTGCATTCGCTTGTGGAGAAGATAATTGATTGGGATTTACCCAATTTGCCCTCCCTATATAGATTGGGCTTGCGGATACGACACCATCGACTGCTGCAGCTTGATAAAGGTAAGCGCGGGGAAAGGATATCCTAAAGAATAAGCTTGGGCTGAATGATGAAACTAACACTAAATCTCCTGTCAGGCTTTCATGAAGTTTTGTTGTTCCATCTGTTAGCATTGCGAGGAGTCCTAGTTGGGTAAACATCAAAATGTTGGCGAAGCAAACTCCTGTTGTTGCAACAGCAAGCCGAACTTTTTGATGGGATAATTGCGCCCAAGCTAGGGGTGTCTCGAAGTCAATGTTTTTTTGTAGGGATTTTATAAGATGGGGAAGTTTCATTATGATTTTGCTTTTAAGGGGTTATGAGAGAAAAACCGCAGAGGCGCTGAGGACGCAGAGGAAGAGAGGGAGAATAATTGTACAAATTCAAAATATGTTTCGACAGAGAGTTGGGTAAAATCCAGTTCAAATGGGACTTTTTTAATCCAAAATCCAAAATCCAAAATCCAAAATAGTATCATTTTGTATCAATTTTGACTCTTACTTGCATCCCTGTTAAGGCGGCGACTTTGGGGCTATCTTCTCGGTTAAGTCGGATTTTGACTTCGACGACACGAGCATTGACGTCTGTTGTGGGATTGGTTTGGTCTTGGTTGAGGCGGGTTTTGCCAATTTGCAAACCAATGCCATCGACTTTTCCTTTGAGTTCGCCTTGAAAACCGCCGTATTCACTTGTAATTGTTGCTTGATGTCCCAACCGAACTTTGGCAATATCTGTTTCGTATACCTCTGCGATCGCATACATTTGGTTTGTCTTTCCCAGTTCTGCAATTCCTTCTTGGGTGTTTACTTGTTCGCCCACACGTGTATTGATTCTCAAGATTTGTCCTGCAATGGGAACTCTGACTAAGGTATTGTCTAATTCGGCTTTGCGCTGTTCGACTTGAATCAGGGCTTGCTCTAACTCTGCTTTGGCAATTTCAACATCGACTGGGCGAACTTCCTGCAATTTCTTTAAATTTGCTTGTTCCTTTTCTAGTTGTGCTTGTAATGTTGTTGTGGTATTTTCTAGCTCTGCTTTACTTTGTAGAAGAGTGGCTTGAGCTTTGTCAAATTCCTCTCGCGCATTGTCATAATCTGATTTACTGATAGCACCTTCATTGGATAAAGCAAGGTTTCGTTCGTATTTCAGTTTGGCATTGCGGAGGGTTGCTTCTACTTGGGCGATCGCAGCTTCTTTCTGCTTGGTTTCCGTTCGGATGCGGGCTTCTAATTCTGCAATGGTTGCGCGTTGAGCGACAATTTCGCCCTGCTTGAAGTCTCCTTGCTGAATTTTGAGCAATTGCGATCGCTTGACTGTCACATTCGCTTGAGCATCCCTCAGTTGTTGTTCGGCTCTATCCCTTCCCTGAAGGGTGGCGATGACTTGATTGGCTTTAACAAAATCGCCTTCGTTGACAAATATTTGGTTAACGCGGCTGTCTTGAGCATTTGCTACCGAAATCTTGATAACATCTCCTTCTGGTATCAATTTTCCTAAAGCCACTACTCGATTCGTAACATTAGGGCTTGTTGTGGGAGTTTCTTGAGCAGTATTATCCTGAGCTTTGAGAGTACCACAAGCGGTACACAAGCCCAAACAACTGAGAAGGGCAATGTAAGTGATACACTGCTGAGTACCAAAAGATACACTTTGGGAATGTTTACAGCGAGGCTGAACCATAGTAACGATAGCGCTTCTCGTTCGGATATAATATAACCTGGGTGATAAAAAAATCGGTAATGACTAAAGTAATAAGATGGTGCTGACCCCCCACCTCGTTCCCAGCCTGAGGCTGGGAATGCCTATTGGGAGGCTCCGCCTCCCGTTTCAATCCAACCTTGCGAGTTTGTAGGGGCGCTCTTGCCTTGCGCCCCTACTCTTCCAAATCCCCGACTTTACAGAAGTTGTCGGGGATCTAGCTCTTCATGAATGATTGAGAACTGCTATATTATGGGTACTAATAAATTTATACTGTGACTTATGACACAAGCCAGCAATAATGAAGTAACCTTAGGAGATATTGAAGTAACCTTAGGAGATATTGACCAGCGATTGAGTAAGATAGAGCAAGAGTTGAAAGAAGTAACCTTAGCAGATATTGGTCAGCGATTGAGTAAGATAGAGCAAGAGTTGAGAGAGACTAACAACAAAGTTGAAACTTATCAAAAAGCATCGACTCAAGTTGTTAATCTTGCTTTCAGTTTGATTGCAAGTGCAACTGTGACCCTCATTATTACATCTGTGTTACGGAAGTAATTCAATACTAAGTAAGTAGGCGTGAAAAAACGGTTCTTCCGTACTTAGTGGGCTAATTTCATCTAAAACTTTTTTGAAAGCTTTGTGTAGTCAGCTTTTTAAGCATTATCTAAGCTAGATCGATCCATAAAGCACTTAATCACCGCATTGAAATCCCATACAATCAGGTTCAGATACGAAGCTTATTGATAATTTAGCCCACTAAGTACGGAAGAACCAACAATTCTTGGGTTTCTAAACTAGAATCTATTTGAAATTGATTGGGTTTTAATTCGAAGGTAAAGCTACTGAGATTAAGTTGCTCTTTGCTATTATCAAAAACAATTACCTGGGGTAACTTTTGAAAAGAATTTTGATGAAATATCTCTAATAAGTTTGTTTGATTTCGATAAACTTCTTGCCAATTGTCTAAATTCCAGTCTAGAAAAAAATCTGGAAACAGAGATTTGGGTAGTAAAAATTTTAACTTGGTTAATGTCATACTGATAATTAGTTACAATTTATGTTAAATACTTTATACCAATTTGAAAAAAGAATGCAACACATGAATCAGACCCCAATACTGCGTAGGTTTTGTATAAAAACACGCAATTACGTAGGTTGGGTTGAGGAAGGAAACCCAACATTTATCGGCATTTGTTGGGTAACGCTCGTGCTCTACCCAACCTACAATTTCTCTCAGCCCTTGCAGTATTGAATCAGACCCTAATCAATAATTAACCGTTGGGTTACAAGCCCCTTAATTTAAGTTGGTGATAAGGCACGCTACGGGCTGAAGCCGTATCGCCAACCGTGTTTCGCTACCTAATTTCTTCTCTATTTCAGCGATCGCCACCTTAATTAAAAAATTGGAAGCACAACTTAAGTGAGTCCAAACCTTTCGTGAAGAATACAAGCACTTAGCATTTTCATCAAAATTATATCAATGGAAGCACGTTGGCTTTCACTCATTATTGGTAATTTATCTAGCAAATTAATGACTGCTGCATGGTTATAGAAAGGTACAGAAGACATCAAAGAACTCCGCAGAGTATCTTGGACAAGTTGCTGTAGGGCTTCGTTTGGTTTGAAAGTTGAAGGTGGAGCTAGAAATGGATGCTTTTGGCGGTTATACATCGTATCAGTTATAAATGGCTTTGCTGCTTCTCTTAGTACATATTTTTCAGTCAATCCACGAATCTTGAGTGCAACGGGCATATTGCAAACTAATTCCACAACTTTGTGATCCAAAAAAGGAAGCCGTCCTTCAATAGAATGTGCCATTTCAACACCATCACCTAACATCCGTAAAAGGTAATTAGGTAAGATAGTTTTAGACCATAAATACTGAGATTGGTGTACAGGCTCCCTTCCCTTTAATTGTTTTTGTACATCTATTTGATTAAAAAATACACGATAAACATCACTGTGTAGAACTTGTGCAATAAAGTCCTGTGAATATAAAGGCATAGATCTAAGATATCCCTCAGCCGAAGCGTGCATCCAAGCTGGGGCAAATCCTAACAAACGCTGAACACTATTTAAAGCTTGATTTGAGTTATTTTCAGCTAATAAAATTCCTTCTGAAACTTTATTCTTTAACTTCAGTTCTTCTAACAAAAGTTTTACTGTCTGCTCATCTTGTCCTTGTTAATTGTGGAGCAACATATCTTGGCGGAAATGAACATAGCCTCCAAAGATTTCATCTGAACCTTCACCTGTAAGTACAACTTTATAGCCTGCATCTCGTACAGATCGACTTAACAGATATTTTGCAGTTGTATGGGCATTAATACATCGCATTTCACAATGCCAAATGGAATCGGCAAAATGTTCAGCTAAGTCCGATTGGCGAACAAGAATAGTCTGTAAATTAGCACCAGTATGTGCTGCCATTTCACGAGCAAGTGGTTCTTCGTTATAAGCTTCATCGTCAAAAGCAAGAGTAAATGCCTGAATGGGAGAAGAACTATGATGTACTGCCATACCTAAAACCGTAGATGAATCAAGACCACCACTGAGATAACAACCAACTGGCACATCAGCCCTCAAACGCAATTGGATAGCTTCATCTAATGTATGACGAAGTTGTTCAATGTAATCCTCTTCTTTGTACTGAGGTAAAGAATCATTAATCAGTGGATAATCAAAATCCCAATAACGATGTAGCCCTATTCCAGAGCGAGAGGCTAACAAAAAATATCCTGGTGGCACTTGATAAACATTAGCAAACGTGGTAAGGTCTTCAGACAGAACGCCGCATTCAAATTGCAAAAAAGATTCACGATCCCAAGAAGCTGGGACACCCGCAGCAAGTAAAGCTTTGACTTCAGATGCTAGATAAAGAGTATTTTCATAAATACTGTAATACAGAGGCTTGATGCCAAAACGATCTCGTGCTGCAAATAGTAAATCATTACGTTCATCCCAAATGACAAAAGCAAACTCACCCCTCAGAGGATGTTTGAAAAGTGGTTAGCTGTCATTTTAATCACATGATTACCCCCCTTGGTCCCCCCTTATAAAGGGGGGAAATAAGAGAAATTGAGTTCCCTCCCCTTTATAAGGGGAGGGTTAGGGT
>NZ_WJFC01000267.1 GCF_009725235.1 Scytonema sp. UIC 10036
CCACTAACCACTAACCACTAACCACTAACCACTAACCACTAACCACTAACCACTAACCACTAACCACTAACCATTAAACTGTTACTGCTTCTCGCAAGCGTGCGTCAAAGTGTTCAATAATGAGTTCGCGTAAAACTGGTAACAAGTCTTCGCAGGGAATTCCTTTAGCTACACACGATCCTAGGTGAGCATCTTTGCCAACTTTGCCACCCATATATATGTCAACGCCTTCGACTGCTTTACCATTTTTACGAGCTTTGGTTCCCATCAAACCAATATCTGCCACTTGAGGCTGTCCGCAGGAGTTAGGACAGCCTGTCCAATGAATTCGCACGGGACGAGTGACTTCTAACTCTTGTTCGAGTTCTTTAATCATCGCTAATGCACGATTTTTGGTTTCGATGAGAGCAAAGTTACAAAATTGTGCGCCCGTGCAAGAGACTAATGCTCTTGTTAAAGGAGTTGGGTTAACACTAAATTTCTCGAGAAGAGGCTCAGTTAATAAAGTTTCTAACCGCGAATCAGAAACGTCTGGGATAATGAAGTTCTCTTCCACAGTCAGGCGAATTTCACCACTGCCATAAACTTCTGCCAAACGAGCCATTTCAAACATATCTTCGGCATATAGCCGCCCAACAGGAACGTGCAAGCCTACATAGTTGAATCCTGGTTGTTTCTGCTTGTAGACTCCGATGTGGTCGCGTTTTTCCCAGTCAATTTCATCCTTTGCTGCGGCGCTGAGCAATGGTTTGCCTAACTTACGTTCAACTTCGTCACGGAATTTTTCTATACCCCACTCATCGATCAACCACATCAAGCGGGATTTTAAACGATTTGCACGCGAGCCGTTATCACGAAAAACCTCCAAAACGGCTCTACAGACAGCGACAACATCCTCAGGCGGAACCCAAGCATTCAGAGGAATTGCGGCTTCACAACGTTTGGCAGAGAAAAAGCCTCCTACTAGGATGTTAAAGCCAAATACTGGGGTTTGGGCTGTTTCTTCTCCATTGCTCTCTTTAAAAGCAGGAACAAAAGCCAAATCGTTGATTTCAGCGTGGACTGAGTTATCACGCCCACCAGTGATGGCAATGTTAAACTTGCGTGGAAGGTTAGTAAATTCGGGGTTCCCTTCACCTTTGTTGGTGACCATATCTTGAATTTGTTGCACCAACTCTCGTGTATCGAACAATTCCTCTGCATCTAGCCCTGCGATAGGATCGCCAGTGATGTTGCGGACATTGTCCATCCCTGATTGCACGCTGGTTAAGCCCACTGTATGGAATTTCTCAAATATCTCTGGAAGGTCTTCAATACGAATACCTCGCAGTTGAATATTCTGTCTGGTTGTAATATCTGCGCTACCTTCGTCGCCATAACGTTGTATGACTTCCGCTAAGACACGCATTTGGTCGCTGGTAATAATACCATTCGGCATCCGCATCCGCATCATAAACTTCCCTGGAGTGACAGGGCGAAAAAATACGCCCACCCACTTAAGTCTATGGTCGCGGTCGGTTTCGTCCATTGCTTCCCAACCTAGAGATGCAAATTTCTCTATTTCTGCCTTAACAGCAAGTCCGTCTTTTTCAGCTTTGAATTTTTCAAACTTATTTAAGCTGGCTGTGGAGGTAGATACTTTGTCAGTCATGGTCTCACTCTAATTATGGGTTGTTAGTTTTGGCTGACTTTTTGTGCGCTCGCAGTTCTATTCAAATGAAATACAGTTTCAGTCTTGAAATGCCTACAATAAATATCTATGGATTTTGGTCATTAAATCATGACAAATTCGTCATCCCATGCACCTTATAAATTTCCTGATTTACTTCAACAATTTATTTTGTTAACCATTTATACCCCCCTAATTTAAGCGCGTCCAGTCATGCAAATCGTATATTTTGTTACGGAATTAGAAGATCGATGAACAAAATGTATCACTATGATGCAATATTTACATCATGCAACATTTGCATAATTAAAGAAGCAGAGAACAGAAATTATGCATCCTCTTTAAAGTAATCCTGAAAAACCCGGTATCTGGGAGATACCAAGTTTTTTGTCTCACGAATAATGAAATTAAATCCCCGACTTCTTGAAGAAGCTGGGGACACATACACAGTCAATTGTCACAAGTCAAATAGAATTGCGATATATAATTGATAAGTTTTTTCTATTACCAATTATTTTCCAATATGAAATCCAAGAGAATTCCCCGTCATTCGGCTGCATCATCATGAGCAAATTTGTTGTACAAAAAGTCCAGAGCGTAGTTTCTCATTTCGTAAAATTTAGGATTTTCCATGATTCGGGTACGATTTCGGGGTCGAGCAAAGGGAATATCCAAAATTTCACCAATTGTCGCAGATGGACCGTTTGTCATCATTACCAGACGATCTGCCATAAATAAAGCTTCATCAATGTCATGAGTAATCATCAAAATAGTGACCCGATGCTCGCGCCAAATTTTCAGCAGTTCTTCTTGCAGTTCTTCCCTGGTAATAGCATCCAACGCACCAAAGGGTTCATCTAAAATCAAAACTTTGGGACGAATCGAGAGAGCACGGGCGATCGCCACCCGTTGTTTCATTCCGCCTGAGATTTGACCGGGTTGCTTTTGTGCTGCTTCTAAAAGTCCCACCATTGCCAAATGTTCTTTGACAATGGCTCTTTTTTCTGCTTCAGTTTTTTTAGGATAGACTGAATCAACCGCTAGATAGACGTTATCAAAAACATTTAACCAAGGAAGGAGACAGTAATTTTGAAAAACCATCATCCGATCTGGTCCTGGTTCTGTAATGGGCTTATTTTGTAGCAACACCACCCCTTCAGTAGGCTGATTAAAACCAGAAATCATATTCAGCAATGTTGATTTACCACAGCCGGAATGACCGATGATACAAATAAATTCCCCTTCATTGACAGTGAAGTCAATTCCATCTAGTACCGTGTAAGGACCATTGGGAGTGGGGTAAATTTTGGTTACACCCTCAATAACCAGAAAAGGTTCTGGTTTTTGTGTTTTTAGTGCATAACCTTCAGCTTGGTTTTGAATTTTGTTGAGAGATTGCATATGGCTAAATAAACACTTCTTCAATACGCAGTTGTCGTTTGATGTCCAGGCTGTCGAGATACTCTAGTGGTTCTGAAGAGTTGAATACTTTACCATCAAATAGCTCAAGTGGAGTATCTCGACCAATATCGAAGAAACCAAGTTCGCGTGCTGCTACACCAAATACATCTGTACGACAAACTCTTTCAACGATCTGCACCCAGTTTTTGGGAAATGGAATTAAGTTCCAACGAGCTAACTGAGTCATAATCCACACCATCTCGCTGCGTTCGGGGTAATTGCTTTTATTAAATTTGAATTGGTTGTAGGTTGTAAGTTGTTGGGGTTGTTTGCCATCACCACGAACGTAAGGGTCAATGAAACCAAGACGGGTATATGCAGGATTTGTACCTAAATATTCAGGACGGCAAAGTAATTCCAAGATTTCCTCGCGGTTGCGAAAGTCGTCACAATAATCGCATGCTTCGAGAAGAGCCTTGACAAGCGCAAGATGTGTTTGTGGATGGTTATTTGCCCAATCTTCTCTCACTCCCAATACTTTTTCTGCATGTCCCGACCAGATTTCTAGATCGGTGGCGATAACATAACCAAGGTTTTCGCTCACAGCACAAGCATTCCAGGGTTCTCCAACACAGAAACCATCAATTGTTTCATTTTTCAGGTTAGAAACCATTTCGGATGGTGGAACGATCGCCAAACTCACATCTTTGTCTGGATCTATACCATCAGCAGCCAGCCAATAACGCAGGATGAGGTTCTGCATTGATACTGGATGCACGACTCCTAGAGTGTAAGTTCGGTCTAAGTTAGCGTTGAATGCAGCTTTTAGATCGGCTAGCGTTTTTACGCCTTGCTGGTAAAATTCTTTGCTAAGAGTAATTGCGTTGCCATTGCGAGAGAGGGTAAGAGCAGTGACGACGGGAATTGGGGTTTTACCACCAGCACCTAACGTCAGGGCAACAGGCATACCAGCCACCATCTGAGCCGCATCAAGTCTACCAGTACCAACGCCCTTAGCGATTTCTTTCCAGTTGATTTCGCGATTGAGATGAACTTCTTCCAATCCGTATTTTTGAAAGAAACCTTTTTCCTTAGCAACTATTAGGGGTGCAGCATCGGTTAAAGGAAGAAAACCTATTTCCAGATTAGTTTTTTCTAAGCCGTTGCGAGAAAGAATTGCTGGTGCTTCAACTTTCCCTTGGCGCTTCTTAGCCAGTTTTTGTTGGTTGAGGAAGTAAATGATTTCGTTCCGCAGGTTGTAATATTTGGGATGATTAACAACTTCAAGGCGTTGACGGGGATGGGGAAAAGGTACTTCCAGAATTTGTCCAATGTGTGCTTCCGGACCATTGGTAAGCATAACGATGCGATCGCTCAACAAAAGCGCCTCATCCACATCATGGGTTACCATCACACAAGTGAGATTGTGTTCGTTACAAATCTTCATCAACTGTTCCTGCAAACTACCCCTTGTTAAAGCGTCCAAAGCTCCAAAAGGTTCGTCTAGCAGTAATAATTTAGGACGGATAGCCAAAGCCCTAGCGATAGAGACTCGTTGTTTCATTCCACCCGACAGCTCGCTCGGACGTTTGTGTGCTGCATGGCGCAACCCCACCATATCAATATGATGTTCGACAATGGCTTTGCGATCGCTCTTGGGCTTGTCTTGATAAACTTCATCCACTGCGAGTGCAATGTTTTCCCGTACTGTCAGCCAAGGTAGTAGCGAGTAATTTTGGAACACAACCATCCGGTCAGGACCTGGTTCTCGTACTTCTTTACCTTCCAAAATCACACCCCCAATACTAGCTCTATCTAAGCCAGCAATAATATTCAGCAAAGTCGATTTGCCACAACCCGAATGTCCAATTAAGGAAATGAACTCACCTTGCTGAATTTTCAGTTCAATGTTTTTCAGGGCGATATAATGATTGCCATTTGGCAAATCGAATACACGTTCAACGTGGTCAATTTCTACAAAAGTCATTGGTTAAAGGTTAGTGGTTAGTAGTGAGTAGTTAGTAGGGGTGCAAGGCATTGCGCCCGTACATTGGTTAGGGAGTAGGGGAATTATTCAACATTAATTTTTCTGTTCTTGTGGGACAATTTTTTTAGCAACTAAGGCAACCAATTTATCTAGCATTAAACCTACTAGACCAACATAAATAAGTGCCAGAATAATCTCGCTAAGATTAGTTTCAGTTGTCGTGTTATAGGCATCCCAAATAAATGAACCAATACCGACACCACCAACCAACATTTCTGCGGCTACAATTGCCAACCAGGACAAACCGATACCAATTCTTAACCCAGTGAAAATATAGGGAACAGTTGCAGGAAACAAAATTTTGAAAAAATACTTACTACCTCTCAATTTCAAGACTCTGGCAACATTTCTATAGTCTTGAGGAAGTTGCTGAACTCCTACTGTGGTGTTGATCAGGATAGGCCAAATTGAGGTGATAAAAATCACAAAAATCGCAGAAGGATTGGCTTGCTGAAAAGCGGCTAGAGAAATAGGCAACCAAGCTAAGGGCGGAACAGTTCGCAAAACTTGAAAAAGAGGATCGACAGCATTATAAAATAATTGGTTAGATCCTATGAACATACCCAGAAAAATACCGACAAAAGCTGATAAAGAAAATCCCAAACCAACTCTTCCCAAACTATTAAGGAGTTGCCAGCCCAATCCTTTATCATTTCCTCCATTATCAAAGAATGGTTGAATAATAAAAGGGTCCCAAGTTTCTGAAAAAGTTTCTATTGGACCGGGTAAATTCGATTTTAAGGTGGAACACAGTAATTGCCAAACAGCCAAAAAAAGCACAAGTGCTACGATTGGTGGAACAATTTTTTTAGATATCAATTGAGCGATCTCTTTCTGAGCTTTTTTTCTACGGGTACGACTTCCAAGGGTTGCAGTCATTATTTTCCTCTCCAATCTCTATCTTAACGTTAATTGCTAATTGCTAATTGCTAATTGTTCATTGCTATCAGCCATTAGCCATTAGCAATTAGCCATTAGCCATTAGCAATTAGCCATTAGCAATTAGCCATTAGCCATTAGCAATTAGCCATTAGCAATTAGCTATAAACTCTTAATTTTTAAACTTTGCAAATACGCTTCCGGCTTTTCAGGGTCAAACTTGACACCATCAAAGAAAGTTTCTACTCCACGAGAAGAGCTAGTGGGAATTTCAGAGTCAGGTACACCCAACGCTTTAGCTGCTTTCTTCCACAAATCTTCTTTATTAACTTGGTCTACAATTTCCTTAATTTTGGTTTCTTTTGGCAAATAGCCCCAGCGAATGTTTTCTGTCAGAAACCATAGATCGTGGCTCTTGTATGGATAAGAAGCGTTATCTGTCCAGAATTTCATACGCAGTGGAGAATCGCTGACTTTTCGTCCATCACCATAATCAATATTGCCTTTAGAGCGCTCTAAAATATCTGCTACAGCGACGTTAAAATACTTGCGACCAGAGCAAATTTTGCACATTTCTTCTTTATTTTCTGGTTGATCGCACCATTGCTGGGCTTCCATAATTGCCATTAACAGTGCTTGTGCTGCATTGGGATTTTTATCAACCCAATCTTTCCGCATAGCAAAAGCTTTTTCTGGATGGTTTTTCCACAACTCACCTGTGATAAGCGCTGTATAGCCCAAGTTTTGGCTTACCAATTGGGCGTTCCAAGGCTCTCCCACACAAAATGCATCTACCGTTCCAACTTTCATGTTTGCCACCATTTGTGGTGGTGGTACTGGTTCGAGCACTAAATCTTGATTGGGTTCTAGACCTCCTGCGGCTATCCAATAACGCATCCACAAATCGTGTGTTCCACCAGGGAAGGTCATCGCAACCTTCATTGATTTTTGCTCTGATTTGGCTTTACTAACAGCTTGTTTGAGAGCTTTACTCTCTAAACCAACCTTGAAATCTTTGAGTTTGTTAGCAACAGAAATAGCCTGACCGTTAATATTTAATCGTGCCAAAAGATACATTGGCACTTTATCATTGATGGTAAGCAAATAGGGCATTGGGCTGAGAATATGCGCTCCATCAATACCATCACCCGCAGAGCCTATTTTTAGATTATCACGGGTTACAGGCCATGATTTCTGCTTGATGACTTCCACATCTGTCATGCCATACTTGGCAAAAAAGCCTTTCTCTTTGGCAATAATTAGAGGTGCTGCATCAGTCAAAGGAATAAATCCTAGTTTTGCCTTGGTTGTTTCTACTTTGAGAGTATTGGCTGCTGTAGTCACATTAGCAACATTGTTTACTGAACCATTGGTCGTATCGGAAGTATCTGAAGTGGCTTTATCTGAGGAACAACCGTGAGCCAGGATAGCTCCAACTGTTGTAGCACCGGCTGTAACAATAAATTGTCTTCTGGAAAAGTTTGTCATTGTCTGTTTGAAATTGTTAGTGGTTAGTAGTTAGTGGTTAGTAGAACAGTTGTCCACTCGCTGCTAGTAATAAGAACAAATTTTTTCAACTTTTTACCCATGCCAAAGAATGCGATAAGCACTCTTTCGGCTTGCGCTTCGTAATCGCGAACTTCTTTGAGAAAAGTTCAATCTTTGGTGGCTAATACCTTTTGTAAGTAGCTAGGCGCAAATAAACCAAACTAGATTACAAATTGTAAATCTACATAGAATCCTTACCAATGACGAATGACCAATGACTAATGACGATCCTCTCTAGTTAACTTTAACTGTGCTGACTTACTTAGCTATTCCGATCTCTAGAAATCTTATGAAGATTTCTGGTGCAATTCAAAATATCTGCTTACTTACAGATTGTGTCATTGCGTAACAGTATATAAATTAAACTTGAAAAATGATTAAAATCGTATACAGAGTTACCAAATTTATGAGGTTTTGCAAATAAAGTATAAAATCAATGCATTTTTTACATAATAAGAATTTACAAGCAATGTAAAACAATTAATTTAAACTAAAGCCCGTTTAATTCTAGAGTTTTCAGTTTGCCCGGTTTCGTCAAAGAAATCGGGTTTTGTGATTCTTTATGCAAATGATTACAATAAATCTATCAAGTGTATTTGGAAAGTATGGCAATTGTGGGTAACATAAATCATCTAGTATTGCAAGCAGAGGAGGCATATGAAGCAGCCGATGGTTCTTAGCAACTGTTTCTGGGGAATATTACATTTATCTATTGACAAGCAAACTAATTGATGCATAAGACAATTGCCAAGGCTGTGCTGATGTTTTGCATCTGCTCATCTGACAAAATTCCCAGTTGACGAACTAATCTCTGCTGCGAGATTGAACGTACTTGAAATGTATCTGCAACTGAAGGTTTACTTAAACCATTTTCAGTGCTCGGTTCTAATCGAACCATCCAAACTACACCAGTAAAAGCATCATTCCATCCAGTAATTGGTACAACAACCTTCAGCCGTAATGTACCAATTTCATCATTATTAACAATAATTGCGGGGCGGGTTTTGCCAATTTCATCTCCAACAGTGGGGTCAGAATTAAAAAGCCAAATTTGACCTCTACGCATAATCTTCATATTCATAGAAGTCTTCTGTATCCCGATCGGCGAAAATGACTAACTCACTTCCTTGTTCGTAAAAAGAACGCATGACTTCAGCAGCTTCAGCTAAACTCAGTTCTTTTTGAAGAGGAACTTTCGATTTTGCAGTAATTTCTTCACGAATTAACTTTGATGCTATTTCAATCATTTCCAACCGT
Organism: Scytonema sp. UIC 10036; assembly: GCF_009725235.1. The sequence goes on from NZ_WJFC01000267.1 coordinate 8,802, forward strand.
TCTTCAGTCGTCATCTTTTTCAGCGCTTCCAAGACTTCTGCTTTGGTCATAACTAATATTTTCTTAGATGCTAGCACGCTCTTGATGATGCGTGCAATGCAAACTCAATACCCGCTCTATCTCCAATCTCTTTGTTCATGCCAATAACATAGGGGATGTATTGGGCGATCGCACTAGCTTGCACTTCTGAGTAACAGGCGTTGAGGACAACACATTCAATTGTATAGGACCCCTATTTGATTTTTGAACTATACGTAGGTAGGGCTATGCCGCACGCAAGCTTTAGTTGGTGGGCTTTAGCCCTACCAGCCCTTTCAACGCGTTCATTTGTACTAAGTTTTCCCCCAAAATTGACGCCCAATTAACCCTTATGCAATCAGATTCACAGGAAATTGTGCAAAAAAGTACCCAATTTAACGAGCGATTTATTGACCGTTTTTGATGGGCTTTTGCATCCTACCTCATTGATAGCCTAGAGACCTCATTTTTCGATCCAGTCATAGAGCGGGTTTCAGCCTTCATCTTAGTAGTTCATTTGTTCGCGTTGAAAGGGCTGGCAATGCCCACCCTACAGTACTTAAAGTTTTTTAGAAATCATTTAGGATTCCTATATTAGCGAAGAGCTTAAACAATTCAGCGAGGGCTTGTGTTTCCACTAATCGCACGTTTCCTGTTTCATCTTCAAGCGCCAGACCATCATCCCCCGAACCATGACCGCTAAAATGAACAACCGGCATCAATTTCTCTAACTTCTTCATCCAATCGTAGAGACGAGGTGGTTTTTGGATTTGCTCCTAAAATCAAGATTGTTTTCACTTCATGAAATTGAGGGCTGTGGAGCGCTGTTGTCAACATATTCTCTAAATTGCGAATTCTGCTGCCTTGCTATTCTAGCAGTCGTCTCATTTCTGGCTCTGGTAAACCTTTAAGTTGATTGTAGGTGTCAAAATATTGTGCGCTAAGTTCTGACTTATCAGTTTGCGGTGCGGTTTTAGCACGCAGTAAAAACTTATCTTCACCCCGTTTCTCCATTGCTACAATTTCCAGTTCTGCTTCTAGGTGGTTCTGGGCTAACTGTTTGAATGGGATTGCGATCGCTCTTGGGTCAACTCCAGAATTATGGTAAAGGTCGAGGGTGTCAACGATGGGTTTGATGAAGTCAGCAAAGTCACCATCAGCAAAGGTTTCACTCCAGTTATCGGGCTTGCGGCAATAAGATGAGCTTAAAGCCATGACTAACTTGAGTGAGAATATTCAAAAACTGGTTAAGCTGCAACTCATTTAATTTTTCAATCTGAAAACTTTACAGCAAGGCTTTTAGACGATCGCGCAAAGTACCTAATCCTCTGCAACATAGCATTGTCTGGAATTCGCTTACTACTTACAGTAAACTGTACGTGTACTATTCATGAAATCAAGTTTTGTAATTCTCTATACAAATGATTACAATAAATCCATCAAGTGTATTTGGAAAGTATGGCAAGTGTGTGTAACATAAATCAGCTAATATTGCAAGCAGAGGAGGCATATGAAGCAGCCGATTGGTCTTTACTAATTCAAAGTTTGCAACAGTTGACTCTCATAGAAAATTCAGAATATCTTGGAGAAGAGAAAAATCAAAAATACTTGTTAGAACTTGCACTTTCTGCCCTAGAAGGCGGAGACTTTCAGCAAAGATGGGAAATTGCTAAAGTGTTTCCTCGCTGGGGGACAATTGCGATCCCCGAACTCATTGCTATTTTAGAAGATGAAGATGCAGAGGAAGAATTGCGGTGGTACGCAGCAAGAATTTTAGGCGATTTGAAAAGTCAAGATGCGATCGCGCCATTGATGACATTGCTCCAAAAGAGTGAAAGTGAAGCAATCAAGGAAGTCACAGCAACAGCACTAGGGCAAATGGGTACAGTGGCGATCGCTACCCTGACAGAACTGTTAGTGCAAGACAACATAGATGAGAACAGTTCCTACCAAAATTCAATCCATGGTGAAGAAACACGTCTTTTAGCAGTGAAAGCACTTGCTTGTATTCGACAAAAAGAAATTATCCCACCTTTATTAAGTGTAGTACGAGATCCACAGGTGACAATACGCGTAACAGCTATTGAAGCACTTAGCAGCTTTCACGATCCTCGTGTCCCACCAGTGCTTTTAAACGCTTTGGATGATATAGCCGCTCCAGTAAGAAAAGAGGCTGTGCTGGGTTTGGGCTGTCGTCGCGATTTGCTTTTGGAATTGGACTTGGTAGCGAAACTCCAACAAAGGCTTTACGATTTTAACTTAGACGTATGCTGTGCGGCTGCCATCGCTCTTTCTAAGATGGGTAGTGACAGTGCAGCACAGCCCTTATTTCAGGTGCTAATATCGCCTCATACACCAACCCGCTTGCAATTGGAAGCCATCCGAGCTTTAAGTTGGGTTGGGACATTATTAGGTATAGAGTATTTGCAGCAAGCATTTTATCAGTTAGAAGTGCCAACTTTGTGGCAGGAAATCGTCACTGTTTTAGGAAGAGTCAGCCATTCAGCACTTAAGGATATAGCAGCAGAGATTATACTAGAGATTGTTCAAAAAAACCATCAATCAGTTGAAATTTCGAGTATTAGAAGTGCGATCGCCTTATCTTTAGGTCAATTAGGGAACAAGCAAGCCTTAAGTACATTAACACAAATGGCAGCAGATCGAGATGCACTAGTAAGATTGCACGCATTTGCTGCGCTGAAAAATTTATCAGATGTTAGTTGTTAGTTGTTAGTTGTTAGTTGTTGGTTGTTGGTTGTTGGTTGCTAGTTATACCACTAACCACTAACCACTAACCACTAACCACTAACCACTAACCACTAACCATTAACCAATTTCCAATAAAACCTTTAAAACACCTTTACCTTGGGCACGTTCAAAAGCAGCAAGCCCTTCTGTAAGGGGATAACGTGCATGAATGAGCGGTTTTACATTGACTCTTTCTTGTGCTAACAGTTCAAGTGCAGGTTGAAAAGAACCGCAACGGGAGCCAATTAAAGTGATTTCGTCCACAACTAAAGAGGAAGCATTAAAGCTTAGGTTACCTGCATAGGTACTTTTGAGTACTAAAGTTCCTCTTGGACGCAAGGCGCGGAGGGCGGTGGCAAATCCTTCAGAGTTACCAGTACATTCTACCGAAATATCAAAAGTTCTGTCTTTAACCGCATCCACTAGACCAGTTTTAATACCCCGATCCTCTAAGTTAGCAAGTTTGTCTTGATGACGTCCCACGGCTAAAAGCTCACACCCAGTTAAAGCTATTGTCTGCGCTACTAATTGCCCCAGTTTACCATCACCAACCACGAGTACCCGGTCTTCAGGACGTAACCGCACTTGCTGCTGAATTTCCAGCGCTGCTGCTAAAGGTTCAGTAAAAGTTGCAACTTCTGTAGGAATATTTTCAGGTACAGGATGCAGGTTCTCTATGGGTAAAGTCAGATAATCAGCAAAAGCTCCGTTGCGGTTGACAATGCCAAGAACAGTACGATTTTCGCAATGGGTGGGTTGTCCGCTCCGACAGAACCTACATTGTCCGCAGACAGCGTTGATTTCTCCGACTACACGTTGATTCACTAGGTATTGTGGTCCTTGTTCTACAACACCAACAAATTCGTGCCCAAGAATACCGTTGTAGGGATAGTAACCTCTCTTGAGTTCTATGTCGGTGTTGCAGATACCAGCACACAAAACACGTACCAAAGCTTCTCCCTGTGGTGGTTCGGGAATAGGGATGTCGGTACGGAGTTGAAGTCGGTTGTTTTCGAGCCACAGTCCTTTCATAGTTTATAGAGGAAAGAGTGAAAAGTTACTACCCAGAAGAAACACAGAACACTGGAAGTTGTTACCGTTGGTGGTATGCTAGCACCAAATCAGGTCATTGCACTCGCTCGGACAAACTTAAAATAAGATGAACTCTGTTCCTAAATTCACTTTAAAAAATATTCAGATCGAGCGTTCTAAAAATTTCTTGTTAAAGAATTCTTGTAACACACTGTACCAATTTGTGCCGGAAAGTACGTTAATTTAATGAGAGCCATAAGTGTAATTCAGGCTACATAAAAATGCGACTAGAGCAGTTGCAAGCCTTTCTGGCGATCGCAGAAAGCGGCAGTTTCCAAGCCGCAGCACGAAAATGTGGTGTAACCCAATCGACAATCAGCCGTCAAATCCAGGCGCTTGAAGAAGATGTGGGATTGGAACTGTTCCATAGAACAAGTCAAGCAAAGTTGACACTGGCAGGTGAGCGCTTACTTCCCCGCGCTCGTAAAATTTGTCAGGAGTGGCAAAGTGCTACACAAGAGATAGGTGATTTGCTGGCTGGAAAACAGCCAGAACTTTGTATTGCGGCAATTCACTCCTTGTGCGCCTATTACCTACCACCAGTTTTGCAAAAATTTTGTCATGATTATCCAGAAGTGCAATTGCGGGTAACATCGCTAGGGAGTGACCGAGCATTAAAAGTCCTCAAAGATGGATTGGTGGATTTAGCAATTGTAATGAATAATCGCTTTTTGACCGCCGGTAAAGAAATGGTGGTTGAAGTCCTTTATGATGAACCAATAGAAGTTTTAACAGCAACAAACCATCCTTTAGCACAATATGAAAGCATCCCCTGGTCAGAACTTGTTCGTTACCCACAAGTCGTCTTTAAGGACGGTTATGGGATGCAGCGTTTAGTACAAGATAGATTTGAGCGATTGGAAGCTCGACTACAAGCAGCTTTAGAGGTAAACACCCTCGATGCTTTCAGAGGAGTGGTGCGTCAAGGAGAACTTGTCGCTTTGCTTCCTTATTCAGCACTGGTTGAAGCTCGCAATGATCCAACTCTTGCTGTGCGAACTCTTGCTGCCAATACGAATAGTTCTGCATCTGACAGTTCTAGTTTTACTCGCCGGGTGGTTATGGTAACAACTCACGATCGCCTGCAAATACCCCCAATCAAACATTTTTGGCAATTGGTCAAAGAAAACATTCCACCACAAGCAGAATCTGTCTTGTGTTCTGCTTCTTAAGAGTTAGTGGTTAGTTGTTAGTGGTTAGTGGTTAGTGGTTAGTAGATAGTGGTTAGTGGAATAATTAACAATCAATAACTAACAACCAACAACCAACAACTAACCACTAACCACTAACAACTAACCTTATTAACAAATGAGTACAGTATTCAGGGAATTACTAAAAAAGGTAGGCAGTGGCGAACACACCTCTGAGAGTTTAACTCGTGCTGAAGCAGCCACAGCAACAAGGATGATGCTACTGGAAGAAGCAACACCAGCCCAAATAGGAGCGTTTCTGATTGCTCACCGGATTAAACGTCCTACGGCAGAAGAGATAGCAGGTATGTTGGACGTATATCATGAATTGGGACCAAAATTACAACCAATTACTAGCGATCGCAAAGCGATTGTTTTGGGCATACCTTATGATGGTAGAACTCGCACTGCTCCTATTAGCCCTGTAACAGCTTTGCTACTTGCGGTATCCGGACAGCCAGTGGTTATGCATGGCGGCGATCGCAAACCCACTAAGTACGGTTTACCATTAATAGATATCTGGCAAGGGTTAGGTGTCGATTGGGCTGAGTTGTCATTAGCAAAAACCCAGCACGTATTTGAGCAAACTGGAATAGGATTTATTTATACACCTAAGCATTTTCCATTAACTGAAAGTCTTTGGGAATATCGCGATCAGATAGGTAAGCGTCCTCCGTTTGCGACAATGGAATTGATTTGGTGTCCTTATGCGGGGGATGTTCACATTATCACCGGATTCGTTCATCCACCGACAGAAGGTTTATTCCAAACGGTACTGGCACTGCAAGGAGTTACCTATTTTACAACAATAAAGGGTTTGGAGGGGAGTTGCGACTTACCACGCGATCGCACAGCGATCGTTGGTTTAGGAGGAGCAACACCGAAAGAAGCAGTTACAGCACCCATAGAACGATTGCATTTAGCCGCCCGCGATTGTGGCTTTGCTATGAAAAATGTACCCCTAGGTTCTTTGGAAGAACTGGTTGCGAGTATAAAGGGAGTCTTAGATGGAAAACCTTCAGAACTTATGGACACAGCTTTATGGAATGGAGGATTTTACCTCTGGCGTTCCGGAATTTGTTCGGATATGCAAGAGGGTATAGCCAAAGCCAAAAAATTATTAACAAGTGGTGCAGTTGCTGAAAAACTTCAAGAACTTTCTCAAAGAATTTAGTCAAGTGTCATTTGTCAAGTGTCATTTGTCATTAGCCATTAGCCATTAGCAATTAACCATTAGCAATTAGCCATTAGCCATTAGCAATTAGCCATTTGTCACTGTTAAAACCAAGCCCTCACGAGCTAATATTGCTTTGGGAAAGATGGATTGAACCTCAGTTTGCACTTCATCAAGAAAATCATCACAGTCATCTGGATGATGGTGAGAAATGACAAGCAATTTAGCATCAAGATGTTGAGCTAAATCAACAGCCGTCTGCCAATAAATTTCTGTATGCTGGTGGATGCGTATAGATGGGGGTGTGTAGGTTGCATTAGCAATCAATAAATTTGCGCCTTTGGTGAGTTGTGCAATGTGTTCTAGATCTGTGTCGCTTAAGCTGTGATGTAAATCTGTAATATAAGCAACACTATACTCTTGCCAAGTCACTCGGTAGCCTACTGATTTTTGGTGATGATTAATTAATGCTGTTGCGATCGTAATATCATCTACCTTAAAAACCTTCCCTGGGGCAAAATTATGAAAGTGCAGATCTGATTGCATAATTTGTAATGGGTAGGGAAAGTGCGGTTGGAGCATTTGATCGCAAAGGCATTGTTTGATAGAGGCTCCATTCAACGCTGCTGTCCCATAAATATGGAAACAATTTTCTGCAAGAAATGCAGGTGCAAAAAAGGGAAATCCTTGAATGCGGTTTGATTGGGAGTTTGTAAAGAATACATGAGCTTCTATCGTCTCAGGAAGCCTACTTCTCCCAAGTAAACGTAAACCAGTACCCCCATCAAAAATTAAGTGTTTTTTGCCAACTCGCATCTCTACGCAAGCGGTATTGCCACCATATCGACTGGTGTTACTACCAGGGCTGGGAATCAAACCCCGCACCCCCCAAAATTGCACTACAAAGTCCAATGCTGGGTTTTCAACTGGAGTCAGTTGCTCTTGAGTTAAATAGTTTTGAAGAGGCGAAAGTTCAGAGTTTGGCATGTTCGTCAAAATTAAGTCCTACTGAGCAGCTCGTCGTAACGTCGCACTTCCATTAGTCGGTTTGTTTCATCCACAAGGACTACGGTGGGAGAGTGAGTTTTTGACTCTTCCAAACTGAACTGCCCGTAAGACATTATAATCAAGCGATCGCCCATAATGCCCAGACGTGCTGCTGCTCCATTCAACTCAATCGCTCCAGAATTGGCTGGTGCTGGAATCGCATAAGTAGTAAAACGCTCGCCATTGTTAATGTTCACTACATGCACGTACTCATAAGGTAGGATACCAGCTTTATCCATCAGAAGGCTATCGATGCTAATACTTCCCACATAGTTAATGTTTGCTGCTGTGAGAGTGCAATTGTGAATTTTTGCTAAGAGGAGCGTGCGCTGCATTGCAAAACAGTTATGAGGTATCAGTTATAAGTCTAAATTATAACTCAGGGAGTAGGGTATAGGGGGTAGGGTGTAGGAGGTAGGGGGTAGGGTGTAGGGAGTAGGGAATTTTTTATTCCATCGTTA
>NZ_WJFC01000268.1 GCF_009725235.1 Scytonema sp. UIC 10036
GGGCGTTTTAAAATGGAATTTCGTAATAGTCTATTTTTGTATTAAAACTTCGTGCTGCAATTTTTAATTTAGAATCAATTTTGATAGACTTTTCTGACTCTAAATTAATTATCGAATCTTCTCCCAGTTTAATTTCTAGCGTTTCAACCCCTTTATTAAAAAAAACTGAATAAATTCTATGAGGATTGCTTTCTGATATATTTACCCACTCATTGTTTTGAAAATAGGTGTTACTTAAAAGATAAATGTCGTTTCTTTTAAGCTTTATTTTATGCTTAAAGATTTCGACATAATCTTGTGGGACATAAATAGGCATACCAGATAAATCGTACAAAATTGCCATACATTTGTAACTTAAGTTTATTCTATTTTAATTAAAAGTATCCCCTCTTAGTAATCAGAGGGGATGACACAGAAAGATTAACCAATTCCTTGGATTGGGTTTTGTCCCACTCCTATCTCGCTTCTTTTGAGTTCAATTTTTGCACACGCTACCAATATGCTATTTATTTGCGAATTTTGACATTCTAAAGAATATGAATTTAAGAATGTTTCAAACCTTTTTATTAGCTTTTCATCAATTATTAAGGTTTTGTCATTCAACAGTCCCTTAAACATGACAATTTCATTCGCTGGAATAAAATCTACTCCTCCATTTCTTAAATTTATTTGATTTTGCAAAGATGGCAGATTATTGATGAAAATTTTGTGAGCACTAAAATACTTTTTTGTATCTTGTACATCTTTTTTTAAATTGTCAATTGAGATTGGACGGGTAACAATTTCAATTAAGCTCCACGTATAACAAAATTCAGCGTGCAATGACATTGGAACCCCTATGTATCCTGAAATCTGTCTCTCCAATCCTAAGAAACTCATTGAATATTCTTTCTCATCTGCATAAATTCCAACTAATCTCTTAATAAAATTTCTATTTTCGCCAGTAGGGATCGACATCTAAAAAAGTACCTTTTTTTTGATTATAAAATGGTGTTGCTGACAATGCGAATGCTAGCGACATTATGCAATCATCGTGCTTGCCGCTAGCAGCTTCTAGCTTAGCACCTTGACGCCTAAAATTTAACATCTCATTGATTAGTTCGGAGTTGTGAGGATACTCAAGAATTTCTCTTTCAAGAGCTAGCACAACAGAGCCAATCATTGAATTCTTTGTATCTTGGTTAGTTTTGATAGCTTCAAAACTAATGTCTTTACTCATTCTACAAAGTTGCTCCAAGTAAAGCTGCCCAACGCCACCAGTGACCTCAATCCCAACTTTCTTAGGTTTATATTTACCAATCAATTCATTAATCTGGTAAATATTAAAATCGCTGGTTTGTTGTTTTCTTCTATAAATATTAACTACCGAATATCTGTTATTCTTATGTTTCAAAATAATAAAAACTGTGTAATCGTTACCCGTGGTTGAGCAATCTAAACCGCAATAATATTCAGCGTTTTCATCAGGTTCTTTTTCCCAATTGCCAATAGCGTTACGTCGAACTAACTCGGAATTGAAAACAGCAACCGCGCTATCAACAAATCTTAAGTCATATTCGCGTGACACAGTTTCTTCATCGGTACCATCTTGTTCTAACCGATATTCTAGATAATTGGGAATTTTGCTATAAATTGGATGTGCTGTCCAGTGCAGAATAAGCTTACAGCAATTTGCTCTATCAACAAACCAAAAGACTCCAGGAATATCTTTATAAAGCTTGCCCTCTGCTACTCGCTTGGCTAATTCTTCGACATCTTCATCATTGTTCTCGTTGAGCTTCGACCAATACCATCCACTTTTAGCGCTGGGAGTACTGACTATAAACTTCTGAACATTCTTAGACAATGCGCTCGATGGACTGCTAGCAGCGTAGATTTGTTCTATATTATCAACAAAAGCGCTTTCATCGAACAGAAAACCTGTAGCACTATCTAGTGACCTTGACCCTTCTCTAGAGCTATTTTTAAAGTAAATATCGCCACAGTTTTTAATTTTTAAATATCCAACATTATCGTTTTCGGCAACTGCATAATCGGGAATTGAATTCAGCATTTGACGAACTCTACGAGAGATAGCACTAGCATCTTCACTATTTCTCATGAAAAGAATACTGCTAGCAGCCGGATTAATACAGGCGTCATGCAAGAATTTAGACCCTATCGCCTGTGTTACTCCCAACTGACGCGATTTTAGAACAACTATATTTGGGTATTTTTGAGCCAAATTAATCAGCAATTTTTGGTAGTCATACAGTTCAAACTTGACCATTGCGCCCCCGCTTCTGATAGTGGTGAGACTGGTAAAATTTTCCCAATCTCTAGGCAATGGCTTAAGCAGCGAACCGCTTTCCAATTCACATTTAGCTTGCCTCAAATTCTGCAATAGGGGATTGCTGCTCTGTAGTGCGATCGCGCCGCGCTTCGCGTAGTTTTTCCAATTCATCTATTTGTTCTGTTACTTGGTCAATTCCTAGTGCCGCTTGTTTTAATTCAACTCCCAGCGCTAGCGCCTCAGCCCCCAATTTTAAATTGCTGCCTATCCGGGCTGGAGAGATATCTTCCACTGATAAATGATTAATGGCTTCTTCCACTTTTTGAATATAAACATAAGCTGTGTTAAAAATAAGGTCAGCGCTTTCATTAAATCGCTGTCTAAATGAATTTAAATCGTTTGTAAGTCTTTCTTCGGTGTGTTGGTGCAGAGCTTTACTAGCAGCTTCTAAAGTCGCCTCTACAGCCTCCTTAAAGTCATCTCTCCTTTTTAATCGCTGCACCCACGAACGCGATTTACCAAAATGTTCAGCAACACTTTGTTCTGACGCGCCATTAGCAATTAATTCTGCTGCTTTTAATTCTTCTGTGTTTAGCACGATTTTATAAACTTATCAATATGATTCAATTTTAACGAAAAAACGAATCAACTTGAGTCAAAAATAATTCATTCTGACTCAAGTTTGTTCTATTTTTTTAACCTAACAATCAAATACCTTCTTTCTCGATTAATCTACGAGTAACTGTGTCCGGGTCTTCTAATTGCATCAGTTCATAAATCGCGTTAATTTGTGGTTTTTGCTGTTGAATCCCATATGAAGTTTTTAAAAATTCTTCATTGGCTGTGACAATATCTTCAATGGAAACTTTACCATCACGAATTTGCTGATAAAAAGCCTCTGATTGAGCTAATTGAGCTTTTTGGTAGTCGCCGTAAGTTTCAAAATCGGAGTAATTGAGTTGTTGAGGCAGGTTCTGTTCTTGTCTCAATTCCTCGCTTCTTTGTCGCTCGCGCACCTGCCTAGCTAATTCTAATTCGCGTATTTCCTTTTGCTTATAATAATCAGATTGTTGTTGATTAAACAATTCAGATGCTTCCCTATTTTCTCTAGATTGTTCATTTAATTTTTGCAATCTAGATTGCATTTCAGCCATCTCATCAGCCAATTGCTGTAATTCTTTTGGTAATTCGTTCATGATAGTTTCTTTTTCTTTAATGATAATATTTTTGGTAGACGCACCTAGCTTCTTAGAAGTACTGGTCTCCATAAATGGAGATTCTTATTCTTTGAGTCCCGATAAAATCTGCTTTTTCATCAGAATTCAATACTCTGACAGCAACTTTGTTCGGGATTTTCTCTTTTTCAATTTTTAAGATTTCTGCCAATACCCAATTATTTTTATATTGACAGAAAATGTTATCTCCCTCATGTAACTCCTCTATTGAAGGAGTTTTGTAGTCAGGAGAATTACAATCAATTGTTGTTATTTCTGGCTGGGACTGAGATTGCATTTCTGTTGGAGTTGTTTTTACAACGTTTGTTTGTGGTTCTGGTGTTGGTGGTTCTGGTTCTGGTGGGTGGGAGTTCGGATCGAATTCTTCAAATTCTTGCAATCCCCCTTCTCGGCAGAAAGCTTTGCGACACACCCACACTGTATCTAATCCTTGGCGTTCGCTTTCAAATAAATTGGGAACTACTAATCCTAAATTCTTCCAATGCGCTGGAATGTTAACAATACGACCGTTTTCCCGTTTTTGGCTTCTTGCAACATGGTGATTGGGCAGAGTGTTTTTCAATCGACTGACAAATTTAGTTTCAGCCATTGGGGAAAAACCATTAGCTTTACAGTACGACACGTACCAAGAATGTAGTTCATGGTTTTCGTAAGAGATTTTACTGTTGTGTTCGGGGCGTAAGCATCTATCCAAGAAAGCTTTAACCGAATCTGATTGAATAGCTTGCTCTCTCTGAATTTCAGCTATCTTTTGATTTGCAGCAGCATTTATAATTGTTCGGTCTCTTTCTTCTTTAGGCATCGCCAATGCCCAGCTTATGATATCCGATCTCACCTCTTTCAACCTTGCCTTTAAAGTTGGGTCAGGGCTACCTTGTCGTGGTTTCAATGGCAAAGGTATAGCTCTTCGTGTCCAGCCGTCTCCCGCGAATTCAATGCTTAAGTGCTCGACGCTAGCTAGAGCAAAGCGGCAAAACCATCTTTTCTCATAGCTGCTGCTGCTATATAAAGATCGACCTGATAGAGAACCGTTGTCAACCAATTCGTAAAACGAACGCAAGTTTGACGCTCTACCGCCCATGTCGGGAAACGAAACAAATCGAGCACCAGTTAAATTCTGATGTCTTCCCTCTGGTCTGGAAATATCGTCAAAAGAAGTGATTGACCGTCTGTTTTCCTCTCCGAAAAATGACCCGATTACTTCCAAAAATGTACCCTTACCGCTTCCACTTTGACCCACTAATGAGACAAAATAGCCATATAAGGCACTAGGATCGACATACATTGAGCAGACTGCCCGAATCAAATCCAAGAACTCTTCACCAAAAGCTCTGTTCACAAAATCTTTGAATATTTCAGGACAAGGCGTATTTTTGACGTATTTAGCGTCAATTCTATTTGTTAGGTAATGCTCTCTGCTGTGAGGTAATTCTTCTCCTGTTACAACATTTAAAGTGCAATTTTGGAAACAGATTAGGTGGTTGTTCTTAATCTTGTTGGGGTCTTTGGTTAATGCCTTGAGACAAAATTTAAACGCACTAGTAGCGTATTTATTTTCCCCGAACTTATACACTTTTACGTACTCGTCGTCAACAACCGTTACTTTGTAAAGTTGTCTTGTTTTTTGAGCTACTAAATGTTCCACGTAATCATCAGATTGATGCTCCCAATACCCATTGCCTGTGTACTTGAAAAAAGCTTTATTGATTACAACCCAATCGCCCTCACCATCTTCAAACAAAGACTTTAAAACAGCTTCATCTGCTGTTGTGGTGACTAAATTGAGGTCTTCACTATCTTTTGACCCTTGGTTATCAGAAGATTTTTTTTGCTTCTCCTGTCTTCTTAAAATATCTGATTTTGCTGGCTCAGGACAAAGAGAAATAAATAATTCTCTATCCAATCTACAAACAATCTTCCAGCATCCCAGGTCGCTATCTTTGTTCCACACCGAAGGGTGACACGTGCTGGGCTTCACGCTTTGTAAAATTCGGGGAATTCGCTCCTCATCTATCCCCAATGACTTAGCCGCAAAATTAACTAATTCATCAGCATCGCTAAAATAGGGAATTTTGTTAGCGTGGCACCAATTCACCCATCCGCAAGCATCGCGATATAAAGCTGTTAGTCCTTTGCTTCTATCGCCCTGATACTTTTCTTCTACAAAATCGATATCACCGCTTAGAATTTTTTGTGAATTGCTGCTAATTAATTCGCCTAGTTGAAGACTTGAATTGCTTGTTGGTGCAGGAGCAGCAGCTTGAGTTGTTGGTGCGGCAGAAGTGATAGAGATTACCTTTTTGTTTTTCTCCTCATTTTTACTGGGGTAGATATTGATGGATTCGAGCGATTCTATTTCTATAGGGACAGCACGATTAATTATTTCATAAGCCTTCCCAGAAGCATTTGTCGTGGGAGCTAACACAATGAATCGACCAGACCCCAAAATTTCCCCCCTCCTTATGCCATCACTAAAGCAGAAATTGGTAAAACTAGGTTTCGAGGTAAGCTTTACCCCAATGTGGTAGCCGCCGCTTGGAGACCTTTCAAGATAAGATTCCTTTAATTGTGGAAATTCCTCTAGATATTTCTTAAAGAATTTTTCACATTCTTCTACTGATTCATAATTTTTGGCATCAACATCGATCCAATAGATATTGCCCCATCCGCCTAGTGTGCCAATGCCGTTTGCGGGATTAGCGAACCACTTTTTATATTCTTCGTTGGTTGGCAGCTTGGCAAAATAATTGCTATGAGAGATGAGGTGAGGAGTATTATTCTCATCAAGCCAGCTAGGGTTTTTTCCACAGTAAGCTGGTTTTGGTGTAACTCCATCTTCTTCATATTTAATATTGCCTTTCTTATCTTTTTGCGGATATTTGAAGGAGTCTTGTTTAGGTGCGACGGTCAAGGCTGGTAATCCGCAATTATTTAAAAGCTTCCAAGTTTCGCGCAACTCGTCCCGGTTTAGCGCTGGGAAAGAGAGGATATTGTCGGAAGGTTGAATATCTGGTGCAAACATCTTACTTTCCTCCCGTTATTTTTTTTGCGTATTTGGCAATATTCAAACGAACTGAATCCGGAACCTTTCCGCCCTCAGCCTCGAAGTAGGCGCGATCGCGCAAAACTAACAAATCTTCTAGCGCTTCAGCCTCGCCAATCCTTCCTCTCAACTTAAAGGATTCTGCAAATCCAGTAAACGCCGTTACAAGATAATCGCTCTGTTCCTTAATCTGCTTGGCGCTTAAACCATTCTCACGCCCCAGCCTCTCAGCATGGAACTTAAGCCAGCAAGTGCGATCGCGCCTATTTTTGCTAGAATTAGAATAGTTAGCCTGTCTAACTATTTCGTCAATTTCATCAAGTTTAAATTCTTTCCAAGTCATCGGTAACACCAAAATGAGTTGCATTTTCAGTGTTGCCCCTTAAAATCCCCTACTTCCACATTTGCGCTTAGGTTAAAAAAACGATAAGCTTGTCTTAGTAAAAATAATATAAAAGTGAAAGCTTTTTTGTTGTCTTACGTTTCGAGTGGGGCAACATATTTTTTTTGCGGGACACGAAGCGTAAGTTAAGCAGAGAATACCACAACTAGGATGCTAACTGTGAGTCATCTACACCTAAAAATGAAAGCAGTGCCAATCGAGCCAATTTAGCCTTAGTCAGCCCGCGTCGTTCAGCCTCTGCGGTGACATCAATTTCAACTGGCTCTCTAAAAGTGACCATTTTTTCAGTTGTTGTCTTTGGTTTTCGCATAGCAATTTCGATTTCCCTATAAAAGAGTATTCCAACTATTTTTAAGTCAATGCCCCTTTTTTGCAAAAAAAAAGATTTCTTTTATCAGAATGTAGCATATTTTTTTAGAGCGCGATTGCTGGAATGCTTGGTGTGTCTACTATAGCATTATGTATTACGTGTAATATGAGTAAACAACAATACACGTGTTGAGTGCGATCGCATTCCTTATATATAGTGGTGCGATCGCGCTTATCATATGCCTTTCGATTCAAAAAATTCACGCAAGATATTTTCAAGCGCCTGACTGTTATCTAGCTTATTGTCAACACAGTAAATTTTGAATTTTTTAAGCAACTCATTCGGGATGAGTCCTCGCAGCATAGTGTAATTGGGGTCGTTTTTCTTATCCGTCACGGTCGTAGCAACATTTATACATAGCAACTCTATATCCATTATTTCACTTCCTTACAAAAAATGTTGTTGCTAGGTTGCAACATTGCAACCTATTTGCTATATTAGCAACTAGGATTGCAAGTTGCAATGTTGCAACCTGCAACTTGCAATTCAACTTTTAATCCAAATTGCAATACAGCAAATCGTTAAAAGTCGGTTACAGTAAGCGTTCTACCTATTACAACTAATCAAAGAGATTCAAACATGATGAAATCAATGCTACAGCTTGCAAATGAATTGGGTTACAGCCACACGACAGTGGCTAACAAGGTCAAAGAATTAGAAACCGAACTAGGACGCGAACTCGGTACTTATCAAGGACGCGCCCGGATGCTTTCTCCTGATGAGCAAGAATTGATTCGCGCTAGATGCCCCCAGCGCCAACCAAAGGAAGGTGCTATCGTCTTACGCACTACTCAGACCATATCTAAAGTTTCTGCTCCATCTTTGCCCATCATTCCTGAGATTGTGGCTGAGGAAGTCGATACAACCGAGATTGACACTCATAATGATGTGCTAGACAATTACTCGGAACAACTGGATGAAGCCTTAAAGCAAGCTTTGCTCAATTCAGCGAGAAAGGATGCAAAAGCATTGAAGCCGCAAATCAAGGCGATTTATAAGACTGCGCTGATTGAGGCTAAGAGCGAAGTTCTAAAAGAGAATCTGGGAGCTAAATAGATGACGCCGGAACTAAGACCCATCGTTCAACGGACACTAGCAAGGCTTAAGAACTGCGAGGCTCTACAAGAAATTATCTCAAGGCTGGACGCGTCTACAAACAATAACAAACTCAAATTACTAGAACCCAATCAGCCATGCGTAACAGATACCAGCGAGAGCCTGAAATAAAGCCACTGGAACCAGAAGCTTATACGATCGCAATTTACTTCTTTATGTTTCTACTTCTGGTGTCGTTTTTAGGTAGTTCTTACTTAAATCGATACCCTGAAACAACAAACGCTATTCAACTTATGGAGGAACCGACCAATGACCAGCGATAACAATTCCACAAATGGGAGAGGCAAGCAAAAAAGAGGAATCAATATTCCTAATGTTGGCAATGCTGTTAACGGTGCTAAATCAGCTTTTAGGGAAGTTACAGGACAAAGTGTAACCCCACTAGAATATGCCCGTGAAAAGCAGCAAGTACAAAACCAAACCAACTACCAAGTATTGCGACAAGACCGCGCAAAACTTCAGCAAGAAACAGTTAAGGCTGATACTGAAGAAAAGCGTATTGAATTTTTCCAAGCACAGTATAAGGAATTGGGTCACAAAATTGATACAGCATGGGTTAAGGCTGATATCGCTGAGATTGACCATCAAACCGCAATTGTTGAAAAAGAAATTTCTATGGTGAATAAGGACATCAGAGAAATTGAATTGGCTATCGAAAAAGATAACAAAGCAATTCTTGAAGAAAAGCAAGAATTAAATTACTTGAAAGGTCTTGAAGAGTTACGTTCGATTAGCTTAGGGATTTCCGAAAAGACCTATGACAATGACATTAAGCAAGGTGTGCTTGATGTTAACGGTAGTGAAGTAGCACAAAACGCTATTCCTACCAAGGCATCTATCAAAGCATTTTTAATAGGAGCATAAAATGAGAGACAATTCTATTTCTTGGTTAAGTTTGCAGTGGCTCACTACATTTCTGGGGACACTGGCAACAACTCAACTTTTTAACTTACTCCAACAACTCAATTTAATGCCCCAATATGCAGTTCGTGTTGTGCTGGTGTCACTGGCAATCATAGCAGTAAGTTATTGGTTCATTTGGGCATATACGGGAGTAAATATAGCTAGTCCCAAAGGTAAAAACTTACTTTACTACGGTATCCCGTTCGTTGGTTTATTCGCATTTTTACTTGGACTACTTTAATCAAAAAGCAGGGATGAGCGTTATCATTCCTGCCTTTTGATTACTTTAACTTTTGAATCTTTCTAATAATAATTATGCCACACGAAAAAGAAAATCGTAGAGAAGCGAAATCACCACTAGTAATCATTGGTGTCGTTAGTGCTGCACTATCGATTGGTTTATGCTTAGACAAAAATGTCCACACTGGAATTAAGTTAGGCGTTCCAACTATTGGCTTTTTATCTTGTTTAGTTGCGCGACATGGTGTTAAACACGAATTGACTGAGCTAGAGGAACAATTTAATGAACGCTACGACGGGCTTGACCAATGGGAAAAGGACATTATCAATAAAGAAGATGACTACAAGATTGCCCTTAACCGCCTAGAGCAAGAGAAACGAACGCTACACAATGACTATGTAGCTAAGTTGAACGCTTTGCGTGAAGCCGAACAGCGACTTAAAGACCAGTACGAAAATTGGGTGAATGAGTTAAAGTCGCAACACGCTGCTAAACTAGCTGAACTGGACAAAGACCGTCGTATTTTTGAGCAAGAAAGGCAATTGCAAGAAAGCTTGTTGTCTGCCAAAAAAGACCAAATAGCAACGCAACTGCTAGAACAGAACGAACAACGACGCGCCGAACTGGATGCCAAGGAAGCAATGATTAATCAGCGCGTGAGGGATGTTAATTCCCAGCTAGAGCAACTTCAGCAGGAGATAGAAAACGAGTATCAAGCTAAGCTGACAGCATTCAATGAGGAAAAATCTTTCTTATTGGACAAACATACTCGCGAAATAGAAAGCTGGAAACAACGCTATAAGGATGCACAAACACAAATAGCAATTAGCAAAGCTCCTAGATTCCCAATTGGGGGGGATGAAATAGCAAGCAATGAGTGTATCAAAGTTATCCGCTATCTGTGGACGCAAGAAACACCAATTAAGGTTGATTGTCACGAAAGACAACCTCAAAACCAAGGTAACAAGGATGTGTTCTGGTTGACTTTACGTGACGCAACACAGCTATCAGCGCTTAGAGGTAAAGTTGAGGAAATTCAATACATTTTAGGCAAGGCTCACAAGCCCGTTATCGAACAGGAGCGTGGGGAATCCACACTCCGGATTGAGTTAAAACGCAACACAGAACCCAACATAGTACTAAAAGCCAGCAAGGAAGGCGTGGAAGACAAAATCCCAACACTGGCTAAATACAAAGACGGCAAGCGCGGCTGGCTTGTCACTGGGCACCCCGGTGCAGGTAAAACTTCCGTCCTAATTTGGTTGGGGCAACTGGTCGGAGGTGAGAACTGCGATCGCATTGCCCTCAATCCACACAATGATGAATTCTCAATGTTTCAGAAATATGGATATCATGAGTTAACTGAACTAAAGGTGATTTATGAGCAATTTGAATTGTTAGCTGAAGAATTAATTTTGAGGGGACAAGACCCGACTAGAAGGCGCAAGCTAGTTATTGCTGTTGACGAATTAGGTAAAATCCTAAGCAATGCTGAAGACCCGCAAAGAATCATGGAAATCATCCGCCAGATTAATGTGGAGGGACGAAAACTTGAGATGGTAATTTTAGTAGGAAATCACTCCCAAACAACATCAGCTATTAAGATGGATGCTGAATTCAGAAGCGCTTTTTATCAACTGTTTTTAGTTGGTGCTGCTAGGGAATTAATGAAGAAACCTAACTCGCCCGATTTGAAAGACTGGGAAGCTAATTGGATTCAAGATACTGCTTATCCAGCTATTAGTTTAATTAATGGTCAGTGGAATTTATGCATTCACCCAACACACTGGAATTACACAGAATACCGTGATAGCGGTAATCCTCCAAAGGGATTGCAAGAAATGAAGATTCAGCCATTATCTATTGCGGTATGTGGCGAGAAAACAATTACTAACTATGGGCTAACCGATGAAGAAATAGAACAAATCAACAGTCTTAAGCACTTGTCAATATCCCAGATAATTTATGAAATTTGGGGCATAAAACAGAGTAAGAATGCAAAATACAAGGCGAGAAAAGAGCAAGTAGAGCGTTTTTTGGGTTGAGGAACCGGGAACCATTGCTGCATATGCGTTGCAGAATATTACCGTTGGGTTATATTGGGTTCAACCCAAATTCAAAAACCCTGGGATTTTGGGAACCCAGCCAACCGAACAAAACGCTTATGCAGCAAGGCTTAAACCCAACACTCAACCCAAATGAACCCAAAATTCGACGGCTGAAACCCTCATTCTTACGTTTTCTTAAAATTGGGTTCATTTGGGTTCGTTGGGTTGGGTTCGTCGGAACCCAGAACCCATTAACAGCAAGGGTTAAACCGAATTTAACCATTTTAGCCCTCTGTGAACCCAAATCTAATTTCTTAATAGCAACTCAAGCGTATTTTTTAATATTTTATTTGGATTATTGGGGATGCATCTATGTTTATCTTGATTAACAAAGAAACCCATGAATCCCATAAAACATCTAGCCAAAATAACCAACAAAATCAGCGAGTCTAAGCAAATAATGCAACAGACTTATTTAGAATTCCATCTGATTGAGGATTTTGAAGGAATTCATTTAAGCTTATTAAGAGAGCTTATTGAATTGCACTCAATGATTTTAGAAAGAGTGCTTGAGTTGATGTTATTTACAGATGTGAGGAACTATAATCACCTATCTTGCCAGAACGATAATGACACAAAAGAATGGTTTCCTTGGCGAGAGGCAAGCCGATTCAAGGAACCGCAAAAGATAGACAATGAGCAAATTAAAGCGCTTTACAAAAAACTTAAATCTAGCACTGGAGAACTCAATCTATCGCCATCTGAATTAGGATTCATTATTAATGCAATAGAGGAAAAGATAGAGATTGAGTAAAGCTCTAGCGAAGTGCGATCGCGTTTATTTCAGATTTCAAAGTAAGGAGAAAAATATGGAACTCTCAAACCAACATTATCTAGACCACTGGAAGCAAGACTCATTCGATGAATATTGCGATCCTCCTAAAAAAATAATCGGAGTTGACCCAGAAACAAACGATCTAATTGCTGAGGGCGATTGTTGCTTCATCCCTCACTACTACCCCCTCCCAGCAGGTGCGGCACTACCAGATGAGCATTATGAGGATATCCCCTTCTAATTACTAAAAAAAATCTAACTGGTTATTGACACTTAATAACCAGTTAAGTTAATATATAACCAGTTAGACGGAGAAAGGAAGAATATATGTCAAGGCTACTAGAGGAAAAGGTAAATGAGCTATTCGAGACAACCAAAGACCTCATGAGCCGTGAGGAAATCGAGCCATATTGCGAACAGTTCAACGAGTGGCTCAATACCCAAGCTACTTACAGTATTGAATCTCTTGGCACTGTTCTGAGTCGCGCTGGATTTTATAAAAAGTTCAAATCAATCACCAATTTGATTCCTGGTCAAAATGCTGTTGTGGTTGAAAAGTATGACGCTGATGGTAATGTCAAAGGCACTGAGTTAAAACACTTGTGTTTAGTTCTTTGCGGATTATCCAAAAAACAATGGGACGAACGCAATCAAACAACACGAGTAACTGACCGATTATCTAATGAGAGACAAGAGATTGACCCAGATAAGTATTTAGAGGTCACAGAACAATTACTAGAAAGTGAAGACCCACATGAACTGGCTGTTGGTTTGATTGCCGCGACTGGACGCAGACCACACGAAATTTTAGCTCGTGCTAAGTTTATCCCAGTTGAGGGACAAGCCTACAAAGTAGTGTTCTCCGGTCAAGGTAAAAAGCGTGGTCAAGACGCTAGTTTTCAAATTGGTACTCTTTACCCTGCGGAGTATATAATCAAATGTCTCAATCGCCTACGTAAAGAAGCCAGCATTAAAGCTCTTCTTGAAGAAGTTGTGAACGAATTCCCAGACGACCTACCAGCGCAAAACCGAGCTATAGACAACCGTCGGGGTCAATCTCTTAGACGTGTTGTTAGAGACTATTTTGGAGACAAATTTGATGAAAATCCAGCTTTAGAATTACGTTCAGGAGATGAGCAGAACAACAACAAAGCCTTACGGGCTGCTTGTGCTGCGTTAATTGTTGAGCGTGATTATCCAGGCTCAATTGGTTCTAAAATGCTTTCCTTTGGTCGGTTTTTAGGTCACATTGCTCCTAATGAAAAGCCATCTGACAAAGATTTGAACCATATTGTGACCAGTTTGGGTTATGCGGACTATTACGTTAGTAAGCCAATTTCTTACCCGGTCGCACCACAAAAGGAAAAATTAGCTCAGGTAAGAGTTACTGAAGCAGATTTTGAGATTGTCAAAAAACTTCAGAAACAACTCGAACTGCCTAACCGACAAGCCGTCGTTACTCGGTTGATTGAGTTTTTTGAGAAAGGAACTAAAGAATTACTCGAAGCAAAAAACCAAATAGCTTCTCTAACCAAACAAGTCAACCAGTTACAAGAACAAAATAACCAGTTAAAGGAATTATCTATGGAAACCTCACAACCTACTCAAACAACTATTAATCCTTCGGACTTAGAAGCAATGATTGGAAGAATGATTGATGAGAAGTTGAAGTCAATACTTCAGCAACTACCAGTAGGTCAAGCGCAAGCGCAAGCGCAAACAGTCAAAAAAGATGAGCCAGCAACACAACAACCTGTTGCTCAAGCAAAAGAAAAAGAGGTTACTGATTGGGAGATTAAAACCAATGAAGAATTATGGGCGGCTAAGTCGTCTGGTGCGGCAGTTGAAAAAGTTCGACGGTCTTTTGAGGCTATTTGCTTATATAACGATACAGTAGCAACTGGCGACAACGACCGCTTGGCAATTACCAACCAAGCTTTAAGAGCTTTGTCAGGCACTAATGGCTTACTTGTAGGAGAGTGGATTAAGTCCCATGCTGATGAAATTGTCAGTCACAATTCTAAGCATGGAATGCAAAATGCCAAAGACCCCAGCAAAGTAGAGACTTACTACAATAAGCGGCACGGGCAAGAAAAAATCCAAGATATCCTCAAGGTTGTTGATGAAAAATTCTTAGATGGACAAGCACTAAAAACTGACAAGACAAATGACTCTAGTGCAAAACTAAATATCCACGTTTTTACTGATAAGGAATGCCCTAGCGTAATGGATGGCATAAACTATCTGTCAGAACGCCCAAATGTTGATGGATTTAAGATAGGAGAGGGAGATACATGGGTAAGGGAAAAGGACGGTTACAGAAACCTAACAAATAAACAGCTATTTGCTTTCTAGTAGCTGAGTTCACTTACTACGCTTTCCCGTATCAGCCGTCATTGCATTAAATGCAGTGGCGGCTTTTGGGTAGATTAATCTAAAAAGCTAACCGTAACTTTATAGGTGGTGCTACATTGTCTTTTATCAGTCTGCAAATCAGAACAAAGAAAAGTTGAGGAAAATTCTTGCTTGTCCAACAACCGTTCTTTAGTAGGAGAAAGAATAAGCAAAGTTTTGTTACAACACATAGGATTACAGCAAGAAATAGTTGCTGGCAAACTGTCAAAAACTAAAGACCAATCTTTATTTTTATAACCAGTTCCTCGACCGTAAGCGTTAACTTTAACAAGATAAGGCATTTGTTGTACTAAAAAACATCTTTCTATTATCTCCCCCCAGCGCGATCGCCCTCCGGTGCGTCCCCTACTTGCGTACTACAATAGAGTAGTACACGATATGTCTCTCATGAAAGCCATTGTTGCAATTAGCAGCAGTGGCTTTCATGTTGCTTACACCCCAAGGTAGCCCCTCTAGGATGAGCTAGAAGGGGCTTGTTTTATGTCGTTAGTACATTCCTACCCCTCACTCAATACAAGCGATTCTCGCAGGGTAAGCACATTTACTCTATCGGTAGTTAAGCAGCAATTTATACACACCTCATCTCCGGTCACAGGGTGTCACAGGGTGTCACAGGGTAAACTCAAAGTACCCTGTGACAGCTAGAATGCTTACTGTGTCCATGTTTCAGCCACCGTCACAGGGTGTCACAGGCGTCACAGGGCAAAATCCTAACCTTTTATATATTTGTCTATTTAATTTATTTCATCTACCACAAAAATAATGAGGGGGCTATATTTTTGAGAGGATTGATTTTTGGAAAAAAGTTTTATAGTTTAGAAGAGTTTACCCTGTGACGCCTGTGACAGTAGCTGGAAAGCAGTTAGGGCAAGGGTTCTGGCTGTCACAGGGTAGTTAAAAAGTACCCTGTGACACCCTGTGACGGCTGTGACCGGAGATGGCTGTGTGCGAATTGTTACAAAGTACTGAATAGTTAGATTATCTAACTTTAAACCGTTCGGTCTAGACTGGGGGATTGGGACGCGTCCCCATTGGTAGCAGCAGCAGTCGAAGTTGGGGAGTCGGGGACGCTCCCCCACTAGCAGCAGCAGCGCGTCCCCAGAGCAGCAGTCGGAGTCGGGGGAGTTGGGGACGCGATCACACTGGGCAACTGGTTTCGTGCTGTGTAACCAGTTACGTCAAACTACACAAATTATAACCAGTTACAGGTCTATACATTTACTTAACCAGTTATGCAAATATAGGCAAATAATCTAACCAGTTATTGTCTAGACTAGCTATCTTGTAACCAGTTATGCAAGTATCACAAGTTGAACTTAACTGGTTACACAAGCATGACCCTTGACTGTCTGCCTCGTTCTGAAACGCTTACGCAGCAAGGCTTCTGAGCATCTAGTTAAGATGACAAGCATAACCAGTTATTGCAGATATAGCCGTAGAATTAACCAGTTAACGCAGACATAATTGCAAGCATAACCAGTTATTGCAGACATGAGACAAATCTAACCAGTTGCAGAGATGTAAATAACCAGTTATGTCCGTTAATTTAAATTAACGGACATAACTGGTTATTTACATCTCTGCAA
>NZ_WJFC01000269.1 GCF_009725235.1 Scytonema sp. UIC 10036
TAGTTTTATTGATTTTTTATTTTGGAATTTTGATTTTGGATTTTGGATTTTGGATTTTATATTTTGGATTTTTGATTTTGGATTTTAGATTTTGGATTTTGGATTTTAGATTTTGGATTTTGGATTCTGGAAATGATTAAATTAGCAAATCCTATTTTTTACCCATTGAGTGTATTGGTTGGTGGTGTTGTCTTGGTTGTTGGTGTTCGTTTTGCTAGAGTTCCTAATGTTGTTATATTACCTACTGCTGCTTTAGTGGTAACAGTGGGAGCAGCTTTTTTGAAGTCTAAGGAACCAAATGAGAAAAAACTGGCAAAACAAGAGTTACAAAAGGAAGTAAAAATGCTGTATAATGCTGCTAAAAATTTGGCTGATAAATCTATAAATTTAAGACAAGAAGCAAAGCATTTGTTAACTGATGATAGTTTGCAAATTGAATTATTGGCGATTGTGGAAGAGGCTTGCGATCGCGCTACGGAACTTCCCCAAAAAATTGACCAACTATCCCGGCGTGTCCAAGGTGATAACTCCTTGCTCTCTCCTACAGAATTACAGCAGCAATTACTAGAAGTTCAAAAGAAATTAGGTGCAAGTTCTGGGGTTGCACGCCAACATTTCGAGCAATTAGCGAATAGCTTAAAACGCAATATTGAATTGGCAAAAGCAGGTGAAGATACTCGACAAGCGCAACTCGTGAATATTTACACTTTAATTCAAGAGACTGGAGGTATATTGCAGAGTTTACAAAATAAGCTGCGGACTTCCGATCTGAGTAAATTTGAGGAAATTAATGAGTTACGTACTTTAAGTACCGAGCTTAATAGTTATCAGGAGAATATGGAAATTTTAGTGGTTCAATAGTTAGAAAAATCTTTATTCAGGAGTCAGGACACAATGAATTTCTTGAAAACCATTGCTCTTCTAAGTTTTTTAACTGCATTATTTACTATTATTGGCTATTTGGTAATGGACAATATCATTGGAGCAATTATCGGTTTGTTCATTGCATCTGCCATTACTTTTTTCACTTGGTTCTACGCTGACAAAATTGTTTTAGAAGCTTATAGAGTGCAAGTCCCAACAAGAACTCAAATAGAAGTCCTTAAGCCGATTGTTGAGACACTGTGTTACCGTGCAAATTTGCCCTTACCAAAAATTTATGTAATCCCTACACCAATGGCTAACGCTTTTGCAACAGGGCGCAATCCAGACAACAGTGCTATTGCTGTGACGGAAGGACTGATAAAGTTGCTATCAACAGATGAACTTGAAGCTGTTCTTGCTCACGAACTTTGCCATATTAAAAATCGCGATACCTTAACTCAAACGATCGCCGCCACACTTGCTGGTGCAATTTCTATAATGGCAAACATGATATATCAGTATTTGTGGTCTTTTCGTGGTTGGCGCAATAGTCCAATACGATTGGGTGGATCGCTTCTGACAGTTTTACTTGCTCCTATTAGCGCTACTATTATTCAGATGACTATTTCTCGTACAAGAGAATATGCGGCTGATAGGGGTGCAGCGTATCTCACGGGTAACCCTCGCGCCTTAGCAAATGCATTAGAACGAATAACAAATAATTCTAAGATTACTAGTGCTAACAATGCTTGTTTTGCACCTTTGTTGATTGTTAATCCATTTCAAGATAAGTCGATTTACGCCTTATTTTCAACTCATCCACCAGTAGAAGCACGGGTACGGCAATTACTGAAAATACAATCAGAAGTGAAAAATCAATTTATGGCTATCAAAAAATCTCCATTGCTGCGTCAGAAACAAACAATAACTTCAATTGCGATCTCTCTCTCAGCACTTGGTGTAGCCTATGCTCCCTTACCAGGATTACAACAGACAGTTGCGATCGTTAGCGGTACGGAATTACAAGCTCCATTGCAAGAACTAGCAACTCAGTTTCAACAAAAGAATCCTAACATTAAAATAGAATTAAAATTTCAAGGTTCTCAAGATATTGTTAATAACTATATAGACACAAAAAATGAACAAAAATCAACTATCTTGATTCCTGCCTCGTCTGAATTTTTAGATGAATTGCGCCAACGCTACACAACACAAAATAACAGCGATCCCTTCCTAGAATCACCACAACCAATTGCTAAAACACTTCTTGTTGGTGTTGCTTGGTCAGAACGAGGTAAAGTTCTTTTCCCCAATGGTCGCTTTTCTTGGCAACGAGTAGAACAAGCCATGCAAGCTCCTAATTGGCAAGCCATCGGCGGTCAAAAAGATTGGGGAAGCTTTGATTTTATGATGACCGATCCCAGCCGTTCTAACAGCGGTCAAGTTACCCTGAGTTTGTGGTCACTGTCAAAATTTGGTGGCAATAATCCTAATAACGTTAACTTTAGCAATCCTACAGTGAGTTCCCTATTTGGAACAATAAAGCGTTCAGTCTACCAACCACCTCGTTCTACAGATATTCTTTTACAAGAGTTTATTGCTCGTGCTCCCAATGATGCGGATGTAGCGACTGTTTACGAAAGCCTTGCCCTATCTCGATGGCAGCAGTCTAGTAAAAATCAGGGGAAACCCTATCAGATTTACTATCTCGATCCCACTATTGAAACAGTAGCAACTGCGGTAATTCTTCGTCAAAATGTAGATGCAGCAACAGCCAGTGCTGCAAAAAGTTTTATCTCTTATTTACGAGAACCAGAACAACAAAAAGTCTTTGTACAGCATGGTTTTCGTCCAGCGATCGATGGCGTTAATTTGCAAGGAGTTGCTAACAGCCCTTGGAATCAGAATATTCCTGGTGTAGAACTGAACCCATCTGTGAAAGCAGTACCAGTTCCCAAAGCACAGATTCAAGCCGAAATCCAGCGCATTTGGCAAAGAGCGAATTAATTGAATTTTATCAACAATTAAGCGACCTCAACACCGACTCATTTAGTTTTTAGTTTGTTGAAGTCGCTCGCTTGTGTGCGCCTCTTTGTTTTATGACTGTTCTGAGGTTATAGTGATAGAAATGGATGAAAGCTGAGGCAAATCCGTCCACATCCAAGAAAAAGAAAGGCGTGGCATGATACCAACAATGGCCGGGTAGCCAGCTTCCTTTTCCTATTGGCTTTCCCGCTCGTCAGCTTTGGTCTAACCAGTCCTTCTCATCTAAACCCTAACATCTGAATCTAAGTAAAAACCTCCACCTTTGAGATAGAGGTAAAAAAGTATATTTCAAATGGATAAGTTTACGATTACTGATTGCACCTTGCTTTGCCGGAATTAAAAATCAGAGCCTACAATCATAGCATTTCGGCTTACTGAGCAGATTCCAATTCAGTAACTTTGATAGCCATAAGCTATCTGCTTTTTCTGGTTTTGAAAGTATAAGTTTTGACCTAACCCCCTTAAAATTTATAACGATAAATTTCTCAATACAATCTGTCCTTAGTAAGTAACTATAATCTGCCTTTAGTTAGATGACTTACTACATCCCAAATAAATGGGTTAATACAAAAGTTGTGGTTAACCTAACAGAGCGGAGCTTCTTGAGCTTAAGATCCATTGCCGATATCCTCTAGCAGACTCTATCACAGATGAAGAAACTGACGTATTCCTTTCCACACACTCCAGTAAAGCTTGATTGTTGCATATAAAATGATAACAGTATCTATTACTGGTGCTTGATTAAGCATAATTGGGGAACTTGCATCGTGTGTTTGCTATTAAACTTAGTTTAACAATGCTTCACCACGACGATTACGAAACTCCACTCAGGAGGCGGAGCCTCTAAAAAAGCATTCCCAGGCGGAGCCTGGGAACGAGATGAGAAGTTGAACTGGAGTTTGATTAAGCTGTAAACACCTCTGTGGGTAAGCGTTTGAAGGAAAGACGCTCATTCTCAATGTCTACAAAAATGGTATCGCCATCATGAAACTCTCCACGCAAAATAGCTTTGGCAATTTGAGTTTCTAACTCCCGTTGAATGGCTCGCTTCAGGGGTCTTGCTCCAAATACTGGGTCATACCCTACATCAGCTAAAAAGTCAAGAGCAGCTTCCGAGAGTCTGAGAGACATCTTGCGATCGCTCAATCTATGACGTACTCTCTCAACTTGCAACTGTACGATTCGACGCAATTGTTCCTTACGCAACGCATGGAAGAAGATAAGTTCATCAAGACGGTTGAGGAACTCAGGACGGAAGCTATTTCGCATTGCTTCCATAACCCGGTGACGCATTTCATCATAGCGCGAGTCATCACCTGCAACATCCAAGATGTACTGCGAACCGATGTTACTCGTCATAATAATGATAGAGTTCTTAAAGTCCACCGTATGACCTTGAGCATCCGTCACGCGACCATCATCAAGAATTTGCAGGAAGATGTTAAAGACATCAGGATGTGCTTTTTCGATTTCGTCAAACAAAATCACTGCATAAGGACGACGGCGAATTGCTTCTGTGAGTTGTCCTCCTTCTTCATAACCCACGTATCCTGGAGGCGCACCAATCAGACGAGAAACAGCGTGTTTCTCCATGTACTCGGACATATCAATCCTGACTAGTGCTTCTTCAGTATCAAACAAGTAAGCCGCAAGTGCTTTTGCTAGTTCGGTTTTACCAACACCTGTAGGACCGAGGAAAATAAAGCTAGCAATAGGACGATTGGGATCTGCAAGCCCAGCACGAGAACGCTGAATCGCATCTGCTACTGCTGTCACTGCTTCTTCTTGTCCGACAACGCGATTGTGCAGTTCATCTTCTAAATGCAACAGCTTTTCTTTCTCAGATTCCACCAACTTGC
The DNA here is from genome assembly GCF_009725235.1 of Scytonema sp. UIC 10036. The sequence goes on from NZ_WJFC01000269.1 coordinate 4,770, forward strand.
TGATAGGAATTCCCGTCCACTTAGAAATGACTTCTGCAATGTCAGCTTCGGTAACTTCTTCGCGCAACAGAGATTTTCCACTGCGTTGTGCGTGAGCAAGTTCGCTTTCAGCTGCTTCCAAATCGCGATGCAAACTGGTGAGCTTGCCATATTTTAACTCAGCAGCGCGGTTGAGATCGTAATTGCGTTCTGCTTGTTGAATCTCTAAGTTAACGCGGTCAATCTCTTCTTTGACAGACTGAATTTTTGCAATTACATCTTTTTCAGATTGCCATTGCGTCTTTAACTCTCTTTGTTCTTCTTTAAAGTCCGCAAGTTCTTTTTCCAATCTTTCCAACCGTTCTCTGGAAGCTGCATCACTTTCTTTTTGCAGTGATAGCTTTTCCATTTCTAATTGCAGAATCTTACGGTCAATTTCGTCGAGTTCTTCAGGTTTGGAGGTAATCTCCATCTTCAGTCTGGCTGCTGCTTCGTCTACCAAGTCAATGGCTTTGTCTGGTAAGAAGCGATCGCTAATATAGCGACTGGACAAAGTTGCCGCTGCGACTAAAGAACTATCGGAAATTTTCACCCCGTGATGAACTTCATACCGTTCTTTCAAACCGCGCAAAATAGAAATCGTATCTTCCACACTAGGCTGATCGACATACACCTGTTGGAAGCGTCTTTCCAATGCTGCGTCTTTTTCTATATATTTACGGTATTCGTCCAAAGTTGTTGCACCAATACAGCGCAGTTCCCCCCGCGCCAACATTGGCTTTAATAAGTTACCTGCATCCATTGCGCCTTGGGTTGCACCAGCGCCAACAACTGTGTGAATTTCATCAATAAAGAGAACTATATTGCCGTTGGACTCGGTAACTTCTTTTAAGACTGCTTTGAGACGTTCTTCAAATTCACCTCGGAATTTTGCTCCCGCAATCAAAGCACCCATGTCTAAAGCGATGAGTTTGCGGTCTTTTAAGGATTGGGGCACATCACCAGCTATTATACGCTGTGCCAATCCTTCTGCGATCGCTGTTTTACCAACACCCGGTTCCCCAATCAGCACGGGGTTGTTTTTAGTACGACGTGATAAAATTTGGATGGTGCGGCGAATTTCATCATCCCGTCCGATTACCGGGTCAAGTTTACCTTGACGGGCTGCTTCTGTAAGATCGCGCCCGTATTTTTCCAGTGATTGGTATTTTCCTTCTGGATTTTGGTCGGTCACTTTCTGATTCCCACGAATTTGTTTAACAATATTTTTAACTTTTCCTTCGTCCAGACCAAATTCTTGGAATAACGCTTTACCAAAGCGGTCATCTTTAGCATAACCCAGTAATAGGTGCTCGATTGAGATAAACTCGTCTTGAAACTCCTTGCGATATCCATCGGCTCGGTCAAGAAGCGTATCCAAGCTGCGTCCCAAGTAAACAGAACTGCTGCTACCAGAGACTTTAGGCTGACGTTGAATAAATTGTTCGGTGCGATCGCGCAACTTTTGCAAATTAACACCAGCTTTTGTGAAAACACCATTAGCAAGTCCTTCTTGATCCAACAGTGCTTTCATCAGGTGTTCGCTTTCAATCTGCTGTTGTTGATACTGTTTGGCAATATCTGGAGTATGCGCGATCGCTTCCCAAGCTTTTTCTGTAAATTGGTTTGGATTAGTTGGTTGCATAAGCTTTTTCCAGGAAAGAACGGCTCTAAACTCGCATTTACTTTCTTTAGGTTCTAAATTTAGCTATTTTTGTAGGTAGGGCTATGCCACACGTTTGATATTGGTGGGCTTTAACCCTACCTACTCATAGAACAAAAATATAGTTTGTTCTAATAGAATCATTGTAGAAATAGAGGAGTCAATCGCTAGTTCGGACTTCACGTCCTTCCATAGTCGTATTACCGCCATAAATTTCGCGAACGAAGAATTTTCGTACCCTCTCGTTCTCGTACCCTCTCGTTCCCAGGCGGAGCCTGGGAATGCAGATTGTGAGGCTCCGCCTGGGAATGCAGATTGTGAGGCTCCGCCTGGGAATGCAGATTGTGAGGCTCCGCCTTGCACTCCAGGTAGAGCGTCAGTTCATTAGAAGATATTGACAAACTAAGCATATTGTAGATTACTCAAGTCACATGAAACCCTCTGAGTGTCACAGATATTCTCCTCCCTTGACACTTTTTGGACAAAGTCACTTCATGCGTCCAAGTTTTGTTTGTTTCATAAGGTATGACAAACACGCTACCTTGTGTTGTTATGAAGTCTTTATAACCACTTCCTTTCCACGGACGCAATCGGAATGTACGTTCTTCTCCAAATGAAATAGTCACAATAGGGACGCTATCAATCATGTTGAGCGTGCTATCTCGATGCTTTCCTATGTAATGACCAAGTTTAGCATCATACCAATTGATAACTATACCATTGAGGCGATTATCAATATTATTTTTGCTCCATTCAAAAATTGGTTCGATTAATGATGGAATTGGTAAAGCTTGATGTGTGACTCCTGTATAATGATAATCTGCTCCGTAAACTTGTTGCCAACGCGGCATTTTTACCAAACGTCCGTGTATTTTTAGCTTGTTAAAATTGGGGGGATGTATATCCCACAATTTATCAAATTGTGAGGGGTTTAGTTCGACATCAGTTGGTAAATTAGCTGTATAAAATTTATGGTTCTCGTCTAGTTGATGGCAGATAAAAATATTTTCGTTGAGTGTATTCATTGAAGTCTTTATCCATTCCTCATCTTTCCTTGTTACTGTGTCTTAGTACTGACTAAGAAGTCACAGCAAACGTAGCAATGCTCACCAAATAAGCTTTTGTGCGGTATAGCCCTATCTACTATACTTAAATTTTTTTACAAATAAGATAGGATGGCTACCAATACTTGTAGGTTGGGCAAACTCTTGTGGGAACCCAACAAATGTTTGTAAATGTTGGGTTTCGTTCCTCAACCCAACCTACGTATTTTCGCATTTTTTTCCCAATTATGAGTAAATGTTGGGTTTCGTTCCTCAACCTAACCTACGTATTTTCGCATTTTTTTCCCAATGATGGGTTAAGCATAAGCCTCTTATCGTTGATTTAATTTGCTCTTTCCCATATGCGCTGAATTTCTGTAATCGTTTGGGTATTAGGAGGTGGTAGGGTTTGTATAGATGGTTGGACTTCAGTACCTGGAATATTTTTACTCCAAGGACTATTAGGCACAGATTTTAAATCAACAGAATTATTTACTGGACGAAAACCATGCTGTACAAATACCACTTGCTGTTCTGGTCGTGTGAGAAAATCAAGAAACTTCCTTGCTGCTTTGACTGTTGTTGGATCTATATTTTGACGCACAATTGCCGCAGTTGAAACTGTCTCAATGGTTGGGTTGAGATAGTAAATTTGGTAAGGCTTTCCTTGATTGGTACCTGCTTGATCCCAACGAGACAGGGCTATGCTCTCATATACTGTGGCAACATCAGCATCATTAGCACCTCTAGCAATAAATTCTTGCAACAAAATATCTGTAGAACGTGGTGGTTGATAAACTGATTTTTTAATTAAACTAAACAGCGATCGCACAGACAAATTGTTTAAGCTAGCACTGTTAAGGACACCACCTAATTTAGATTGTGCCCATAAATTTAATGTTAGCTGACCGCTATTAGAACGAGTTGGATCGGTGGTGACAAAATCAAAACTTCCCCAATGACTTGAACCGCCGATTTTTCCCCAATCCCCTGCTTCCATCGCCTTTTCTAGACGTTCCCAACGGAAACGTCCGTCAGGGAAAAGTACTTTGCCACGTTCTTGCCAAGCAATTCCAACTAACATTGTTTTTGCTATAGGTCGAGGAGAATCATAAAAAGGTTCCGTGTTATTTGTTGCTTTGTATCTCTCGCTCAATTCTGTGAGAATCACTCCATTAGCAGGAATTAAAATTGTTGGTTGAAAGTCATTCTTTTGGTCAATATATTTATTGACCATCTCCTGAGAACCTTGAAAATTTAGTGACAATTTAATGTTGGGATTTTCCTCCTCAAACTTAGCCTCTAGTTGTTCCAAAGTAGTTTGTAGTTCCGTACCACTAACAACGGTCACTGTTTGCTCTAATCCTGGTAGTGGTGCATAAGTTAAACAGAGTGATACGAAGATAATTACGAGAGAAAGAAAAACACGATTTTGCCGTTGATAGTTAGTTTTTTTCTTCTTCATATACTTTGCGTCTTTGAGGTTCATTTAATTAAAGAATTTTCGCTCACTCTAGGAGTCCTAAATGATTTACAAACACCTCTTCCTTGTCTTCCTTGTCCTCCTTGTCTTCCTTGTCTCCCTTGTTCGGATCTCAAATAGGATTGCTATATAGGAGTCAATAAACCTTCTTAGCAAACCTAATTACCTACAAACTAGCAACTCAAGGTTTGCTTCAATGTTGCTAAATTCATCAACTAGTGATTGCAACTCACTAATTTGTGCGGAGTCACTCAAATCAGATGTATGCAATTTAGTTTGCGATCGCTGTAAGCTTCCAGTAGCATCTTGAACTAAGGTAGAAATATTAACAACTTGTGCTAAACGAATATCCTGTCCTTCTTTAGCTAGTTGAATATTGCGACTAAGACTGTTTGCTAGTTGGCTGAGATGTTGCTTTGCTACGCCTGAACTAGACTTAAGTCGTTGCTCAACTTCTGCTAGTTGTTGTTCCAATTGTTGAACCGAAAGTAGTGAATGATTATCTTGCAAACGCCGTGAGAGATGAGCAATTTTTTTGGGAAGTTCAACAGCACGATTACAATTCATTTGCAATGTTGTTAAAAGCTCCAAATGGAAAGTATCAGTTAACATTTTTGTAGCTTCTAAATGCAGAGCTTTAGCTTTGATTGCTAAGTTATTAGCTGTAACAATAACTCTTTGTAGCTCCCGCTCTAAGTCGGAATTTTCTAATTCTAAGAATTCTAGTTTGCGAGATTTCAAATAATTAGCACCAAAAATGGTAACTCCAACCGATAGAGGTATGACAATTGCACTTGATAACTGCACAAAACGCACGCCAATAAAAAGAGTTATTGCTCCAGCCAAAACAGCTACCGGATAATACAATGGATTAACTATTCTCATCTTTAAAACTCAACTTGTAAATCTGCTATCAACCGAGAAATTGTTTCTGGATCGCCTTTGGAATAGTAACCACCATTCAATTCAGCGATTTTCTTGAGTGCATCCGCATCAAATTCACCTTCGTTCCCGTAGCCAACTGTGAAAAACCCAATTCGTCGATCGCTATTAAAACCACTTTTTTGCAGTTCTTGTGCCAGTTGTTCAAGGGCTATTTGCGAACTTGTATCTTTCCCGTCAGTTAAAATTAAAACTGCATGAATAGTATTTTGACGGAGATTTTGCTGCAACCAGTTGCGGGCGTTAAGGGCTGCATCATACAATTTTGTGTCACCCCCAGCTGTGAGTCCACTCAGAAATTGCAAACCACGCTCTTTTCCTTGTGGTGTTCCATCAACCAATACAGGCGGACGAATTTCAGAGTCAAAATCAATCAAAGCAATTTGCTCTTTAGGTCCCAAATTGTTGATGTAGTTGTTGAGAGTATTTTGTGCAGCTGGTAACTTTTCACCAGCCATTGACCCAGAAGAATCTACTACCACGACTACAAGTGATGCTTTTTTCGCGACTTCTTGCCAAGATTTCAGCATCGCCTCAACAACTTCTGGTTGGGGAGGTCGCAAGGAATCGTACTTGGCTTGGGGGTTGACTCCAAATTCTTGGGAAAACTTTGTTCCCAAGGAGACTCCTGGTGTACCCGGTCGTAAACCTAAATCTGTAGCAATTTTTTGAGTTTCTGGCGATCGCAAATCAGCAATGAACTTTTCCGCCGCCTCCTTTTCATCTGCACTCACCCAAGGTGCATTTGGTAAAATCGCCCGCATATTGGAGGTAAATGTGGCTTTGGGATAAACTGCTTCAAAGCGCTGCTGACCTGGTTGCAAATGGGAATTTGCTGCAATGACGCTAGATTCATATACGGAAGCCATGCTCGCCCAAAATGGACCGTTTTTAACCATTGCTTTGGCTAAAGAATTGGTAGAAACACCATAACGGGTAATCTTGCTTTGGATTTGTTGAATCTGGGGTTGAAATTGTTGGACATCAGCCGTTGTCAGTTGTTCGGGACGCTTGAGCGATACACTGACATATTGAGCTACGAGAGTTTGTAATCCAGAATTAGAACGAGTCGGTGCAGTATGGACGTAGTGAATTGGTTGCGGTGGTGCAGTTGGGTCAATATCACGGTGAGTCTTGGCTGTGACTAAAGCGTTATATAGATCGGGGGTTTTTCTCAGTCCATCTGCAACATTCGCTTGCACCATAAACACCATTGGCGAGTAAGCCAACAGTGGTGAATCAACGATTTCCGGAATATATTTTTGTCCTGGGAAAAGCTGATTCATGCGGTAAATGAGCTGACTGTGATATATATCCCCATCCACAGAAACAATGCTAGGGAAATCGGGAGCATTAGCTTGCACAGTACCATTTTTCAATTGAGTCGCTAAAGTCAGCACTTTGGTGACTACATCACCGCTACCGTGCGCTTCGCATTCAATCCGAAATGGTGTACCGTTGTCTAGCTTCGGTTGTGTAGAATTATACTTTTGTGCAGCTTTGTTACAAAAATCTCCTAAGGCGCTACCCACCAAAACTTTAACTTTCAAACCCGTAAAGTTATTATCCTCATGACCGCTAGTGCGAGCGCAAGCCGTTATTAAAAAGATACTATACACTGCTACAAGACCAGCAATTAACCGACGACTTTTGAAAGGCATAGATTTCTCCAATCAAAATTCAATACTCAATCAGTTCTGTTTCGGTTCAACACAATATATTTCTTACCGTTGACAGAAAATTTATGCTTCTGACAATATTTCTTAACGTTCCTACCAATCCTACTGTCTGGCGATCGCGACTTTCCAAAACATCATTTTCTGACTGAAGTCACCACATTCCAGATTTTTTGCAAAATATTGCTTGAATTGGAATGTTCCTGCACTCCTTGTTGTTGATGTTGAGATTCTGCTAACCTTTTTCGGCGAATAATCGCTTGTTCGATATAAGTAATCGCTCCCGGACAGTTTTCTTCTAAACTCAATAAGATTCTTTCTCCTAATTCTTCTTCGCCCGGATCGACACCAGTTTCTAAAATTGCTTTTAATCGCGGCATGGCAACTTCATCTATGACTCTAATTAGAGCCTCTAAACAGAATGCAAATTGTTTCTGGCTCAACAGACTATCCTCTAAAGGAAGCTCAACGGTTGCACATATTTCTTTTGCGATCGGGTCATAACCCCAGCGCACCATTTTGGTATGTAAAGAAAGATTAAGTAATGCTTTGAATAATAAACTTGTATGTAAATCATTAATATTTGTCAGAAGTTGCGGTGCTACAATTTGTAAATATTCTCCCCTTTTGCCTAAAATAATTAAAATCAATAAATTCTCAACATTCTCAGTTTGAAATTCAGTGATGATGCGTTGATTCTCCTCATCAACTTTGTATTTTAAACTTTGTTGCTCTAGGTAAGTTTTAATTTGCTCTAGCGTCGCTGCCATAAATAACTCCATTGTGATTTACTATTGGCTGACATCATATATTCTGGATTGGGTGTTGAGATTTATGCAGAAGGTAAGACTTCCTACCACCTCGTTCCCAGGCTCCGCCTGGGAACGAGAGAGGGGGGTCTACTAGTGACCATTCACAACTTTCAGAAAGGCTGTATCCTAGACTTGGTGACCTTGGCGTCTTGACGGTTACAAAATTTATATAATTATGACAACATCTGTAAAGTCTTTTGATATTAATGCTCTGCTCACCTCGTTAGAAGGTATTGAAATCATCACCGATATCCATCAAGTAGCAAAATTATCCCAAGACTACCATACCTTTAGCCCGGTACTTGTACCCATACTAGAGGGGAAAGTAGGCGATCTTGTTGTACGTCCTGCTAACGAAGAAGAGGTCTTAAAAGTAGCAGCAGCTTGCGTTCAACATCGCGTCCCCGTAACAGTACGAGGTGCAGGAACGGGAAATTACGGACAATGCGTTCCCCTACATGGTGGCGTCATTCTAGATATGACTCGAATGCACGAAATACTTTGGATAGAACCGGGAATAGCACGCGTGCAAGCTGGGGTAAAGTTAGCAGCATTAGACAAACAAGCACGAGAAATCGGTTGGGAAATGCGAATGGCTCCTTCTACATACCGCACGGCGACAATAGGGGGATTTATTGCAGGGGGTAGTGGGGGAATTGGATCGATTCAGTACGGTTTTTTGGGAGACAGAGGTAATCTTCAAGCTTTAAGAGTTGTCACTTTAGAAGATAAACCACGGGCGATGGAATTGCGCGGTGATGAGGTGCAAAAGGTTAACCATGCATGGGGAATTAATGGTATTATTACTGAGTTGGAAATTCCTTTGGCTCCAGCGTATCCCTGGGTAGAAGTCATTGTTACATTCGATGATTTTATGCAAGCTGCAAGATTTGGTCAATCTCTGGGTGAGGCAGAAGGGATGATTAAGAAAGAAATTGCTATTTTTGCAGCCCAAATCCCACAATACTTTACTGCTATCAAACAGTATATCCCTGACGGTACCCATGCAGCTTTGTTAATCGTTGCAGAATCTAGTTTTGAATTACTGCCGGGATTGGTACGGCAATTTGGTGGTAAGATAACATATCAAAAATCAGCACAAGACGCAGGAAAGGGTGTCAACTTAGGGGAGTTTACCTGGAATCACACTACATTACACGCTCGCACTGTGGATACTTCCATAACTTATTTGCAAAGTATCTTCCCTGCAGATAAAAATCTGCAAGTTGTGGAGCATATGTACCATCATTTTGGCGATGAGGTAACCATGCATTTGGAATTTATTCGCCAACACGGTCATGTAGTTCCGGGTGCGTTGCAACTTGTACGTTTTACAACAGAGGAACGTCTTAACGAAATTATCCGCTATCACGAAGAGCAAGGAGTTTTTATTGCCAATCCCCACACGTACATTATCGAAGATGGTGGGAGAAAAGCGATCGACCCAGAACAATTAAAGTTTAAGGCAATGGTCGATCCATACGGGTTGATGAATCCCGGTAAGAGCAGAGCATTGATGATAAGATAAAAATTCTGACTTCTTCGGAAGCTTAATTCTCTCAGTGAAAACTCGATTGTCTCAAAAAATATAGATTTTTGGTTTATGAGTAAAGGGACTTTATTTGACAAAGTGTGGGAAGCGCACACAGTGGGTATACTTCCTTCAGGGCATACACAACTCTTTATTGGATTGCACTTAATTCATGAAGTGACTAGTCCTCAAGCTTTTGCTATGTTACGGGAACGGGGTTTGAAGCCACTCTTTCCAGAGTTGACTGTTGCTACTGTGGATCACATTGTTCCCACAGACAATCAAGCACGTCCGTTTGCCGATAGTTTAGCAGAAGAGATGATGCGATCGCTAGAGCAAAATTGTCAAGAAAATGGTATAAAATTTTATAATATTGGTTCTGGAAGTCAGGGTATTGTTCACGTGATTGCTCCAGAGCTAGGCTTAAGTCAACCAGGAATGACCATCGCTTGCGGAGATAGCCACACATCAAGTCATGGTGCATTTGGAGCGATCGCATTTGGGATTGGAACCAGCCAGGTACGGGACGTTTTAGCTTCCCAAACCTTAGCCCTCTCAAAGCTGAAAGTGCGGAAAATTGAAGTCAACGGCACTTTAAAACCCGGTGTCTATGCCAAAGATGTCATTCTCCACATTATCCGAACACTTGGAGTCAAAGGTGGCGTAGGATATGCTTATGAGTATGCAGGCACGACCTTCGAGCAAATGAATATGGAAGAACGGATGACCGTGTGCAATATGTCCATAGAAGGCGGTGCTCGTTGCGGTTACGTCAATCCCGACCAAATCACTTACGATTATCTTAAAGATAGAGACTTTGCTCCCAAAGGAGAAAATTGGGAGAAAGCCGTTGCGTGGTGGAACTCCATTCGCAGCGATGCAGATGCAGAATACGACGACGTAGTTGTCTTTGATGCAGCTGACATTCCCCCCACTGTCACCTGGGGTATTACACCTGGTCAAGGCATTGGAGTAAACGAACTCGTACCCACACCCGAAGAACTTCCAGAACAGGAACGGTTCATTGCGGAAGAAGCATACCAATATATGGATCTAATTCCAGGCGCACCGATCAAAGGTACCAAAGTAGATGTCTGCTTCATTGGAAGTTGTACCAACGGACGCATCAGCGATTTACGAGAAGCGGCTAAAATTGCCAAAGGTCGTCAAGTAGCACAAGGAGTAAAAGCCTTTGTTGTCCCAGGTTCGGAAAGAGTGAAGCAACACGCTGAAGAAGAAGGACTCGATAAAATCTTTTTAGAAGCAGGATTTGAGTGGCGCGAACCCGGATGTTCGATGTGCCTTGCCATGAATCCAGACAAGCTGCAGGGAAGGCAGATGAGTGCATCTTCCTCCAATCGCAACTTCAAAGGAAGGCAAGGTTCCGCTTCCGGGCGAACTTTGTTGATGAGTCCTGCAATGGTGGCGACAGCAGCCATCAAAGGAGAAGTTTACGACGTGCGGGAATTGCTGTCTTGAAAATGGGACTGGGGACTGGGGACTCACCTCGTTCCCAGGCTCCGCCTGGGAATGCCTAGTTGGGAGGCGGAGCCTCCCGCTCTATCCCCCACGCTCTGCAGAGCCTCACACTCTGCGTTCCCAGCCAGAGACTGGCAACGAGAAAAAATCCAAAATCCAAAATCCAAAATCCAAAATCCAAAATACAAAATCCAAAATCCAAAATAAAAAATAAAAAATAAAAAATAAAAAATAAAAAATAATAAATAATAATTAAAAAATAAAAAATAAAAAAAAAAAAATAA
>NZ_WJFC01000270.1 GCF_009725235.1 Scytonema sp. UIC 10036
AAATGCTGATAAATGTTGGGTTTCGTTCCTCAACCCAACCTACGTAATTTCGTATTTTTATGCAAAACCTACGCAGTATTGAATGGCTAATGGCTAATGGTTAATGGTTAATATATAGGACTCCTATTTGATTTTTGAACTATACGTAGGTAGGGCTAAAGCCCACCAACTAAAGCTTGCGGTGGGCTTTAGCCCTACCTACAGTACTTAAAGTTTTTCAGAAATCATTTAGGATTCCTATAGCAATTAGCAATTAGCTATTAGCAATTAGCTATTAGCAATTAGCTATTATCAAATATTCTTATGGCAAAAAAAATTAACTTAATCTCCGATGTATCCTTAAAAGGATTAGAAATCGCTCCTTCTCAAGTTTGGGGTTCGGTGCGGCTTGTACCTCTGTTACGCCGTCATGTGCGTGGTGACTTGCGCTTGCTACGCCGCAATTATCACGAAGACTTGACAATAGTTTCTTTGGAGGGGCAGATGATGGAACCAGGAATGAAGTACTTTTCTTATGTACCTCATGGACTGGTACTTTCTTGGACGAATAATGGTAGCCCGGTTGCTGCTTATGGGGGACAGATGCTCAACAGTCACGGAAAACGCATTGACTGTGGCTGTGCAAGCGTGCGCTTGATGCATCGCATGGTGAAGCGGGAGGGGAATAACCAACTGCGTTTTTTGCCAATGCATCTGGCAATGGAAGGTTTTTTGTCAATGTTTTTCTCTGGTCCTGATATTGCTTGGAGTGAATATTCTAAGTATGCTCTTTCTCATGGTTTGGGATGCCGTTACGAAACTTCTGTGAGTGGACGTTATATTGCTGGGCTAGAAGAAGCTTTGCGGGTATTTGAGATTCATGAAGAACAGGTTGGGGTTTTGGTGTTTGTTGCGGAAGCTCTCGCTTCGGCGTTTGTGGTTCCGACTCCGGAAGATTACCGACTGCTTCACACGAGCTTGCTTGAAGACTTTTATGGTGAATTGCTCTATGAGTATGGCTTGCTGTACGATACGACTTTTCCCATGGATGTTTCTGTAGATGAGTCGAAAGTTAATTGTTTGGCGGATTTGAGGGAAGCTATACAAACAATGCGTTCTGATTGGGGATCGTTTCAGGGTTTTATGGCTTCTGGGCTTTTGGGACGTGGGGTTGCATCTAAGATAGTCTATAGTGCTGGGGATTTTTTTCTGCAAAGATTTATTTCTGATTTGAATCCTAAAGAGGAAAATCACATTGGAGAAGCGATCGCACGTGACAATGGAGAGTTGGAATACCTCAAAACTTATCGTCTTTCAGCGGCACAAACTCGTCGGGTTTACTTACTGAGCGTACTAGCCAAATACAATTGGAATGTAAACGCTACTGCAGCAGCACTGAATCATACTCGTGAGGAGTTTGTACACCGTCTGGAAAAAGCTGGTTTTGGTTACTTGTTAAATCAACAGGTGCGGGATGCAGCACTTAAGAAAGCACGTAAGGCGAAATGATTCCGTCTAGCTTTTTGTCTATAGCAAGAGAAATAGTGGAATTTGCGCTCGCCTGGAACTGTAGCGTTATTTCTTTTGAACATCTCAAAAATCTGAAACCATGTAAAGGAAAGTATTCCAGACGTTCAAACCAGAAAAGAGCATATTGGTTAAAGTCGAAGGTATTTCATGAGGTCAGCCGCATTGCATTCCAAGATTATGGGATTCTGACAACTCGCGTAAATCCTAGAGATACTTCTCGTTTAGACCCTTGGGTACAGGAACTAGCACGACTCAATAATTATAGTGGTAAATTAGCCATTAATTTAATTAAAGAGGGTAAGTTAGAAAATTCTTACCAAAAAGGTGCTAATTTTGTAGTCAATATCAATACTTACTACTCGGCTCACTCCGGTTTGAACGCTGCTAGAAATATTGGATTAAAAGCAATATTACGTCACAGAACTAACGCAATATTCGTATTGCGGAAAGCCTCAGACAAAGTAATTTGAGAGGTATGTGTTAATCCTTGAACGGTAAGCAACGACCACGATTAACACATTAGGCTTGGGTAGGCTGCCTAACTATTCCTACTGAACTACGTCATTTATGTGGTTGGTTCTAGAAACCGCTTGCTACTCATGACGACTACAGAGGAGTACAAGAAAGTGAACGGTGAAAAACGGGGAATTACTACGATTTACTACGTTTTATCGACTACTCCTGCTTGAGGTTTGGCAATAGTTTGAAATTTTTCAACACATTTTCAAACTTTGTGTTATCATTAGCAGATAGGATTATATTCGGTTGTGCAATTTGTCTCTATCTATTTACAAGTGTCTCTCCGAATTTAACTCTCAACACCATGTACTTTCGGAGATGTTTTATGTCAATTTATGTTGGTAACCTATCTTATGAAGTCGGACAAGACGACATCAGACAAGTTTTTTCAGAATATGGAACTGTTAAAAACGTTCAACTCCCTACAGACCGGGAAACTGGTCGGGTGCGGGGATTCGCCTTTGTAGAAATGGCAACAGACGCTGAAGAAACTGCGGCGATTGAAGCTCTTGACACTGCAGAGTGGATGGGTCGTAGCCTGAAAGTCAATAAGGCTAAGCCACGTGAAGACAAGCGTTCTTCCTATGGTGGCGACAGACGTGGAAACAGTGGGGGCGGCTACTCTAGAGGACGCTACTAAACTTTAAGATGGGTTTTGGAAATTTTTCCAATCGGTTCATCTCAACACATAGTTTAACTTAAGCATATTTTGGGCAGACTGGCTCTGTCCTTTTTTGCTTTAATAGTGGCGAGTCAAATCCTCCAAACTCAACAGATTATTTGAGATTAGGAGTGCTATGTGGGGACATTTTCATCAGTGGTAGCGTGACTGTAAAAGTTGCTCCCTGTCCTTCACCCAAACTTTCTGCCTTGACTGTACCGCCATGTAGTTCTACGATATGGCGGACAATGGCTAATCCTAAACCGAGCCCACCAAATTTCCTGGTAGTGGTGCCGTCAGCTTGTCGGAAGTAGTCAAACACGTAGGGTAAAAACTCAGGACTAATTCCTGTTCCCGTGTCACATACCTGAATCTGAGCCATGGAACCATGGGATTCCAAACGGACTTCTACTTGTCCGCCAGAGGGTGTAAATTTAATAGCGTTAGACAGCAGATTCCAAACAACTTGTTGTAAGCGTACTGAATCGCCGCAAACTTGTCCTACGTTTGGTTCAAGTACAGTGAATAGCTTAATCGAATTGGCTTGGGCTGCTAAGCGTACAGTTTCTATTGCTCGTGCAATTGCAGATGCCAGATCGACTGCACCAATATTCAGAGTGAGTTTACCTTGCAAGATGCGAGAGACATCTAACAAATCTTCGATAAGTTCGGTTTGGAGTTTGGCGTTCCGCTCAATAATTTCTAAAGCGCGAACCGTAGTTGCTTCATCGTACTTTCTTGTTCGCAGTAACTTCGCCCATCCAAGTATGGGGTTGAGCGGTGTACGAAGTTCGTGGGAGAGGATTGCCAAGAATTCATCTTTGATGCGGTTAGCTTGAATCAATTGTTCTGTCTGCTTCTGGAGTGCTTGTTCGGCTAACAGGCGTTCCCGACGTGCGCGTTCTCGTTCGGTGATGTCAACCGCAACTCCTCCTACCAAGCATTGCCCTAACCCATCTGTTAGGGGAAATTTGTACACCAAAAAGTCACCAAGCGTACCATCAGTGCGAGGAGCACGCTCAATCGCTTCGAGCACCCGATTTGTCCGAGCAACCGTTCTGATGTTGTTGAGGAATTGCTGAGCGATTTCAGTCGGATACAGATCGAAGATGCTTTTGCCGATCGCATTGTTGGTTGGTAGCTCAAAGGTGCGATAATAAGTAGGATTGAGGTAAAGCACCCGCCCATCTACATGAGTAATCCATGCTGCAGTTGGGCTGTTGTCCATAAAAACCTGAAATCGCTCTTCACTTTGATGCAGTGCTTTCTCAGCTTGCTTGCGAGCAGTAATATTCATGATGCTCACCAACACGTTATTTAGTTTTGTGGTTTGAGGCGGTAATGTTATAGTAAACAAGACATTGAGGCGCTCTCCATTTATGGTTTGCAAAATTGTTTCAGATTGAAAGTACGTTTGACCGCTAGCAAATGCCAAAAGTTCTTCAACAAACACCTCTACAGTTTCTGCTACAAAGACTTGGTGAAGTGAATTCAAGAGTTCCTGTTTGTCAAGAGCACCAAACATCCGTACTGCGGTGTCATTCACATCGACAATTTTCACCATATTGATTGCCTGTTGAACAAACTCAGGGTGTTCCGCAAAAAAGGCTCGAAAATCTTGGACACCTTGCGCTTTTAAACCTTCGATAGCTTCAAAGACAGCAGAAAAATCTTCTTCCCAAATCGCTACGCCTGCGGCTTCAAAGATGTAACGGTATTTTCTCTCCTGTTCTTTAAGCACCTCTTGAACCTGTTTGCGATCGCTGATGTCGCGGAAATAAACAGCCAGACCATCACTTGAAGGGTATGCGTGGATTTCCAGCCATTTACCTAGCAACTGACTGAAGTGTTCAAATACAACAGTTACTTGTTCGGTAACCGCACGGTGAAGTTCTTGGTATGCCAAATCTCCGACTGTCTCTGGAAAAACCTCTTCCCATACCTGTCTGCCGAGCAGTTCTTCACGGGTTTTGTTTAAAAGCTTTGCCGCTTGCTGATTGACATAAGTGTAGCGCCACTGCTGGTCGAAAGCGACAAAGGCATCTGTAATGCTTTCAAGAATCTTGCTGATTTGGTCATCGGTTGCCTGAGGGTCAGTTGCTTTTTCTGGATCGCTCACGCTTTAGGCTCCGCTTCTGAACAGTATTAAAAGAGGAGGTTTTTACCATCTTCCCAGGCTTGATTTTAACGAACATACTTATATTTCATATTTTTCCTACATATGTCACAAGTTCTTCTCTATCTTTAGACTGAAGTTCTCCTTTGATTTATCTTTCGACTTAATGCTGACTGGGTTTTTGGCGATTTTTAGTGATAGAGTGACTTCATTCATTCGCGCTCATTCGACAGCATGGTAGAACGAGCCGGCACATTTTGGATAACTGCCTCAATCAAAACTTCTGGATCGATTGGTTTGGAAATGTGTAACTGAAATCCTGCGGCTAATGCTTGCTGCTGATTCATTTCTCCTGCATAAGCAGTTAGAGCGATCGCTGGAATCAATCCACCTTTTTCTGATGGCATAGTTCTGACTTGGCGCAATAATGTGTAACCGTCCATTTTAGGCATTCCGATGTCAGCCAGCAAAATGTCGAACTGGGTTTGCTGAAGTTTTTCGAGTGCTTCTTGAGCAGAAGATACAGAAATCACACAAGCACCAGCTTGTTCCAAAACAAAAGTCACTAATTCCAAATTGTCTGCATCATCATCAACAGCCAGGATTTGAATTCCCTGCAAAGTCAGTGCGTCTTGCATAAATGCCACCTCTTGATTCATTGAAGTTATTGCTGACATCAGAGGAAGGGTGATGGTAAAGGTGGCTCCCTGTCCTTCTCCTGGGCTGTCAGCTCTAACTGTTCCACCATGTAGCTCAATAATATGTCGTGCGATCGCAAGCCCCAACCCCAAACCACCAAAGCTGCGAGTGATACTGCTATCTGCTTGACGAAAGTAATCAAAGACGTATGGCAAAAAATCGGGCTTGATACCTTTGCCTGTATCACTGACAGCGATCTGTGCTTGGTTACCAACCCGCTTGAGATGGATTTCCACACGCCCGCTATTAGGAGTAAACTTAATAGCGTTGGAGAGCATATTCCAAATGACTTGCTGCAAACGAGTTGCATCGCCCAAAACATTGACTGCATTCGGTTCAAAATAACTTTGAATTTGAATTGCTTTAGCTTGGGCTGCCAATTGTACTGTTTTAAGAGCTTCTTCAATTATTAATCTTAAGTCAATCGGGCTTGAATTTAAACTGAGTTTGCCTTGCAAAATGCAAGAAATATCGAGTAAATCTTCAATCAGTTGGACTTGTAACTTAGCATTACGCTCAATGGTTAACAGAGCTGCCGCTACCTTGCTAGCATCGAGATTACCTCCTCGCAGCAATTTTGTCCAACCTAAAATTGGATTCATCGGTGTTCTCAGTTCGTGGGAAAGAACAGCAAGAAATTCATCCCTTATTCTGTTCGCGGCTTCGGCTGCAGCTTTTGCCCGTTGCTCGGCTTCATAGAGTTTAGCACGGGCGATCGCCTGAGCGCACTGTTGAGCCATAGCAAGGATGAATGCCCGCTCGTCATCGCTTAATGGGCAAAATTCAACAAAGCCGAAACTCATACCACCTAACGCCCGACCCTCAACCATCAAAGGGAGAGAAATCCAAGCTGTAAAATTGTATTGGGTATAAGCATCTCTTAGGTGAGGATAGCGAGCTAGCCTTTCTTCGAGTGGCTCTTCCCAGATAGGTGTGCCAGTGCGTACTGCTTCTGCGAGTGGTACGGATGATGTGAGAGGGATGGAACGCCATGCATCGAGTAAATTCTGCTCGTAGCCAATAGAATGAATAACTTCAAGGTCTGTACCATCATCGTTGAGAATTGCTACCATTGCACAACCTGCGTTCAAAACGGCAGTGCTTTGCTCAACAATAACTAAAGCTGCTTGGGAGGGAGTGAGTGCTTCTGAAAGTGCGGTTGTCACTGATTGGAGACGGGCAGTACGATCGGCAGTGTGCTCTGCTATCAGGCGTGCTTGTTGGGTTTGCTGGTAGAGATGAGCATTCGCGATCGCCAATCCCGCCCTGTCTGCCAAATCTTGAAATAAACTCTGGTCATCGATATTGTGAGGTTCTCCGGGATGATTGCGAGTCAGGCTCAACACTCCTATTGCTTGTCCTCGGACTTTTAGTGGCACCAGCAATGTGCTGTAAACCTTAAAACGATCCAAGTAGCGGTGATACTCTGGTTTGATAATGGCACGAAATTCCTGTTGTGATGTGACTGGCATCAAAAGGGGTTCTCCTGTCTGCATCACTCGCCCCCCAATCCCTTCATCGGCACGGCGAGGATAACTTTTCAACAGTTCATTGGCGAATTCTCGTACCTCTGAGTCTACATGGTACACGGAGACAGGGTCAAGCCACTGCCCATCTTCAGAAAGGAGACTCAGCACGCAAACATCATTTGTATATTCGCTAACCAGGCGAGTTATGGTGTTCAAAACTGTTTGCAAATCCAAACTGGCGGCTGCAAAGGTTTGCGATGCTTGAGCGAGAAAACGCTCTTGTTGCTCAATTTGCTTCAACTCCGTGATATCCTGCACAACTCCTAGCATTCCCAGGGCATCTCCTGAAACGCTATACTGAGCACGTCCTTTTGCTGCAACCCATCGTTCGCTTCCATTGGGATGGAGGACTCGGTATTCAACATCATAGTCCTTGTGTTCCTGAATTGCCTCCTCTACTGCTAAACGGGTGCGCTCTCGATCTTCCTGGTGAAGCAGATCGCGCATCTGCGTCCAAGTCATGTAAGGACCGGGGGGAATGCCGAAAATTTCCGCTGCCCTTTCAGAAAATGTCACTATATCTGTTGCCGCATCCCAACTCCAATCTCCCATTTTCGCAGCTGTCAGCGCCAAATTCAACCGTTGAGCATGTGCTGCGATCGCTTCTTCTGCTTGTTTGCGGGAGCGAATATTTTGAAACACCATCACGCAAGTTGCTGGTTGTTCGTGCATTGCAGGTAAGGTATCTGCATAAACCAGCAGCGAGTAAACACCAGTGGGAGTATGCCAATTCAACTCCGCCCCATGAATCTTTTCACCTCGTGCTACCCGAACTGCAGGAAGTCGATTGGGCGGAATCAGTTCCCCTGTGGCATCGGTGCAAGAAAACTCTACATCATATACCCCTGCAGAGCGATCGTCAGGAATTTTACCTCCTGCCATCTCATTTGCTGCCTGATTGGAAAAGGTGAAGCGAGCCGTTTGGGGTTCAATGAATACCAGTGGAATGGGCAGCAAATTGAGTACCGCTTCCAACCATTGGCGTTGATTGGCTTGAGCTTGTGCGTTCTGCTGGAGTTGTTGTTCCAATTGCTGGCGCGACTGCAAAGCTTCAATGGTTCGTTGCAGTTCAACAATTTGCAGTTGCAGTTGTGCATTGGCTTGACACAATTGGGATGTTCGTTCTGCTACAAGTTCTTCGATGTTGCGATCGGATCTTTGTTGTGTTTCCTCTGCTTGATGGCAAGCTTCAAGCTTATCGTTTCTGGAGTAATGGTTGTTAAAAGACAAATCACATTGCAAGCTACGAGCATACCGTTCCACCAACTCAGAACGCGAAAACCCACGTTCACGCGCCTGCTGTTTTAGAATCTGCCAAGCTGTCTGGGTGAGGGATAAGTTGACTGCTTGCTTCGGTTCTTTTTCCCAGCTGTGGATAAATTTTCCCGTTCTGTCACGCTTCATGGCGGTGTTACCCGTATACCTATACGGCTATTTATATATATTATAAAGTCTGACTGCATTTATGCTCCTTGACAAATCCAAGCACCCCAGTAAACAGGGTGTCTCAGTGGTGTATCGTCCTCGCTACGATGAATTTGACTGTGTGCAGATAATTCTGTTACAAACAATAATTCTTTCAATATCTCAGTACCTAATGTAGACTGCCGTAATTCTTTCACAGTGATTTTGCGGGTGTAATTTTGGGCATTCTGTAATGCTTCTGCATATTCCATGCCTGAGTGCAAATTATCAAAAAATCGTTCCATCAACAAAGCAGTTGCTCGATCGGGGACTTTCCACAAACTCATCACTAATGTTTTTGCTCCCGCTACGGCAAAAGCACGACGCAATCCAAATACTCCTTCACCAATTTTTATGTCTCCTCTACCAGTATCGCAGGCGGATAACACAGTGAGTTCGTTCCCCCACAAATCCAAACTGGCAATATCTTGGGCTAAGAGAAATCCTTTACCTGCTTGAGGAGGTAGAGTTCCACCAGAGAGCCAAGTATTAGCTCCTGCTAAAGCAAGTCCCGAGCGCATCATGGGGTTTTTTACTGTTGAGAGGGCAAAATGCTCGAACTCTTCTTCTTTGACTTTAGGTGGTTCTTGTTGTGAGTCTGGTAAGAACAAACCGTGGGTGGCGATGAGCATGATGTTAGGACATTCATGGGTGGTTAGGTGTGTTTCCAGTGCTTCTGTGCCTGCGTATAACTTTACACTTTTGAGCTTTTTGGCGACACTTTCACCAAGAAATCTTGTACCGTGAGCGCGGGATAAAAGGTTACCATCAAGAGTGTTGATAAATTCTTCGTTTGAGGGTTGTTTTTGACCAGTGACCAGTGACCAGTGACCAGTGACCAGTGACGTTTTGATAAATTCTTCGTTTGAGGATTGTTTTTGTGCGATCGCAGTTTCCACTTGAGTGTTTTGTGACTTTTTCTCCAGGTTATCTCCCGAAGAGGACATGATACTTGTTGGCTCGCTAGCTAAATCAAAATCTGGATCGGCTATTATTAGAGATATATTCGCAGCCCTCGTTGTCTGAACTCTAGAGCGGAGAATATCGCGTCCAACTCCTAAATATGAGATGGTGTATTCATCCATAAGAAGATGTGTACCTGTTTCATCTAGTGGTAATATTTGAAAAGGTACTAGGTTGATGTTTCCATCTGGTGCAATTATCAAACGTTTGTAGCCTCTGATTCCCTTAAGAATTGGCTGAAAAAGTGTTTGACTGAGTTGGATAGCTGCTTTGGAAACGTATGGTGTAGTTTGCGACTGAGGTAGAGAAGGCTTTTTGCTCCATGCTAGTGCTTTTGTGGTAGGTTTAGATGTTTGTGAATGAAACTCCTGAATTAAGTTATCAATGGGTTCTACATCTCCTAAATCGATCGCTTGCACTGCATCTGGTTGGTCAGATGGTAGAATGAACGCTAGATAACGAGGAGCATGCCATTGTTTATCTCCCTTAGCCCGGACTGCATGAAAATCAAAAACATCGAAGCGGACAAATTCAATTAAAATCGAATGAGTTGGTAATGCTTCAGCTACTGCAAAACGGTTGGGAAGTTGCTCGGCTAATTGAATTTCCGGGACTTGAGATGCAAGTTGCTTTTGTAGGTTATTGTGTTGTGTTTCAAGTTGCGCTAACTGTTGTTGATATGCGGTGAAATCGCTGATTCTAGATGCGGAGAAAGTCAAGGTGACTAACTGCGCGTTCAACTCACCCAGTTGACGGAACTTGTCTTGAAGATGGGGATAGCGATCGCTATACATAGCTTGGTTTTGGGCTGCGAGGGAAGCAGCTGTTAGAGCTTTGCGTTTCAGCACAAAATCCAACGCTTGCTGCTTGGCGCTATCTGAATCCAACAGATGCTGGTAAATTAATGAGAGAAACAAATCAAAATTGCCTCGAAGTTTCTCAATCAAGGCAAAGCGATCGCTATCGGAACTAAAGGCAAACACTCGACTAATTAACTTGTCATTAATATAACTTGCTTGGACACGGTAAGACAAAGCGTCCTCTGGGCGATCGCTAGCTGTTAATATAGTTGCAAGAGTATTTAAACTTTGTCCAACATCTGGATGTTCTTCACCTAGTAGCCGTTTCCTCAGTTCCAAAGCTTCTGAGTATTTCCGTTCTGCTTCAAAATACCGCCCAAGCGACAAATCTATTTCTGCCAAACTATTTAAACTGCGAGCCACATCAGGATGCTCTTCTCCTAATAAAGATTTTCTAATTCTTAAGACTTCTAAATGGATTTTTTCTGCTTCTAAATAGCGCCTTTGTAAAGTATAAATGGCGGCTAAATTACTCAGACTGCTTGCGACTTGTGGA
Source organism: Scytonema sp. UIC 10036 (assembly GCF_009725235.1). Next base: position 10,817 of record NZ_WJFC01000270.1, read on the forward strand.
TGTCGATCCCCAAATACCTCTTTGACAATTGCCAAAGCTTCTAAGAATAATGACTCTGCTTGAGAATATTTAAACTGAGTGTCGTATAATACTGCTAAGTTGTTAAGGCTAGTAGCTACATCAGGATGCTTCTCTCCTAGCAATTTTTTTCTCATTGCTAATGCTGCTAGGTGCATTTGTTCAGATTGAACATATCTTCCTTGCAAACGATAAACTGCTGCTAAATCGTTGAAGCTTTCTGCAATAGAAGGATGTTCCTCTCCCACTACACTTTTTCTAACTTCTAAAACCTCCAAATACTTTTGTTCGGCTTCCGAGTAACGTCCTTGATCTTGATAAAGCTTTCCTAGATTGTTTAAATAGTCAGCGTAATCGGGATTCTGTTTGCCTAGTAAGCGATCGCACATTGATAATGCGTCTAAATGCAATTGCTCTGCTTGAGTATAGCGCCCTTGGTGTAAGTAGAGCACTGCAAGATTATTTAAATTCTCTGCAATATCGGGATGTTCTGAAGGAAACAGACGTTGTCTCATAGAAAAGGCTGCTCGATAATTTTCCTCCGCTTCTGGGTAACGCCCTTGTAGAAGATAAATTTCAGCTAAATTACTCAAGCTAGTTGCAACTTCTGGATGCTCGTCTCCAAACACGCTTTTTCTCATTGTCAACGCTTCTATATATTTTTTTTCTGCTTCCAAATAGCGTCCTTGCTCTTTGTAATTTGCTGCTATATTATTTAAAGTTGATGCAATATAAGGATGATCATCACCTAGCAATTTTTTACAGATTGCCAAGGCTTGCAGAAACTTTTCTTCTGCTTGGGAGTAACGCCCTTGTGAATCGTAAAGTACTGCTAAGTTATTTAAGCTGACGGCTACATCATGATGTTCTGAATCCTGCAAACGTTTAATTTTGTCTATGGCTTCTAAATACTTATTTTCTGCATCTTGATAACGTCCCTGAGACTCATAGAGTGCAGCTAGATTGTTTAATGTACGCCATATCTCGTGAGCTTCATACTCATTCGGATTTTTCTTTTGGATTTTGATGATTTGTAAATAGAGATTTTCTGCGTCTTGATAACGCCCTTGTTCTCGATAAACTTCTGCAATATTATTAAGAACAGTTAAAACTTGAGAATGTTCATCTCCTAGTAACCGTTTCCAAAGATTTAAGGAAAGGAAAAAATATTGTTCGGCTTGAGAATAATATCCTTGTGATACATAAAGTGCTGCTAGATTGTTTAAAGATTGTGCAACATCTATATGTTCTTCTCCAAACAATCTTTTTCTTGTCTTTAAGGCTTGTTGATATAAAGGTTCTGCCTCTGAGTAACGTCCTTGCATGCGATATAATTCTGCTAGATTATTTATGCTATCGCAATAAACGGGATGTTCGGTATTTTTTGTACTTTGCGCTAACATGATGGCTTGCTTGGCAACAATGACTGCTTGCTTTAAGTCACCTTGTTGACATAGTTGAAAAACTTGCGCGTTTAGATTATTTAACTGCTCGATTATTTGTGTCATAAGAGGGTGTTTTAAAAGTTTTGGGCAAATAGAATCTGCTACTACACAAACGCTCTTTCCTCTGTTGTATCACCTGCTATGCGATTACGAACACCGCCAAGGCAATTATGAATTAAGACTTGACAAATATCTTCTCAAGCATAGGAATAAAGCGGCTGCATTTTCTTCTATGATGAATTTTGTTTAATTTTAAGTTAATGAAAGCTATTCACACTACACAATCAAGTAAGTGGAGCAATTGTAAAAAATGATTCCAGAGTTTGATGAAAACGGTAATTTACCGCCCGGTATATATTTGATAGAATGGGAGGAGTTCGACGAACGATTTAATTATAATTTAACTAGGCAGCGTCTAATAAATGGTTTGGAACTAGCAATGACGCATCTTAAAGCAGTTGGTTGCAGAAAAATCTACATAAATGGTAGTTTTGTCAGCAGTAAACCAAAACCGGGAGATTTTGATGCTTGTTGGGAGGAAAATGGAGTAGATATTAAAGAGTTGAAGTTTCTAGCTCCGACTTTATATAACTTTGCGTTGCAACGCGCCGACCAGAAAATTAAATACAGAGGTGAAATCTTCCCAGCCAATTATCCAGCAAATGAATCTGCTACTCCATACATAGATTTTTTTCAATTTGATACAAGAACCAATATCCGTAAGGGCATCATAGCTATAGATTTAGCAAGGTGGATAGCGTTATGATAAAGAATGAGCAACAATATCATAATACCAAAGAGTGGTTACAAAAATTTGAACAATCGGTAGCAGGGATTGATAATGATGAGAGTTTGAAAGCAGATCCGCTACGATGGCAGCTATATAGGGATGCATACCAAAGCCAAGTGGAGGTGTTTAAGGCAGAAATTGCTGAATATGAAAGACTAACTAATTGCGATCGCAACCAACCTATAAAAATCCAAGTTGAAAGCTTCAATAAACTGCCAGATGTGTTAATAAAAGCTCGTATAGCTGCCTTGATAAGCCAGAAAGAACTCGCTGATATCTTAGGCATCTCTGAACAACGAATCAAAGAGTGCGAAGAGCAGGATTATCAATGTGCTAGTTTTCTAGAAATCCTAGATGTCAGTGAAGCATTAGGTGTAGAATTGAAAAATGCGTCTGTACAAGTTGATTTTGAAGAAATAGAAGAATTTAAGAAAGTAGCTGATAAATGGCGTAACCGACAACAAGAAAAGAAAAATATTACAAGCTCAACTTTATTCAACGAAAGTAATCTCGAAACAGCTTGAGCATAAAAATCATAGTAAAATTCATTTATCCCATCGTAGGGGCGCAATGCCTTGCGCCCCTACACGTTTATTTTGGCTTTGGGAGAATTTATTTTTGGTGTTCCCTAATAAGAAATTAAGGTATTAAACTCTATAGCCGCGCTGCGAAAAACCTGACCACACTTATCCATAAGTCGTTAAGTAGGGAGGTGAACCCACAGCGCTAGTTTTTAATTTAATATGAGGAGTGCGTAGCACTTGCACAGTATTCCTTCGCCATTTTGGTCGAGGTGTTTGCCGTAGCTTGCCATGCATCCGACAGTTAGTCGGAACCTGTTTGTCTCCCTTGAAAATAAAATTTATGACGATTAAAACCACCACAAATATTTATTTTTCTGCCAACCCGACTCCATACATTCGACTTTAAGCAGTCCTCTGGCTTTTTAAAGTAAATTGCATTTTGTTTGGGAAGCTTTTCAGTTCTACCTTGACCACGACGCGCTATGACTATGGCAGCAGAACAACCAGAGTTGAGCCACAACATAGCCATGTATTTCGTGACTCCGATGATTGAGGTATAAGCAGCGTTAACTTTAATTAAGCTAACACCTTGCCTGATGCAGCGTGTTTCTCATTGGGGTGCTCCCGGTTGAGTCACCGTATATTCCGTGTATAAAACTTGAGAGTTTTCAGTTTGTTTAACAAATTCTATTAATTGCGTGAGATGATATTCTACTAATTCCAAAGCATCTTCGTTTCCTTGGGGTAGCCATTGCAAATTAGGCTCTTTCTGAGTCAGGACTGCTAAAACCTGCTCTTTTCCTGGCGTACCTTCCATGGGAAATGCAGTCATAGGTGAACCTTCTTGAGGAAGGCTTGTTTTGCCTGTTTCTAGCTTACTTTGAGGTGCAAAACATGATGGACAAAAACACCAAATTTGTCCTGATGTATCTCTTTGGATTAAAAGCAAATATCCAGGTGTTTCAAAATTAACTTCAAATTGAATGTGAGTACCTAAATTAACAGATTTTTCGTAACGACTGGGTTGTTTCGTTCCCCAACTTAATGTTTTTTCTTTGACTACAACAATTCCCATCTGTTCTGTAAGAGAGCCAAGTGCTGTGAGTTGTTGCCAAAGTTGGTCCAGAGGTGTTAACTTTTCAAGTTTACATTAATGTATCTCCTAGCAGTGCTTTGGCTTTTTATAAGTCGAATCAAAATGGAAACCCGTCATAATCAGAATGCAGGGCATTCCGAAAACAACAATCTTTGGCTTTTTATAAGTCGAATCAAAATGGAAACCAAACTTTTCTCCATCGATATTTATATCGTAGTTTTTCTTTGGCTTTTTATAAGTCGAATCAAAATGGAAACTAATAAGTGTTATTGTGGTTCATATAATATAAAGATATTGGTTATTTTAATAAGAATAAAAAATGAAAAAGATTAGAGTTTTTATAAATATATGATAT
>NZ_WJFC01000271.1 GCF_009725235.1 Scytonema sp. UIC 10036
TCATATGTTAATAATAGACCTCATTTAGTCATTTGTCATTTGTCTCCCTTGTCTCCCTTGTCTCCCTTGTCTCCCTTGTCCCCCTTGTCCCCCTTGTCCCCCTTGTCCCAATGCCCTCTATCGTAAGACTGATGACTTTATACCATTGTTCTTCGATACTTCTTTCGATATGACAGCACTAGCCCCCGCTTGGAAACAAGAATAAATGACAGCTTTATTAACTACTAATGCACAATTTGAGCGAGTTGCTAAAGTAATTGCAGAGAGAGTGGCACAGCTTTTGTGTGCGTCAGTTTTTGTGATCGATCAGCATGCGATCGCAATCGCTAGTAGCAATCCCAAGCTAGTAGGGCTTTCCTTCGATCGCATTTGTGGAAAACTGGCTCTCAACTACCTACGCGTACCATTTACTTTTGAAACTCAGGTAGGCGAAGTTATTATTGGCAAATCCCCAAATGGCGAGGCAATTTCCCCCCATTTGGCACAAGGAATTGTGGAATTAGTGGTTAATCAAACAACAGTTATTGATGCATTGCCCAACCAACATCAGTTTAAAAATAAGTTTATCTCTGACTTACTTCACGGTTTGGCAGATGAAACAACTGTTTTTCAATACAGCAAACTTTTGGGTTTAGATCTAGCACCTCCCCGTGCAGTCATTTTAATTGATGCAAGGGATTATATTTTAGGGGCTTGCGAGGCTCAACTGCGAAGAAGGGTAGCTTCGGTCATAAACAGTGTTGTCAATTTTTTCCATCTGCCCAACGATACAATTTGTGCCTATCTAGGTGATGGTGAAGTCGCTGTTCTCAAAGCCAGCGATACAAAGAATTTGAGAAGTTGGGCAAATCAAGGTGATGTACCAGAACAATGCAGTTCTTCATGGGCAAATCTCATAGCATTGAAGCGGGCGTCTGAGGCATTGTTAAAGCAGTTGCGGAAAGACACCAATACATCAATTAGTATTGGAGTAGGGCGCTACCATCCAGGAATTCGGGGACACGCTCAGTCCTATCGAGATGCACGGGCGGCTTTGTCTTTAGGATGTCGCTTTCACGATCGCAACCAAGTTCATTGTTTGGATGGATTGGGGATTGCAGCCTTCATCGGTGTTGCAGACGAGCAGACAAAAATAGAATTAGCAACATACCTTCTCAGTCCCCTGAACCACGAACCGGAATTGTTAGCAACCTTAGATGCGTTTTTTGCAGAAGATTGCTGTCCTTCTGCAACAGCCAGTCGGTTATCGATTCATCGGAATACTTTGAGTTACCGTTTGGAAAAGATTACTTTACTCACCGGTCTCGATCCCCGTCGTTTTGATAATGCCGTACAAATTCGTTTGGCTTTACTTATGCGACGATTGCGATGATTGATATTGTTAATTGCTATATCAGTCCTAAATCATTTATAGGAATTTATAATTGTTGCGATCGCTTTATTGAATCCCTCACTGTGAATCCAGCTAACAAACCCCCCGTAAATCATGCGATCGTCTCTGTCTGCTAAAAATACGTGGTCAACCCCAAAAAGGTTCCTCCATATTCTCACAGATGCTCCATCCCGGAGTCGTACAATCGGACGAGAACTCGGAAAATCTCTGTGATGTGCTCTCGTCATGCCTGGAACATTTTCTAATATAACTATAACCTCTTTGGTGACATCTGCAATCTGAGTTAGCCTTTCAGTTGCACAAGCACAACTATCTGTGGCTTTAACTTTGAGTTTTGCCTTGAGGAGATCGTCACGTACTGACAAAGAGTCAATTTCCTCTAGCTTCTTGCCGTGTAGTTCAAACTGCCGTTTTAAGCGATAAATCACTGTTAAACCTAAAACTGCAATTCCACCGAGCAATACCACCAGACCACTCACAACAGCAAAAGCTGCTATGATAGCGGCGATACCCATTAAACCTGTAGTTGCCACAATTACTACTAAGATGATTCGTGGTAATCCCAATGTCCCAATTTTTTCGATCGCTTCATCCATAAACTTGTAACCTCAGATCCAAACTGCGAAAAGAAAACTTTGCTCACGTTTTTGGCGCATTGGCTAGCTTCAATAGCTGTAGTCAATTTTAAAAATCTGTCTATTTTTATACTTTATTTTTTCAACTTTGGTATCAGTAAACTTACTAAAAGAAGAAGTATTAACTAGACGAGCGGTGGTTTATGGCTCGATACTGTTCAATTAAGGATTTTTGATGAGGCACTTTTGATCTGACTCCATTCACCTGCTGTGTCCACTCAAACATCGAAAGAGATTATTAATAAATTTAAAGATTTTCCAAAATCTAGGTAAAATCTCTAACTAAGAATGATAAAGTGTATAATCACATGATGTTTTGACTGGTTGAACTTACCTACATTCTGGGTGTGCCGACTGCTAACAAACCATTATTTAAAAGGCAAACTTTAGATGAAAAAACAACCAGATAAATTAAAATTTCCCTCAAAGTACTTAAGACAAAGCTTGGTTGCAGTATTGTTATGCTCTTTATTAAGTGCAACTTGTTCTGCAAAATCAGCTTCCAATAACGATACTGCCCAATTACCTCCAAGATATACTGGATTAGCTCCTAATTCACCCTTCGGTTTAGACTTTGGTTACAGCGATCCCAAGACTATAGGTGCGATCGCGCAAGACTTGGGAGTAAAATGGGTTCGTGGTATTCAAGTCGAATTCGATCCTTGGAATGGCGATCCCAAAATTCTCAGAGATAGGATAAATACCTTAAAAAGTTATGGTGTATCTTCGCTACAAACACCTTTTTATCCTGTGGATTGGAAAGAAAAAGACAAATTAGGTCCTCCAAGAAATCTAGATGCTTACGTACAGAAATTCTATAACTGGGTAGCTGCTACCCACGATATCATGCCTTATTACGAGCATTGGAATGAACCTTGGGTTGATGAGTGGGCGTGGAACGGAGGTACTGCTGAGGAATATAGAGATATTATTAAACGAATTTGGAACAAAGTAAAAGCTGATTATCCCAATGTTAATTTAATTGGCGGAGGTTCTTTAGCTTATAACCGAGATGTTATGTATGCTAAGGGAAATGACACGGGATACGCCGATGGCTCTGTTAACCATGCATATGCTTTTCCCAGCTTGAACACTTTCCACAGTGTATTAATGCAATTGACAATAGATAAGAAATTTTCTAAAACACAAGGTCGTGCAGGAGCATGGCAAACAGAGTTTGGTACGTTTCGGGATATGTACTCCTCAAATCAAGATATTTGGGTAGCCCGTACTATCCCTTCGAGTTACTTAATACATATGTTAGCAGGTTATTATGCTCAAAGACCTGTGAGAGCTTTTTGGTTTAACTGGAGTGGACATGGGATGCATGACATCGCCAACAACGATGCTGCAAAGGATGCATATAGAACTATGACTCGCGTTCTGGAAGGAACGAAAATAGTTGAGGATGTATTTCCTGCTTCCAAATCAATGTGGGGAATGGTTTTTCAAAATGATTATTCAACTGATAAGCGTACTAGAGCAGCGTTGTTTGTTAATGCTCCGTTCTATGGTGATATCGGCAATCCTTGGGACCCAAAGGGAGGTAGTCAAGCGAAAGGAAATATTCCTTCTGATGAGTACTCTGGTACTGTTTCCCTCGGTAATTCCAATATACAGGTTTACGATTACAGAGGCAACAGGATAAATAATTTGAGCAAAATTCCTCTCAATCCAGTAGAAGTGGTATACATTATAGCTGATATGCCACCTTCACAGTTAAAGCAGATACTTCAAAATGCTGATTTTCAGTTAAAAAATGAAATCAAAGTCACGGCTTTGTCTTTATCGGGACCTGTTGTTAAAGGTCGAACTATTGATATTAAAATAGAGAATGTCGTCAATAAACCTCGTAGTGGAACTTTAGCGATCGCTCCTCCCAAAGGATGGACTCTTTCTCAAAAGAGCATATCTTTTGAAAATTTACAACCGGGCGAACAAAAAATTATTAGCTTCCCAATAGAGTCTTTTGCTGTCAACAATGACAACAATTATGAAATTAGCTACTCATTATCAGTTAAAGGCAAATCTTCCCCTCAAACAGGGAATTGGAAGATACAATCAGCCTACGCTCCTAAAAAAACAATAACCGTTGATGGTAACTTACAAGACTGGTCTGATGTCATCGCTACAAGTATGGGAAATGGAGCGTATAAATTTAAAGTCGCATGGGATTCAAATAACTTATACTTTGCGGCTGAAATTGCTGATGATAAGCACGCTCCATTTCCTCCCTTCGATCCAAGTTTTGCTTGGTTTCGAGAAAATAGAGTTGATGGCGCTAAAGGTGATGATAACACGGATGGATTATTTATTAATATAGACTGCACAAAAAATAATCCTGATGATTTGTTAAAAGGTCACGTACTGTATGAAAAAGCTTTGGCTGCAGATGTAGATTACGAGTTTTTTGCCAGTTATAGTACGGGAAATAACAGCGAATTATGGAGATATCGCGCTCCCGGTACAAATCATCAAGGATATTATCCAACGAATGCAACTCTCAATCCACCTCTAATGAAAATGAAAGCCAGCCCATCAGGTGAATCAGAAGGAAAGATAAAATTTACTCGTTCGGGTAATAAGACAATTTACGAAGGAGCAATTTCTTTAAATACAATCCCTGAATTAAAATCAGAATTGAGTCGATTAAAACCGGGAGAATCTTATTTTCCTAACCTTGCATGGCGCGTTAACGGAGGAAATCAAGGGAAAAAATTCTGGACTATAGAGTCAGGTCAATGGGAAGAAGGAGGCTATGGCTTTGTCCCCCAATGGTTATCAGGAGGTTTGGCAAATGGGGGACGGGTTATCAGTCGTTGGGCGTTTATTAATTGAAGTGGTTAGTTGATAGTTGTTGGTTGTTAGTGGATAGTGGATAGTTGTTAGTTGTTGGTTGATAGTGGTTAGTGGTTAGTTGTTGGCTACTAACCACTAACCACTAACAACTAACCACTCTCCCCTAATAATGACTCCCAGTCTTACGGTGATGAATAGCCGTTAAAGCATCTGGTTTGAGCAGCTTGCCATTATCAACAGTTGCATAGATAACCCAATGATCTCCACATTCCATGCGTTTGCTTACGCAACATTCAAGGTATGCTGAGGCATCTGTTAGTACAGTACAACCGTTCTCTGCAACTTCTGTGGAAAAACTAGCAAATCTGTCTTCTCCAGGTGCGAAGGTTTTGCGGAAGTGTTTCATGTATTCCTGATGATTGCCTTCTGGCATAATATTCAGGACAAACTTACCTCCCGGATACATCAGAGATTCAACTGCTCTCTCTTTTGCGATCGCAACAGTCAAGCCAGGTGGGTTAAAGGTTGCTTGGGATACCCATGAACCTAACATTCCCGTTGAAACTTCTCCCTGTTTTGCCGTGACAACACAAACGGAACCAATTATCCGACCAACAGCTTGTTCGACGGGGGTAGCGGCTGGTTGTGGTATGCGTAATTTTTTTGCTTTTCTCAGGACTTGAGCAAAGTCTGTACCTGTTTCTTCGCACTGTTTGAGAATGTTATCTGCAGGTTTAAACTTGACTTTTAAAGTTTCAAACCCAAATTTGTATCCAGCTTCTCGGAGTTTACCTTCAATAACATCAAAAGCTTCACCACTCCAACCAAAGGAACCAAAGACACCAGCTAGTTTTGTGTTATCCCCAACTGCTAACACAATCCCTAGAGCAGTTTGCATGGGAGTTGGAACGTTACCACCAATGGTGGGAGAACCCATGATAAAGCCTTCACATTTTTCTACAGCTGCTTTAATCTCTTCCGGTTGAGCAAATTCACAGTTGATAGACTCTACAGCAACTCCTCCCTTGGTCAAACCAAGAGCGATCGCTTGTGCTAAAGTTGCCGTATTTCCATAAGCTGAGGCATAAAGCAAGGCAACAGTGATTTCGCGATCGGTTTGAGAACGGCTCCATGTCTCATACTCTTGAGTCAGTTCCAACAAACCGTAGCGCACCAACGGACCATGAAGAGTACCGACCATTCTCACTTGCAGTTCGGATATTTTCTCCAAAGCCGCTTGTACGTGGTTTGCATGAGGTGCCATCAAACAGTCAAAGTAGTAGCGCTGGTCAGCTTTGATACTATCCCAATCTTCATCAAAAGCTTCATCACCACAAACATGAGCGCCAAAAAGCTTGTTTGAATACAGGATTTGGGTTTTTTGGTCGTAAGTACAAAGACCTGCAGGCCATCTTGGACTGGGGATGGGAAGACAGCGTAAGATATGGTCTTGACCTAAATCCAATGTTTCTTTCCCCCGCATCACCATGATGTTTAGATCGTGATTGGGAAAAGTAGCCCGCAAATTTGCAGCGCCAGGAAGAGAACAAACAAAAGTTAACTGCGGTGCAGCATCTAAAAGAGCTTTTAGGGTTGGCACTCGGTTGGGATTAAAGTGACCGAGGATAACATAATCCAACCGTTTTAAATCTAAAGATTGTTGTAATGCTTCTAGAAAAATCTGAGTGAAAGTTTCCGGAGGTGGGTCAATAATTGCAGTTTTCTCACCTTGGATTAAATAGCAATTGGAAGTCGTGCCTTTCGATAGCGCATATTCAATTTCAAACCGCAACCGCGTCCAACTGCGTGCTCTCAGCGCTGTTGTGTTTGTAGCGACTGGTAAACTTGTATGTCACGAGTATTTGGATTGGTCATAGTTGAGTGAAGGAGAGATGAGGGGATAGGGGTAGGGGGTAGGGGTAGGGGTAGGGACTGGGACAAGGGGGACAAAGGGACAAGGGGACAAGGGAGACAAGGGAGACAAGGGGGACAAGGGAGACAAGGGAGAATAACTCTTGCTTAATGCCCAATGCCCAATGCCCAATCCCTACTCCCTACCCCTACCCCCTACTCCTAGTAATAGTTACCTACTTTACGATGACGAACTGCAGTCATGCCATCGGGTTTGGAGACTCGACCATCTGAAACAGTGCAGTAAATAATCCAGTGGTCGCTGCATTCCATGGTGCTTGTCACTTCACATTCCATGTAAGCGAGAGCGTCTGTTAAGATAGGACAACCGTTTTTGGCTGTTTGGGTTTTGACTCCAGTAAAGCGATCGACGCCAGGAACCAAGCGCTTGAGGAAGTGCTTCTTCAATTCTTGATAATTTCCTTCTTCCAAAACGTTCAGGACGAACTTACTGCCTACTTCCATCAAGGATTCTATAGCACGGTCTTTGGCAACAGCAACTGTAAATCCTAAAGGTTGCAAGCTAGCTTGTACAACCCAAGAGGCGAGCATTGCTTCTTGGACATCATCTTTTTTGGCGGTGATGATATACAGCCCGTTGCTAATCCGACCTAGAGCTTTTTCTAAGTTAACGTCAATGGATTTGACTTGTTTGATGTTGCGTTCGCGGACAAGCTGTTGTCCTAAAGTTGTCCCTGCTTCTTCACATTGTTTGTATGTGGCATCAGTTGGAATTTCTTTGACACGAATTGCAGGAAATCCTTCTTTAACGCCAAGAGTGACAAATTTTCTCAGCAGTGGATCGACGGGTTCCTCATCTGGACCGTAGCACTCAAACAGCCCAATGACTTGCTTTTCTTTTGCGACAGCGAGTAGGGAACTGATAGCAGCTTGAGCTGCAACGTTACCGCTTGGAGGCATACCAATAATGATGCCAGCTGCTCTTCCTGCCAATTCTTGGATTTCTTGGATCTCGGCTGAGGTGAGATCCATCATTTCAACACCAACCCCAGTTTTTTGGACTCCGTGAGCAATGGACTGGGCAAGACGTTCGCTCTGTCCGTAATCGGAGACGTAGAATAAAGCAGCAATGGTTTCTGCTTTGACTTGTCTTTGGCTCCAGTTCTGGTAGCACTCTCTTAAAACTTCAAGATTGTGATACAGTAAGGGTCCGTGTCCGTTGGCAATGATTCTAATTTTGCCAAGTTCTCCCATTTTTTTCATTGCGTTGAGCAAGGAACGGGAGTTGGGACCCATGAGACAGTCGTAGTAAAATCTGAAGTCGGGTTCAATTGCCTCTAGGTTGACGTCAAAGGTGTCATCACTGCAATAGTGCATCCCAAAGGCGTCGCAGGTGAACAGAACTTGGTTTTTATGGTCGAAGCTAAATATTGTATCGGGCCAGTGTAAGTTGGGAGCACTCACAAACTCAATTTCGTGTCCCTGTCCCAAGTCTACGCGATCGCCACTTTTTACAATTCGCTTAGAAAACGGATCGTGAGTTAGGTTTACAGTATCAAGTAGACGTTTCCGAAAAAAATGATATTAATTGTGTACGATTCAGAAAACGAGGCGATTGTGCAATGGATAAGATAGAAAAGTATCGGAAATACATTCAAACGTTATTAACTCATTATGCAAGTGAGGATAATTCAGATAACGAAAGTGAAGTACAGCTCGTTTTCGATACAGAACGAGATCATTATCAGTGGTTGAATGTAGGCTGGAAAAAACTCGATCGCATTTATCGATGTATAATTCATTTTGATATAAAAGATGGAAAAATATGGCTTCAGCAAAACTTAACAGATGAAAACCCAGCTGAGGAGTTAGTTGTCATGGGTGTACCAAGGGAAGATATTGTGTTAGGTCTACAGCCTCCTTATAAGAGACAATACACAGATTATGGTGTTCCTCAGAATACTAATTCAGTATTTTAACAGAGACGAAAAATATAATTTCTTAAGCTAGATTAGCGATCGCGAAACTTACACGGTTTTTTTGTGCATTTGCGTAATATTTAACCATAATTATTGAACGGGACATGATATAAAGTAATTTCCATAATCGCTACATGGCTTAGGTTCTATGGATTCTACTAATTTTGAGTCTTGGGGCTATGCGCGAGTATCAACCGACGAACAAGCACAAGACAGAGATGCGCTTCTCAAGCAAATGCAGAGGCTAAGAGATGCGGATGTTGGAAAAATCTTTTTCGATATTGACAAACGCACCAAGCACGCTCGCAAAGGTCTTCTTAACTTAATTAAAGCAGTTCAAGAACTCCCCGTTCATCACAATATCAAATTCTTAAAATTTACTCGATTAGATAGAGTAGCAGCATCCCAAGTCATTTTTTATCAACTGATTGGTGAGCTTCAAAAGAAAAAAATTAAACCCATTGCTCTTGACGACCCCTTTGATTTAGATTCAGTAGGGGGAGAACTAACGGTTGATATTCGATTAGACGTAGCCAAGCATGAAGTGAAAATGCTGGGTTTGCGAATTCGGAAAGAGCGCGAACTCCGGCGTAAGGAAAAGAAAAGTCATTTTTTTGCACCGTTTGGTTACAAAATTGAAAATGACAAATATGTTTTTAATCATGACCCTTGTATTTGTTTAATCGAGAACAAACAAGAGTTATCTGTGCTTGAAGTTGCACAACTTATCTTAAAAACTTTTTATCAAGTTGGTAGCTGCACGCAAACAGCTAAAAAACTCAATAACTTTTTTGGTATAAATTTAAAATGTTCTGATAAATATACTACAAAATCGGGAGATTATTCAATTGATGAAGATGATGGACTGACTCAAAAAACATTAAAGAAAAAAATAGATGAAAAGTCTAATGCTGGATTGCGTTATCCATACTCAGGCTTAAGATGGACGACAACTGGTATTCGAGATTGGTTGACAAATCCAGTGTTGGCTGGTGGAACTCCTTATGGTACGGTTAAAGAAAATGGTAACAAAAAATCTTTTGATGAGATTAATGTTTTTTGGAACACACACGATGACCAAGCATTAATTACATTTCAACAGCACAAAGAAATTAAGGAAATTATTCGTGGTAATCGTAAGAATGCATGGGCGTCATATAGCGATCGCAATCCACAAAAACTGAACATCTTCCAAGGTTTAGTGGTTTGTGCAAAATGCAATGCTAAGTTTGTCAAAGTTGCGTCCTACCAAAGTAGAAAAGATAGCAGACATAAATCTTATTATCAATGCACATATTATCTGAAAACTGGTATGTGTCAGCATAAAACGGCAATCACTAACTTCGAGATTGAAGACCAAATTATTGAGTTTTTGGTTAAGGAAGCACAACGCCTTTCTGTATTGGGGGAACAAAAGAATATACCAGTGGTGGAAAGTAAAGAGTTACAGGAATTGCGATCGCAACTCCAAACCTTAGAATCCATCCCTGGTAAAAACCCAGCCATTGAGACTGCCAAACAGGGGTTGCGCCTGCAAATTGCGGAGACACTTAGTAGTGAAGAAAGAAGCGATCGAGCTTTGTTAATTAGCCGAGATAGGATTATAGCTGCGTTTAGCAACAAGGATTTTTGGAAAGGGATAGAGAATCCAGTGGATAAAAAACGTCTGTTGCGAGAGTGTATTCTGTGTGCGGTTGTAGATGAAGGGGAAGTGGTAGAAGTCAGGCTGCGGATTTAGGTAAAGGAACTTTATTTCTGTATACAGCAGTTTTTTTTGATGCCAGTATCAAGAGAAGCTAAAATATAGCTTAATTCAATCAAGTGAAAAATCAAAGCTAGGCAGAAGAGTAAAAATGACCCTCAGTTTAAATTCAATACCCGTGAATGAAATTCTCAAGCCGCCTTTGGAGATTAGTAGTTCGTTTCTTCTATTATTAACTAATAATTAATTAGCTACTTTAGCTCTAATTTTTCAACAGAAACTTTGCGGTTCAGCTTTTATTAACTCTCTCTATTTAGTATTGATTATCAATTTTATTTACGGGTATTGCGCTTAAGCTGAAAAACTACAATGATTTAATTTTAAATGGCTATGCTACACCAAGAATATTGGTTGTAGTTATAGTTTCTGAAAACCTTCAGCACTGGTTAAAACAAACAATAGAAATTCTTGCAACTGTTGAAAATCGCTCACAATTGGAAATTATTGGTGAACTCATCACTAATTATCCCAACATCACAATTCAAGGATTAGTAACACAAATTACGTCTTCTAATGGTGGTACAATAAGCGGTGATATTATATTATTTGGCGTAGTTGTTGATAAATTACGTCCAGTCAACACCACACTCCGGAACCATGAATATATTCTTGCGATTAAAGCATATACCGAAAGGTTAGCAGTCTTATGTACGGGTGATTTAGTCAAAGAGAAGAATACATTTATTCTGAAAAACCCTCAGCAATTTCGTCTCGACTAACCACACCATTAACTGTTGTCGGAGTTGCAATGACATTAAGCTTTGTCATTGATACCGTGTAGCTGCTTGATAAAACTTGTAACTCTATAGCTAAAGCGATCGCATTGCATTGTTCCCATAACCTTGGGACTACATAACGAAACCCAACATTTATCGGCATTTGTTGGGTAACGCTTGTGCTCAACCCAACCTACAATTTCTCTCTACAATTTCTCTCAGCCCTTGCAGTATTGATAGTTGTACTTAAAGATTCTCCCTTAACAGCGATCTTTACCAAGTCACTATTCAAATAGTGAATTTAAAGATTTAGTAAAGTCTCAGTATAAACACTTTAATTTTGGCAAGAAAACAGTTAAGAGCTTTACTAAGCCCAATTATCAACCACCATGCGTTTCCTAACGATGAGAAATCTTCTTTCACAAATTGCCACAGCAGTAGCCCTCAGCGTAGCAATTTTTCTTGATGTCAGCTATAGCAAACCAGCTCTTGGTGCTAATCTAGCGTTTGATACTGAAAGACCCGTTCCTTTGATTCTGGACGATGATGGTAGCCAGGATGGTTTAATTGCACTGGCGTATATGCTGCAAAACCCTAAATTTGATGTCAAAGCGATTACGATTTCTCAAGGAATTGCTCGTCCACAGTTATTCAGTGACAATCTAATGCGATCGCTCACTCGATTAGGTGTGACAGGAATCCCAGTTGGCGTCGGGAGTGAAGATCCACTGGCTGGAGATAATAGGTATCCAGAATTGTTTCGAGTAGATTCAGATGCTTTTTACTCACCCTTTGTACCACCTTTGACAGAGACAGCCCAAGAGACTGTTGACCAACGAGACGCAGCTCAACTCATTATAGACACCATCAAACAATCACCAGATCCAGTTGCAATTTTGGCAACAGGTTCGCTAACCAATATAGCAGAAGCATTACGGCGCGATCCATCGATTGTGAAAAACGTTGCTGCGATCGAAGTTATGGGTGGTGCTGTTTTTACGGAGGGTAATCTCAGCTTTCATACAGATCCCATATTGGCTCAAAATGCCGTTTCCGAGTTTAACATCTGGGTCGATCCAGTAGCAGCACAAGAAGTTTTTTCATCTGGCTTACCAGTCTTCTTGACACCATTAGATGCAACGAATAATACATTGTTCACTGCAGCAGATCGAGATGCGTGGAGAAATGCAGGAACCCCTGAAAGTTTACTAGCCGCACAACTCATGGATTATTCCTTTGCATTCATTTCAGGAGGAGAGCAAAACCCTACTCAAGTTTGGGATTTAGTCGCTGCTATCAACTTAAGTGAACCGAACTTTGCTTCGGAAGTGCGACTACCCCTGAGAGTTGATATAACATCGGCTCCAAGTATTGCTCAAGGACAAACCGTTGTAGATGATTCGCTGACACCAAATGTTTACGTGTCATTCAGCCCTAATTTTAATAATCTTTCATTTAAATCCAGCGAGATTTTTTCGGCTCGAACAGTAGCTGTTCCCGAACCTTCGGTAATTTTGAGTTTCCTGGCTGTCGGGGGAGGGTTCGCATTCCTCAAGCGGAAGCCAAACTATGTTTAGCGATCGCTACTCCAAACTCTAGAATCTATTCCTGGTAACAACCCTGCGATTGAGACAGCAAAGCAGGAGTTGCGCTTGCAAATTGCAGAATTACTTGAGAGTGGCGAAAGAAGCAATCGAGCTTTGCTCATTAGTCGAGAAAGGATTATAGCTGCATTCAGCAACAGAGATTTTTGGAAAGGTATAGAGAACCTTGTGGATAAAAAACGTCTGTTGCGTGAGTGTATTTTGTGTGCGGTTGTGGATGAGGGGAAGGTGGTAGAGGTAAAGTTGCGGATTTAGGTGTTAGGTTGGGTTGAGGAACAAAACTCAGCATTAAATTAGGAAGAATGACGTTCTCTTGAAAAACCCTACTCCCTATTTTCCAAAAATTCAGATGCAACCAATCCTTTCTGAATTGCCAGTACTGCGGCTTGAGTGCGATCGCGAACCTCTAGCTTTTGCAAAATAGCATGAACGTGAACCCGCACAGTACCAGGAGCAATGTAGAGAATAGATGCAATTTCTTGATTGCTTTTACCCGCAGCAACTAACGCCAGAATTTCTTGTTCGCGCTTTGTCAATGGATTTTCTAGCTGTTCTGTAGGTTGTGTAGCTTGTGTTTCTACGGTGTTGCTTGTCTCAAAAGCAGCTCTAATTTCTGTTGTTGCTGTCCGATCCCACCATGAAGCTCCTGCTGCTACCGAACGCAGTGCTAAAATTAAGGACTCTGAGGGGATGCCCTTAAGACAGTAACCGTGCGCCCCTGCTTCAATTAACCGTGCAATTAAAGGTTTCTCAAAACGAGACGTTAAAACTAGGATGGGTAATTGAGGATGCTGTTGCTTGATTTGACGACAAGCTTCAATACCGCCAATTCCTGGCAATCCAACATCAAGTAACACTAAATCCAAAGGATAACGAGAAGCCAATTCTAAAGCTTGTTCTCCATCTTCTGCCTCCGCCACAATTTCTATACTTGGTTCCTGTTGCAACCGCATTCGTAACCCCAAGCGGAAAAGTTCGTCATCCTCAACTAGGAGAATTTTGAGATTATTGGTAGACATTGAAGAACTTGGTGTCAACACAACTTTAACTCTACCACCACTCCGAGAGCGATCGATGGCATTTGTTAAGAAATTGGCAAAGACGCGTTACAATTGGAACCTCTCCCCCCGCATATAAACAAAACTTTAGAAAGAGACTCTGACAGTGCTAGTGATTCTTAGCACTGATTCTTGTTGAAATTTTTGTTTATAGCTAGATATTATTTCTTCAATCTGGGAATTTTTAGTTGGGCTGTTTTCGTAAATCAAAATAATGAGTTTAGTTTTTTCCTTGGTGAGTTTCCCTGAACTGTTAAGATATTGCCCATAGGCATCCATGACAGTTAATCCTGCGGGGACACGAGGTGTAATCGTGCGTCTCAAAAATAGCTGCCACTCAACTTCAGATACCATCGTTCCGTCTGGCTTGGATAAACCAAAGTATAACTCATCTTTAGTAAGAATTTTTTCACGTGAGTTTTGAGTAGATGTTTGGGGTAATTGGGCGCGAGCAAAAGTATTTGTATAAGCAGGAACGATAAAAAGTAAACCTGTAAGAATTAGGTTATTCAGGCTTTTTTGCATAATTGTCATAGAAGCAGGGATTTAAATTATTAGTTTGACATCTATAATTTACTCAACAATCATGACTGGAGAATTTCCAGAATTGTTGATAGAATTAGGCAAAAGTATCCAAAAAATGGGGCGCTGATGGTTTTGACGATTGTCCGATCGTTTCTAGGTTGCGATGCAATACTTATCGGTTAAGCCCAAAAATGCGAAAACACGTAGGTTGGGTTGAGGAACGAAACCCAACATTGACAGACATTTGTTGGATTTCACACACGGTAAACCCAACATACAAAAATTCTCAGCCCTTGCAGTATTGGGTTGCAATGGCGCAACAGATACAGGAAGAATGATAAGTTACGTGCATCAGTTCGCTCTTAAGCGTTGTCATTGATACCGTGCAGCTACTTGACAAAGCTTGGAACTTTATAACTAAAGCGATCGCACTATTCTCATAACCTTAAGACTACCTAACGAACTGTTATAATGACTCTTGTCAGGTCGGCTTTAGAGGTTGTTTGAAAAGTGGTTGGTTGTCATTTTAATCACATGATTACCCCCCTTAGTCCCCCCTTGGAAAGGGGGGAAATAAGAGAAATTCAGTTCCCTCC
>NZ_WJFC01000272.1 GCF_009725235.1 Scytonema sp. UIC 10036
GATCCTGATTGATAATACTCAAATTTTACCCCACCCGCCTTACGGAACCCTCCCATTGCCAAGGGTAGGGTTGGGGAGGGGTGTTTTTCCCAGTCCCCAATCCCCAACTGTTATGAAGCAATCGGCTATTTTACGCTTGGAGAAGATAATTTTTAGGTTTTCTCAAATGATGGCTCCCGCTGTGGATGGGGTAACTTTGGCTTTGACGTCAAGTGAGGTGCTGGGTTTACTAGGTCCTTCTGGATGTGGGAAAACGACTCTCTTGCGAATTATTGCTGGTTTTGAATGTCCGCAATCAGGAACTGTGGAGATTGCTGAACGACTGGTTGCAGGGAATGGTAAATGGATACCGCCAGAAAATCGACATCTCGGAATGGTGTTTCAAGACTATGCTCTATTCCCACATCTATCGGTGATGGAGAATATTGCTTTTGGTTTGCGGTATGCTAAAGATCGTCGAGAACGGGTAGCAGAATTGCTTGCACTGGTCAGGCTCACAGGGCTGGAAAATCGCTATCCTCACGAGCTATCTGGTGGTCAGCAACAACGAGTGGCGTTAGCCCGTGCTTTAGCTCCGCAACCTAAGCTTTTATTATTGGATGAACCATTGAGCAATTTAGATGTACAAGTGCGGTTGAGATTGCGGGAGGAAGTACTGGGAATTCTTAAGAGCAAGGGGATTTCTGGGATTTTTGTGACTCATGACAAGCAGGAAGCACTGGCGATCGCAGACCGAGTTGCAATTATGCACCAGGGTAAATTAGAGCAAATAGGAACGCCTGAAGAAGTTTACACTCAACCATCTTCTCGTTTTGTAGCGGAGTTTGTTACCCAAGCAAATTTTTTATCGGCTACGCGTAAGGAAAATTTTTGGGAAACGGAAATTGGATGTTTTGCTGTTCATTCTTTATCTTGTAGCCTTCATTCTTCTCAACATAAGGGAGATTTGATGATCCCCGAAGAGGACATAATTTTGCAACCAGATCGAGATGGTTCAGTTGCGATCGAGACGCGCTGCTTTACAGGGCGCGAGTATCGGTACTGCTTGCGAACTCTTTCTGGAAAGAAGCTTTATGCGCGAACTCCTGCTACTGTAGCCCTGGCAATTGGTACGAGAGTACAGTTATCCGTGGCGGAGCAAGCGTTAAGATTTTTCCCCACTTCTGAATCAATGAGGTTTTAGAGGTGTGGGAGAAGCATAAACCCTAACTTTGAGGTATTCATGTTATGAATTGGGAAATTTTTCTCGCCAGTTTTACGGGATCTCTGATTGAATTGGTGGAGATTCTTGGCATAGTTTTGATTGTGGGTAGATTGGCAGGTTGGCATAATGCTCTCGTTGGTGCTGCTGGTGGTATTGGTTTAACCGTGCTTGTCTCTCTTGTCTTGGGCAAAAGTCTGACAATCATTCCGGTAGACATTTTACGAGTTGTAGCAGGGGGTTTCTTGCTGGCGTTTGGGCAAAAGTGGACGCGGTCAATAGTCAAGTATTATGGTGGTATTCCCAAGAAGCGTGGAGATGACGAAGAAGAAAGGCTTGAAGCAGAACTGGCAAAAGATGGTGTGTCCTCTAGTTGGAATTGGTTTGCGGTTGTTACCACATTTAAAGGTGCGCTGTTGGATAGTGTGGAGGTTGCGCTTGCAGTTGTGACTTTGGGTGCGGCTGGTGGCAAATGGATAGAAGCGATTGGTGGTGCTACAGTTGCAGCGATTGGGGTAGGTGCGATCGCATTCTTGTTCCGAACACCTCTCAATCAAGTTCCTGTTAAGCCAATGAAGTTTGTGGCTGCAATGCTGTTGATGGGATTTGGTATTTATTGGTTGTGTGAAGGGTTGAAGGTAGAATTGCCCGGAGATGAATGGGCAATTATTTGGTTACCACTGGTTTGGGGGTGTTTAATGGCTGCTGCTGCTGCAATTTTGCGATCGCGTGTTGGCTTGCAAAAGCCGGAGGAGAGTGTTAGCTAGGTTAAGGTTAAATTGAAAATAACTTTAGCTCCCCTCCTTAGCCTCACTTAAAAAAGGGAAAGAAAATACTCTCAAAGTCCCCTTTTTTAAGGGGGATTTAGGGGGATCTGCGAAATTTTGATACATCCCTAAAAACTTTTCATAAATTCTCTTAAAAAAAAATCTACCTTTATTTGGATTAGGGCTTACGCACGCTCTACGAATTCTTGGCTATTTTGGCAGCTTAAAAGTTTGATAAATAAATGTTTTTGGAAATTTTTGCGTAATTATTACAGATTTTGATTTTTTTGTTTAGGAATTTTAATTGAAAGATTTTTTAATATTAAAAGTAGCAAACAAAATTTAAAAAATACATAAGATTTTTATATGATTACCATATATCTAAAGTGTGTTAAGGTAAACATACTAATTCAAAATGAACTTGCACATAGTGCAATAGCATAGAATCCTTGCTGATTCAAACAGAAATTCTATGCAAATTCAAACAGAATTGGTATGAATGTGTGCATTCAAAAAATAGTATTTTCCTAACAAGGTGCATATGAATCCTAAGTTCATCATTGGCTTATTTATGAGTGCCAACATTGGGCTGCTGTTAGCTATAGTCAGCCCATCAGCCACTGCTGCTACACTCTCAGAACGGTCTGCGTCTGCACGGCAAAGTTTGATTGAAGTTGATGTAGTTGATTTAGACCATAAATCTTCTGAACAAATCATAGCCGGTAACAGTAATAGCAACAGCAATAGCAACAACAACAGTAACAGCAATAGCAACAGCAACAGCAACAGCAACAGTAATAGCAACAGCAACAGTAATAGCAACAGCAACAGTAATAGCAACAGCAACAGTAATAGCGATGATGACGATGATGATTAGTCCTGGGAGTGGTAAGGCTCAATGTTTTAGAGCGATCGCAAGGGCTACAGCAAAGTTCAACCTGGTGAGGTACAAAAATTACCCCCCTCTGTCCCCCCTTACAAAGGGGGGATGAAAGGGGGTTGTACCTCATGAGACTGAGAAAGGCTATAAAATCGTTTTTTCTTAACAAGCGTCATCGCAGATTTACTCTCACCAATGAAAATAGTGTTTCCTAGATACTGTTGGCAACTTTAACATAGGGCAATAGGGTTCAGTTAGCACAAAAAACCTAAAATTATGTAGGCTGGGGAGCCATTGCTGTGGAAGGTTCTCCGGCTTGAGGCGAGTGGCGTTTGAAGAACGAAACCCAACACTTGCTTCTGTTTTGTTGTATTGTGTTCCGCTTAACCCAACCGAGAAGTACACAATTCTTCTTAACTGAAGCGTATTATAACGTAGGTAGGCTATGCCCAGCCTCCGAATTAAAATTTTCAGTAATTTGTATTGACACCCTAAAAGAATTACTCTCTTTCGGCTCTAAAATTACCGATTTTTGTAAGTGGGGCTATGCTCTATAATACCAAATGGTGGGCAGTTCCCACTACTTGTTTAGGTAATCCAATGCAGTTCGGGAGTAACCGCTCGAACATTTTTTGGTGTCTTAAGTTTACGCATCAATATGTCATGAAGACTTTGCAACAGCTACTTGCGCCGTATCCAACTGATGAGTTTTTGGCAGAAAACTGGACACAAAAGGCAATTCATATTTGTGCGGGTGATTCTCAAAAGTTTAAGACTTTCTTTTCATGGAACGATCTTAATTATCTGCTGAATTACCACAGACTAACAGAGCCAGATTTACGCTTCTCAATGAATGGCAAATCCTTGCCTCAAACGCGGAATCCACAAGACTGGAGCGCTCTCGTGCGTCAGGGAGCGACACTTATCGTCAACGGAGTGCATCATCGTGTTCCAACAGTAGCTCAACTTGCGGCAAATCTTCGACATGACATTGGCTATGAAACTCACATCAATTTGTATTGTTCGCCAGCTCAGCAGCAGGGGTTTGATTGTCACTACGATACTCACGATGTGCTGATCCTTCAAATTGACGGTGAAAAGCAGTGGTTCGTTTACCGAGAAACGGTACTCTATCCTATCTCAGATATGGTCTCCTCAAAAGAGCGTCAACCTCAAGAACCGCCTTATCTGGAGTGCGTGCTCAAAGCTGGAGATTTACTTTATATACCGCGTGGACACTGGCACTATGCTGTTGCTTGCGAACACCCATCTCTCCATCTTACTGTTGGAATTGAATGCCAGACAGGGCTTGACTGGCTAAGCTGGCTCATGCGTGACCTACTACAACAGAATCCTTCGTGGCGGCAAAGCTTACCTGCGACTATAGATGGCGACACGAATGCTACGCAACAGCAGTTAGATGCGCTGCGCCTGCATCTCATTGAGACCCTACATCAGCCTGACATTTTGTGCAAGTATATTGAGTCTCTAACTTATCGCAATCAGCCGCGACTTCCAGTCACTTTACCGGCTCAGATCGGAACTGACATTTTTCAATATGGATTCATGACTCAGTTTGCTTGGTCTCCGTTGCACCGGATTCGTGTCAAACAAATCGGCTCGGAACACTATCAAGTGCTGGTTGGCTCGAAACAAATTGACCTCAAGGGAGTTCCGGTAATTCTTGTGGAAAATTTATTTAATCGAGATGAGTTTAGTCTATATGATATTGCCGATTGGGCACCTGAAATGGATTTTGAGGGTGATATAGCACCGCTCATTACACGTTTCATTACAGAAGGGATCTTGCAAGTCAAGACTGACCCCCCCTTATCCTAAGGGTAACAAAAGAAACCTATGCACCTATGAGTATGCTTTTGGTTCATGCAACTGATTCCGAATAGGGACGCATGACATTCTGCATAATGTTTGAGAGCTAGTTCTGTGTTCAGTTACGGACGGAAGTTGCTCTGATAGCATGGACAATTTAGAACTAAAAATTTTGAATTCTGGAGGCGTAACATCAAAGATAGACAAAAATGGGACTGACAATTATGCCAGTCCCATTAAAATTATGACTCAAAAAAGCAAAAACCAGGTTTCTAGACGAAAAAGCAAGGGTGATAGGTTGCAAGTTTTACAAGAAAACCTTTTTTGCCTATTATGTAAAAATTAACCTGCTTGATTGGCGAGGCGAGCTTCACTCATACGCCATTTTTCCAGAACTTCGGCTCGATTTTGACTGAGATTCATACGATCGCGCTGTGTTGGATAAGGCACAGCGTCACCTTGAATACCAGTCCAGAGTACGCGGTTGAATTTCTCAGGATCGAGTTTATCTTCAACTCCAAAGTAAAAGTCTTTTGTTGCTTGCGCCCACCACTGTTTGTTATGCAGCAAGGGTTTTGCTGCACTCTTTTGTACATTGGGGTCTTTGCAAGCTGGTACAAGGTTGGGATCTACAGGTGTACCGCACAAGTTACCAGGTAAAACAGCTGTGTAAGGAGTAAAGTCGGGTTGTTGGGTAAATACGTCTGACATGGGTATGGCATTGGCATCATTGATTCCCAAGTATCCAATTCCTAAAATATCTTCCATCGTCCGCACCATGCTAACGGTGTTGTAGTTAGTGCTGACAAGAGCTTTTCGCTTGGTATAAGGTGAAATTACATAAGCTACTGAGCGATGTCCATCAACATGATCGGGACCGTTTTGGGAATCATCTTCAATGACAAAGATGGCTGTCTCTTTCCATAGAGGGGACTTGGAAATTTTTTCCACTAACAAACCAACCGCATAATCATTATCAGCCATTTGCAATTCGGCAGTGTTTAAACCAGCGACAGCATTATTGAAGTTACCAAAATGATCGTGATGCAGACGTACTAGCGATAAATTGGGCAGTTCGTTCTTCTCTAAATAGCGATCGATGTCACGCGCCCATTCGTTGTACAAATAAATATCTGGGTGCTTCTGGTCGTAACCTCGGAAATAGATGTCAGTTTTATCCTGCAGAACGACCTTACCTACTGGAGACTGAGGAATATTATCTGCGAAAGGTGTTGGAGAAATGGGAATGTAAAGTGGGTTATTGGGATCTGGCTTTGTGGGATCGACTTGTGCATTGCTAGTGTTGTAATAAGCAAGATCGATGAAAAATCCGTAATTGCGAACGGTCTTACCAGCACGCAGCGCTGCATCCCACAAGTAACCGCCAACGGCATCGGGATCGAGTTCGCCATCACCTTCTGGAGCATTCACATCTTTAGAACCAGGTAAAATGGAGGAATTACCAGAAGGGTCGAGAATTTCTGTGACTCGCGTGCTTAATTGTGGTGTTGGTTTAGAGGAATCTGGCAACGCAATGTTAATATTGCGGTTTGTGCCTTCGTAATCGTAAGTAAGACCGCTCGTACCTGAGGAGTTACCATAGGATACTGACTGTGTTTTCTCAGTGTAGTCAGTGGTTCTTCCATAGGTAGACCAGTTCCAACCCACACCGCTTGATTCACCACTGTCGTAGAAGTTATCAAAAGTCACAAAGTCAAGTGCTAACTTGTGATGGTTGGGTGAAATGGCTTCTGGGAATAAAGTCAGTGCTGGATCGCCATTACCAATGGGTAAATCGCCAAGGACTTGGTCGTATGTACGATTTTCTTTGACTACATAGATAACGTGCTTAATCTTGTCCCGCAAGTACGCCATTATTGGGTCGAGACGACGGTTTTGAAAACCATTATTCTCGTCTACCTGCTGAGAAAGAGACGCTAAGGTGCTGCGGTTTGGAACTGGAATCACTGCAATGCCAGCTTTTTCCAATGCCCAATTGTACTCGTTTCTAAATGTTGTGTTACGAGCGGTTCCTGCTGCTGTCGTTCGACTGTTAGAGGGGTTAGGACCAACATTGTCCTTGGCGTTAACGACGTAGAGTTTTTTGCCATCAAAACTTACACTTACGGAATTGGGATACCAACCTGTAGGAATTCGTCCCACAACTCGACCGTTGGACAAGTTCACTACTGCTACAGCATTTTCACCACCTAAAGTAACGTAGAGAGTCTTACCATCAGGGCTGAAGGCAAGTGAGTTTGGATTAGCCCCTTTGTATTTATCTCTGGGTCTAGATAGGTTGAGGATTCGTACAACTTTGTTGCTGATTGTGTCGATGACGGAAACAGAGTCGCTATTCCCGTTAGCCACATACAGTAGTGTTTGGTCGGGGGAAAGCAGTATTTTGTTAGGTTGGCTACCTACAGGAATGCGGGTAACTGCTTGAGTCGCAACGTCCACTGCTAGCACTTCATCATCACGCTGGCTGCTAGCAAAGATTTTAGTCGCTGCACCTTCTTTTGTACTCTTAATTGCAACATCAAAAGGATACTCCCCTGTTGCTACATCTTGACCGGATACAAAGAACTTAATTTCTTGCAGGACTTGTCGGGTGTTACTATCAACTATCGACACGGAGTCGTTCTGAAAGTTAGCAGCTACCAGGGTTTTGCCGTCTTTACTGACGCTAAGTCCTGCTACTACTGCTCCTGTTGCTATCTGGGTCGATCCTGCAGCTGCTTGGGCGGGAGAGTTTTTTAACAGCCCACCATCATATTTTGGAAAAGGTAGAGTTTGGTCTGTATTGTGACCTAGAAGAATGAAGGGTGCGTCTGGAACGTACTGGTTACCTGCATTTTTGTAGACATAAATGCGATCGTCTATCCCAGCTGATACGTAGAAGCGCTGACCATCAGGCGACCAAGTTAAGCCATTGTAGGTGTTGGGAATATTGATTTGTTGCTTTTTCAGTAAGTTACCATTGCTGGTATCAAACACAAATACCCATTCTGCCTTACGGGTTCTCACCTCACTTGGCTCACCTGTTTGGGGGTCTAAGACTGGATATTCAAAGAATGCTCCAGTTTGTTCGTCTCGGAAGTTCAGGTTATAGCCACTTGTCAGAACGAGTAGTGTTTTGCCATCTGGACTGAGGGCTGTTGTGACAGCTTCGGCTGCAGCTGCATTACCATCCGATCGCCGATCTGTGTCTAGAATTGTAAACGTGGAGCCTGGTGCTGCTGTGGGTGTAACAACTTGACCTGTGGGTAGTATTGCCCCACCATTAGGAAGGTCTCCAACAGGATTTGTGGTAGCAACCCTGGCGCTAGCTAACTGGATACCACTTACGACTATGACTGCTGCTACTAGCAAGCTAAGTAAGAGATATCGCTTACGCTTTAAATCTCGCATTTGCTATTTCTAACCCAAAAATTTGTTGCCTATTAGCAAATAATCCTATTTTTTGGTTAAGCAAAAGATAAGGTGAGGTTACTTTTTTGGTTATTGGTCATTTGTGATTTTTTATTGGAAAAGTCTATGATTTTTTATCAATAATTTGATTTTAATAATAATAATGATTTTCGGTGGCGATGTATGCGCTTTAGCACTACTACAAACAAAATACAATTACATGACATCAGTGTAATACATAAATGTAGATATGCGCCATGGCGCGTATATTAAGTTATTTAGCGTATATTTTTTCCTTGCAGATCTACTTACAGGGTTCAATTAATTTCAAAAACCGCACCGGGCGCAGAGAACTCAGAGGAAAGTTATTATTTCTAAGCAAGGCTTCTTTAATCTAAAACCCAAAATCTAAAATCTAAAATTGTTAGACAAACTGTTGTTTGATTGGAATTTCAATTATGAATTCTGTACCTTGTCCTGGGGTAGATTGACAGTAGAGATTTCCTCCGTGCTTTTTCATCACAATTTCATGACTGATTGATAATCCCAATCCATTTCTTCCATCAGGTTTGGTTGTAAAGAAACGAGCGAATAATTTTGCTTTTGTCTCTTCACAGATTCCCAACCCGTTATCAGCAATATGAATAGCTACTTTATTGTCTCCTCTCATTGTTGTACGAATTTTAATTTGGTTTGGTTGCTGCTCAATCTGCTGAAATGAGCGGTGTTGGTTGTACTCTTCTAGTGCATCAATGGCATTAGTCAGAAGATTCATAAAAACTTGATTGAGTTGTCCCGCCCAACATTCAATATGTGGTAACTCACCATATTCTTTGACAATTCTAATACTAGGACGCCTGTGTGTTGCCTTTAAACGGTAATTTAAAATAGCGATCGCACTATCAATTCCCTCATGAATATTGACTGCTTTTATGTTAGCTTCGTCTATGGGGGAAAAATTCCGCATAGATTTAATAATTTCTTGAATTCGTTGTGCGCCGGATGTAATTGAATTAAATAGCTTGAAAATATCATTTTGAACAAAATCTATGTCTATTGTTTCCATCTTTGCTTGAATGCGAGGATTTGGATATGGATATTCCTCTTGGTAAAGATGTAGGAGATTGAGTATATCTTGGGTATATTCACTTGCATAAATAATATTACCGTAAATAAAATTCACGGGGTTATCAATTTCACGAGCAATTCCAGTAATCATTTGTCCTAAACTGGATAATTTCTCATTTTGAATTAGCTGAATTTGGATTTTCTCTAACTCATCATAGGCTTGGGTAACTTCTGCAACTTTTTGCTCTAACAATGCATTTTTCTGCTCTAGTTTTTCAGCTAAATTATGTAGCTTTAAGTGTAATTTAACTCGTGACAGTACTTCTTCTTGCTGAAAAGGTTTGGTAATGTAGTCTACAGCTCCAACTTGAAAACCTTCAACTTTACTAGCAGTGTCGGAAAGTGCTGTCATAAAAATGACAGGAATATCTTTTGTTTCTACAGATGCTTTTAATTGACGGCAGGTTTCAAATCCATCCATCTCTGGCATCATTACATCTAATAAAATTAAATTGGGTAGAGCATATTTGACCCGTTCTAAAGCGACTTTTCCCGATTTTGCCACCCAAACTTCTAAACCTGCTTGGTCGAGAGTATCGGATAAAACACCTAAGTTGGCTGGGTTGTCATCAACAATGAGAACCGTCTCATTTTGCTCAGATGGAAGATTCATATCATTTATACCATTTTGGATTTTAGATTTTAGATTTTGGCTTGAGAAAGTCATTTCTAGACTCGATCTTGACCAACTATCTGTCGCATTCTATATTCAAATTGGTATTACTTATACGATTGAATGAGTGCTAGAATTTCTTGGTCTTGAAACTCTTTTGCCAATTGATGCAGTTTTTTCGCAAAGGGAATATATTTTTCATCCATTTGTTCGAGCAATGCTGCTTGTTTAATAATTCCCTTAAAGTTGCCTTTCATCACTAACTCGTACAAAATTTTTATTTCTGTTGTGGGTGGAGCAACTAGATCCCCATTGTTGTGTTCTCGATCGCTTGCAGTCTGCGGCTCTTCATAAACCCACTCTAAATGGAGATGTTGCTGCAATTTCTGGAGCAACTCCATCGCCTGTACTGGTTTGGGAATAAAATCATCCCCTCCTACTTCTAAACTGCGATGGCGATCGCTTTCAAATACGCTTGCTGATGACACAATAATAATGATGTCCTTAAATGCTGTGGACTGGCGAATACACTCAATTAAACCAAACCCATCCAGTTTTGGCATGAGCAAATCGGTGATGACTAAATCTGGCTGAAATTCCTCAACTTTCTGCCAGCCTTCTTCCCCATCGCTTGCTTCAAACACATCAAAACCAATCGGAGTGAGCAAATTCATAATAACCGAGCGATTTGCCCATTTGTCATCTATAACAATAACTTTTGGCTTGCTATCTTTTATACCAACAATCTGTCCGCGAGCATCGGTTTGTGATGTTTTAACCCACTCATTTGCAACAGGTAAGTAGACATCAAACCAAAAAATACTGCCAACACCCAGCTCGCTCCGAACTTGAATGGTGCTCCCCATTAATTCCACGATTTTTTGGCTGATTGCCAATCCCAATCCTGTACCTTCAGTCTGTCGGTAATTTTCTCCCACCTGCTCAAAGGGCTGAAAAATAGCTTGGAGTTGTTCCTGGGCGATACCGACACCAGTATCGCGAACTTCAAAGCGAATTTTGCTTTCTGAGGCATAACTGATAGTAAAGGTAACGCTGCCTGTATCGGTAAATTTGATAGCATTGCTAAGAAGGTTAATCAGTACTTGCCGCAAGCGTTTTTCATCGGCTTGGATACCGATTGGTAGTTCTGATATCAACTGGTGGTGAAACTGAATGCCTTTGAGTTCGGCGCGGATACGGCACATTTCCGCTACACCTTGCAGGAATGCTGGGAAGTGGAAGCCAGTAGGTATAAGTTCTAATTTTTGAGCTTCAATCTTTGACAAATCTAGAATGTCATTGATTAAAGTTAGCAAATGCGAACCACACTGGTAAATTACGTTAATTTGCGATCGCTCTTCTTCAGTGAGGGATTTTGAACGTTGCAGGATTTGAGCATAGCCCAGTATGCCATTCAGTGGAGTTCGCAACTCGTGACTCATATTAGCAAGAAATTCACTTTTTGCATAACTTGCCGCTTCTGCTGCTTCTTTAGCCTCAGTCAGTGCCAATTCAAATTGCTTGTGTTCGGTTACATCAGTATGTCTTCCAATCCACTCTCGGATACTACCATCTGCATTCAATACAGCGACAGCTCGTACACTCATGTAGCGGTACTCGCCATCGTAGCGGCGCAAACGATGCTCAATTTCATAAATTACCTGGTTGGCAACTGCATTTAACCAAATTTTAGCAGTATGTGCTCGCTCGTCAGGATGAATGGCATTCAACCAGCCCCATCCTTTCAGTTCATCCCAAGATTGTCCGGTAAATGCACTCCATTGAGGTTGTTCAGTAACAAACTCACCCTCTGCTTTAGTATCCCAGATGATTTGAGATGTTGCTTCAATCAACGAGCGAAATCGTTCTTCGCTATGTTGAAGGGCTATCTCCGCTTGTTTGCGATCGGTAATATCTCTCGCGATCGCAATGATACCGATAATGTTGCCACAAGCATCTCGCCAAGGAGTCTTTGTTGTGAGGAAGGTTCCACAGTCATATTCATTAGAGACTTCTTCCTCGTAAGTCTCGGCAATGCCTGTTCTGATAATCTGGCGGTCTTTTGCCATGATGGCACTTGCAGCATCAGGTGGTAACACGTCAAAATCATCTTTGCCGACGATCTCCTCAATTGGTTTGCCAAAAAAGTTTGCCAAATTAGAATTCACGGCAATATGACGACCCTCACAATCTTTAACGGCAATGAAACCAGGTGTATTTTCTAAAATAGACCGCAACAACGTGTTACTTTCTCGCAGGGCTTCTTCAGCTTGTTTGCGCTGAGTCATATTTTCGTTGTACATGATTAGACCGCCAATTTCACCACTTGTGGTATACCAAGGACGAAGTAACCAACGCACCCACTCAATAGATCCGTCATTTCTTGGACAAGGGTCTTCATCTCTTTTTGCGATCTCGCCAGCCAAACACTGTTGATAAATTTGCTTCCACTCTTTAGGTATATCGGGAAATACTTCATAGTGAGAGCGACCAATTATTTCATCGGTCAGGTTATGGTCCTCAAGCCATTTATGATTCACCATGAGATAGCGCATTTCGCGATCGAACACAACCATCCCGATAGGAGCATATTCAATTGCTTGCAGTAAGTAGGCTGCATTTTCACATAAAGGCATGACTGACATTTGTTATATGGGGGTTTCCGGTGTTGAGTATCTTAATCAAGAATTCCCTAAAAGCATAGAAAAATAACAGAAGATAACTAACTTCTCATTTCCACTGTTTGTAATTGCAATGCATACAAAGAGCGGCACTACTCACTTAAACGCATCTTATGTTTAATTTTTTTAAGTTAAGTACAGCAAATTTCAACCTAGTGAGGTACAAAAATTACCCCCCTCTGTCTCCCCGATACCTTGGGGAGATGAAAGGGGGGTGTACCTCATTAGACTGAGAAAAGCTGTAATCAACAAAACGAACAAAAACTCCCACACAAAGTGTTGGGAGTTATCATCTTTAACCTGAAACCGATATGGAGACGCGAAGCTTTACATCTCTATATCTCTAGACTATCGAGCGCCAACTACGCCAAGTTTCTTTTGAATTTCAGTCTTAGCAGCTTTGAATTGAGTTGCAAGTTGCTCGCTTTGATCGGAGCTTAAGTTGTTGCGGATAGCAGCAAACATTGTGCTTTCTTCTTGACGGATGTGATCGCCAACAGCATCCATGAGCTGTCTGATTTTATCCTTGAATTGCTCTACGTTAGAGGGGTTAATAGCCTTAATTTGCGCCAACATTTTCTTCATTTCAGCTTGCTCGTCGTAAAGCTCTTGAGTGTCGTTCTGACCGTAGAAAGGACGCACAGCAGGATATACAACTTGCTCTTCAGCTTCAGCGTGAGCAGTCAAATCCTTAAAGATTTGACCGAAGTACTCTTGAATCTTTTGAGGATCGTTGCTAGCCAACAGTTCGGTGAACAGGGTGTTTACCTTGTTGTGATCCAGGCGGATAACATCTTGAACGTTCATGTCACCCTTGTCAGAGGTTTGGGTAACTGCGCTACCAAATACACCGCTCAATGCAGCCATAGCATCTTGAACGCGTCCCCAAATACCTTGATCTGCATCTTGACCGGTGAGTTCGCGAACACCCAGAACCTCTAGAACACCCTTGAGCTGCTCTTGGTGAGCGCGGTTCTCAAAGTTAACAGTGTTCAAGGGTCCAATCGCTAACAATACGTCAGCGCCAACTTTTTGTGCTGCTTTATGAATGGTCAAACCAGTCATGACTTGCTGGTGCTTCAGCAATTCGTGCTGGAAGACTTTTTCATACAAGCTCAATTCAGAGCCTTGCTGCAATTGACGAACCTTCTCAATCATTTGTGTAACGGTTTTTTCTGGCTCAGCTTGAATGCCATACTGACCGATTACTGTTTCTAGAACACCAATGTTTTTGTTGTCATCATCCAGCATCTTCCGGAAGCGATCGGCAACTTCTGAATCGCTAATTTGACTTAGCAACTTTTGCTCGTTTTCAATGATTAGCTTTTGAATTGCCTTCATGTCAGCCAGCTTAATAGCAATAGCAGAACGTTTGGTATCATCTAAAGTTGCAACCATTTTCTGGTTCCCCTCTGGAAAATTTTTTGTAGTGATTTCAATTTCAAAGTGGCACAATTATTCATTCTATTCCATCTTTCTTTTGACCGATAGCTTTCAAAACTCCGGGTAGAAAAAAGGAAATTTACCTCAATTCAAGTCAATCTATGCTTTTTGATAGATAAGGGATATTTGTGATTACCCCACAGGATAGATTAATTTTCTACACCAATTTTCTAGATTGACGCAAGGAAGGTCAAATAGGAGATAAAAACGCAATGCCCGATAGTCCGGGACTGGGAGAGCAGGCACTAAACAAAGCCGCAGAAATAGGGCTATCCAGCCAATTAGATGAAGTCAAAAATTTGGATGTAAATATTCAAACAGATCCCTTCAAACTCGTTCAGGGAGAAGTGGATTCAGTGACTATTGAAGGCGAAGGTTTGGTTATGCAGAAAGACCTTCGCATGCAGGAGTTGGAAATGCATACGAGTACTGTATCTATCAATCCTTTGAGTGCTGCTTTTGGAAAGATAGAACTCACCAAACCAACAAAAGGTACAGCCAGGGTTGTTTTAACACAAGAAGATATTAACCGTGCCTTTAACTCTGAATATGTTCGCTCGCAATTGCAAGAGCAAAAAATTCATATCAACGGGCAATCTAGGACTGTTGTTCCCCAACAAGTTGATTTTCGGTTACCCGGTAATAATAAAATCACGTTAAGCGCGAATGTGATGTTGAAAGAAACTAATGAAAATTATAAAGTAGCCTTTTCAGCAGTACCCAAAGTTAGCGCAAACGGACAAACAGTGAGTCTGGAAATTGTTGAGTATGGTGATACACAAGAGGTATCTCCGGAACTCACAAAAGCTTTGGTAGATGCAACGAGTGAAATTTTAAATTTGAGTAACTTCGATTTAGAAGGAATGACTCTCCGAATTAAACAACTAGAGGCTGAACAAGGCAAACTTATCATCCAAGCAGAAGCTTTTGTAGAGCAAATTCCTACAGAGTAGTTAAGCGAGGGGTTAGGGGTTAGGGG
>NZ_WJFC01000273.1 GCF_009725235.1 Scytonema sp. UIC 10036
GAGTAGGGGTTTCTTCTCCATGCCCATTGCCCAATGCCCCAGTCGCTATTTCCAGAGAAATATTGCCATTCATCTCTACGTACTGAGCGTCTTCTCCGTGGCGGGTGCGGTAGGGTCGCAGACGCAATTTCTTAGAGTAGCGAACAGTACCATCACTATCAGCGCGCACTTGTTTTGCCACTTCACCTGAGAAGACACCACCTGTGTGGAATGTACGCATTGTCAGCTGAGTACCAGGTTCACCGATACTTTGTGCCGCAATAATACCGACAGCTTCACCCAAATCTACCCATTCCCCATGCGCCAAACTCCAACCGTAGCAGTGTTGGCAAACAGATCTTGCCGCTTCACAGGTGAGTGGCGATCGCACCATCACTTCAGTGAGGCCTGATTTTTCGATCTTCTTGGCCAATTCATCAGAAATAGCAGTGTTGCGAGTCGCAATGACTTCACCTTTCGTGGGATGCACCACATCCTCATTCAGAACGCGTCCAAACAAGCGTGTTGACAGGGAAATTAAAGTTTTCCCACCTTCTTTCATTGCCACCAGAGGAATACCTCTAGTGGTACCGCAATCAATTTCCCGAATAATTACATCTTGAGATACGTCCACCAGACGGCGGGTAAGATAACCAGAGTCCGCCGTCCGCAGCGCTGTATCCACCAATCCTTTTCTGGCACCGTAAGAAGAAATAATGTATTCTGTTACCGTCAAGCCTTCACGGAAATTAGTTTTAATCGGCTGGTCAATAATTTCCCCTTGAGGATCTGCCATCAGTCCCCGCATTCCCACCAACTGACGCACCTGAGAAATATTACCCCGTGCGCCGGAGAATGCCATCATATACACAGAGTTGAGGGGGTTAGTTTTCTTAAAGTGAGAAACCACTTCATCTTTAAGAGCTTCACTCGTCCCGTTCCAAGTATCAATTACCTTTTGGAACCGTTCTACTTCAGTAATTTCACCCCGTTGATAGCGTTCTTCAGTGGCACGAATTTCCGCTTCTGCGGCTTCCAAAAGTGCTTTTTTAGAAGGTGGAACCATCAAATCATCAACACTAATAGAAACCCCTGCTTTAGTAGCGTAGCGGAAACCCAAATCCTTTAATTTGTCCGCCATCATTGCTGTGCGTGCCGTACCGTAATTGATAAACGCCCAAGCAATTAGGTTTCTCAGTTGGCCCTTGTCAACTACGCGGTTCCGGAAAATCATTTTTTCTGTCATTTGTTATTAGATAGTAGATAGTGGTTAGTGGTTGGTGGTTGGTGGTTAGTGGTTGGTGGTTGGTGGTTGGTGGTTAGTGGTTGGTGGTTAGTGGTTAGTGGTTAGTGGTTAGTGGTTGGTGGTTAGTGGTTGGTGGTTAGTGGTTAGTGGTTAGTGGTTAGTGGTTAGTGGTTAGTGGTTAGTGGTTATTAACAACCAACAACCAACAACTAACAACCAACAACTAACAATTAACTAGAAGAGTGCTTCTTGAATCGCCTTATTATAAATAACGCGACCTGGAGTTGTGCGAATATACTGAGAAATCATCTCACCTCGAGCATCTTCTCTAAGACGACGGAACTTGTACAGCAATGTCCTGGAACCATCTTCGTGAGTTGTAACTTCTACCGGTTCTGTATCTGGTTCACCAGTCTCCACGTCGCCATCAAACCGGACATAAACATAAGCGTGCAGTTCCACTTGCTTCTGGTCGTAAGCCATAATGACATCATCTAAAGAAGCAAAGTATCGCCCTGCGCCTTTTTTAGCGTTGGGATTTTCTGCTGTGAGATAATAGGCTCCCAATACCATGTCTTGGCTAGGTGTAATAATTGGTTTACCAGTGGCTGGTGACAAAACGTTATTGGATGCTAACATCAGCAACCGTGCTTCCGCTTGCGACTCCAAAGATAACGGTACGTGTACCGCCATTTGGTCACCGTCAAAGTCAGCGTTAAACGCCGGACACACAAGTGGGTGCAATTGAATTGCTCTTCCTTCCACCAAAATTGGTTCAAAAGCTTGGATACCCAAACGGTGTAGTGTTGGCGCACGGTTCAGCAAAACGGGGTGTCCTTCAATCACCTCTTCCAAAACATCCCAAACACTGGGGTCGGAACGAGAAATTAACTTTTTCGCCGCTTTGATATTATTCACCATCCCGCTCTTGATCAGTCGATGGATCACAAACGGTTGGAATAACTCAATTGCCATTTCTCTTGGTAAACCGCACTGGTGAATGTGGAGTTTTGGTCCTACCACAATTACAGAACGTCCGGAGTAATCAACCCGTTTACCCAATAAGTTTTGACGGAAACGACCTTGCTTACCTTCAATAATGTCGGATAAAGATTTGAGCGGTCTGTTATTTGCGCCAACAACAGTGCGTCCCCGACGACCGTTATCAATCAAAGCATCCACTGCTTCTTGCAGCATCCGCTTTTCGTTGCGAACAATAATTTCCGGAGCCAAAATTTCTTGCAAACGAGCCAGACGGTTGTTACGGTTGATGACTCGGCGATAAAGGTCATTCAAGTCACTGGTTGCAAATCGTCCACCATCAAGCTGTACCATTGGACGCAAATCTGGGGGGATTACGGGGATCACCGTCATCACCATCCACTCTGGTTTAGAACCGGTGGCAATAAAATTATCAATCACCCTTAAGCGCTTAATTAACTTTGCTCGCTTTTGTCCTTTAGCGGTAGTAATTTCTTCTCGCAAAGAATTGCCTTCAAGCTCTAAGTTAATATCGGCTAGCAACCGCAAAAGCGCTTCCGCACCAATTCCCACCTCAACTCCAGAGAGGGTAGAATCTTCAGCATAAATTTGGTCTTCTATTTCCAACCACTGGTCTTCACTCAGAAGTTGCTTGTAACTTAAAGTTTCTGCATTCCCTTGATTGAGAACAACATAGGAGTTGAAATAGACGATTTGTTCTACATCCCGCAACGGCATATCTAGCAGGATGGCGATGTAACTGGGAATCCCTTTAAGATACCAAACGTGAGCCACTGGGGCAGCCAGCTTAATATAGCCCATGCGGTGACGGCGGACACGGGATTCGGTGACTTCAACACCACAACGTTCGCACACAATTCCACGGTGACGAACTCTCTTATATTTTCCACAGTGACATTCCCAATCTTTTGCCGGACCAAAAATTCGCTCGCAGAACAAGCCATCCATTTCCGGCTTTAAAGTCCGGTAATTAATTGTCTCTGGCTTGGTCACTTCACCTACGACTTGACCGTTAGGTAGGGTTCTTTCACCCCAAGCTCGAATCCTGTCGGGGGACGCCAACCCAATTTTGACATAGTCAAACTGATTGTTTTGTGCTGCTCTCATCGATTTTAGATGCGTGGATTTTAGATTTTAGATTGAAATATTGCTAGCAAAATCCGGGAAATTAGATCTTAGATTTCAGATTGTTAATCCAAAATCCAAAATCTAAAATCCAAAATTCTCTTACTCTTCGTCGTCCATTGAATCGCGTGATAGAGATTCGTAAGTTGGACGTGGGGGGGTACGACGGTTTCCAGTGTCTGCCATTAAGTCAACTTCTACATCCAAGGAACTACCATCGTTTTGTGTTTCCACCTTATGAACGGCAATGTCCAATCCTAGCGATTGCAGTTCTCGCATCAAGACTTTGAAGGATTCTGGTGTACCGGGTCTGGGAATTGCTTTTCCTTTGACGATCGCATTGAGGGCTTCATTTCGCCCCTGCATATCATCTGACTTCACAGTCAGCAATTCTTGCAAGGTGTAAGCCGCACCAAAAGCTTCCAATGCCCACACCTCCATTTCTCCAAATCGCTGACCGCCTTGCTGTGCTTTACCACCCAAAGGCTGTTGCGTCACCAAAGAGTAAGGACCTGTAGAACGGGCATGAATCTTGTCGTCCACCAAGTGAACCAGCTTCAGCATATAAGCAACGCCCACAGTGACCGGTCTGTCAAAAGGTTCGCCTGTCCGACCGTCGTACACGGTAATTTTGCCCGGATTATCTGGGTTATAAACCCAAGTTTTCCCTGTTTCATCCCGTGCTTCAAGCAACTTGCCATGAACGATGCTCCGCGATGACTCTTCACCGTACATTTCATCAAATGGAGTCAGCTTAAACCGCACACCCAAATTGTGACCTGCCCAACCCAACAGACACTCAAACACTTGTCCGACGTTCATCCGGCTGGGTACCCCCAGAGGGTTGAGAACAATATCAACAGGCGAACCATCCGGTAAGTAAGGCATATCTTCCACTGGCAAAATTTTGGAAATAATACCCTTATTTCCGTGCCGTCCTGCCATCTTGTCCCCCACTTGGATTTTCCGCTTTTGAGCTACGTACACCCGGACCACCATATTTGCACCAGGTGGTAACTCATCACCCTGTTCGCGAGTGAACAAGCGCACATCCACAACACGTCCCTTTTCACCGTTAGGAACTCGTAGGGAGTTATCTCGCACATCCCGTGCTTTTTCACCAAATATCGCCCGCAAAAGTTTTTCTTCCGGAGGCTGGTCTGATTCACCTTTCGGAGTCACTTTACCTACTAAGATATCTCCAGATTCCACCCAAGCCCCAATGCGAATGATCCCCTGTTCATCCAAGGAACGCAAGGCATCTTCACCCACGTTCGGAATTTCTCTCGTGATTTCTTCCGGACCCAGTTTGGTTTGTCTAGCCTCAATTTCATACTTTTCAATGTGAATTGAGGTATAAATATCATCTTGTACCAATCGCTCGGAAATCAAAATTGCGTCTTCGTAGTTGTAGCCTTCCCAAGGCATATATGCAACGACAATATTTTGTCCCAGAGCCAATTCACCACCTTCAGTGGAAGAACCATCAGCCAATACCTGACCTGCAACCACTCGCTCACCCATATAAACCAATGGTTTCTGATTGAGACAAGTATCCTGGTTGGAACGCTGGTACTTGGAAATGGTGTACTCAATTTCTAAGGATTTTGAACTGTTTGCACTGTGGCGGTGACCGATAGCTGCCAATTGAGAGGGATCGCTCACCCGCACCCGAATTTTATTGGCATCAACATAAACCACTTCACCATCAGTACGCGAGACAATCACCATCCCAGAGTCGCGTGCGCCCTGAGCTTCCAAACCCGTACCCACCAATGGACGTTCTGGTTTCAACAACGGCACTGCTTGGCGTTGCATATTCGATCCCATCAGGGCGCGGTTCGCGTCATCATGCTCTAGGAACGGAATCATGCTAGTAGCAACCGACACTATTTGTACGGGAGAAACCGCTACGTAGTCTACTTGCTCTGGTATGGTTGAAGAAAATTCCTGACGATAGCGCACTGTGACCGTCGGTCCAAGAATATTCCCCTCAGTATCTAGAGGCAAATCACCTGCAGCCACTCGCAAGTCGTCTTCTTCATCCGCCGTCATGTATACAGCGGGCAAATCAAACCGTACCTTTCCGTTCTCCACTTTCCGGAACGGAGTTTCTAAGAACCCGTATAAGTTAACGCGAGCATGAGTTGCCAAAGAACCAATCAAACCAGCGTTTGGACCTTCTGGCGTTTCCACCGGACAAATGCGTCCGTAGTGAGATGGGTGAATATCTCGCACCGCAAACCCCGCACGTTCGCGAGTCAAACCGCCAGGACCAAGAGCTGACAAACGTCGCTTGTGGGTCAGTTCCGCCAATGGGTTGGTTTGATCCATGAACTGAGACAATTGCGAGGACCCAAAGAATTCTTTAATTGCCGCTACCAACGGTTTCGGGTTCACCAAAGAAGCTGGCGTCAATGATTCCGCATCCGATACGGTCATTCTTTCCCGAATAATCCTTTCCAATCGGTTTAAACCCACCCGTACTTGGTTTTGCAGCAATTCTCCAACGCTTCTGACCCGACGGTTACCCAAATGGTCGATATCATCGGTGTTGCCAATGTCAAACTCCAGATTTATTAGGTAATCGACTGACGCCAAAATGTCTTGTGGTGTTAAAACACGTATCGGTTCTGGTACTTGCAGCCCCAATTTCTTGTTGAGCTTATAGCGTCCTACTCTACCGAGGTCATAGCGTTTGGCATCAAAGAAGCGCGAGTCTAAGAGCTGTTGTCCCCCCAATACTGTGGGTGGTTCACCAGGGCGGAGCTTGCGATACAACTCCATCAAGGCTTCTTCTTCCGAGAATTGCCCTTCTTTTTCAATGGTTTTTTGGAAGTACTCTGGGTGACGCAAAGCGTCAAAAATTTCGTTGTCTGATAATCCCAAAGCTTTCAGAAGTACCTGTGCCGACAATTTCCGAGTTTTGTCGATTCTTACCCACACCAAGTCATTACGGTCTGTTTCAAATTTCAGCCATGCCCCTCTGTTAGGGATTAAACTAGCTGAGTAGGTACGGCGACCGTTTTTATCAATTTCTGATTTGTAGTAAACCCCTGGGCTTCGCACTATTTGGTTGACTATGACTCTTTCCGCACCATTGATGATGAACGTGCCTCGGTCTGTCATCAAAGGCAGATCTCCAATAAAAACCTCTTGCTCTTTGATTTCTCCTGTTTCTTTGTTAATCAGACGGGTAGGTACGTACATTTGTACTGCGTAGGTACTATCCCGCCGTTTTGCTTCTTCAACACTGTACTTTGGCTCTTTGAGCTTGTAGTTATGACCTAAAAAGTGCAGTTCTAGTTTGCCTGTATAGTCTGTAATAGGACTAAAAGAGTTGAGTTCTTCTATCAACCCTTCTTCTAGAAACCAGCGAAAACTGGAACGCTGAATTTCTATCAAGTCGGGTAGCATAAAGGCGGGTTCCATCAGTGATTCGTTAGTCATGCCTCTACCTTTTTCAACCTAATTTTTACTTCAATTACGTGTGTGAGAACTTCTCCTCGTACCACCTACAACTCTCGTAGATGCGGGCAAACGGAGCCATTAGAGGTCGTTGGTCATTTGACACTTATTGGTCATTGGTTATTGGTTATTAATCTTTCATAAACAACAAAGAACAAATGACAAAGGACAACTGACAAATGACTAATGACCAATGACTAATTTTTTTAGTTGTTTGGCTTTCCTCACTTCCCCCTCCAAAAAGCGCGTCATTTTACTCAAGCCATGTTTTTACGCTCCGGGTTTTTCCGAAACAAAGTATCTTCAACAACAATGAGACAATGGCATTTAGTGCTCAGTAGATAAGAACCTACTGAGCCCAGTTGCTATTGGGATAGCGTTGTTTTGGCAGGTTTAGGACCCTGTGCAATTTTCATTTAACAATAGGTATTTCTATAGCCGCTTACTCAGAAAAAAGATAGGTTAGCCTTATCAGAAAGGGTTTGTGATTGAATCGGAGCATCCGCTTGTAGAGATATAAGGATGGTACGTGTGAATAATGAAGCAACTTGTGTAATTGTAATTGATTTGTCGCTTCCTTAACCATTATGACGTACACAAAGTGATTTTGGAGGAATTAATATTAACACATTTTTTCCCCCCGCAACTTTTTGTGTTTTCATTCTCCCTTGTATTGTTTAAAGCCAGGTAACCTTTATAACGTTATGCCAAACAATTCACAGGCATTGCGGGTGGTTAGGGAGGCGATATCTGAAAGTGTTTCCCCTCGTAATTTGGCGACTTGCTCTGCTACATAACGGACGTAAGCTGGCTCATTTCGCCGCTCGCCCCGTTTGGGAACGGGAGCAAGGAAGGGACAATCTGTTTCCACTAGCAGGCGATCGCTCCTCACCATTGTGGCAGACTCCTGAATCTGTTTCGCGTTTTTGAACGTAACCGTTCCACTAAAGCTAATGTAGAAACCCAAATCGAGAAACCATTGTGTTTCTTCTGGGTTTCCTCCCCAACAGTGCATGACTCCCCGAACACTATCTCCTTTGATGTTTTTCCATTTTCTCAGCACCTCTTTTAGCTCGCTTGTGGCATCCCGACAGTGGATAATCACTGGCAATTTGAGATCAGTAG
This sequence comes from Scytonema sp. UIC 10036, assembly GCF_009725235.1. Next base: position 7,946 of record NZ_WJFC01000273.1, read on the forward strand.
CAATTTCCAACTGAGTTTCAAAAGCTATCAGCTGTTGCTCGTAGTTGGTTGCCTTGTAAAAATCTAGCCCCGTTTCCCCAATCGCTACCACTTTAGAATCAGAACTAGCCCATGAGAAAATCTCAAGAGCTGTTTTTTCATTCCATTGTTCTGCATCTAGAGGATGCAATCCCACAGCGTAACTGACTTCGGGAAAGCGATGAGCTATGGATTGAATGCCAGAGAACTCTGATGGCTCTACACAGGAATGTATCAGATGTACTACACCAGCTGCTTGCCATCGTTCGCGCACTGCTTCTAAATCGGACTGGAAAACATCAAAGTTAATGTGAACGTGGGTGTCAATCAGCTGCATTGTTTGTCCTTTGTCATTTGTCCTTTGTCATTTGTCCTTTGTCATTTGTTCTTTGTCATTTGTCTTTTGTCCTTTGTAAAACCTAGTGACTGATGACTAATGACCAATGACTAATGACCAATGACTATTGCGCTGCAGCTACTGTAGGTTGTGAGTGAGCTTTCAGCCTTTGCGCTAGTTTGGATTTTTTTCTAGCTCCATTGTTAGGATGTAAAACACCACGCTTTACAGCTTTATCTATTTTGCTGTAGGCTTCCGACATATGCTTGAGAACTTCTTGCTTCTGTTCAGTACTCGGATTAGCTGCATAGGTTTCAACAGCAGCAAAATATTTCTTCATCAGCGTCTTCACTGCTGATTTATAAGCTTTATTACGCAGTCGGTTGCGTTCTGCGATTTTGGCACGCTTGAGAGCAGACTTTGTATTCGCCACAGTCAGTTCCAGAAAGAATATCTAAATATTTACACACACTACTAGGCTTACTAATATAGCATCTCCTTTGCCAATATTGAGAACTAAATGAAAAATTTTTTAAAAAAACTTTTCATTTAAGCTCCTCGACTCTTGTAGGCTCTCAATCCCTACCATTTTTGGGAGAGTTGTGGCTCTACTAGAAATCCTAATTGGAGAGCTAAATTTTGTAAGCCATCAATATTATGGCAAAGTGAGTCACGCTAGAGCAAAATACTTACTCTAACTTTGGCAAACACTAAAGGTTCAACGAACGCTGGTGCCACGCTGTGTAGCGGACATCTATATATTATATCAACATATTAATATATAGTGCTCTAGTACTACTCAATTTTGGTCGAAAAACCGTAAACTATATTAGCCAAAGACTGAGAGATTGAGCGTTTTGGGTTGACAGTTGAGGGCGTTTGTTGCAGGGTGCAGCAAATCGATCCTGCCTGGGGCGATCGCTTCACCAGAGCAGTGTGCAGCTTTCTGGTTAGGAAGGGAATATATAGATTCTTACAAAGTTCTATGGTGATTGGCAATCATGAAATTGGTCTGATTATTTTGTATTAAAAGTTACCAGAATAAAGGCAGATGGCAGATAGTAGCTATGAGAGGTTATCCTCTGTGCCATCTACTCAAATGATTTAAAGCCCCTGAATTTATTAAAATTGAAAAAGAAAATTTTCATCATAGGTTAAAGACGCGCCATGGCGCGTCTCTAGAGTCGTCGTGCAACTGTTCGCCAGAATACACAGATTTGTAATGTATGGTATTATTTTTCCAACACTGATGAAGCCAGTTGTACTGAAAGCCCAACGTGTAAATTAGGTTGTTGTTCGTGGCTTGCTACGTTTTCTGTTTTAGTGTATAAAAATGGAACACTGGCTTTCAACGCATAAATTCTAAAGGTTTTAAGGGTGCGTTAGTTTGTTTGAATTTAGTAGATGAAACTAGGGGTGCATTAGCAATCAGTGTTGGTGGTTGGGATTGATTTCCCAAAATACCGTTCGAGTCTTTTTGTAAAGGAGGTACTGTTTTACCAGTCGGTAATGGTACTTGAAGAGTTTGGTGTGCTTGTAGATAGGCTTCTCCTTCATTTGTGAAGCGAAGCTGCTTGCTTTCAAGCTGTTTGTTTGATTTTTTTAATTGAGCAGTTGGTTCAAATGTAGCGATAAATCTAACGCTACGATCGGGGCGCAGATTCATCTGCGATTGATTGGCTTGCCAAGCTTCTTGATATCTACCATCAGGTGCTACTTGCCACAAGTTCAAGTCTGCTTGCCATTGTCCTTGTTTAACCTGCACAATTTCGCGAGCAAGAATTGAGCGGTTGATGTTTGCTTCTTCCAAAGATTTCTGTTGTTTTCCTTCTGTTGAAACTAAGTAACGAACTGCTGCTACTGACACCAAACTTGAGTCAGGTAAGTTACTGCTGCCCTCTATATTGTACATACCATTAATTCCCATTGGTTGCACGCTTGTTACTTCTAGCTGCACACTTTCTTGTGCTTTTTGAACACAACCATAACTAACAGTGACGAGAGCTAAAGAAATGGCTGCTAAGTAATCTTTTGTGCCAAAATCTTTCATTTTTTGCCAAATTAGCTGAAAGGAGAGATTGAGCATAAAAAAATTCAGGATTGACTCCAGATGAAAATGAGGTAAGTTATATTCTTACCTATTTTCTAATACACAAGCAACAAAAAAGAAAGCTTCACAGGTTTTTAACAAATTAATGAACGATTGCAAAATTTACAATCTTTCGTTCATAGAACTCACAGTTTTTTGATAAAGTGACGACATCTAGCAACGAAAAACAATTAATGAAGTTCACACTATTGAATTGCCGTAAAGCTATGTTGCCAAAGCAGTTCCATTGGTCTGATTGTCTGCTGTTTTCTACCAAAGTTTTTATCATTTGCTTTCTAGCAGTCAATGAAGTTTGTTTTGCTCAACAAAACCCAAACCAAGAATCTAGAGATTTTCTCCAACTAGGGGATTTATTACCAGTACCCCAGTCTCCAAAATCTCGCGGACAATCGAAGTCGGGTTTACAAACTTTACCTCCACCACCAGGAGATAGAAATGCTAGTAATCCATCATTGATTTCTAACACGGCAACGTCCAAAGAGATCGCGTCTTCGGAAGCACAGCCAATACCAGCTCGTGATATCAAGCAGTTGGAGAATGGTTTTCTCCGACAGGAAATGACAGGAAAACCTGCACAAACACGGACAAGCAGAAAAAATGCGGAGAGAAATACAGGACAACTGCACGCTCAATCACCTCCGTTGCTACCACTTCCCAGTACAAATGCAACAACAACCCCTGTACAAGAATTTACTGCACCATTTACTGCACCATCAACTCCAACTTTCCACCAGTTACTCAACTCTCAAGCACAATCGGTTCCTCTACCACCACTACCCGCAGCTTCTGCACCAAGTTTTAACCCACAACAAGTACAACTGGCTCCGCCCTCTCATTCCTCAACTCCTGTATCAACATTTAATATTTTGTTAAACTGCCAAGCTGTACCATCCCCATCTGTTACTAACACCCCTAATTCAAGTTTCAACATACTACTGAATTGTCAACCTGTCTCGCCACAATCAATCACAGGTGCTTCTACTTCAAACATTTATTCAGGGCAAAACTATCAACAAGAAGGAAACAGGCAACAGACAACAGGCAGCAGGGAAGAAAGTCAGCTGCCAACAACTACACCACCAGTCACTTCACAATCGCTCTCACAACCTCGTTCCTCTATTGACAGTACAGCTTTCAGACAGCCCTCTTTAAAATTACAAGGCGTCTATATAACTGAAGGAGACGATTCTGCTGCACGCGCACGTGTAAGTGGAACTTATCCACTCTCTTCACAGGCTTTGGTTGGAGCAACATTGGATTTAGTGACAGGCGAAGACTTGCTTGTTGATTCTCGTGGAGATGGTTTGAATATCAACGAGCTTTATGTTGCGACTTCATTTGGCGGAGTTCCCAATTTACGTTTTGTTTTGGGTCAAATAGATTTAACGTCTTATTTTGACCGCAATAGCTTTGCTAAGGATGGGGCAAGTCAGTTTTTTAACCCCGTGTTTCAAACAAACCCAGCCCTGTCGGCAACGGGTATAGCTTCTCGAACAGGTTTTTTAGTCAATTGGAGTGTCACTGACAACATTGAAGCAAAAGCCGCCGTGTTTTCTTCATCAAATAAAATAAGTGATTTTTCCTTGGATGGATTTGCAGGAGAAGTCGCGCTTCGTTATGGAAATGCAATTATTCGGGGAACTTATGCCACTAACCGCGATGCAGGTAACCGCGATACTTTTCCCGAAAGCTTTGGCATTGCCAGAAATCAAGCAAGTACCTTGTTTGGAACGCAAGAAGACGATCGCGAAGAAGCCTATGGTTTGAATGCTGAAGTTTATATACCTAACTTAAAGATGGGTGTTTTCGGACGTTACGGGCGTTACGAAAATCGCGATTTGGGAGAAGGCGCTGATACTTACTCTTTTGGCGTAACTTTTTTAGACTTGTTTACTCCAGACGATCGCTTGGGTTTGGGTTACGGGCGAGGTTTATCCAACGATCGCCTTCGCCGTGGAGATACCCCAGATGTGTTGGAACTGTTTTATGATTTTCGCGTGCTTCCCAATCTCTGGTTGGGATTCACCTTGCAAGAACGAGATAATTTTGAAGAAGCTGTTCTCGGTGTCAGGGTGCGATCGGAATTAGATATTGTCCCTCCAAGAAGGAGAACTAGCGAATGAGAATAACCTCTGTAAAAAGAATAAAAAGCCTGACGGCTGCTTTTTGTTTTTCATTCTTTTTAGTTGCTGGTTCAATTGCAACGCTCACCTTTGAGATAGTTCCAGCACAAGCTCAAAAGTCTTCGTCAGCCGTACAAAGAGGATATAACCTCTTAAAAAAAGGCTGGGTTAATGATGCTATCAAATCATTTCAACAAGCTGTCAGGGGCAATCCTCGATCGCTGAATGCAAAACTAGGGCTAGCAATTTCTTACAACCGGGCTGGGCGCATTGATGAAGCATGGAATACCTACCAACAAGTCCTCGTACAAGACCCCAACAATCAAGGTGCGCTTAAAATTGTAGGGATAATGGGTACATATCGCCCGGAGTGGCAAGTACGAGGTATAGAAAGTCTCAGTACTCTGTTAAATTTCAACCCCAACGATGTACAAGCCCGTTCTTATCGAGCACTTCTCTATTCCTATCAAGGAAAATTTCGCGAAGCTTTGGGAGATTATGAAATAGTTCTGGCGAACAATCCGACACCAGAAGCCGTTCTTGGTGCTGCTCAAGCATACAGTTACAGTCGCAATTATCGCAAAGCCTTAGAGTTGTTTGACCGTTACAGAGCCACTGGTAAACCCGTGACAGACTATGCGGCGATCGCTTATGCTAACACTTTAAGAGAAACTGGTAATTCCAAAGGAGCAATACCACTTTTAGAAGCACAGTTACAACGTAGCAAAGGGATGAATAGACTGGCAATCGAAACCCGCGCCGAACTTGCCAAAACATATATTGCCAACGGACAAACCACACAAGCCCTATCGGTATTAGAACCATTACAAGGTCGTCCGGATGCCGTTTTACCGTTAGCGCGATCGCTCAACGAAATTCGCGTTTCTACCAATGACCCCAATTTAGCACAGCAAGTAGCCACTCTTTACCGTCAAGCACTCGCCGACACTCCCAACCCATCCCCCGCACTTTTGCGAGAAGTAGCCGATGTTTATACCGGATTGCCGCAAGGAGAGCAAACCGCACTGCAACTCTATCAACAAGCAGCTGCCCAATTGCCCAACGACAAAAGCTTAATCGTGCGGCAATTAGCTCTAGAACACAAGTTGGGAATGCTGACTAAGAATAATTTGAAACAGCGTTTGACGAGTGAACTGCAAACCCTACCTGCAAATACTGTAGAGTTGCAACAGTTAGGGTTGGCAGTGGCGGACATTGATAACCCAGATTCAGAACTTTTACCCGTATATCAAAAGCTTATAGAATCCCAAGCTGATACTGGGGGAGTACAAGTTCCGTTTTTGTACTTTCGGTTAGCTCAGATTTACCTACAACTGGATGACAAAAATGCAGCAAAGCAAGCGTTGTCAGCTTATGCAGCAACTCCAGAAGGGACAAAAAGCTTGTTACCCCAATTGCTGGCTGCAGAAATTGAACGACGCGAAGGTAATTTAGAAGCCAGCGTTCAACGTTTTCAAGCCGTGCTTGCGACTCAACCAAATGATGAAGAAGTTGTTGTAGGTGCTTTGCGCGGACTTGCAGGCGTGCGAGTGCAACAGAGAAGATTTGATGAAGCCTTAACAATTTACGACCAATTGGTAGCACGTCAACCACAGAATTTAGCTGCACAGTTAGGACGTACAAGTATCGGGTATCAGTCTAAGCGAATTTCTCAACAAGAAGCAGAAGCCGTTCTTAACAATTGGCTGACAACACAACCAGCAACCAATGCACCTCCAGAACTATTTAGTTTAGTAGGTGCGTTACCGGCTGCAGCACAGAGAGAACCTTTATATAATTACTTAGCACAAGTTGACCCCAGTTATATACCAGTGCAACTGCGTTTAATTCAAGCGATCGCCAAACGCAATCCAACCGAAGCACAAACACGAGCCAAACAATTAGTTGCCAACCTTCCCAACAATCCATCCACATACCAATTGCAAGGAGAGTTAGCCAGAGCCGCAGGCGATTTAAATTCAGCAAGCAAAGCTTATGAAAATATTCTGGCACAGCAACCCAATAATATAGATGCTCTATCGGCATTGGGAGGAATTCGTTTTGAACAAAGACGCTATGAGTCAGCGCGAGAAATTTATTCCCAAGTGGTAGCACAAAAACCCCAAGATAACGAAGCACGCCGCGCCCTTGTTGGACTGAGTGTTATTTCAGACCAACCCCTGTCAGCACTAGCACAGTTAGAGCAATTAGAACTCGAACAAATGTCTCAAGGTACAACGGATACTGAACTGTTGCGTCAAAGACAGCAAATTCAACAGGACTTTCTGCAACGGCGTGGTTTTCAACCTTCCTGGGAGAGTTATGAGAGGAGATGAGGGG
>NZ_WJFC01000274.1 GCF_009725235.1 Scytonema sp. UIC 10036
GTTTTTATTAGTGTTGCAAATTTGACGAATATGACAATAACTATTGCTACGCAAGTACGTAATCGGCTATTCAAAAATCTCTATGAGATATCATTTGTAAAAAATCCAGCCGAATTAGATTATCAATTATCTGTTAAAAATTATACTATAAAACTGCCTGCTCTATCTACGGCTGACCGGGAGCTAGTGGAAACTTTAAATACAGAGGGGGTTGCCATCACCTCATTAGAGGCGCTCTCAATTCCTTCAGCGCCACAAATGTTTGAAGCAGCAAAAAACTTGATGCTCAAGATACCAGCAATAACCTGCGGGGAGAAAAATGACTACGTTGTTCATGCGACTTCCACGCAAATTATGGAATCTCCAGAAATCTTTCTTTGGGGACTAGAGCAACGTTTACTGAATATTGTTGAGAATTATCTTGGTTTGCCAGTAGCCTATCACGGCGCATACTTTCGTAGAGATATAGCCAACAACGTTGAGAAGAAATCAAGGCTGTGGCACATGGACTCAGAAGACCGAAAACTGCTTAAAATCATTGTTTATCTGAATGATATCAATGAGGATAACGGTCCTTTTCAATATATTCCGCAGTCTTTAACTCCAGAAGTCACTCATGCTCTTAGATATAAGCATGGCTATATTAGAGACAAAACCATGAGCCGAGCCATCTCGCCTTCAAATTACAGATCTTGTACTGGCTCGGCTGGAACAGTTGTTTTTGCCGGTACTGCAAGCGTTTTCCATCGCGGAAAGAAACCTGTGGCTTCAGATAGATTTGCCATATTTTACGACTATACTTCTAGGCAGCCAAAGTTCCCGTTTTATTGCAAGTCTTCCTTACCAGAAGAAGATTTAGTTCTTCTTTCTAAAAAGTTTTCCGAACAACAGAAGCAGTACGTTTTTTGGCGAGAGTAAGATGTGAGGTTTATTTGAGATAAAATAGCAATCCAATACCAACGATCGCAACTAAAGCACCTGCAATTGCTCTCAAACTCACCCTCTCTCCCAGACATCTGGAGAGAGGAATCACAAATAATGGGCTAGTTTGCATCAGAGTCGTAGCAATTCCCACAGCTGTAAATTTTACAGCTGTTTGTTGCAACCAAATTCCTAAAAAAGTACCGCAGAAGGAAGCAAAGATAGCTGCCATCACAAATTGTCTTGAGTGTAATGTCTTTCCCTTATAGTTACCTTGTCGATGGCGTAAGGCTATCCATACTAGGAGAACTAACTCGGCAGCACTTAAACGCAGTAATGCTGCCCACAATGGGTTTATACTGCGATCGATAAATGCTGCTCGTGAAAGCACCATTCCTGTCGCATTTGTTACGACTGCTAGCAAACCAAAGCCTATTCCCCTCCAAAAAGGAGATGCAAACAAAGGTGCTGCAACATTTCCCGTATCTAGAGTTCCCCGTGTCCCTATCCTGTCATCGGGAGTGCGCTCTGTTATCACCCAAGCCACTCCTATAATAGTTAGCAAAATTCCGCACCAGGCACTCAAATTTATTTTTTCTTGGAGAAAAATTAGGGCTAGTACAGCCGCAATTGGTGGAGCAAGGGTTCCCATAACTAGGACGCGACGCGCTCCTAAGTAATTTATAGCTGCTAAAAAGGCTGTATCTCCCAAACCAATACCTACAATACCGCTTGTCAGAAGTAAACACAACGGCAAAAGAGCTATGTTAGGTAACCATTCTCCAGCAATCGGGATAGTCAGTAAGAGAAATGCGATCGCAATAATCCCTTTCAGCAGATTCAGTTGTAACGGCGGAATACGCTCTCCCAATCGACCATAAATCGTCGATGCTACAGCCCATAGAAATGCAGCAGACAAAGCGGCGATTTCGCCTTGAAAATCTGTCAATGGAAACGTTAAAGAAATATTAAAATTAGTATCTATCACTTTTCAAGCTGGAAAAATCTCTAATAATTTAATATAAATACCCTTATAAACATTAGCACTCAATGTACGCAACTGCTAAATTTTTTCTAGACAAACTTTAGCACTCTAGAGGCTTTAATGCTAATTTTCAATGGCATAGAGATTAGCAATCACAGGGCTTGAGTGCCAATCTTCTTAGTAATTGACTCACTTCTGGTAGAAGACAAAGAATGCTTTTTGAGGCAAACATTTTTAAAATTTAAGACTGCATATCAAACATTCAAAAATTGGAGGATGAGAATGAAATACGCATTTGATATTGTAGGCGTGTCTTCAGTTTTGGATTTTTTCACTCACCAACAACAGAGTTGGCAAAAATCTCAGGATTTAGCTTTGGAATATATTGGCAGCCATAAATGCACACTTGATGCATTTATTCAATCAGTAGAACCCGTACCTCCAAAATGGGGTTGGGAGAAAGATGAGGTTATAAACAGTGTGATTAATTTTTGGATGAATCATTCAGAAAGTATTTGCTATTGGAACTCGCGTTTAACAGATGCAGGAAGCGATAATTTACTGGTAGCAAGAATTGCAGACATTAAGGCTTTACAAGCCGAGTTTGACTCCCTACTACAAGATAGATAATATGAGATCCCCCACCTCGTCCACCTCGTCCCCAGCCTGAGGCTGGGAACGAGAGAGGAGAGATTTAACCATTAACCAAATGAGCAATAGCACTAGCCAACATATTTGGTTCAACTGGCTTGGACAGATGAAGCGTGAAGCCAGTTCCAAGCGATTGCTTTCGAGCCGCATCACCCGAAAATGCCGTGAGAGCGATCGCGGGTACGTTGCCACCTCGTTCGGGTGGTAAAGATCTGATTTCCCTAATTAGAGTATAGCCATCTATACCGGGCAATCCGATATCGCTGACTAGCAAATGTGGCGGTTGTTCAATCAGTGCGGAAAGTGCTTCATGTGCAGAAGCAACAGCACGAACAGAAGCACCATAACTTTCTAGGAGGACAACTAAAAAATCTCGATTATCTTGTTCATCATCCACAACAAGTACGCGAACTCCGCTTAAATCCAAGACATCATTATTTTCAGTACTCTCTTGCTGGGTTAAGGAAGAAGAAGGTATTAATGGAAGCCTCACAGTAAAAGTTGCACCCTTACCGTCACCAAGGCTTTCTGCTTGAACAGTTCCACCATGTAGTTCAACCAAGTGACGAACGATAGGGAGACCCAAGCCCAAGCCGCCAAACTTCCTTGAGTAACTGCTATCTTGCTGGCGAAAATAATCAAACATATAAGGTAAAAAATCTGGTTTAATACCTTTGCCTGTGTCGCTCACTTGAATTTGAGCATATAAATCAATCTTTTCTAAACGAATTGTGACGCGTCCTGTAGATGGTGTAAATTTAACAGCATTAGAAAGCAAGTTCCAAATAACTTGCCGCAAACGCTTGGGATCGCCAAACACCAGACATACATTGCTATCAAGTACAGTGACTATCTCAATTGATTTAGCTCGAGCTGCAAGACGCACGCTTTCAATAGCAGATGCAATAATAGTTGTCAAATCAACAGCTACAGGATTTAAGGTTAATTTACCACTTAAAATTTTAGATACACTGAGCAAGTCATTCACAAGTTGTATCTGCAAGCGAGCATTCCGTTCAATAGTTGCTAAAGCCTCAGTGGTTTTAACAGGGTCTAGCTTGCCACTTTGTAAAAGTTTTACCCAGCCTAATATAGGATTTAGTGGTGTTCGCAGTTCGTGTGAGAGAACCGAGAGAAACTCATCTTTGATCCGGTTGGCTGTTTGAGCTTGTTCCAAAAGTTTAGTCCGCTCTTCTTCAGCCCGTTTGCGTTCGGTAATATCTCTTAAAGACACAAGGTATGCTGTTTTCCCATACCACTCAATTTCCACGACACGCATTTGAGCAATTTTGTCCGAGCAAGAGTTTGCTTTACTGCTTCCTTTATTGCAATTACAAATATCAACTTCTGTATTGTCACCACAAACAACAGGAAAACCAAACAATTCGCCTAACAGTTCCTCCTGTTTGCGACCAAACAGAGCTAGCGCTGCAGGATTGATAAAACGTACAATACCTTGCTTGTCAACAACTATAATTCCATCAGCATTCTTAGCAATCAGCGTTTGCAACTGTGCTTCAATTCTTTGCGCTGCGGCTTCAATCTCTTGGATATGCTCTTTTTGCTGGCTGAGTTCTGCTGTTTGTTTTTGCAGTTCTTGCTCTAAATTAATTTTTTGCGTTCGATTCTTGGCAAGTGGTGTTTTTTTAGCAATTACCTGTTCTATAATTTGAGGAAGCCTTGCCAATTCATCTTGTAACAGGTAGTCTGTAGCTCCTGTTTTCATGCACTTTACAGCCGTAGAAACGCTATTTGTGCTGTTAAAAATGATAAAAGGAACATTCAATCCTTGTGCTTGTGCCAAACGCAATGCCTCTAAAGCCTCTATATCTTTCAGGCAATATTCAGCAATAATAGCGTCCCATTCTAAATGTAAATGGGAAATATAATCTGCTTTTGTTGAAATACACTTATACTTATACTTTGTGGCAAAGTCTCCCTGACTTAACAACGCCAGGATATTCTTAGCTTTTTCAGGCGAGACCAATAGAAGCAGGATATTAAATTTAGCATCCACTTTTTTAGGTTAACTTGGTAAGTTGTTTATTATTATGAATAAATCATAATCACTTTTTGAGTCGAGAGCATATTACCCAAAGACTTAAGTTCGTAACTCTTCCTATAGAGAGAGAGGAACTTATGGTATATGTCAGAGCGATCGCTCTTGCGGAATATTTAGATCCAATAGGACTGTTGGAGTGTCTGATAAATCACCAACAATACGTACTTTTGGCAAAGGGAATTCTTTGATTAAGGTAGGGGTCAATAAAATCTTTTCAGCTTCAGCAACCAGGGGCTGCTCCAGCACATCAATAATAATTATCTCATGTTGATTTTTCAGATGTAACTCACACAACTGAATTAAATTGGAGATGGCTTGCTGAGACCTAGGTGTATATCCGGTAATATAAAGTTTGAGCAAATATCGATCCCTCATTGGTCTTTTCAGTCATAACCTATGTGTATTTACTTTTCTTCATCAGAGTTATTATAAGTTTGAATAATGTGATTTTTATTCAGACTAACGAAGTATTTCTCTTAACCGATGGTTAGGGAGGCGAGGCGTCTGTACTATGCCAATGAGTTAATAGAACTTTTTCAAAATGCTGACAAACAAGAGACCTGACTTTTTCAAGAAGTCGGGTCTCTGAGTCTTGCAATTCCTACAAAACAGATAAGAATTGCTATAGATAGAATTAGGCACAGTTATTTGATGAAAGAAGCTGCCAATCCGTTCCAACACTCAGAGATGGCAACTGGCATTGTGGTCAATTTTTATAAGTCCGTTTGTCATTTTGTTAATAGGAACTGTTAGTAGAGCAGTCCTAAATGATTTACAAACACCTCTTCCTTGTCTTCCTTATTTGCATCTCAAATAGGATTTCTATATTACCAATTGGTTATCTTGGCGAACTTAGCAAGAAGTTATTTATACCACAGTTAGCCAATGAGTGTTAATCTTTCAGTCAAACATCTCATCCGCACAAATCTCATTCAAGAAATCGATACTATTCTACAAAAGATCTGTTTAGATAACTGAGATCTCAGGTTAGAGATTACTGAGAGTGGTATTATGGGCAATGCTAAAATTACTGCTAGTATTTTAGAGGAATTAAAATCCCGAAAAATTTATTTGAGCATTGATGATTTTGGGACGGGCTACTCTTCTCTAAGCTACCTACACCTTTTACCTGTAAATACTCTCAAGATAGATCGATCTTTTGTGAGTCACATTCAAAATGACGGGCAAAATACTGAAATTATTCGAGTAATTATTGCTCTGTTAGATAGCCTGGAAATACAAGCGATCGCAGAAGGTATAGAAACGTCTTCTCAGTTACAATATTTGAAAACATTGGGTTGTGAGTTTGGACAGGGATATTTCTTCTCTCCTCCTTTAGATGCTGAATTTGCAAGGCGGCTACTTCAAGCCCCTCCAAACTGGTTATGAGGGCAATTACTTAGCCTCTACGGATAGATTCACGCAATTTTACCGATCTCAGACAATTTTTTTCTCAGTATAACAGAGGTAGCTTACTGTCTTTCAAGATTACTTACTGTATTATATAGAGGGAAATATGCCAGAGACGTTTTTATCAACTGGCTGTCATGATAGTTTATTACAAGAAATTAGTGCGTGCCTTTGCCAAACAATTATTACTATTCAAGAACAACAACCAGAGTTACTAGTTGAGAAGTATAGAAAGGTTGCTTGGCAAAACGAGCACAATCAATCTAAATTAACAGCAAAAATCACAGAATTACTTGCTAAAAGTGAAGATGGAGATGCACGTTTCAAGCAGTTACAGAAGTTCTTAAAAGCTCTATTCGTTCCTGAAAGTTTTTATTCAAATTTCTTAAATAATGTACTAGAAAAAGTTGGTCAATTAAATTTTGTAAAACTTGAATTAAAGAATTTAGAGCCTAAACAAAATCTAGAAATATTACCTTCATTTATATCAGTCGATACATCCGCTCCTCAAGAGACACCCATAGCTGTTTTACTTCTAGACGCTGAAAATTTACAAATCAGCACGGAGACAGAAAAATTTTTAACAACAGTATGTGCTTACCCTATTCAAATCAAAATAGCTTTTGCCAATTGGTGCAGCAAGGGTAAATTAGATGTTGAACTCCACGAGCGCAACTACGATTTGATTCATGTTCCTGCGGGTAAAGATAATGCTGATGGGAAAATGATAACCTTTGGTTCTGCAATCCACGAACGTTTTCCAAACACCAAAGAGGTTTTAGTTTGTTCGTCAGACAAAGTGATGACTAACTTATGTAACCTCCTACAACAAAAAGGATTAACCGTATATCAAGTTAGCAAGCATGGGGATAATATAAACATTTTGAATCGAAAAAATGGTAATGGCTTAGTTTATTCCCCCCAATTTCATACCAAAATTTCTTCTATTGATAAATTTATTAATACTCTGAAAGAGTTAATCAAAGAAGAACAAAAACGCACTGGCAGTTATTGGGTGAACCATAATACCATTTGTCAAAGATTTCAAGAAAAATATAAAATCTCTATAAATCAAGTTGTCTCTACTTATTTTTCGGACAAAACAGCTAAGGATATTTTTATGGAATATCCCCATATTTTTAGCTTACACCAAATATTTAGTAAAGATGTATTGTATATAACTTTATTTGAATTACCGCAGGAGCCAAAAATAGACAGTGATAATCTTAATGATACAAATATTGCGAACAATCAATTTTCATCCAGCATTAATTCTATCGCTGAATTAGAACAAACTTTGGTAATTATCGTAAAAAATTTAACAAGTAAATCAAATGAAAGCTACGTTTCTCAAGGAGCTTTAGCCAGTGAATTTTATAAGCATTGTAATGAAGGAATTACAAAGGCACTTAAGCGCTTACAAGCTGGTAACTTTAAAAAATTTATACAATCATCTAGCTCTTTTAAACTAACTAATACAGAAGGTGTCTGTCACATCGCCTTGGCGTAAATTTCTCAAATGCTCTGTCAAGTATATGGTAGTTGCACCATTCTCATGCTGGGCAGTGTTTTTTCACTGGAACTAGGCGTAGGGTGGGCATCGCACCCTGGAATACTCTTAAAGTCCCCCTTTTTTAAGGGGGATTTAGGGGGAGCTAAAAAATTAGGAGGCTAAGCAAGTAGTTTGAAAACACCACCCAGGCTCGGCAAAGCAGGAATTTTTTGTAACAAAGTAACTCATGAAGTATTATGTTAAGAGTTATGAAAAAATGTAAAAAATATTATGCAGGATAAAGTCGTAGTTATTGTTGGTGCCACTGGTGGTATTGGTTCAGCCCTGACTCGCCAACTAGCCCCTACAGGTGCAAAATTGGTACTGGCAGCAAGGAATACCGATCGTCTTACAGCACTAGCTGCTGAGTTGCCAGGGCAAATTTTGACTGTTACTACAGATATTACTGACGTTCAACAAGTAGATACACTGATATCTAAGACGGTTGCTGGTTTTGGTCAAATTGATGTTTTGGTGAATGCAGCTGGTGTTGGAATACTCAAGTCTTACAACAGTGTGGAACCTGAGGATCTGGAAAAGATGCTGGAAGTTAATTTGAAAGGCAGTTTCTACACCTGTCAAAAAGCAGCCCAAGAAATGCAAAAGCGCAAATCCGGTCATATTTGTAATGTTGTGGGCATTTTGGGCAAACACTCAATGGCAATGGCGGCGGCTTACTCTGCTTCTAAATTTGGTGTTGTTGGTTTTAGCAAGTGTATGGCAGAGGAGCTGAAACGCTTTGGCATCAAGTTCACTTTATTCTATTTTGGTGGAGTTGATTCTCCTTTCTGGGACAATGTGAGTTTAAAGGTAGACCGGAAAAAAATGCTCAGCCCCGAAACTGCGGCGAATGCGATTTTCTTTGCTCTCTCGGCTGAACCTCAAGCAGTTCCCTTAGAAATTAATATCCAACCTGATAGTCATTTATTTTTGTAAAAGATGACTGTCAGACTCGATTGATAAGCAATTCAAAACAGATTCATTAAATATTTAAAACCACACTACCGCATCAATTGGGATAGTCTGTAAGTAAATTTTCAGTTTTAAAAAGAAATGTTAAGACTTATTACTGATTTTGACGGTCCCATTATTGACGTTTCCGGACGTTACTACAGCGTTTACCAATATTGCTTGCAAAAAATCCGACGTCCCAGACAGGAGCTACGAGAACTGTCTAAAGCAGAATTTTGGCAAATGAAGCGATCGCGTGTTCCGGAAAAGCAAATTGCTATTATATCTGGTCTTGATGAAGCGCAAGCAGAGGAATTTTCCCAACTGCGAAAGCAAACCGTCCATACCCAACCTTATTTCGAGTACGATACGTTAGCTCCTGGTGCTGTTGAGGCTCTCGCAAAAGTTCAAAGGGCTGGTATTGACTTGGTTGTTATGACAATGCGTCGGGAACGGGAACTAGAATATGCTTTCAAAAAATACAATTTAGGTAGATTTTTTCCAGAAAACCGTTGTTACTGTCTGAGCAACGACTATATTAAAACTCGTGATACTGAAGATAAACCCTTGTTAATGGCAAGGGCTATGAGGGAACTCCCTCCTGCGTTTGACACTTGGATGGTGGGAGATACGGAAGCTGATATCATTTCTGCCAAAAAGCAAGGCATTAAGGCGATCGCCGTGGAATGTGGTATTCGCGATCGTTCCCAACAAGAACTTTACCACCCAGATTTAATTGTCAAGGATTTTAGTTCTGCCGTTAATTTAGTCCTAGAACAGGCATTACAACCAGTTGGTTAATGGCTAATAGCTAATAGCTAATAGCTAATTGCTAATTGCTCTATTAGCCATTAGCCATTAGCCATTAGCCATTAGCTATTTTAAAAAACTACTAATAAGCCATAGCAACAAGAAAGCCACGACTGTAGAAAACTGATTTTGATTTAGATTAATAAATTGCTGTATTTGCGGTACTATCCAGGCTGCAAGGAATCCTCCTGCTATCAGACCTAGAATTAAACCGAGAAGCGTAAATAGAACAGAACGACCAAATTTACCTTCCTTGCGACTTAGAAAGTAAACACAGACACCAATACCTAACAGCAGTGCCATTTGCAACACTGAGTCGCCTCCAGCTTGATAAAACACGCTGATAGTACTTAAACCGAGATACCAAACCCCTGGTAGTAGGATATCCTGAGGCGTTGGCTTATCTAGCATTGTTTGCAGCCACAAAGGAGACTGCTCGCGTGGGCTTTGAGTTTCTTTGGGAGGTGCTTGTACAAGCCTCTCTGGATACCGGATGCGTTCTGGAACTTTGATTTTGCCTTCCTGGCGCATTTTCAAGCGTTCCATTAAAATTGCATCATATGCCGCCTCTATGACTTCTAGGCGCTTTGCGTCACCACTGTGTTGTTCCAGCAGACGACTGCGGACATCCTGAATTTCATCGAAGCTAGCATCCTCAGATACCCCAAGTTTTTCGTAGGGATTTTGCTCGCTCATCTAAAAACCTTCGGGATCGTGGAAACCGTGCGGCTTTAGCCCACGGATGAAACGCGACACGACCTATTTTAATAGGCGTCCCCATACCGCCAAGGGAGGTACTAGAAGCCGGGTACTTTTGCAGTGTACTTTCGTTCAGGCAATTGTGAACTGACATTGTTCCCTCTGTACGCATATGGTGCGAAGTGCGGTCTTAGGGGCTTCCCCCAAGAGCTGCTTCAGGTTTTGCACAAAATGTGCCTTCCCTTGCGGGAGTCATGTTAGCTTCGACAATGTTAACGGTCGGCATATCCAAAAGACACTGGCTTTAAACTTTTAAACCTGTTTAATCCTTTGGTTCTAGAGTCGCGGAACTAGCTACGCATCCCGGAGTAGGAACTTGAACACTTGCCGTTAACGTAGTACGCTTCGGTACTGAGTCTGGTAAGCTAGACTTCAACTAAACCGAAGTTTTTGCTGAAGCCCTCGGATTTAATCCGGGACTTGCTTACGGAAGTTTGTAACTTGAGCCTCAATCAGCGCCAATCTTTTGTTAAAGAAAAACTACTTTGAGTTGAAGTTGGTTGAAACGAATGCTTTGATTAATTCGTATAACCTACCTGGATATTAGCATGAGCAACTTCCATTGACCTAGTAGTTTTAACTATAGACACTTTAACATATAAAAAGAACTCCGTGTATCCCCTCATGCCGTTCCTTCACTGTGGCTTTACCCTAGAATTTGAGCAAAAAGTACATTCAAGGCATTTTTGATGAAAAACTATCTTTTCTTTTTTAGATTTGGTCACTTAGCTGTACCATAATATGGTTTCAAATAATTAGCCTCCTAATCCCTTGTGCCATAAAGCCGCATATCGATTTAAAATTAAGACTGTTTTAAATTTCTTGCATCAGGGTAGCAGAGTGTCCGGTGACTACCCACTTGCCATGGCTAAGGTTAAAAGCATCTGCTAGCAGGACACAAGGTTAATCACAAAAACCTAAATTTCAGTTCAAGGGTGGCATTGCCAAAGTCTTCAAGCTTTATTTGTTGAAATTCCTGATTACTACACTAGTATTTGAATAATCAGGGCATAAGTGCCTTAGCCTTGTAAATTCATATGACTCTCAAAGTGGAAACCGTAGCATCTACGGAATCCGTCTGTTAATCCTATAAATTTTTTTTTGTGCAAAGTGATGGTCATGGCTCCTGCCAAGATTCTTGTTGTTGACGACGATCCTGCGGTTCGGAATTTAATCCAACGCTTCCTGATCAAACAGAGCTATCAGGTAGAGGCTGCCGAAGATGGTAAAACCGCCCTGGCGCTCTTTGAGCAATTTAACCCCGATTTGGTAATATTGGATGTCAATTTACCAGACGTAATCGGGTTTAACCTCTGCCAAGAGATGCAAAGCCGAAATGGCGTTTTTGTGCTAATGCTTACTAGCCGCGCCGATGAAGCTGATAAAATTCGTGGTTTCTCAAAAGGTGCTGATGACTACCTCACCAAACCATTTGGTTTGGGAGAACTAGAAGTCAGGGTCGCTGCCATTTTAAGGCGACAGCGTGTCGTAACTACGGCAGAACAAAAACGTCTGGTATTTGAAAAGTTAATGATCGACCCCGTGCGGCGAGAAGTAACACTGAACAGCTTACCAGTACCCCTAACTGCTCTAGAATTTGATTTGTTACATTTCTTAGCTAGCCATCCAGGTCGAGTTTGGCGGCGGGCTGAACTGATTCAGGAAGTTTGGGATTATGAATATGTCGGCGACCAACGGGTTGTAGACGTACATATAGGTCAAATTCGCAAAAAAATTGAAGCTGATGCCAGTCAACCCGCCTTAATTCAAACCGTGCGAGGTGTTGGATATAAGTTTGAATGCCCCACTCAACCCCAACAGGGTGAAAAAAGCCAATAGCATTCATTCATGCCCATTGTTAGCTTGCAGCAAAACAAAGTGAATGAAAACTACTTTCTTGGGAAAAATAGCAAAGCTCTGTGTGCTAATATCTCCTAACTGTAATTATCTCTCTCTAGAAAAACTCGGGACTGGCGAGTGGGGAAGTTTCCCAATCCCCACTCGCCAATCTTTTGGCAAAGGCTGTGTTTCTTGTGACTAAGTTACTGAGCTTTTGATATTCATTTTTTGACCTCTCCAAAATACATAGCTTGAAAAAACTTCGAGCGGTAAAACACGCCGCTCGAAATTTTTATATCTCTTTGATCCTTGCCTAAATTCAATGCACGAGCGGGAATCCCTTGCCTGCAAACTCTTTGGTGAGCGATTGCGTCGGGTATTTTTATTTAACAATGATGAAATAAAGTTTCTAAGTAAACACGAGCCGCACGGCGATCGCTTTCTCCATTTTGAAGTAAAAACAGGGACAAAGCTGCTGTCAGGACGCGGTTTTGATCCCAATCAGGATGTGTTTCTAGATAAATTTTGAGAGATTCGTGAAGTGCTTCAGGAATTTCAGTAAAGATTCCAACTGTTGTATTCATGAGATTTTTCTCCTTTGAAGTTCATCGATGGGGTAACTTTGCTTGTAGTAGATCCACCAGAGGTAACACAAACTTAAGAGCCTTAAAAAGGCAGAAGCACTCTCGTCAAAAGGGCGTTTATGAAAGCCTCTCCATTATGGAAGAGCACTTTATGAACAGCCCCATCAACCCTTTCATTCCCTTAAGGAGATAGGCATTACACCCTTTGGCAGCAAGCAGTGGAAATTCCTCTGTAACAAAGATTCATTCTGCCTTCAGCATTGCTGCCACAAGCCTCGTACCCTCCGCCCTCTGCCCTCTGCCTTTTTTCTTGTAAATTTACACAGCAACTCAAAGGACTAAAAGAGCAAACCGCACCATTTTGCGCTAAGAGGGGGTAGGGTTGTCAATGCTGCGAAATGTTAAGAACTCGTTTATAAATAATCAATGTTTACGCAATCATAAGGCTTTTTGGCTATTTTTTGTAATATTTCTTAATGTTAACTCAGTCTTTTGACTGAGACAGCTGTGAAAGTGAAAAATCCCCAATAGAACAGCAAAAGCTCATAACATCATCAAACCTCTGTGGAAAACAACATAATACCTGTGGAAACCTTGTGGAATGAGTGAGGAAAATTTGGACGAATGATAAGAATTACAAACATTAATCAGTGACCAGTGAGCAGTGACCAATGACCAGTGACATTTTATAGTTGGTTATGAAGTCATCACTTTAACCGTAAGGTAGAAGTTCTTACACCACTAAAGGCGATATAACTAGTAATATTTCCAATCTCCAATCCCCAATCCCTTGAAGAAACATAAATTACGGCTTCTACCAAATTTAAATCATCAAATCTGGATTTTAGCTGTTGGGAGATTTCTCTTAGAATTTGGAACTGGCTTCACTTTGTTTTACGCCCCAATCTTTTTCGTTAACAAAGTTGGTTTGTCGGCAACATCTGTTGGTATCGCTTTGGGTAGTGCTTCACTATCGGGCATCATCGGGCGAATTTTAAGCGGTTCTTTTTCAGACTCTCCCTATATTGGACGACGCCGCACTTTATTGCTGGCTGCAGCCGTTTCAGCAATTGGATCTATGGTCTTGGCTGCAACTCATGATTTTGTTACCCTGTTAATTGGGAATGCGATCGCGGGGATGGGCTTGGGTTTATACTGGCCTGCTAACGAAGCTGTTGTGGCAGATGTTACCCTACCGGAAACTCGTCATGAAGCTTATGCTCTAACTCGACTTTCAGACAATCTTGGTTTGGGCATGGGAATTGTCCTGGGAGGAGTTTTAGTGGCAACAACGGGAAACTACCGCCTACTTTTCATTATTGATGCCATCTCGTTTGTAGTCTTTTTTGTAGTCGTTTATTTTGCTATTCAAGAAAGAAATCAACGACTCAAGCCAATTTCCCAAGGAAATTCACAGTTGGCATCTTGGTTGACCTCATTACAAGATACTCGTTTCCGTATTTTTCTAGGTGCTAATGTAATTTTTACTACATATTTTTCACAATTACACAGCAGTCTTCCCATCTACTTTAAAAATTTTGTATCCACTGGAGCATCGGGAAAAGGGTTTTCTGAAACAACTATAAGTGCTCTTTTCGCTTGGCACTTGAGCGTTGTCATTTTGGGACAGCTACCCGTCGCCCGTTTCTTAAAACGATTTAGCGATCCTCTAGCACTTGTTGTTTCTACGCTATTATGGGCTACTGGTTTTCTTCTCATTTGGATGACCCGCATTGCCACGTCCTATCATATAGTGTGGGCAGTGTTGGCATTGGGAGTCTTTGCTCTTGCGATTGTTTCTTATACCCCTTCCTCTTCCTCTTTAATCACGGAATTAGCTCCCGAATCACAGCGCGGCGTTTATTTCGCTATTGGTGCTCTTTGTTGGGCAATTGGATATGCTATTGGTCCTTCCGTGGGAGGTTGGGCATTAGACAAAGCTGAAATAGTGGTGAATTATTATTGGCTGGTACTAGCATTAACTGCTAGCATTGCAATCGCGATTTTGCTGTACCTGAATAAACTGATTGGGAACCAAGTAGGGAGTAGGGAGTAGGGAGTAGGGAGTAGGGAGTAGGGAGTAGGGACAAGAGGACAAGGGGACAAGGGGACAAGGGGACAAGGGAGAATGACCATTCTAGAATCCAAAATCCAAAATCCAAAATCCAAAATCCAAAAACCAAAATCCAAAATCCAAAATCAAAAATCCCAAAT
>NZ_WJFC01000275.1 GCF_009725235.1 Scytonema sp. UIC 10036
AAGCTTAATCGAAACAAGGTAATCCGTAACGTTTACGAAGCTGATTCCATCGCAAGCCGTGCCACAGTCACAGGTAAGCACTTACAGTTGAGTTTGTTCTAAAGAACACTTATAATGATTCCCGAACTAGAAGGGGATCATTAATCGTTAAAAGTAAAAAGAGGTCACATAAAATGTCTTGGAGTGATGTTTGTAATTTGTCCGCAAGTGTTAAATTCTATCGTATTAATTATCTCGTACTAAAATAAGTTTTCGAGGGTAATCATACGATCTACTAACTTTAAATCTATAACCATCTTTGATAGCTATTGTTCCTTGTCCTCTTTCTCGACTAAGCAGATAATATGGTTTTGCTATCTGAGCTTTGATATAGTAGTCATAAGTTCCAGGTTCAATAGTTATTTTTAATGTATCAGTCTTAAATGATTGATTTGAAATCCGACCTTTTAGCTCATTTTTTATGTAAATTTCAGCTAATATCATCTCACCCTCTTCACTCTTGTCAATTATAATGTAAAAATCTACTTTTGATGTTTGACTTAATTCTCTTGAATTTTGTAAATGTGTTCTAATTTGGGTTAGAGTAAGAATTACAGTAAAAATACTACTTATAACTGATATTGGTAAACGAACTCTTTTCCAAAACATACTTGGATCTTTAGTTGAATGGTGTAGGTGAATTTTGTTTCTAGTGCCTGAGTTCTACGGAGGTTTACCCCACTAAAATTTTGACCAGAGTAGTCTGGTGGCATAGCTGAGCAAGGTAGCAAAACGTAAACACAGTTTTGCTACAGATTCTATCCTAGATTTTCCGGATAAACAACGAAAATTGTTCTGTTTCTACTGTTTTGGGGGAAAAGTGGCGAGGGTGACACGAGCCGCCACGTAACGGCTGAAACCTTCTCTGGACAATGGTTTCAGAAAAAAATCTCAACTTTACTCGAAAAATGAGATTTTGACGAATGTTTTGGCTGTACCATTTGAACCATCCCGCAGCCTTGTGCCTGAAACCCTTATCGCTACGTTGAAAAATGTTGTACCAAATAGCGTAAAGTTTAATTGGCACAACAAAAATCAGGTTTTTCGCCGATTCTTGGATTAAAACGAAATTTTATTTCTGTAATCCTTTCACAGTAATACTTTCAGGTGTTGCGTGGCGACTCATGACAGCTTTGCCACTTTCCCCCCTGTTAGAGAAAATATATAATATTGCTAGTGTTCCTTAATTATCAAGTCATTTATTTTTTTTTTTAATAAATGATTATGACCATCAAGATTTTCCAATCAAGTTTAAATTTCAGTATTGTTCTAAACAAAGAATTTTAAAAATTGAAACAAAATTTTTACAGAACTCAAAAATCAGTACCTTAGTACTGGCAATAATTCCTTATGATAACTAATCGCAAGAAATATTATTGCACATATCGATAAAACTAGTCGTATTACTTATTAAATCTTAAAAAAGAGACCAGCAATCGGTTGCTGGTCTCTTTTTTATCCTCTTACAGGAGAAATAGCTATTCGGGAGGACTAAAGAGAAAATCATAAAGCTTTCTCGTATGATAATCCCAATTCCAAGCAGTAACAAATGCTCTAAGCTGGTTTGTCTCGTGCTCAGTTAATCCATAGAGGGAAGGCATTTTAAGGACTTCCTGTAGGCGTTTTTCAAGGATGTTGCAGCTTACGGGGTCGCTTAAAGCCTTCCGAAGCACTCCAACAATTTGAGGAGTGAGTTCAACTGCAAGAGGGACTCTTTCGGGAGGGGTGAACCCTTTCGGCTCACGCTTGTTCTGGTGTAGGAGGGGTGATAGTGGCATTATGCAGCCTCCAAGAGTCTAGCGATCTGCTGAGGAGTAATGCCCGTCTCAACAAGCATTTTAAGAATTTCCCCTATGACTCCCTCCTTGTTGCTTAGTGCTTGAGGGGGAGTCATAGTGGAGACTTGGATCGCATCGAAGTTTAACTGATTCCCCCTAGAATCCTTGTTTGCTCCCGGTCGATTTGGCTGAGACATCGCTAGAGTAGTCGGTTCTATAGACCTAACCGCGTTTATCAAGTCCTCTTTGGTCGCACCGTACAGAGTCATAAGACCCTTTAGTCTGTCGCTCAGATTGCCTAGCATCGCAGAGCTAAGAGCGTCGGTGTTAGGCTTACTGCCCTGCATTCGATTGATAAATTCTTGTCGCTGTCGATCTGCCTCGTTGAGGAGGCTATCACTTTGTAGAGAAATACCCATAGCGCTATGGTTAAACTGGAATGAAAGATTTGTACGTACATCTTATTGTAGCATATTTAACTACAAATGTCAAATTTACTCAGTGAGTGACTCCCTCCTTTTTATGTCAGATTTCGGTGACCGAAACGGTTGATGTAGGTTATGTAATTGTAACCTACAAGGTATTTAATCGAACGACCTAGAACCCGTGAGATAGCTTTTCGTGCGTTGTAGGCGATCCTAGAGGCATCTGAGAGGACGTTTAGAGCAGGTCTTGTGTGGTAAGTTCTTCCGTCTGGGGAAGGGAATCATGGAGGAGATTGTTTAACACACGAATAGCCTGTATGTCAAATTTATTGTTACAAAGCTTAATAATGCATGGTTGTTGCTTTAGCTATGTTCCGGTTGCCCGGAGTTTACAACACCTACTGAGAAAGTAAAGGCATAAAGAATACTTGTGATACGGATAATGCTTGTTGTCGTTAACGCATACCTGCATAAAAATAATGCAGACACAGCCCAAAGTGTCTGCAATGTGTCTGTGATGTCTGCAATAGTATGCCTATGATTCCCTCTCTTTTTCGGTCACCGAACGCTTTTACTCAGGCAATATCCCGTCCTGGTCGGGGTGATTTCGGTACGGTGCAAAGAAGTGAGTATCTCCCATAACGAGTCCTGGCACGCTTGAGGATTCAGCCTTCGTGGCTATGGTCGTTACGTTCTCTTTTGTGATGGGTGTACGCTTCACTGGAGTTATGTCAAAATCGCCCTCTGCCACAGTTGCTTCAATGTCAACTATCGAGCCGTCTGATATGTCTTGAAACAGTCGCTTAATTGCGGCTCTAACGAATCTTGACCTACCTTTATCGGTCGATGAGTTCTTAATAGTTGGTCTGGGACATAAAGCATCAAGCATCATGAGTTCTCGCTCACTCAGATAAATCTGAACAGAATAAGGTCTTGACCTTTTTTGAGTGTTATTTAACGCCATTATTTTATGTCCTCAGTTTAAGTGTTAGAAAGAATTAGTTGTTTCTTTCTCCCCCGTTTGGGTTTCTCAATCTCTTTGTAGATTGGTAATTCTACATTTACTCCGTATCTGTTATAAGTTTCAACGGCTTCTTTTAGAGACCTCTCATAAATCTTGTACTCTTTTGGAGTGTTCCACATTGCAATGAACTTGTCTAAGTCATCCGGTGTTTCCCCTCTCCAAGAAGGATTCGTAAAGAAAGCTAAGTGAGCAAGACACCCAATAGTGGAATTTTTATCAGAGAATTGATACAGAAATTCTCTAAAAGTCATTTTAATTTCTCCTTTTTGTTGTCGAAGTTTATAGTGGTTATAAAATCCCTTAGCGATGAGAAACCCTTGCATTAAAGTTTCATCAGTAGCTAGGTTATGCTTGTGGACGTAAAGCTTAAGACCTTGCACACTTTCACCTTTCCATTCTGGTAGAACTGCATAGGCTAGGTGAGCCACAGGGCAATCTATGTCGCTCCTGACCCACTCCCAAAGAAACTCTCGAAATGTAACATTCATCTTTTCAAAGGTTTAGAAAATAAAATTTATGATTCCCTCCTAGCCGTGTCGGTCACCGAAATCGAGAGGGAATCATTTATTAGTTGTTATCTAATAATTGCTTAGTGTGCTCATAAGCGATCTTAGAAATTTTCCAAGCCTTAATTGCACCGGGGTGTGGGTTTCTCGACCTCCGGGCAATATGCACTCTCAGCCCTCTGGCTGTAGTTCCTTTCCAAGCGGGTTCACGGAAAGCATCACGGGCAAGGTCACCAATTAGGGAATCAGATGCGATGAATAATTGCAAGTAGTCTCTATAAGTCATGAGGGAACAATTTTGAATGTGTACTAAGGTAAGTTTTTAGTAGGTTGGTACTAATTATTTAACTAATTTAGTGGCAACTAGTCTCTTGAGGTCTTGGATTATTATTTTCTTTAAAAATTGAGATGTCTTCACCGAAAAAATCCGGTTAAAATCTGTGAAAGGGATATAGGTTACTCCATCATGCCGAATCAAGGAGCAATCAAGAGTACCTACATAGCTGATTTCGTCAGGAAGCCTAGAGAGCGAGTCGTTTATTAGCTCATCCACGAGCGGGAAAGGAACTAACCAATCTTGTTCCGATAGTGACTGGATCGAAAGCGAAAACCGCTTATCCTTTAAAGTAATGCTTACATTTTTTGTCCTAAAAAATTGACTTAAAACTTTAGTTTCAGTAACCGTAAATTTTGAACTCTGCTTTGAGATAGTTTTCATAGTTTCCCTTAAAATTAACGTGTTGTGTGACTCCCTCCTAAAGATTCGAGGGTATGGGCTGGACGGATGCGACAACCGTCTAAACGCGATTACAGCCCGTGGTTTAAAGATTTCGGTGACCGAAAAAGAATTTTAGAACCCAGCTAGAGGGACTCAAAAACCTGAAAGATTATTTCCAAGCTCATTCAGCATAACTTCAACAGGATGCTTTTCTAAGGATGTTTCAGGGTTCTCCCATATTGAATGTTTCTCATTTCTAATAGTTTTTCTACCTAATGGAATCCACCCATTCATTCTGAGAATACGCTCGATCACCTTGCTATCTTTATGCTCGATTTTTTTGTCTCCGTAATTAAGTGCTCGTTCCCATAAAAACCTAACCGTGACTTGTTGATACTTATCCGCTTTCGAGAGTATTTGGTCAGCCCAAGGATGTTGTTCTTGAAACTGCTGGTTACTTAGATCTCTTAATTTTGCTTCTTCTTTGGTTAAGTCTGCAAAGTAACGAGGAGAAGATAAGTATAAGTGGTACGCCATAGCCCAGAGATAGTCTTTTTCAGCGATTAACGCATCTACGTCTATGGGGTCTTCTTCTGTTTTTTGAACGGGAATCACCCAGTACCTAGTACTGCCCGTCTCATCGTGTAGAATTTCTGTCTGGTTCGTAGTCCCGAAGAATATACTTGTCCTCAAATACGTTGAGGGATGAGTTAAATAAGGTGCTCTGAATTTATCTGCAACACGTCCTATAAAGTCTTTTAAAGCTGAAGCATCCGCTTTTCTAAACGCCTTATCTATTTCGGGGATTTCATGTATCCAGAAACTATTTACAAGATGTAGCTGGTCTTTATTAGAAAGCGTTGTTAAATCGATGCTCTCGTTAAACCAGTTAGTCTCAGTACCTCCTGCTAATTCCCTGACAAAACTAGATTTTCGGGCATTTTGAGCACCTTGAAGAACCACTACGTGTTTCCACTCACATCCAGGATTCATCACCCTTGCGACACCTCCGACTAGCATCTTTTTCATGTACACGTCGTAAATTCTATCCGTAGTACCAAAATATTTTGTAGATAAAGTTTCTAGCGCGTCGGGGTCAAATGTGGGATACTTTTTAGCACAATTAAGCAGGTACTCTTTTACAGGATGTTTTTCGTTCTGTTCGGACAAATATAGAATTGATTTCCTAAGATGTTCACTGTTAGGAATAATTAAGCCGTGCTTTATTTCTAGTTCAACCTGAACAGTATCTTGTCTTAGCTCAGAACCATCTAGTAAACACTGTAAAGACATTAAATTGCGTTCAATATGAAACTTCTCCTTGAGAACATTCACAATCGCTGTAAATCCTTTTATAGGCTTGCTTAGAAACGGGAACTTAGGAAGCTTAAAAGTATCGCATATGTGATTGACAAGCTGACTAAAAAAGCCTTCAGGAAAGCTTCCGTTTTCCCGGTAATCTATACCTAGAAAATCTCCGAACTTAGTCTTTCTTACATGAAAATAGTAGTCTAAGTAAGAGCCGTGATTTGATTCCCTCCCATTTTCTCTCATCAACTTTCTTCCAAGATTTCCAGATTTATCCCAGAAATAAGGCAGTTCTCCATAATTAGCAATAACCATAAAAGATGAACCATTACTGTTAGAAGATGAGAAAGGGTTTCGACCTGCTATTCTCAAAATTTCTCTCTGTTCATCTTCTAACCTTCTGTGTTTCCAGGATTGGTCAGGGTCATGTAGAGAGTAGAGAGCAAAAGCACTGCCCTGATAATAACCCATGTATAAGTGTTCGTATAAATGTTTGAAAACTCGCTCAGTTATGCTTGTGCCTTCCGTTTTTGATTCCCCTTGAAATGCTGGTTTTTCGGTGACCGAAATCGCTTTTTCTTTAGTGGAGGGAGTCACTTTCGGTTGTTTATCAAAGAGCTTAGCTACCTGTTTCTGTCTCTTTGCGTCTTCAAATGCTTTTAGATTCTCCGAAGCAAACTTAAGGAATGTGTCAACTGGTAGGCGATTTAACCCGTCATTAATGGTTAAGATGTAGCTCTCATCCCTTGTACCGTAGAACAATCTACCAGGGTCAGGAGTATCATCAAGCATCGGATAACGAGCTTGAAAGTAGTGTTTGAAAATTAATCTAAATTCTGTTTCGGTGACGTGTCTATCAAAAGCTAGGATAACCCGAAATCGAAGTGATTGCTCAGGGTCGTTAGGGATATATCCCGGAGTTCTGTAAATTAGTAAGCCGTACTGTTGAATAATTTCATCTGCTAAAACCTCATCGTAAGTCTTAGCCTTATGGATTACTTCTCCGGTTTTCTTGTTAACCTTATCCCCGTCAAAATCAAGGCTCATCAAGGTTGCATACTTGAACCCTTTTAAGGTGTTATCACCTTCTTTTATTCCTCCCCGGTAAGTTATCCCGTTCTTTAAAAGTTTGATAAACGAACTTATTTTGGTCACCGAAATAAGTTCCCAATTCTCGATAAGGTTGAATTCCGCAACTTTCGGATCGAGCCACTGTTTTAACTCTTTACCATGCAAATGGAAAGAGAGATTGGGAACTTTTATAAGCTGGTTGACTTGTATCTCGAAAGGTTGAAATCCTGTAGAAACTTGAGTCAGTTCTTGTGCGTCTGACTTGACAAACCCGTTATTTTGTGTCATGATTTTAGGTAACGTTTATAAGGTAACGAAATGAAGATTCACAGTTTGAAATCTGTGAGTGGTCAGAGTAGTACTAAGGTAATTTTTAGCCCTGAGATGCTTCCAACATCTTGGGGTTATTTTTGTTGTATGATTCCCCCCGAAGACAGCTATTTAGGAGGGGAATCAAGCAGCCTTGCGAGTAATTGTTTGGCTGTTTCGTGTGTGAGAAAACATTTGGCGTATCGCCTCCCTCACAACGTCACTATTGCTCAATTCAAGCTCTTTTGAAAGCGTATCAAGCATCCGTATTTCTTCATCAGAAAAGAAGAACCCTTTCTGTGTGGTTCGAGAGCGACCGTGCTTTTTTATATATGCCATAGTTTGTGTGCTCGTTTAAATTGCTTTTAAACAAAGAGTAGCAGTATTACAAATATATGACAAATGCACACTTTGTTATATCTGCATAACTTATTTTGCTTTGTAAGGCAAATCTGAAAAGCCCGAACGGTCAATAGTAAACTGAACCGCGTACTTAATGAGTTCTGAGACCGAATAGCCCGTCTCAGTAGCCAGACTTTCGAGTTCGGCTCGAAGTTCTGGGGGTAATCTGGTAGCCGTGATTGGTAATTTTGCTTTTCCCATAATAATCATTATGGCAGAGGGTGTTACAGCTTGTCAATGAGTACTTTTACTCAAATGATTCCCTCTCAAGACAGGTACTCAGAGACGGCTTACCTGTCCTAAGACGGGTCTCTAAAACGAACCTGTCCTGCTTAAAACTCTCTCTGGGTAAAGGTTTCCGGGTTTTAGGACAGGTGGACAGGTGAGACCCCCCCCCTCCACACCCTAAAAAAAACAAAATGTATCATATATGATACAGAATTCAGGTGATTTGGTAACACCCATGATACAGAACTGAAAAAATTTGGTAGCACTCATGATACAGAATGAACAGTTTTGTATCATGTGTGAACATTTTTATTTATTTAAGCTGCATTTTCATTTTCTACCTGTCCTACCTGTCCTACCTGTCTTAAAGTTCTACAAGTATTACTACATAAGGATTCTAGACAAGACAGGTTATCAGGACAGGTAACTAATTAGTTTTAACTACCTGTCCTATGGTGGTGTGGAGAGGTGAGAGGGGAATCACTAAGGACATCACCGAACCAGTGACCGAACCCCAACCGGGAATGCACTTTTGCAGCTCTGGGAATTTTAAATGCCCAATCCATCAAGCGACCAACCAAAAAGGCTTGAAAGCGATTCTAGGAGCCGTTCCGAGGGTGTTTGCAGTGTGGTTTGGTTGCTGACTTGGTGAATCCCTCTCTCATGGTTTCGGTCGGGCAGATCGCCCCAGATGCGATCTCCGGTCACGTCACATGAGGAGATCGCACGGGTCAGGTAAGGTCGTGGGTGTGCTGGTGTGGTTGCTGGTCTGGGGGGAATCACTCTGGGTTAACATCTTTTGTCCAAAATAATAATTCTCCAGGCTGGACTTCGTAAGTATCGCAAATCTTTGTAAGCACAGAGGGATTGGGTAGCGCGGAAGGGTCATTGTATAGGTCGTATGCAGTCCTTTGCGCTACCCCAGTATCTTGCCAGAAGCGGTAAACCGTTATGCCACGTTCATCTATGAACTGTTTGATTTTATTTCGGACACTCATTTGGTTAAAAATAATAGTATCAATTACTTAAGTATAATCAACAAATTAGTGATAATTATCTTCTTTTCTTTATACATAAGCAAATAATATTATCAAAATTCTACACATATTATTATTTTCTTGATAATATAGAGATGTGACGACAGAAGCGACACGAGCGTAAATCCTGAGGGTAGCTTAAGCGGATGTCACCCACAAACAAATCCTTCACGCTACTGGCATAGTACGTTAGAACTTGAGCAATTATGCTCTGTTACGAATTTTACACAGCTTTTCTCCTTTATATAGTGTGGGTAGGTCTATCCGCACTTCCGCAAAATCCGCAAGCCTATACATCCGCAACCGATGCGGAAAGGTGCGGATGGTGCGGATGACTGCGGATAACCAAAACCCGTTCACCGTTCTTTAAATCCCTAAAAAAATTGTACGCAGATATTACTGCACATATATACGTAAGTACGTTTATGTGCCAGTATCGACACTGATTTTTCACCATTACTATAGGAGGCTAAAAAATGCCTAGAAAGAAGTCTGTATTGGAAGACACAAATACTGATACCCCTATTGAAATGTTAGATAATTCTAACATTGACGCTGAAAGTTATAAAAATGAGAGTGAGTCCCCTGAGAGTCCTGCTTCTGATTTCGGTGACCGAAACGACTCAGATGGGAATCAAAAACCAGATATAGAGCCTAAAAAACAGAGCCAAAAAGAACCCTATAAACCTTTCTTGCTTGTTGCTGACTTGGGTAGAAGTTCTTGTAAAAGCCTCGTTTACTTCGAGGGTCAAGAGATAACTGTAGACAAACTAACATCTTGCGTCGTGCAGTTAGAATCATCTCCTGGTAACGACTTCGGGGGCTTCACGTTAGGACTTGAACATCCTCATGAAACAGACCTGGATGAGAAAGGCAAGCCTATCAAGGTCAAGACTGAGGAACACTGGGTAGTTGGTGCAAGAGCGCAAGCATACCCTGATTCAGTAATGATGACATCAACCTCTAACGCTAAAGTAGAATACTTTCACATTCTATTAATGGGTGTGATATCCGCTATACCCAATTTGAAAGATTTTTCTACTGGTAAGAGTCAAAAGAATAGAACTCTAACTATTGACTTAGCTACCCTTTCAATCGCTAATGCTTCCGAACTAAAGAAGAAACTTAAGCATTGTAAATACTTGGTTGTTAACGGGGTTAAGTACCGCCTAAACTTTACTTCCAATCAGCATTCTTTTGTTGAAGGACACGGTGCAGCTATTTGGGGTAAAAATCAGTTTCCAGAACGCTCAACTTTATACGTTGCCGACTTGGGGGCTGGTACTTTTCAAATAGCTGAATTTAGCATTCTTAACCAACTTCCTAGCAAAAAATCTAAAGATTCTTATCACGGTGGTGGTGGCATCGCGTCTTTAAAACGAGAAGTTACTAAAGCTCTCTCAAACGGTGATTCTAGTAATTACCTTACCCAAACACAAATTGCAGCAATTCTAGAAAATAGCCAATGGGAGAACGGTATAGTTACAGCTCTGGATTTTAACAAAGCCGATGTTTCGGGCAGTATTGCTTATGCCATCAATCAATGGCTTACTGAATCCCCCGCGCAGTTTGCTTTAGAGGAATTGGTTACAATATCACGGCACTCACCCATCATTTTCTGTGGTGGTGGTTTTGAAATTTCACCAGTAAAAGGAATTATTGAAAAACGCATTCTAGAGTCAGGGGGTATCAGTAATAACTTAATCTTCCCTGACCAATTAGGAATCATCGGAGTTAAGGGAGTGCTAGATTACCTCATGCCTTCCGAGTCATCAAATGTTATTGAGCTACCAACTAAGGAGATTGAAAATGCAGACATCCAACAGACCGCCTAGACTTAACTACAACGTGCCACGCTCCATCGTGAATGACATTAAAAAGATAGCAGCGCAACGAGGCATTGAGCCGTCTTGGTGGATACGTAAGGTGCTTGAAAAAGCCATTGAGGAAGAATCTAAACAACCATTACCAGTTATCAATTTGTCAAACCTTGAAAGTTTTAACCACCAGTAACTATGAAAACATTGCAGTACTTCACATCTGGTACACACTTAGACCAACTAACCGAGCGTTTCGGTAGTCAATTAGAACTACTAGACAGACCTCAAAAGCTTCAACTACGCGCTATCCTCACTTATTTTGTACTGGGTAGAGAAATGATGTCCGATGAGTATTCAATCGGGGATGCTGTATCTGACTTCAACCTCTGGCAGTTGTTTATCCCAGACCAACAGCTACAAGACGCGCTAGAAACCCTGGAAGGGGTAACTGTAGAGGATGCTGAATCATTACTCGAAGCTCTACAAGCCCAGTGCAGACACGGGAACGCAAAACTAAGAACTTCTACTGATTCGATGGCTGATGAATTGATTAGACAAGGCATTCCTCACGAACTTGCAGAAGAAGCAGCGTACATTTTGACTGTAGTTGATGCCCAAGGTCAACGCACACAACACCAGCAATGGCTTATTTCTCAGGTTCACAAAATCATATTGGGGAGAAAGTAAATCATGAATCATTTGTACTGCATTAACTGCAATGACTTTACCAGACATGATGAAAGCGGGATGTGCTTGGTTTGTGCTTACCAGTACAAAGAAGGGGATTTAGACTTTTTTGAGCCTAATGAATTTCCCTACAACAAAAACTACGAGTACCAAGAAGAAACTGAGGCTACTTGGCTCACAGAAGAGGATGAATTAATCGCTCAATATGGAAGGCATAACCTCGAATTCGTAAGAGACCAGCACTGGGTAGATGACTCCTTAGAACATTATTTAGGCAAGTATGAAGCATGAAGCGTGTATACATCAAAACAGAAACTATTGATAAACCAGATGGTTCGACCTCCACCAAAACAGAAAGAGAAGAAATTACCGAGAATAGCGGTTTACTTGAGGCTTACGGGTTTCTTCTTCTAATCATTTTCACCTTACTTGTCACGGGCATTACTTACCAAATCGTTTCATCAATCATTAACAGGAGTAATTCAAATGGAATTCAAATCCAAGAACAACCATTCAAGTAACTGGGCATTGGCTACTACTAAAACTCAATCCACTGCTATAACGACCACTAACAACAGTAAAGGAGGTGATTTCAAAATCAATACCCAAACTCTTAGCACTAAAGGTGTAGTTCCTGAAGCAATGATGCCTATGATGTCTGAAATTTCTCAAGGTTTGGGTGTAGACATTTTAGACCCTTCCCAGTGGACAAAAGAAAGTATCATTGAAGCTAAAAAGCGGGCTGCACAATTAGACGAAAAGCTAATGCAGATGAAAGAGCTAGCCCCATGCATCATGAAGTATTTGAGCTTTCAGGTAAACTTAGCTGAGTTCCAAGCAGAACTAGTTGTTCAGGCTTGCAAAGCTAAGAGCAAGATTGACCAGGCACAAGCCAAGGCATTCGTTGCTTATTACCGCTACTTACGGAAAGCTGCAAATCTTGAGAAGCGAGTAAAGCAGCAACAACAAATAATTGATGCTGCTTACACAGCTTTTGAATCGGTGCAAGATGCCCGTAGTAATGCAATCCTTAGCGGTTTGAACCAACAAGCAAGATTGGGTGTAGCCAGTGCTGAACACTCCGACACTTTAAAGCAACAACGTCAACAAATATTGGCTGAACGACGTGACAAGCTACAGCAAATGAAGCATGACTTAAAGACAGCACACTTGAGCGACTAGCACCACCGATTCTATAAAATCACCCCTCTCCCTAGAGGGGTATACTAAAAGGAATTGATATCTATGAGCACTAAGAATTCTATCAACCTCGAAGACATCTCAACACCCAAAGCTGACTTATTGCGACACATCAAGAATTTCAGTGAAGCGTCAATCTTCTTCTCAGTATCATTAGGATTGGCACTGGCAGCGACATATTTTAGACAAGTAGAAATCATTTTGGCTGTTGCTTATGTGATAGCAATTATTTACACAGTGCTAACTTTTGATAACTGCCCCAAATCATCAGTTTTTCGGTTTGCTGCTATCACTTTAGGTTTGTCAATGGGGATAAGAGAACTCTTGATATTTTTCTGGGTTCCTGTTTTAACCTCCATCGTAGTTGTAATCGCTGTAGGCATCTTTGGTTATATGGCTTATCGCTACTTGGAAGCTGGTTTAAATCCCAAGGTAGGAGGTAGATAACTATGAATCCAAAGTTTATCTGGCAATCGAAACATCTGGGATTGGGTGTTGGAATAGCTCTCTCAGGATTGGGATTGTTCCTTGCCGTTCCCGAAAATATGAACACTTGGATAAAAGTTCAAAAAACTTACACCATCGGAAGTTTTGAGTTTCAAGACACAACTCACATCAGAATAAATGAAACAACTCCGCAAGGATATGCAGTTGTTGAGTTAATACCGGGCAAGACGGAATATAAAGCTTTAGGCACTGGCTTAATGTTTCTCGGAAGTGTTTTAAGTCTATGTTTTAGCTCAATTCTGGTTAAGGAATACGAACGTATAGAACAAAGCAACTACCGATTACGTCAGTCCGAGTTTGAACTTGAAGATTTACATCTTGACCAAACTACAGAAGTAGCAAGATGGGCTATAGAACTGGATGCCCAAGCCGATATATCGAAAATGCTCAACCCGCCAAAAGCTTACTTACCAGATTCAGAAGAAGATGAACCGGATAATGATAAATTCTCTGAAACGTCTACAGGTTTTTTAGGTTGGTTAAAAACGAAAAACTTGGATACTTCCCACATCAAAGTTTCCCAAGTAGGTAGTTTAAGCTTTAACGGTCGCAAACTTAAAGCGGATGAAATCCGAAAGTTCGTTGATGAATTAGTAACAAGTGAAGTGGCTGAATGGTTGGACGACAAAAAATCTGAATTCCGTCTCTTGAGTCAATGAATCCCTTCTTCAGCCTCGTTTCGGTCACCGAAATCGACTTTATCGACACTTATTAATTTGACCGGGGGTGGAGGAGTTTTTTGAGGGAATCACCAACAGTAAAAGTATAAGGAGTACATCGCAATGATTGAATCTAATTTTTATGAAAGAATTGCAAATAAAATTGTCAATTCTCTAGAGCTAACTGAGGAAGAAATTCACGAGGCTAAAAGACGCTATGAAAGCTTTTTCGATTATCCCGGTTTTAGCTCAGAACTTGAGCAACTGCCATACAATCAATTCAAAGTTTTTGAGTACTTAGAACTATACGGTTACGTTGTTCGCCAAAAACGACCAGAAGTAAAAAATAACTTTTGGATTGATAATTTACCTGTAATTTTAGTGGTGTTCTGCACCCTCTTTGCAGTTTTTACTCTTTCAATTGCTTTTATTGGTAGTTCTCAACAAGACAAACAAGAGAACCCCTCACGAATCTATTAGGAGCAAGTAAAGCTATGATTGAACTCAAAACAGTTTATGATACGACGCTTTTATCCTCCAGGAAGGTCTACCAGATTAACGGAAAGCTCTACAAATTCCTCTATCAAGACCCTTATTCTAGAATCGGTTTTGAGCAGTACATTTTTCAGCCGCTTAACGGGCAGAGGGTCAAAGCTGACTTAAAGCTTAATCGAAACAAGGTAATCCGTAACGTTTACGAAGCTGATTCCATCGCAAGCCGTGCCACAGTCACAGGTAA
>NZ_WJFC01000276.1 GCF_009725235.1 Scytonema sp. UIC 10036
GTCCCCCTTGTCCCATCCTTCTTGCCCACTTCTGATAAAAATAGTATTTCTGCTTATACTTTAGGCGTCTACCACCAAAAGAATCTTCTAGAATGAGAAAGAGTGATTAAGTACATATACTAAAGAGGAAAAAAACTCATGGCTGGTGGCGAGTCTCAGACCCCTGTTAGTCTGTCAGACAGAGAACTGCAAATTATTGATTTAGTGGCTGCTGGCTTAACTAACCAAGAGATTGCAGCTAAGCTGGAAATAAGCAAGCGTACAGTGGACAACCATATCAGCAATATTCTCACCAAGACAGGCACAGACAACCGAGTTGCTCTTGTCCGTTGGGCATTACACTGGGGCAAAGTCTGCTTGAACGATGTAAATTGCTGTCCTCTGCCTAATTACAACAGTGATTCAACAAGTGCAGCAAACTCAACAAATGTTTAGCATTCTGTCAAGCTAATTTTGACTGGTTGCTGATAGTTTCCTCCTCACAATTTAGATTGAAAGGTATCAACTTTGAACAATCAAGTAAGGTAAAGGTGAATTTAAGTAGTCATTATGTATTTTTATACACTAAAAAGGATAAAAATGCGATTGGCAGTTATTTGTTCTACCCCGATCCCTATTTTCAATTTCTATCTAACCACTAACAGCCTAACTTATAGTTAGAGGTGTGGCTCAAGGAATAAATTATCCGTCTTGTAGGGCGGGCTTCCTCGCCCGTCCGATACATGAGACGGGTCAGAAGATTCGTAACTTTCTAGCAGTTTTTTCAGGCAATCGTTGTCAGCCCCACTATTGGCTACTCAACAAAAATTAGCAACAATCGAGAGACTGAAACGTTACATTTAAAAGAAATCTAAGTTGCTCCGCAGTCTCAGGAGCAGTGTTACTATGGATACTTCTTCTACTGTTAACTTCTTTAATTTTGATATTACAGCAGCCCAACCAATGCAAGATGCCGATTTACTCAGGCATTTATCATTTGTTCCTGGGTTGAAAGAAATTCTGATTTTGCGGCAAGTTCATGCCTTGGAACACGCCACAGTTTGGGTTCTAGGCGGAACAAAAAGTGCTTACGCTCCTTCTGTTAAAGCAACAAGCCCCGTTCAAGTTGATAACGAACTATTAGGTGGTTTATCTACAGAAAAAGGATTTTATCTGTATGGAGAGGTAAATATTAGCGATTTACGACGTGCCGCAATGCTTGCTCTACACCGTCTAACTCATGGTGAAGGGGATTTAGCGGTGCATCCTCGTTGTGGTACAAATCTTTCAGTAGCGATGGTGCTCACAGCTGGGTTAGCTGTGGGAATGCATTTACTACTACCACGGGGACCAATTGAGCAACTTATAGGTTTGGGGTTAGCAGCAACCACAGCTTGTGAACTGGCTCCTGACGTAGGTGCTTCGGTACAGCGATACCTAACAACTTCCATTCCCTTCAACTTAGAAATCGATAGTATTACGCGCACACGAGATATTTGGGGACGCGACGCACATTTTATTAAGGTGCGATGGAGAGATTAAGACCAGTAACCAGTGACCAGTGAGCGAATAATTCGTAATTTGTAAGTTTTGAATTGAATTACGAATTAGCCTGGTCTCTATTGATAAACTTATAAAGATTTGAACAAAGAATGCGACAGCTAGTTGATCCAAATGAAGTTTAGACATGACTTTCTCAATCCAAAATCTAAAATCTAAAATCC
The DNA here is from genome assembly GCF_009725235.1 of Scytonema sp. UIC 10036. The sequence continues at coordinate 1,704 of NZ_WJFC01000276.1, forward strand.
AAAATACTATTAATTGATATGAGAAAACTCTATTTCTTATTGCCCGGAACATATGGAAAGTTTGCTTGCGGAGGGCTGTGGGCAGAGTTAAAAACTTTAACGCTGACGCAGCAAATCTGTAGTGCTGATGTTGTGACTTATCGCCAAAGGGAAAAAGATAAGCTTTTTTTAGATGATTTACTTAGAGAAAAAAATTTAGATGATGTTATTTTTGTCGTTAGCTGGGGATTTGATGTAGCTCGACTTGTGGCAAAACTCAAACAATATAATGTTGTCTATCACGCGCACAGCGCAGGTTATGGCTTTAGTTTGCCTTCAAGTATTCCCATCATTACTGTCAGTCGAAATACTATGGGATATTGGGGACAAAAAGCTCCAAATTCACTCATTTACTATTTGCCCAATCAAATTTCTAATGAATTTCAAAATCTGAATATTGAAAGAGATATTGATGTTCTAATTCAAACTCGTAAATCTTCTACATATCTAATTCAGGAACTTATTCCAGATTTGCAGCAACAATATCAAGTGAAAATTGTTAATTCTTACGTTGAGGATATAGCTGGTTTATTCAATCGAGCTAAAGTTTACCTCTATGATTCAGCAGAATATTGGGCGCTACAGGGTGTAACTGAAGGATTCGGTCTCCAACCTATGGAAGCACTTGCTTGTGGTTGTCAGGTATTTTCCAGTATTAATGGTGGATTATCTGATTATTTAGATCCAGGGTTTAATTGTCATAAAATTGCTGGTTATTCAAAAGAATATGATGTTCAGCGTATCCTCACGGTGTTGAAATCTTGGAAACCGTCCAATTTGTCAGAAGACTTTTTTGCGGAATACAGAACGGAGAATATTATTCAACGCTTGAAGGTTATTCTTGATGATTTAAATAATTTCTATGACCACAAAATGTATTATCCACCCAATATTCAAGATTTGACAAAATTGCGTTTGCTAACCTTAAACACTCAGCGAATATTTAGTAAGCTGACTCAGAAAATTAGGATAAAGGATAAAGGATGAAAAAATTGCTTTTTCATTCGTAGGTAGGGCTATGCTGCACAACATTAAACGTGCGGCACAGCCCACCCTACTTTGTAGAATAATTACAAATTCTACATTAGGGCTTATATTGACTTCTGCCTTTCGGTACTAGATCGATCTACAGGGTTTATTTCATACTTCATCCTTTATACTTCATGCCTTATACTTGTATGTCTTTGAACCCTAAATTTGCGTCTAAACTTTGTAGTGTTGCCGATCACCTGTGGAATTTGATTGATAATTTTGCCGGAGCGAGGGTGCTCATTGTTGGAGATTTGACTTTGGATGAGTTTTTAACCGGTCAAGTAGAAAGAGTCTCTCGTGAAGCCCCCGTGTTAATTCTCCGTCATGAAACTACCAAACAAGTACCGGGAGGTGGGGCAAACGCAGTCTATAATTTTGCGCGATTGGGAGGGCAAGTTCTTGCTGTAGGGCTTTTGGGAAAGGATGAACAAGGAAGAGCATTGCAAGGTTTGCTTGAAACTGCGGGTATCAAAACGGGGGGTATTTTTCTGGATGAGGATCGTCCAACAGTCACGAAAACAAGAATTTCTGGGCATTCCCGTCAATCTGTAACTCAGCAAATAGTCCGTGTTGACCGAAAATTAGAGGATTTACCCAATCTGGATTTACAGTTACAATTAGCTGAGTATATTCAAAAACATATTCATACGGTAGATGCAGTGGTGTGTTCTGATTATGGTGATGGGACTTTGACTCAGCCGGTGATTTCAGCAGCACTTTCTGCATCTCGGACTGTTGTTGATGCTCAAAAGCATTTGAAACGGTATCGTGGAGCAATGTTGTTTACTCCTAATTTACCAGAAGCGGAACTGGCTGTAGGTTATGCGATTACTGATGAAGCTACTTTAGAGCGAGCTGGAAAGGATTTGCTGGAATTGACTGACGCGAAGCATATCCTGATTACCCGTGGCGAACAAGGGATGACTTTGTTTAATGATGATGGTAGTAGAGATGACATTCCAGCGTTTAACAGAACTGAGGTGTTTGATGTGACGGGTGCTGGTGATACTGTGGTGGCTGGATTAACTCTTGGTTTAACTGCAGGGGCGTCAATTTGGGAAGCTGCTGTTTTGGGTAACTTAGCGGCTAGTATTGTAGTGCGGCAGTTTGGGACAACAACGACAACGCCTGAAGAAATGAAGGTGGCTTTGCAACGTTTGTTGGAGGAAATTGAATAAACCGCAGAGGGACGGAGTACACAGAGGGAAGACAGGAGTGAGGAGTTTGATGAGTCGTCGGTTGTTAGTGACTGGTGGTGCGGGGTTTATTGGCTCTAATTTTGTACATCACTGGCTAAAGGTTTATCCAAATGACCGCGTGGTGGTGTTGGATGCTCTCACTTATGCGGGAAATCGTCGGAATTTGGAGTCTGTTGAGGAACAGGAGAATTTTCGCTTTGTAGAGGGAAATATTTGCGATAAGCCGGGTACGGCTTGCGCCAAGAGCGGACGCACTCTCATAATGGAGTTGTTAGAAGTAGAAAATATTGACACCATTGCCCATTTTGCAGCTGAATCTCATGTTGACAGGTCAATTTTGGGACCTGGTGCCTTTGTACAAACAAATGTGGTGGGGACTTTTACTTTATTGGATGCTTTTCGCTTGCATTGGGAAGCAAAAGGTCAGCCAGTGGACTATCGTTTTCTGCACGTTTCCACGGATGAGGTTTATGGTAGTCTGAGTCCCACAGATCCTGCTTTCACGGAAAGTACACCTTACGCCCCTAACAGTCCTTATTCAGCCTCTAAAGCCGGAAGCGACCATTTAGTCCGTGCTTATCACCATACATACGGATTGCCAACAATTATTACAAATTGCTCTAATAACTACGGTTCCTATCAGTTTCCGGAAAAGCTCATTCCTCTGATGTGTATCAATGCTCTTATGGGTAAGCCATTACCAGTTTACGGTGATGGAAAAAACGTGCGAGATTGGCTTTATGTTGGGGATCACTGTCAGGCTTTAGATGTTGTTATTCATTCTGGAAAACCAGGTGAAACTTATAATATTGGTGGAAACAATGAGGTTGAAAATATTAACCTCGTGCAAATGTTGTGTCAATTAATGAATGAATTGGCACCTAACTTACCCGTGCATCCATCTGAGCAATTGATTACTTTTGTTAAAGATAGACCGGGGCATGACCGGAGATATGCTATTGATGCAACTAAAATTAAAAGGCAGTTGGGTTGGACACCTTCGGTAACTATTGCAAAAGGTTTGCGTCTTACAGTGGAATGGTATCTTACCCATCGCGATTGGTGGGAACCTCTGTTATCGGAGGAGTATCAGGCTTATTACAGGAAGGTTTATAGCTAGTTAGCTATCAAAATTCAAAAACTTTGCTTTAAGTTAGATGAATTGTGTAGTGCTATTGCTCAAACAACTGGACAGTTAAAAAGACGACTCAAGAAAGCAGCTAACCGTATTAGGTCCAAAATTAAAAATTTAGTGTCTGAATTGCAGAAAAAGACAGCTAAGTTTTTGGTCGATAACTTTGATATAATTCTGCTTCCCACTTTTGAAACATCTCAAATGTCAAAAAAGGGAAAGCGTAGAATCAGATCAAAGTCTGTTCGCCAAATGTTAACTATAATGGTTCAGAGTCTAAAGTGCTTCGATCTAAAATGACAACATCAGGTCTCAATGCTGAGAGATTGCCCAAAGGTTTGATAATGCATCGCATGGGAATAAAGTAAGGTAAATCGAGTCGGTCAATCTCAACGTTTAACTTACGACTAATAAAACTTGCTACTTGTTCGTGCGGTCCTGTTGGTTCCATGTCAACTAATTCCCCATCAATTAATTCGTAGCGCTCGTTGTCTCCGTAGAGACTAATAAACTCATCACATGTTAGAAGTTTGGGCGCTGCTTGAGCCATAGCATCAACCTCATTTCTGTTGCTAAATCAATAGCGATCGCCATACGACCACCTAGATATCTAAGAGATGGGCAGAAACTCTTAGACAATCCGCGTACTTTAGTGCGTGGAGTGTCAAAATAACAAGAACAAAGGGAATTGGGCGAACTACCCACACCCCCTCAAACTACTCAAACTAAATTACCTGAGTACAAGTTGATGAGCGATTGTTTGATGATACCATCGGCGGAATAATAAAGTCGGTTTATCTGTAGGTACGTGGCATTCTTCTGCCATTGCAGGGATTTCACCTATTTGAGATTCAACCACTACTCGGTCTTCTACCAACGGTTTAATGAATTCTTGGGCTGCAGATTGTTGAGTTTGAGCATCCATTCCTTCTGCCATTTGTAGAATTATCGTGCATTGCGTTTGATGCTCATCGATCGGGACAGCAAAAAAATGTTCTCGCTTTACTGGAAAACCTAGCTCGTCAAACTTGACCATGACTAAATTCGGTTGCTGCCACTCTAAAGCGAAAGTAGGCGGTACATTTGCATATGGTGTGAACACTTCTATGCGATCGCTGCTATCTTCAACTTTGAAGTCTAAAACATCACCCGACTCTAGGGCTGATTGTGCAATTTGACCAAACGATTCACGATGCACAAACGGCAGATGAACAAAATCTAAGTTAGCCTCGATCGCTCTCGTCCAGTGAGTCTTCCAGATTTCTTGGTGAATGTAGTAGGCTGTCTCCGATAATTTCAAACTGTCAGGAATTTGCAGGGCAGGAGGCTTACCTTCTCCTGTAAAAATCCAAACACAGCCTGCAATGATTTGAGTGGGAAAACTGCTCACAGCCAAACGAAATAAATTAATCTTGTTGACATCGTTAAAAGGAACATGGACACAGGCTCCATCCCCATTAAATTGCCAGCCGTGATAGGGGCATTCGAGACAGCCATTCGGAGTCACGCGCCCTAAAGAAAGAGCAACACTCCGATGAGAACAGCGATCGCGCAATGCCCGAATTTCACCGGACTGTGTGCGAAACAACACGAGTTTTTCTCCCGCTAACGTAACTGATACAGGACTCTCACCCAGTTCGCTGACTGGCAATACAGGCATCCAAAAATTTTGCAATGTTTCAAACATGGTAAGTTTTTCCTTCAAAAGTTGGGAATTATCTACCTAAAATTAGGTAGTTTTTAGAATAAAAAATTAAGGCTTCAATGCCCCTTCCAGCAACAACGCAATCAAAGTTGCCACTAATGCTTCATCCGATTTGCTCCCGTATCGCTTAAAGGTATAAAGGGCTTCGATAGCTGCCAGGAATGCGCCACCGATAAATCCCGGATCGGATTGCAAAGAAGGATGCAATCGATCTAGACTCTCAGCAAACAACTCTTCCAATGGGGCAAATACGCAACGATACATTGCTTCTTCCAGCCGAGCTGAACTTTCAGGTGACAACTCCGGCAAGTCCGTCAGTATCATTCGACCTCCGTTTAAAGGGGGTTGTTGAATTAGCCAGGTGCCAATATGCTGCAAACGCCCTTCGAGGGTGGGAGGAGCCTCTGCCAGCAACTGCTTGAAGCGAACACGCCTCTGCTCTAGGTGACGCAACATCACCTCTACATAGAGTTCCTCTTTCCCTTGAGGAAAGTGGTAATAGAGGGAGGCTTGCTTCATCCCAAGATGTTCGGCGATGTGTTTGAGCGTTACTGCCGTATACCCGCGAGCTGCAAACAACTGCTCGGCAGCGTCAAGCACCGTTTCTCTGGATGAGGATCGATCGCTTTTCTTAATCATATACCTAACTTAAATTAGGTAGGTATAGTTTGTCAAGAGCATTTGTGGCATTCTTGTAGTGACACAGGTTGTTAATAATTGGTCCCCAGTAACTAATGACTGTTGTGACTACATTCAGGAAATCCTCAGGCATAATCTGTGTAGGAACTTGACGGCAGTAGTACCTCCAGTTGCGGCGATTTTTACCTGTATTCCACCAATGGGGGTTGGTCAAAATTATCTGCACTTCCTCAAGGTTTGCGTTGTGGCTGCTGAATGCTACTCTTATTGCTTCTGGCAATAATGCTTTATCCAGAGGCACTAACGTTGCTAGCAACATCAGGTCATAAAGATCCTTCCCTCGCCAGCGTTTGGCTCCTAGTTCGATCAAACCGTGAAGTTTCCAACCTGCCATGAGTTCGGGTCGAGCGGCTTGGAGTTTAACGGGTTCTGCTGGAACTAGAGTTGGGTATTGAATCCATTGTTGTTCTGGAACGAGCGGATCGTTAAAGCCCACATCGATTTGCAGCCGTTGACGGTAGTCCAGCACTGAAGCATCCAGACGCAGGCGAACACCGGGAAAGGGGTCTTCCATCCAAATACCCTGAGATTCCAGAGATTCTAGATGAAAGACAACCCCATCGGTAAAACCATCGGTAGCAAGCAACTCCCGAAAGCGCTGCTCGGTTGACTCAATCCCGAACGGATATAGCCCTACAAAATCGACATCAACAGCAATGCGATACCCTGGAGGAACCCACAACCGTGTCAGCATTCCGCCGCGAAGAACCAAGTCTTTTGCATGAACAGAGTAGGCAACCCGACGTAAAAGACTTTCCAAGAGGTGATAAATTAAGATTTCATCAAGAGGGCGATCGCTCCTCTGAGAAATTGTTTCAATAAGCTTCATCAGCTTTACCTCCTTTGGTTTCCACAGGTGAGTGTATCAACCAGCCAGCATCAAGCTCTAAGTTGCTGTCATAAACGGTGTATTCTTGTTGAGGTTGCACTACCGAAATGTGCCGTGCGCGTAGCGATGCCAGTAGTTCCTGAAAGCGGGCTTGAGCCGAGCGCCGTCCCAGTCCATACACTCGCAACGTAATGAATCGGTGGTGATGCTGCCCGTTAGGATTCAGCTTGAAGGCATTCACAGACAGATGTGCGCCAAATTCAGCACAATGATGTCGCAAAGCTTCCAAATCAGTCTCTTTTGAAAGTAGGGCTTTGATATGAAACTCAAAGTAATTAGTTACCGGATGCCGCAAGACTTCGCTATCTGTCACCGGAATATCTTGGTTGTACAGCATTGCCTCAATTTTGATACGAGTCACGTGAAAACCTGCTAGGCAGATGCGTTGAGCAAGGTTGTGAACTTCTGTCCAAACTTGAGCTAAGGTTCCCCGATGATAGGATGCTGTCATCGGTTGCGATCGTGTGACGCCGTTAGGTAATTCTATGAGAACGCATTTAACATTTAACTGCTGACAAATCTGTTGAAAGCGTTGTAGAGTTGCTAGTGACTCTGCACGGATAGTGATGTGAGCTTCAAACGTTCCGGTGTAGTCGGCACTCATAGAAGAGTTCAATGGAGCAATCTAGTAAAAAGGTGGATCTGTAATTAAATGCTTGTGTAATATCATGTCCGCTTATATACCCTAAATAAAACTCACGCAAAGTCGCAAAGGTGCTAAGAAATGAAGGAATTTTTACTATGGTTATGCTAACGGACATAACATAACTCATGCTGTGTCATTGCTAACCTCCTTAAGGAGAGTTCTTTTTGTAGTATATATAATACAAATAAATGTTGTCAAGTGCTGTTTTAGCATTAAAAATAAGACATCTACTAAACGCTCTCTTTCTTTTATCAGTAGCGATTGGCGTATGAGAGGGTAGATGAAATCCTAAGGACTTATGGCTAAATTAAAGAAATCAAGGTGGTGATAAGCAGGTGTTAGATGCTGCAAGTAAAACAAGTGTTACAAAATCGTTACCAACTCCAACGCCAACTTGGTAGCAATGGGGTTCGCCAAACTTGGCTTGCATTGGATTTACAGGCTTCGGACGTGGAAAAAAAGCAAGTGGTGGTCAAATGCCTTGCTTTTGGTGAAACTGTGCAATGGGATGACTTAAAGCTTTTTCAGAGGGAAGCACAAGTACTTCAAAATCTACATCATCCCCAAATTCCAAAGTATATTGATGATTTTTGTATTGGCGATGCTGCAAAGCAGCCGCTACGCGATCGCACTCTCTGGTTTTGTTTGGTACAAGAATACATTCCCGGTGAGTCCCTGAAAGAATTGCTGGTTCTTGGCAAACGATTTACAGAAATCCAAGTTAAAGAAATTGCTTTTCAAGTCTTAGATATTCTCACAGAATTACACGAACTCTATCCAGCAGTACTGCATCGCGATATCAAGCCGAGTAATCTCATTTGGGGTGAAACTGGGAAAATTTATTTGGTTGATTTTGGTGCTGTTCAAGACAGAACCTCAAGAGAGGGAGTGACTTTTACTGTAGTAGGAACCTATGGATATGCGCCTATGGAGCAATTTGGGGGTAGAGCGGTTCCTGCATCAGATTTATATGCTTTGGGGGCGTCATTGATTCATTTACTGACAGGAGTTTCTCCATCGGATTTACCCCAAAGCAATTTAAAGATTCAGTTTAGCGATCGCATCAGCTTGAGTCCGAGTTTTACAAGTTGGTTGCAGAAAATGACTGAGCCTGCACCAGAAAATCGCTTTTCAACGACTCGTCAAGCAATGGATGCACTCAATTCTGGTTTAATCATACAAGACCAAGATTTGCCAATTCAAGAGATTAGCAATAATTCTGGATGCGGTCTTAAAAATCGTGTAGAAAAAGTTCCCGAAGCAATCAAAGGTTGGAACTGGGGTGCTTTTTTAGTGCCTTGGTTTTGGTTGTGGCAAAATCGCGTGTGGAGTGGATTGCTCTGTTTTGTACCAATAGTAGGTTTTCTAATGTCTATTACACTTGGTATCAAGGGGAATGAATGGGCTTGGAAAAGTAGACCGTGGCGCAGTATTCAACAGTTTAAAGAATATCAAAGAAGCTGGGCTATTGCAGGAATTTTATTTGCAGCACCTATCAGTATTCTGTTATGGATTAGTAGCACTGTCTTGATAGTTAGCATTTTGTTACCATGAAAAAAGCTTCACTCAGGAGATAAGCCAAAACTCTGCTGTCAAAGTTCAATTCACAGGTTCAGTCACTAATTCAGTTTCGACACTTTCAGAATATGTTATTTGATATGCTGACAAGTGCTTTTTTAGAAACTGTTGCAACCGTGTATCTTTCAGCTAGTTGGTCGAGCAATGTGTTGCATGCTTGATGTACTCTATGGGTAACATGACATGACAAGTAGTCATGTTAACACGATTAATATTGTGTAACTGTATACACTTAAAATTTATATTTATCGATTCTTGAAAGCATGTGGTAGAAAAGAATAACCTAATTCTTAAAAAATAAATAGTGTACTAATAGTCCTATTTCATCTGACACCATAATTTATGACAGAGTATAAAAATTTTTTAGATTATTATAGAAATCTAATACACTAATTATATTAGTTTATACATATAAATGTCGTAAATTCAAATGGTTTGTACGTACAGCTGTAAAACACACATACTGCTATAGACGCTTATATACGACTTGTTTCAATATATAACCGGCTTTTAAAAAAATCCTGGGATAGTACTCACGGGTAAGATTTAAATGATTTACATATTAATATTTATCAAGTAACAAACAACGCGATAATACACGAACAAGCTTATGACCTGCGTCCAGAAACATACATTAGAACTCAAACTGAATCAAACACTATTGAATCTCCCACAGCCCTTTTAGCTAAAATTTACCACAATCAACGACCATTAGCTCAACGTATTGATAGTCTATTTAGTCATTTAAAATCACCACCAATAGCAACTCAAAAACTACCTTCTCCCCTTCAAGAAGAAATTCAACCTTTCGGTAACTTAAGCCAAAAACAAATCAAAATTTGGCAGAAAGTATGTGAAAAAACAGAGATAGTGACTGATAATGAGATAAATAATTATCATACAGCAGCACTATTTACTCTTGAGGAATTAAATACTGCTGATGTAGATGAAGTAACAGATGTTACTCGCTCAACTCTTGACCTTTTAGAACGCATGGGGATTATAGTGCCTGTAACTCTAGCAGACCCAAAAACTCATAAACCCCTCCTGTTCTATCGTCGCGTTACCCAGCGAGATATATGGGATTTAGACTCAAGTACATTAAATTCAGGGGAGGAGAGCAAATGAAATTACATCGGCTCTACCTAGAAAGTTATCAGGTTCTCCGGAATCTAGAAATTTATTTCAGTCCCAAAACAGAAAACGTCTTAACTCAATCCCCTTCTTACAGTCTTGATTTTTTAGTCGGTGTCCACGGTACTGGCAAGTCAACAGTATTGCGAGTACTATTTGATTTGATGCGAAAGCTAGAGCGTAACGCTCCCATTGAGTACGCTTTTGAACTAAAGTACGAACTAGGAGAGACCGATACCAAACGTCAAATCAAACTTTCCAATTTTCCAGAAGAAACAGAATTGGAAAATTTCGACACACAGGATGTTTTACCTCTTGGGGAACTGAAGGTTTGGGAAAATGACGTAGAAGTTCAACTCAGCCGTAGTGTTTTACCAGAAATAGTTGTTGCTTTTACAACAGGTAGCGAAACAGCTTGGAAAAAACTTGATGATATTCAGTCGCTTGATAGTGGATATTCAGAAGCAATACAAGAACTATCTTTACTTGACCGGGCAATACGAGAAATACCGGGCAAACCACCAAATCTTGATACACTAGAAAGTTATACATCACAAGAAGAAAGTCAATTTCTGTTTATTGAAGCCGATCGACTTTCCCTAGTTACCCTTTGCGGCTTATTAGCTGATATCGCTCAAACACTAGAAAATCAGCGTTTAGAAGAAGTACTGCAAGGCACGAGTATTAGTCAGGTAACAGGTTTTTCCCTCAAATTCCGCATGACTCAGGGAAGCACCAGCCTAGCAGACAGAGAAGAGGTGAAGCGACTGGCAAAACTAGCAACTCGTACCTTGCGTTTAGGTAGCGACTACTTATTGGTATTTGACCTGACGGCATCAGGAAATTCTATTGCCCAAGCCATTATCGAAGAATTTTCTAGCGGGTTACACCTGTTTAAAATATTAGCCCGATTAGGCAGAGTTGGAGATGGTGGTCAGCCGGTTTTGCGAGCAGTCAATATTTTTCTAGAACGTTCGCGTTCAAATCATCCTGAAAATGAACAACAGGATGACCCTCCTTTACTTTTATTCGACTGGTTAAGTGATGGGGAGCAAAGCTTTTTAGCTCGAATGTGTCTGTTTACACTATTGGGCGAAACTGAAGCATTGATTTTATTAGATGAACCAGAAGTTCACTTCAATGATTTCTGGAAGCGTAAAATCGTTTCTCTCTTAGATAAAACCCTTGAAGGGAGACAAAGCCATGTTTTAATTACAACACACTCTAGCATTACCCTTACGGATGTGCTAGAAGAGGATATTGTCATCCTTAATCGTTTTGCAAGTTATACTGAAAATGCCAGAAACCCTGACCTCAAAACCTTTGCTGCAGACCCAAGCGACATTATGGTTCATGTTTTTAACGCACCACATCCAGCTGGTCAAAGAAGTGTCTCATATATTCAGCGCATACTCTCAGAACCAATCAACGAAAATCTTGAGGAACGGCGTCAAACTTTAGAAAATCTTCTTGCGGTAGTCGCTCAGGGCTACTGGAGTTATAAAATACGTCGGCAGTTACTAGAAATCGAACCAGAATGATTCATGATGTTCATTTACCGGACTTAACCCGCGAACGACTGACAGATGTCGTAGTTTTGCAAATTTGGCTGTTATTTTATGCTGCCTCTAACTCTACTTTAGACCAAACTGACTGTGGCGATCGCCTGAATCGATGTCCAAGATTTCGTGGCAGAGGTGAAAAAATCGCTAAATGGATAGGGGTCAAAACTCGTATTCAATTGCTAAAGCTTGGCTGCTTGCTACCTTAATCAACGAGGCTGAAGAAGTACTACACACTCCTTCAAGTTCTCAAGCAAAATCATCCGCTTTACTTCAAGAATTAAAATGTCGATTAGGAAATGGTGCAAATGAAAGATTTATCGAAGAATCAAATACGAAAAACGTACTTCAAAAAGCTAAAGCTCGTTCATGCATTGACAAAGCTCGACAGGTGAGACAAATACTCACAGAAAAGTAGAAACAGTTACTCCCTTTCCGCCATAAGATTACCGATTTTCTTCTCCTCTTTCCTCTGTGTCCTCTGTGCCTCTGCGGTTCATTAAATTAGGTATTCTTCTAGCAAGAAGGGAGTAATTAGAAGGTCAATTATCTGGCCAATATCATATGCATTTGAATAATTATCATTAAATTTTATTACTAGTGTTTTAAATATTCATACTTAAATGTTGGCGTTAAAACACAACACTTTCTTGGTGTTTATTTAAGTGATTGTTGGTCAACTTATCAAAAACTTTATCAAAATACTAGTATAGATACTAATGTCTAATTTTGTCAAAAATTCTAAAACTTAAATAGAGTGATAATCACACAAGTCTTTATATAAAGAAGATAGCACTCCCAATAAACAAGATGGTAATGCAGTATCTAATCTGCGGAAACTACGGCTCTTGCGTACTTAGCGTGCTAAAATTGTAAAAAAATAAGCTTAAAAGTATTGCTGGGCTTGGCTTACAGCTATTATTAGTTTCAAAATGTTACTCCTTGTTAAAATTGAAATTATAAGTGCCTGTAAGCCTTGTAAATACAAGCATACTTGTAGATTTTAATGAAAATTTAGCAC
>NZ_WJFC01000277.1 GCF_009725235.1 Scytonema sp. UIC 10036
CCCTACCCCCTATTCCCTAAAAATGCAGTTTTTTCTCAGAATTATGGCTATTGCGAGTTTAATTGTTTTAAATGCTTGTGTCTCAAGTTATACAGTTACAGAAACCTCAAATGGTCATACTCCAACGACAACAACTACGTTGTTTGAAAGTGACAAAAATCACTCTGTATTATTGGCGGGTTTACCACAATCTATCCCCAATCGAGAGCTATTGGTTGCAAGTTGGGAAAGTTATCGCCAAAGATTTATCCAGGGTGATGGACGGGTGATTGATTATGAAGCGGGCGATCGCTCAACGAGCGAAGGTCAAGCTTATGCCATGCTGCGAGCAGTTTTGGTGAATGACTTTGAGACTTTTGCCCTGACTTTAAAGTGGGGAGAAAATAATCTTCAACGACAAGTCAACGGTAAGCGGACGGATAACTTGTGGGCTTGGAAGTGGGGACGAAATGTTGATGGTAACTGGGGTACTATCGATAGTAATTTTGCCAGTGATGGCGATATTGATGCGATTACTGCCTTGATTCTTGCTTCTCGGCGTTGGAATCGTCCTGAGTACTTGGAATTGGCAAAAGCTAAATTACAAGATTTGTGGAATCTAGGGGTAACATCTGCGCCTCAAGGAAAGCGGTATTTGTTACCGGGACCTGCGAGTGCGTTTATCATTAATCAATCGACTCTTTACCTCAATCCTTCTTATTTCGCGCCTTATGCTTTTAGGTTGTTTGCTCAAGTAGATCCCAAACAAGATTGGTTGAGTTTGATAGACACGGGTTACGAGGTTCTGGAACAATCAACACAGCTTTCTACTGTTGGTTTGCCGAGTGACTGGGTGGCTTTGGATATGACAACGGGAAAATACCAAGCTTTACCGCAGTCGGAAGAATTGCAAACAGTATATGGTTTTGATGCTTATCGAGTTTGGTGGCGCGTGTCATTGGATGCTGCTTGGTTTAATTACCCACAAGCAAGGCGTTATCTTCAAACGTCTACGAAATATTTGCAACAGTTATGGCGCGAGCGATCGCGTTTACCAGCACGTATAGATTTACAAGGAAAAGGTTTGGTGAATTATGAAGCTACAGCACAGTATGCCATGCTTTATGCTGCTTGGCAAATAGTAGAACCGCGACTGGCTCAAGAGTTGGTTGTGAAGAAGTTGCTACCTCAATACAAGCAGGGGGTTTGGGATGATAAATCTGCTTACTATACTCAAAATCTTGCTTGGTTAGGATTATTTCCTCCGTCGGTTATTTCTCAGCAGTTGTTAAGGGGTAAATGAGCTATTTGTCATTTGTTATTTGTCATTTGTCATTTGTCATTTGTCATTGGTTATTGGTTTTTTGTCCAAGTTTCAGGAATTTGTAAATAAAATCCACGCATCCAAAATCCAAAATCTAAAATCTAAAATCCAAAATCTAAAATCCACGCATCCAAAATCTAAAATCTAAAATCCAAAATCTAAAATCCACGCATCCAAAATCTGGTCATATGAAGTTGTTGTTTGGTCTTTGTCAACTTAAGAAAAAAGCAATTCTTTTGACTGTTTGCTTTTTCCTGTTTCCTAATTCTCTACTAAGTGTAGAAGCTCAAGATAATGCTCGCAATAGAAAGGTTATACCTGGTGAAGAAAAAAAACTGATTACGTATAACCTTGAGTTTAATCGCAGTCCAATTGTTGGGAATCGATTGCGTTTGCGAGGAATGTATGCCCAAAGTCGTCTTGGCTTTACTCGTCCTCGTAGTTGGAAAATTAATAATGTAAAAGCCTTGATACGGTTCCAACATTCGCCTGCGTTATATGCTAACCGTTCTAATTTGACGGTAATGGTTAATGATACGGCTGTGGGTAGTATTCCTCTGAATCGGAAACAGTCGCAAGTCAGTCAAATGCTGGTTAATATTCCACCAAAACTTCTTCAAAATTACAATGAACTGAAGTTAGTGGCACAGCAAAATACTTCATCTCAGTGTACTGACCCTAAAGACCCAAATTTATGGACGGAGGTTTTACCAGATTCTAAATTAATTTTCAATTTTCAACGGCAGCCACTTCCTCTGAATTTTAGCCGTTATCCTTATCCTTTTTTTGATGAACTTGGTTTAGAGACCAATCATATTGTTTATCTACAGCCTACTCAGACAAGTCAGTATTGGTTAACGGCTACTGCTCGTTTGCAAGCGACTTTTGGAAGACTTGCAGATTTTCGTCCTTTAGAGACGAGCATGGTGACTGATGTTGCTGATGTCAAGCCCGAACAACGGTTGGCGATTATTGGGACTCCCAGCGAACAGCCTGTCCTAGCTTCTTTGAAATTACCTGTTCCTGTTGTTAACGGTCAAATTCTCGATCGCAGTAAGAATCCCATACCTGAGGATACTGGAGTATTAATTGCAACTACTACTCAAGAAAAAGGGGGCGGTGCTCCTGTTTTGATTGCTACTGGTAATGGGTTGAAAGGTGTGATGAAGGCAGTACAGTTTTTAGTACAGCCAGACTTACGAAATATAGGTACGGGTTCGGTCATCTTAGTTAACCAAGTGAAAGATGTAGCATCGCCCGATCCGCGTGAATGGCCCCGCCACCTTCCAGAAGCAAATTCTTTTAAACTCAATGACCTCACATCTCCACTTAATGGAGAACCATTGAGTGATGTCAGCGTCCGTGGTTCAGCCGCACCGCCAATTGAAATCGATTTCCGCGCTTTGCCAGATGACAGATTTTTGCGTGGCAGTTCTATGAACCTAGTTTATAGCTACGGTCCTCAAGTGAACCCCAGAACTTCTGCGGTGGAAGTTTTAATTGATGACAAATATGTTGGTGGCGCACGCTTATCTTCAGATGCTGGAGAAACTCGCAAACAGCTAAAAGTCGATTTACCAGCAAATTTACTGCACTCCAACTCTAAGATTCAGATATTCTTCCAGATGAATCCTAAAGATGCATTTGACAAACAAAATTGTACGACTGCAGCCGATCAACAACTCATTGGTACTGTGCATTCTGACACAAGCTTCGATTTAAAGCGAGAAGTTTCTGTAAAACTTCCAAATTTAAAACTCTTACAATTTGGTTTCCCGTTTGCTGCACCTCAAGATTTATCTAAAACGGCAATTGTTATGCCGCAAAACCCATCTGATACTGATATCCTCACTTTACTATCTCTTAGTGAAAGATTGGGACGCTTGAGCCAAGCGAACTCTGTAAAATTAAAAGTGTTTACCCTAGAAACATTACCTGATACCATTCGCAAAAATGAGCATTTGATAGGCATAGGAACTCGCGAGAAATTTCCTTTACCTGAAGTCTTTCAATCTACAGGTTTAAACTTAAACAATGCATTTGCTCGTATATCAGCGCAAGGTGCAATTCAAACTCCACAAGATACTCAAGGCATGATTAAGCAAATCATATCTCCATGGAGTAAAGAACGGATTATCTTAGCCCTAACAGCACAAACAGAAGATGGTTTAGAGGGAGTTCGACAAGTGTTCGAGAATGACCCCTGGTTCTATCAACTACAACAGGATACCGCACTTGTAAGTAGCGATCGTAAAGATCTCGCTCCTTATGATTCCAACGCTTACCAACTCAAATTTCTTCAAACTTCCGACTCAAGCACTCGTGTAGAGGATACAACTTTACTCAGCAAAATCTCAAGAGTTTTACAAGAAAATTGGCTCTTACTTCCTCTTGGGATTTTAGGTGTATCGTTCTTACTTTATGGAATTGTCCAATTGTATTTAAAACGCCTTACTGTTGCTGACAGGAATTAATTATAACCGCAGATGAACGCGGACAGACGCAGATAGGGATCTTTTATCTGCGTTTATCTGTGGTAAAAATCTCAAATCCAAAATCCAAAATCCAAAATCCAAAATCTCAAATCCAAAATCCAAAATCCAAAATCCAAAATCCAAATGTCTTCCTTCAATTCACCCCAACAACAAAGACGACCTAAATTAAGTCAATGGCTGATTGACCGTACACCTCGTTTCTTCGATCGCGCCTTGGAGAAAGTAGGTCTCAAATATTTTAAATGGCTTGTCTTACTGCTGCTTGTTATTTCAATTCCATTAATTGTTACCCAACTTAGAGTGTGGCAACAAGCAGTTATAGCTATCTTTTTAGTGATACTGGGACAATTAATCGTACAAGCAGAAGAACAAGAGTCTTCACCAGAAATTAGCCAATACTATCACTTATTTATGGTATGGCTAAGTTTAGTCACTACACTCCGCTATCTTTTTTACCGCACAAGTTATACCCTCAATTTTGATGGCTGGCTAAATAGTATTGCTTGTGTGCTGCTATATAGCGCAGAACTTTACGCTGTTTTAACTTTGGTACTGGCATACTTTCAAACTTTAAAATTAAAAGACCGTCAGCCAATCGATATCTCAACTATTCCGCAAGAACAATGGTTTACTGTTGATATTTATATCCCTACTTTTAATGAAGATGTTGAAATTGTTCGCAAAACTGTATTAGCAGCCATGGCTTGCGACTACGCACCAGGAAAAAAAAGCGTTTATGTCTTGGATGATGGTCGCCCAGAAAGATACAAAGAAGACGATCCGCGCCGTGAAAAGTTCCGTTCTAGACGGGAACAAATTCGCAAAATGTGCAACGAAATTGGCTGCACGCACATGACACGAGATAATAACGACCACGCTAAAGCAGGTAATATTAACAATGCTTTTCGTCAAACTGATGGCGATTTGGTGTTAATTTTAGATTGCGACCATATTCCATCGCGTCAATTTCTACTTAATACAGTAGGTTTTTTCTACGATCCAAAAGTGTCTTTTGTTCAAACTCCTCACTGGTTTTATAATCCCGACCCCTTTGAGCGCAATTTATTAACAGGCGGGAGAATTCCAGTTGGTAATGAACTGTTTTATAAGGTACTGCAAAAAGGGAACGATTTTTGGAATGCTTCCTTTTTCTGTGGTTCTGCTGCTGTCATTCGTAAATCCCACGCTTTAGAAGTTAGGGGAATTGCTGTGGAAACTGTGACGGAGGATTGTCATACAGCATTACAGTTGCACGCAAAGGGTTACAAATCTGTCTACTATGACAAAATTATGGTAGCTGGCTTAGCACCAGAAACCTATGCATCATATGTGGGTCAACAAGTGCGCTGGGCGAGAGGTATGGCGCAAATTTTACGCTTGGAAAATCCTCTGTTTAACCCAAATCTTAAGTTAACACTTGCTCAAAGAATTTGTTACTTTAGTGCGACATCGCACTTCTTGTATGGTTACCCCCGAATTATTTACGCAGTTGTTCCCACCTTGTTTTTGTTATTTGGGATTAACCCCATTCAAGGTTTGGGTTTGGAAACTATTGCTTATGCTTTCCCCCATATTCTGCTAGCACTATTTACCAACCACATTATCTACAAAACTGTTAGATTTTCCTTTTGGAATGAAATTTTTGAATTTGTAATGGCTTTCCAAGCAGGATGGGTAACGATGCTGGCACTCATCAATCCCAAACTAGGTTCCTTTAACGTAACTGACAAAGGAGTCAATGTCCGCAAACGCAGTTTTGACTGGCGCTCTATGCGGGGTTTGGTAGTGGTGATAGTGATGGTGATTGCTTCTTTATTTGCCGTTCCCTATTGGATTTTACTTCGCCCAGAAGATTGGCAAGCAGTTTTGGTTAACACTTTATGGTCTGGCTTTAACCTCATCTTACTGATAGCAGCACTGTTAGTTGCTCTAGAACAACCACAAATTCGTTCTGCTCACCGTTTGGCGCGGCGTCTCCCTGTTATCATTTCTTCTAACAATCAACAAATTGTTGGTGAGACTGTTAACATCTCAGAAACTGGGGCATTAATTTCCGTAGCATCTTGGGCAAATTTACCAGATGAAGTCGAAGTTGAGGTTCTTGGGGATTTTACAGCCCGTGTCTTGCTAACAGCAAGGGTTGTTCGAATTTCTCCCGTCAATGCGACAGAAACACATTTAGCAATTGATTTTGTTAATCCAAGTCGTGCCCAAATGGATAATTTAATTTTGGTTCTATATTCAGATGTGCGCCAGTGGTATTCCCAAACTAGACAAAATATAGATCAGCCATTTGTTTCTCTTGGGTTCTTGGCAACAAGTTTGGGTCGTTCTTTGCAGGATATAAAACACAGTACTCGTCATCTAGTCCGCAAGCAAGTCAGTGCTGTTGGCGAGGTTTACTGGGATGGTCATTTCTTCCCTGGAGTTGCCACAGAACTCGGAGTCACGGGTTTGCGGTTGGAACTACAGGGTAGACAAGCGACAACGGGCGATCGCATACTGAGGGACGACGACTTGAACAGGATGAGAGCTATCAAACCCATGGTTGGTCTGTTATTAAGCCAACAGATGGAAAACCTTCCACCAAGTAAGTTTGTTGTTGAAGTTTCTGCAGTTAAAGAAGAAAACGGTAGAATCGTGCTGGAGTTAAATTTCCCCCTGGAATTTCAACAACGGCAAAGTACCAAGGTTAAGCAACTTTTACAAGTCTTGTGATTATCAGTGACCAGTTCTACTCGTTCCCAGGCGGAGCCTGGGAATGCCTTCACGGAGGCTCCGCCTCCCGTACTCAAGAGATGCGAGGCAGAGCCTCAAACCATGTATTCCCAGGCTCCGCCTGGGAACAAGGAAAGTTATTAAACGCAGTACTTCCGAGCCGCATCAACCAGTGCTGCAATATCTTTTTCTTCGGTACTAAAAGCAGTGACTAGCCTTACTGTTGTAGAATCTTCGACATCCCAACGGTAGAATTGAAAGCCATCATCTAAAAGATTTACAATGACTTGTTCTGGCATTTGAACAAATATCTCGTTGGCTTCCACAGGATGGCGTAGGGTAATTCCAGGCAGTTTTGTTAACTTTTCGGCTAAATCTTTTGCCATTTGATTGGCACGGGCTGCATTCTTCAACCACAAATCATTTTTGACGTAAGCTTCTAACTGCACTGACAAAAACTGCATTTTAGAAAACAAATGTCCGCTACGTTTGCGGCGATAGCTAAAGGTTTGTGCTAAATCGCGATTGAAAAATACAACGGCTTCTGCTGCCATTGCTCCATTTTTGGTTGCACCGAAGCATAACACATCAACTCCAGCACGCCAGGTTATTTCTGCAGGAGTACATCTCAGGGTGACAACGGCGTTAGCAAAACGCGCACCGTCCATATGCAGTGGCAGTCCGTGAGAGTGTGCCACTTCAGCAATTTGAGCAATTTCTCCAATACTGTATACCGTACCGGCTTCACTTGCTTGAGACAAGCTAACAGCAGTAGGTTGAACGTGATGGACTATACCAGTACCAGCGCGAGCGATCGCACCCGCTAAATCCTTGGCGTTTATCTTGCCATGTTCTCCTTGCAGGGTTAGCAATTTTGCTCCGCCTGTAAAAAATTCAGGAGCACCGCACTCATCACAATTAATATGAGATTGATGGTGGCAGTAGATTGCTCCATAAGGAGCTGACATAACTGATAGAGCAAGTGCATTGGCAGCCGTACCTGTGGCTACAGGAAATACTAGTACCTCTGTCTCAAACAATTCGGAAAACAGATTATTTAAGTAATGAGTGCGATCGTCGTTACCATAAGGCATAGCAACGCCATAATTGCATTCCACGAGTGCTGCCATAATTTCTGGAGATACCCCGACAACATTATCACTACAAAAGTTCATTAGCTACTAACGCAAATATATATTCCTCATAGTAGCTAAATTCCCCTGTAACGACAGGTTGTGTAGTTTGTAGTTGCGCTGTCTTCGCATGTATCATATGTAAGTGGTTATCCGAAGTGATTTATTTAACTACTGAGACGCAAAGTACACAGAGGTAAGAGGTGAGAGTGCTATTAATTGCCGGAAGTTTTTATCTACCTTGACAGGGGCATTGCCCACCTACTACATACGCTAAAGCGCAACTACGAACGAATTATTTAATAATAGTCTTAGGAATCAACCTTGTTTGGATTGGCTTATGGTAGATGAAACGAATATTCCTTCTTTAAAGAGTTTGGAATATATTCCTTATATAGACGATCGCGGTCAACTACCCGAACACTTGCAGGGCAAAATTGGAGTGTACGCAATTTACGACCGAGAACACGTGCTGCAATTTGTAGGATATTCCCGTGATGTTTATCTCAGTCTGAGGCAGCATTTGGTAAGGCAACCGCATAATTGCTATTGGGTGAAAGCCCAAACCATTGAACGTCCCAGCCGAACTCTGCTGGACAATATCGAGAAGGCTTGGATCGCGGAAAATGGCAGTATCCCCTCGGGCAATACAGACAACAAAGAGAAATGGACGAATCCAATTGATGTGAGAGCAGTGATGACACCTGAAGAGAAAACTCATTATGACAATCCTTTAAATGATGAGCTGACGCAAACTAAAATTATCAAAAATGTGGCACGGCGAGTCGAGGCTGAAATCTCAAACCTTCTAGAATCGCGTGGTTTGCAAGCACAAATTCGTTTTAATCCGAAGTTAAAAGAAGATGGTTTGCTGGATTTGAAATAAGTTTGTTTTAAATGTAAAAGTGTGGGGTTTCTCCCCCCATACCCTATCTAAAACTCTTTATTTTTATTATTAAATGGGTTAGAATTAGATGTGAAAGTGTGGGGTTTCTCCCCTCACTCCCTATTGAAAACTCGTGACCCTTTCTCTTATTTTATAAGCCTTCTATCCAACATGGGGATGTGGGGTTTCTCCCCTTTCTTTTATTGAGAACTCAAGATTTTTTCAGGAAATTTCTTTTGGCATTTTGGCAACCAGACGAATTTTTGGGTTAGTATTGTGAGTGTTAATACGTTCTTGCACCAACAAACGCATCACACAAGGCTAGAAGCTCCTCTTTTTGGTTTGCGATCGGTTTTAATACTACTCCAGTGCCAACCGCTACGCCTTTGTGTTGTTCGCCCCAGGTCATGAATCTGGGGTTTTTCTTTCCACATCTATAACTTGGTGGAAATTAATTAGCAACAATGACAAATTTTTGTTATAAATGTTCCTTCTTTCCTGTTCTCGTTTTTAACGAATGTAAATGTAAGTGAGAAATTTAGATACTTGGGTAGCATCGTATGAATATGAGTGATGAGCGCGGCAGTGGCAGGCTCCACTGCGAAATGTTGGAATCAGCAACACAAGACTTCACAAATAAGATTGAGGCTGTAATATCTGCAACTGAGACTGTACAACAGGTTCTAAATGCCAGATTGACTTGCTTTCTCAATCAACTGGCTTGTTTGACATCAGCAATAGATATTTTGCAAATGTGGGTTGAGACCCCTCTGCCTTTCGCAAATATCTTGGTTTAGAATGATGTTAATAAGTTAGTTGGAGCGACTGGGTTTGCAGATTGCCATATGTATTTCATGTTTGCATTTGGTCAACCAATACATAACCTTTTGGTTGATTAGACCTTTAATTTGATGGGTAGTGATTCGTCACTACTTTGGAATAGTGTTTCACAAAAACTTAAAAACTTACACGGAAAGTGTAAGCAAAATAACAAAAAGGTAGCAACCGAAAGGTTATGCCTGTATGTCGATATCTGCCTTTTTTTCAGGTTTTATTTCAGCGAATTGCATCTCACCGTGAACTAAGGTTCTGCAACTCGAACTAGTTATTCCAATTACGTAAACTGGAATCTCTGCACGTCAGGTGATTCGGCTTCAGCCCGTGGGCAGCTGGCTTATCGCTTTTTTGGAATTGAGAGATACGAAATGCCTTCGTCTTATTGTTAGCGAAGTGTGCGTATAGATGCGTGAACACAGACGTGCTTGTGGTGTATAAAAACTCCATTGGGCAAGGCATAGGGAATAATTTTGTGTCTCGTTCATGAGATAAAGAGCGCTTTTCTAGCAAAAACATACCATGCGTGGATTTTAGATTTTGGATTGAGAAAACCTCACCTAGGCTAAATCTCACCCAACTATTTATCCTATTCTTTTTTCCAACTGGTGTAACAATTACCGTTTTTATTTAATGCAATCAAAGGGAGGTTTAGAAGTGTTGAATCGACAAACTAAAGGTTACCGCACCGCACTAGCACCTTGGATCGTTGTTCGTTTGCTTTCACCAACACAACAAACTGTTATAGGTCGATTCCGCAGCCGCAGTGATGCGGATGGTCACTTGGCAGTCTTACGGCGGCTCATGCCAGATGCTGAATTACAAGTGATTTTTGATATGGAACGAGATTAATTCCATTGGTTTTACTCTTCTGCATCAAAAGCCGTATAATCGATCAATGAGTAACAAGCCTTTCTCCGTCATTCCTTCCTGCGTTTGGAGCCGTCCCATTGGTTTAGGTTGGGATACTCCATACACAGTCCGCTACGCAAGTAATATTGACGATGGACCATGGCACGGTATGCCTCTTGGTGGCTTTGGTGCAGGGTGTATTGGTCGCTCCTCGCGAGGAGACTTCAATCTGTGGCAGATTGATGGTGGCGAACACGTATTCAAAAACATTCCCGCCTGTCAATTTAGCTTGTTCGAGTCAGATAATTCTTCCTCAAAAGCTTATGCCCTGTGTACGCAAGCACCACAGGATGGTAGTCTCTCAGCTTGGCAGTGGTATCCAGCAAGTGTCCGAGGGGGAGAGGGGGAAAATCCTCAATCCAAAATCCAAAATCCAAAATCCAAAATTCCCTCAACGGGAAGCTATCACGCGTTATATCCTCGCAGTTGGTTTGTTTATGAAGGGGTGTTTCAAGTACAGCTACAGTGCGAGCAATTCTC
The DNA here is from genome assembly GCF_009725235.1 of Scytonema sp. UIC 10036. The sequence continues at coordinate 10,762 of NZ_WJFC01000277.1, forward strand.
CCCCATTTGGGCTAATAACTACAAGGAAACAAGTTATCCGGTAGCCGTGTTCGTCTGGACTGCACAAAATACCACAAATACACCGATTACCCTCAGCATAATGTTGACTTGGCAAAATATGGTGGGTTGGTTTACCAATGCCCTCAAATCTCCTGAAGTCAGGGTGCGGGATGATGGCAGTCCAGTCTACGACTACCAACCGCGTTTGAATGAAAGCCAAGGTAACTTTAACCAGCTTGTAGAAACGGGCGAATATATCGGTTGTTTGATGAGTCGGGTGAACAGTGGTGAACCCTTAAGCGAAGGTGATGGACAGTGGTGTATTGCTACTCAAAAACATCCATTGGTGGAAGCATATTACAACACTCGCTGGAATCCAACTGGGACGGGTGAGGAAATATGGCAAAGCTTCGCCCAAAATGGTTCCTTGTCTAACTCCACAGATGAAACTCCAGTGGCTCTTGGCGAACAGCTTGGAGCCGCCCTTGCCCTTCGGTTCACTCTTCAACCAGGAGAAACTTTAAAACTTCCTTTCGTCCTGGCTTGGGATTTTCCTGTAACGGAATTTGCAGAAGGAATTATCTATTACCGCAGATATACGGATTTTTTTGGTCTCAACGGTAATAATGCTTGGGCGATCGCATCGGCAGCCTTAGTAGAATATGAAACTTGGCAAGCACAAATTCACGCATGGCAAACGCCTATTATTGAGCGTCAAGACTTGCCCGATTGGTTTAAAATGGCTCTTTTCAACGAGCTTTACGACCTGACAAGTGGTGGAACTCTCTGGAGCGCAGCCTCGAAAAGCAACCCTATCGGACAGTTTGCTGTACTCGAATGTTTGGACTATCGCTGGTATGAAAGTTTAGATGTCCGGCTGTACGGTTCTTTTGCCCTACTGATACTGTTTCCAGAACTAGAAAAGGCAGTGATGCGGGCTTTTGCACGAGCAATTCCCAAAAGTGACAGTACTCCCCGTGTTATTGGTTACTATTATACCATTGGAGCAGAAAGTCCAATGGCAGTTCGTAAAGTTCCAGGTGCAACACCTCACGATTTGGGCGCACCAAACGAACACGTTTGGGAAAAAACCAATTACACAAGTTATCAAGATTGCAACTTGTGGAAGGATTTAGGTAGCGATTTTGTTTTACAGGTATACCGAGACTTTCTCCTTACAGGTGCTAATGATGTGGAATTCTTAGCGGATTGTTGGAATGCCATTGTCCAAACCTTGGACTATCTTAAGACTTTTGACAAAGATGGAGATGGCATTCCTGAGAATTCCGGCGCACCCGATCAAACTTTTGATGACTGGCGTTTGCAAGGAGTTAGTGCTTACTGTGGTGGATTGTGGTTGGCAGCACTAGAAGCGGCGATCGCGATTTGCGAACTTTTAGTAGATACTCAAGACAATGCTACAGTTCAAAAATCCATCTATGAAGTTTGGTTAGAGCAATCTCGCCCTGTTTACCAAGAAAAACTTTGGAACGGGCAGTATTATCGGCTAGACACTCAGAGTGGTTCTGATGTCGTCATGGCAGACCAACTTTGCGGACAATTCTATGCTCGCTTGTTGGGGTTACCAGATATCGTACCACCCGATTGTGCTGCATCTGCTTTAAAAACTGTTTACGAAACCTGCTTCCTCAAGTTTCATAACGGTCAATTTGGCGCTGCAAATGGTCTTCGTCCTGATGGTTCGCCAGAGAATCCTAAAGCCACTCATCCCTTGGAAGTTTGGACGGGAATCAATTTTGGGCTAGCTGCATTTCTCGTACAAATGGGCATGAAGGATGAAGCATTTCAATTAACACAAGCTGTTGTTAGCCAAATTTACAACAATGGGCTACAATTCCGAACTCCTGAAGCTATTACGGGCTGCCGGGACTTTCCGCGCTTGCGTCTACCTGCGGGCTATGGCCATTTGGGCAGTTTATTTGGTAGGGGGTAGGGGGTAGGGGGTAGGGGACAAGGGGGACAAGGGGACAAGGGGGACAAGGGAGAAAGACGAAATAACTATGCCCAATGCTCAATGCCCAATGCCCAATCCCTAATTTCTTCCCCAACTCTTAGCAAATCATATTTCTCTGTCGTATAATATTTTTTTCCCTGTTACATATTTTCCGGAATTCCACTATTAACCTCTGAAAAAATATTTCGTGGAGGGTTATGCAATAACTTTAGAGAGTCCCTAGTTTTCAAGGCTTAGGGATAAAATCTTCCTTTTTTTAGTCGAATTCTTTGTATCTTTTACTACAATTTAGCTCTGGTAGCACAAATCAATGCTGATACATCATTCGCTTTTAACTTATCAACCTTTTTTAACGCAAAATCTTCGTGTACACGCTAATAGTTTTGCAGATTTCATCAAAAATTTATTTTTCTCTTCTCGGTCTTAAAAGTTGTCAAAACTCACTAAATGCGCTTATTTATACTGTTTAAGGAGAATTACGTGGAAGAATACCAATGAAAGTGCAGGTAAACTTTTGATAAAGTACAACAAGTCTATTGACGAGACCAAGTGAAGTTTTATAAGACATCAGAGAACAAACGATGAACTCTTTTTCGTCGTTAAGAGTCCACAAATCAATTAATAATAGTCAACATTTATCTCCAATGTCAAGTACGGTTATTCTTAACTGTTTGAAACTGATTGCGGGAGATTCTAGTCTAGTATCGGATTTCAGTAAAATTTGGGTTGTTCGCGAGTTTCAGTTAGGTGACGATTTAACTATCGGTAGCCCGGATAAAAACTTTGAAAATGCAGGCGATTTTCTTTACTTGGTTTGTCAAGGTCGAGTACGTCTGCTTGGGTATGATAAGACTCTCAAGCGTTCAGTGTCAACTCAATTACTTTTACCACAACAAACTTTTGGTGCAGATTGTTTGTTCTGCGATGAACCTCTCCCCTATCAAGCTATAGCAGCTAGTGCTGGTTATGTAGCTCAAGCTAAAGTTTCCGATGTCGTTCCGTGGTTGCAGCATTTCCCCAATCTGCAAACCAATTTAAATCACTCTACTCATGAGCGTCAAGTATTAATTTTTTTCAAAACTTGTACTGAGTTACGCTCCCAAAAAAGTCACAATATACAGCAATTGGTTCCCTACATAGAACAAAAGAAACTGGACGTTGGTTCTCTTTTGGAGGAGATGACTCCGGGAAGAAATGGGCGCTTTTGGCTGCTCGGTGGAGCAATCAAAACGCAAAGTGCAGAAGCTTATCCACCAGTTGTGGGAGAAAGTTGGGGATATCCCAATACCAAGCCACTCTCTTGGAGTGCTGAAACAGATTTATTGCTCTACCACCTTCCTAGAAAGCACTGGGAATTGGTTATCACCCTTGGGTGTGATTTACACAGGTTGCTGGAAGAAGACGAGGAGACAAGGGAGACAAGGGAGACAAGGGAGACAAGGGAGACAAGGGGGACAAGGGAGACAAGGGGGACATCCCTCTCGCCCTCACCCCCTACCCCCTACTCCCTACCC
>NZ_WJFC01000278.1 GCF_009725235.1 Scytonema sp. UIC 10036
AGTTGTTAGTTGTTAATGGTTGGTGGTTGGTGGTTAGTGGTTAGTGGTTGGTGGTTAGTGGTTAGTGGTTAGTGGTTATTGGTTAGTGGTTAGTGGTTATTGGTTAGTGGTTATTGGTTAATTTCCAACCAACAACCAACAACCAACAACTAACAACTAACAACTATCCATTAACCATCAATCCCATCTCTTTCAAACCTTGGCGCAGTCGTTGTGCCTCTTCGGGATTGTGTTGTTCGTGAAGTGCGATCGCAGATCTAAAAGCAGTTAAACTATCTTCTACGTAGCCAAGTTTTAGTAGCACGACTCCCAAGTTTTGGTAAGCTTCGGCGTATTTAGGATTTAATTGAATGGCTTTTTTATAAGCTGCGATCGCGTCTTTGAACAAATTCATCGCTTTCAAGGTCATGCCAAGGTTATAATATCCTGTTGTAAAACTGGGATCGATTTTTAAAGCTGTTTCATAAGCTGTTTTTGCAGCATTTAAATCTCCAGATGCTTTAAACAGAGCACCTAGATTGTTGTATGCTCCTAATTTTAGGATTGGATAAATAGGTAATTTGATAGCAGCTTGATAGTGAGCGATCGCCTGTCTGGTATTTTGCAACCGACTGTAGGCAATACCCAAATGATAATAAAGTTCGTACAAAATATCGTAATTATCTTCAGCAGAAGCAACTCCTCGCGCAAGTAACTCTACTCCTTGTATGACTTTGCCTTGTTCGATATAAACTGCGCCCAGTTTACTACAAACATAGGGATCGTGAGGATGAGCGGCAAAAAACTCCTCCATTGCTGCTTGTGCTTTAGCAAATTTATTTTGTCGGGCTATAGCATCTTTTTGATATCCTGTGTGTAAAATTGCAACTCCTTCCAAATAACCAATTTGCCAATGCGGTTCCTTATTGAGAAGTGCAGATACACTATCATCTACTAAAGCGTGGTAGGGACGGGAAAAGGAAATTTCAGGGTGCTTGCGAAATAGGCGTGAAACCAAAGAATAAGGAGATTGTTCTGCACCAACTTCATGGCGTACCAGGTTAATGAGCAGGTATTCTTCCCTTTGTATGGCTTCTTTTAACTGCGGTACGATTTTTTGGGTGAGAGTTTCATCTGCATCCAGTACAAGAACCCAATCACCTGTAACATATTTTAAAGCCTCATTGCGAGCAGCACTAAAGTCATTGCACCATTCAAAGTGGTGTACCTCAGCACCGAATTTTTTAGCGATGTGTGGTGTGCTATCTGTTGAACCTGTATCTAACACAACCATTTCATCAACAAGATTCTTAACGCTACTTAGACATTTAGGAAGCGTTGTTTGTTCGTTTTTGACAATCATGCACAGGCTGAGTTTCATAATCTGATGTCATCTTTGACTTTCTGAGGGTAGGGAAAGAGCGATAAGCTTTGCTTAACGCCTAAGGCGTATCGCGCTCACAATACTAATGCTAGATTTATATCACCGTCTGCAATGTAGCCAATTATCTTCTTTTAACAAGTGGGTGCAAAAAGAGACTGGGGATTGGGAAATACGCTCAATCACCCTGATAACATAAGTAGGTAGGCGGAAATCAACAAAACTATGTTCCCAAATGTCAAGCCTAAAACTCTTACCAATGACTAATGATGAATTACAAATGACAAATGACAAAACACCTACTCAATTCAATCGTGAGGGTGTTAAAGGTGGCGGGGAGTATGTAAAATTGTTTGAGATGGGCGATCGCCTTAAAAATCAGAGTTTATATGTTCCGCTTGTTCTCGATATCTCATCGGCTATTCTTGACTGTAAATTAACTCAAAAACGTCAGATGCATACCTAATCAATAAATACTCCCATGAAAGATTATTTTTTGAAGAAAAAGATAGTTGTTTTGAAAGAAAGACTTCACGAATATCTGCAATCTATCTACCAATGGTTGATAGGTACACCAGAGCGATCCCTTTCAGAAGCTTATCAGGCTGCTCAAACCATAAGAAATATAGAGATAGAACATTTTGCCGGAAAGAAAATATCTTCCGAATCAGCGAGTTATTCTGAAACTGCCATGTCTTATTGGCAAGTACAATTAGAAAAAAATCTTCTTATTATCAAATTAAGATTGGCAGAATTTCAGACAGGCAATTCGTTTTTCAATACTCCCAACACAACCTTTTTAGAAAAGTTACAGTTTATTGATGAAATTTTAGACAAGTATACTTATCGGCAAGAAAAGCCAGAACAAGTTAGTGATGAAAATATAGTATTCAAACCACAAAATTTACAAGTTAGTAATGTCATTGAAAATCCAATTACTTCATCTCAAGGGTCTGAGATAAGGGTTGAATCTGCTTTTAATAAATCAGGGTTGTTACCTAGAACCATTGGTAGAACTTTCAGTAGAATTCAAGAAGATTTTTCTCCAGAAGCTGAAGAAAAATTTGTGAGAAATTTTCGGAGGTCTCAAAATAGAACAAGAATGGCAGTCAGATTTTTATTGCTGCTAGTCATTATACCAATGTTAACCCAGCATTTTTCTAAACCTTTGATAGAACCTATTGTTGCCAGAGTGAGAGGTGAAAGCCCAAGTAAAATTTTTCTTAACACTGAAATGGAAGAAGAAGCTTTCAAAGAACTAAAGACTTTTGAAAAAAAACTTCAATTTCAACATTTTATCTCTCAAGCGCCGCCAATTGCTCCGGAGTCAATAGAGCACCAAGTAAAAGAGAAGGCTCACGAACTGGTTGAGGAATTTCAAGCAAAAAGTAACAGTGCTATTAGCAACATTTTTGCCGATCTATTAGCACTGATAGCTTTTGCCTTAGTAATTGTGACAAGTCAGAAAGAAATTATCGTGGTAAAAGCTTTTTTAGATAATATCATTTATGGTTTAAGTGATAGTGCTAAAGCTTTTTTAATTATCTTATTTACGGATACATTTGTAGGTTTTCACTCACCCCATGGATGGGAGGTGATTCTAGATGGTGTTGCGGAACATCTTGGTCTTCCAGCCAATCAAAGCTTAATATCTTTATTTATTGCCACTTTTCCCGTAATTTTAGATACCATATTTAAGTACTGGATCTTCCGCTATCTCAGTCGGTTGTCACCTTCTGCGCTAGCCACATATAAAGATATGAACGAGTAAAAAAGTTTTTCTAGCGCCTTACTTGAAATCCTTGCAGCCCTTCGGGTTGCTCGTATTCTATATGTATATCTTTTACCATAGCAGCAGGTGGACCTTCATAACACCAACGAATTATCTCATCTACAACCTCCTGACTTCCTTCAAAAACTGCTTCTACACGCCCATCGGGGAGATTCCGCACCCAACCTGTTAATCTGAGTTGGGTAGCAGTTTCCACGGTGGCATAGCGATAGCCAACCCCTTGAACTCTCCCAGAAATGAATACGTGGGCGCGAACTTGCTTTGACTGCGGTGTGGTATTCTGCATTAACTGGTTAGGGTTTGATAATTTCATCCTACTGTGTTTATTATCGCAATTTTGAATTATTTAGGTGTCTATGTCTAATTTGCCATCTCTGACGACAGAAACTATTTGGGCAATTCTCAACGAAGAAATTGATGACGCTACAGTCAATCAGTTAGTCTGGCACTCCTTGGGCTATCGTTATGACTCCTCAACCGAACAGTGGGACAACACACAAGTTGCATCTGAATGGCGAGATGAATATCCCGAACCACCACATTTTATTGAAAGTCGCCCTGCAACAGTCAAACTAACTCGTTCCATTCCACCAGAGAACAAACAACTCTTGAAGGAAAAGTTGGGCTTTAAAGGTTACAAAATTGGAGAGTTTGGTCCTCGTCAAACTCGCAGGGCAACAGCAGCAAACTGGTTATTAAGTTTTATGCAGCAGACAAATTAACCGTATCTTACGCAAAGATTTATGGTTAATCGCCCTCTCTCCTCTTACCTCTGTGTACTCTGCGTCCTCTGCGGTTAAAGAAATGACTTTTTAACCGCAGAGGCACTGAGAATGCAGAGGAGGAAAGATGAGAAATTACCGCCTTAATCAAAATTTTATGAGTCACCTTGACAGGGCGCTTATGGGCTTTAGCCCTACCTACAGTACTACAGTACTGTTCATGATGGTTAGCTAGCTTCTTCAAAAACTCTAGTTTTACCACGTGCATAGCCATTAAATTATGTCTTTCAACATAAGAAAACTCTTGCTTCTCCATCCTCTAGATAGAGGTATAAATTTTTTAATTATTTCTAGGGGAATATTGGCGAATTCATATGATAACCAGACAATATTGATAGTTCAAACATTCTAAGAAACACATTTTCTAGATTATCAGTGACTAAATAATCATTGGTATCACTCATTATTTAGTCATTAGCAATGGTGTTAGGAATGTTTACTTTTCTCTGGAAAATTCATTTCAATTTCACAATTTCCTATGGCAAAACCAATAGAATTCAACTTATTTGCACCCTATAATGAAGGCGCTGCTGTCATTGGTTCTTTTTCTAATTGGGAACCAATCCCAATGCAAAAGGGTGATGATGGTTATTTCCGCACAACAGTTGAATTAGAAGACGGTACTTATCAATATAAATTTCGCGTTCAATCTAAATCTTGGTTTTTTGAACCCGACCAATGGGTAGATGTGACAGACCCTTACGCCACTAACATTGATGAATTGGGCGGACATGACAATGGTATTATACAAATCAAAGATGGTGAACGTATTATTGATACTTATGTTTGGCAACATGACGATAAACCTTTACCTGCAGACCATGAATTGGTGATTTATGAGTTGCACGTTGGTGACTTTTCTGGTGGTGAGGACGATCCTTATGCACGTGGCAAATACAAGCATGTTGTTGAAAAGTTAGATTATCTATGCGAACTGGGAATTAATGCTATTGAGTTAATGCCAGTTAAAGAATATCCAGGCAGTTATAGTTGGGGTTATAATCCTCGTTACTTCTTTGCTACAGAGTCAAGTTACGGTTCAACAGCAGAGTTAAAAAATCTCATTGATGAGTGCCATGCTAGAGGCATTCGTGTCATTATGGATGGTATTTATAACCATTCAGAAGCATCTTGTCCCCTCACACAAATCGACCACGATTATTGGTATCATCATTCACCTCGCGATCCCGATAATAACTGGGGTCCCGAATTTAATTACGAACACTATGATGAAAATTTAGAGACTTATCCTGCGCGAAAATTTATTGGGGATACAGTTCGTTTTTGGATTAGTGAATATCATCTAGACGGTATTCGTTATGATGCAGCGCGGCAAATTGCTAACTATGACTTCATGCACTGGATTGTGCAGGAAACTAAAAAAACGGCTAGCATGAAGCCTTTTTATAATATTGCCGAACACATTCCTGAAACTCCCAGTATCACCAATGTAGACGGACCAATGGATGGGTGTTGGCATGATAGTTTCCTCCATACTGTTGTCGCACACCTTTGCGGTGATACCTTTGATTTAGAACAACTTAAAGATGTCATTGACTGCAAGCGCCAAGAATTCATGGGGAGTACAAATGTTGTGAATTACTTGGCAAACCACGACCACGATCGCCTCCTGGTAGAACTAGGAAAGCGCAACATTTTTGACGAAGAAGCTTTTAAACGATTGAAGTTAGGTGCAGTTCTCCTGATGACAGCTGTAGGAGTACCCATGCTTTGGATGGGTCAAGAGTTTGGGGAATACAAGCCAAAAACACAAGAATCATCCAAAATTGATTGGAAATTGCTAGGCAATGACTTGAATCGTGGCTTATTTGAATATTACAAAGGTTTAATTAACCTGCGGAAACACAATCATGCTCTTTACACGGAACATATTGACTTCATTCACGAAAATCCAGAGGCAAAAATTTTAGCATACAGTCGATGGAATGACGAAGGTTCTCGTGTTGTCGTCGTCGCCAATTTCTCAGAAAACTTCCTTGGCGGGTATCATGTCCCCAACTTCCCAAATGGTGGTACATGGCACGAATGGACTAGCAACTACGATATCGAAGCAGGCGATGATGGTATTATGACTGACTTAGGACCCTATGAAGCTAAAGTGTTTGTTTGGCAATAAGTAAACCTCTCACCTCCTTTACTCTCGTTCCCCCCGTTCGTCACTCTCGTTCCCAGGCTCCGCCTGGGAATGCCTTCGGTGGAGGCTCCGCCTCCCGTACTTGAAAAAGGAGTAGAGTGGGCATTCTAGGTCTGTCAAGGTGGATCAAAGCTTTGGAAAAGCATTTCATGTCAGCTTATATACCCTGAAGAAAACTCACGCAAAGACGCAAAGGCGCTAAGAAATTATGAGACTTTTATGCGAACAGACGTGTTAACCAATTAGTAAATCTGATTGCAATATCTGTATGAGGACGAAGAGCATGCTTCGTAATTGCTTGTCCTACTCCCTATTCCCTACTCCTCAAAGTTTTGAGAATGCGAACCAACTTTGTACCGATTGCGCCCGTTGGCTTTTGCTTCATACAAAGCTTGGTCTGCGATCGCAATCAAATCTTGGGGTAATAATTCTTGTGTGGGACTCAAGCAGCCAATACCGATGCTGACAGTTATGCACTGGCTGACATCGGAGCGAACGTGAGGAATTTGAAGTTGGGCAACTGCTTGTTGAATTTGTTCTGCAATCTTTAGTGCTCCTGTTGTATCGGTATTGGGGAGAAGGATTGCAAACTCTTCTCCTCCATAACGAGCAACTAAATCAGTAGGTCGTTTCACAACTGCATTTAGCGTTTGAGCAAATTGTTGCAAACAGTTATCTCCTGCTTGGTGACCGTAGTAATCGTTGTAGAGTTTGAAGTAATCGATATCACAAAGAAGCAAACTTAAAGGAGACTGTTCTCGGTTTGAACGTTGCCATTCGCGATCGAGACATTCATCAAAGCTGCGGCGATTGGCAATTTGAGTTAACCCATCTAACGTTGCAAGACGCTTTAGTTCTCTATTGGCTTGTTCCAACTGTTGGTAGAGTTCTGATTGTTGAATTGCGATCGCTAATTGAGTACTTAACTGCCGCAATAAATGCCAAGTTGCTTGTTGCCAATGATATGGTATGGCACAATGGTGAGCAATTAATAATCCCCAAAGTTTCTGATGAATGACAACGGGCAGAACTAATACGGCTCTGACTTGCAATGTCGTTAGTAAATTGACGTAACATGGATCTAAATTGGCTTTTAAAACATCATTCACTGCATGAATGCGTCCTTGAAAATAAGAATGGGAAATTGTTTTTTGAAAGCAAGGATCTTGAACGTTTTGACCGAGAATAGAAAAAGATGGATCGGATATTGATTCTGCTATCACTGTTCCGTGCCAGTCAGCGTCAAATTGGTAGATAACAACTCTGTCAACCTGAAGAAACTGCCGTACTTCTTCTACAGTAGTCGTCAGGATTGAGTCTAAATGCAAAAACTGACGGATGTTTTGAGCAATAATGCCAATCAATCTCTCGCGATGTATTGCCTGCTGTTCCCGCTCCAATGCTCGTCTGAGGGCGAACTCTGTTTGTTGACGTTCTGCTAAATCTGTTTGTATCTGACAATAAAGATCGGCTTGATGGATTGCGATCGCTAACTGCCCTGAGATCTGTCTGAGTAAATCTGCCTCCCACTGCTGCCAATATCGGGGCGCTTGACATTGATGAGCGATTAACAAACCCCAAAGACGATCCTGTCCGAGAATAGGAATAACAATTTTTGACCTAACACCGAGCTGCCTGAGTGTTTCTGCAAGACATGGAGTTATTTCATCTTGTTCAATATCCGCGATAATTCGGATACGCCCTTCATAATAGAGCTGGTAATTCTCTTGAGGAAAAATTTTTTCTGGCAATGGTTGTTCGGCAATCATTGGAATATTCGTCGCAACTGCTTCACTAATAACAGTACCCGTACCATCAGCCATAATCTGATAGACTAAAGCTCGGTCTGCTTGCAGCAATTGCCGGACTTCTGCAACAGCCGTATTCAAAACCTCCTCTATGCTTAAAGACTGGCGAATGCGTTGAGTCAATTGCGAAACAAGGTGTTCTCGTTCTGCCTGTTGTCGCAAAGCTATTTGTTTTGCTTCGGACTCTTGCAATGCTTGTTCCAATCGTTTGCGATCGTCGCTCTTTAGGCAACTTCCAAAAGGAGCATCAGCAAGTGCTTGAGAAATCACTTCCAGCAATCGAATAGCTGCACATAGTGCAACACACGCAGCTAAAGCTTCGATCCCACCTGACAGCCAGTACCGCCGGTGCCAAAACGTCCAGACGTCTATTATGCGATCGATCCCACAGGCAATAAGTAAAACTCCAAATAACAAAAAGATTTGAGTATCAGGCAAGTCTTTTCGCTTGCAAACAAAATACATTAATCCTGCTGCAATAGAGTAGGTAGCTAAAACAACCAAAACATTGGAAATTAACTCAAGCACGAATACTTCAGGTTTTTGGGAATAGCAATGCTTTTGGGCAATAGATAATGGGGGTATCAAAAATAATGTTATTTGATGCAGAATAACCACCTCGCTTTAGGTAAGCAATTTTTGAGAGTTCAAGTTTGCTCTAATGAATGAGAGTAGGCACCCAAACAGAGGTAGAAAAATAGTCACATCCGTTATTTCTCATAAGAATTCGGCACCAAATTGGTGCCATGAAACAAAACTTATCATATATAACTACTTTCTTGTAGTTTTCTTTTCCTGACAATTAGCTAAAATACCGAATATTTTCGGTAAGAAGGATGTCACATTTTAGTAAGAATTGCGTTAATTTAAAACTTGATTATTTGATATCTTTGCGGTTGTTCAGCAAATTTACGTAAAAAAGTAGAGGTCTACTAAAAGAGAAAGTATGAAATATCGAGGATAAAATTAGGGCTTGCACACTGTACAAATTGAACATCATGTGTTGAAAAGAATAACGGTCATTTCACACTTGTAGGGGCGCAACGCATTGCGCCCCTAGTGGTTCATCGTATTGATTCCTTTAAAAGCAAGTAGTACAGATTCCCAGTACTACCCGTGATCCCAGCCCGAGAACCAGCTAAAGAACCTGTCCCCATAAAGTAATCGACACGTCCCGGACTTTTGATAGCGCTACCTGTATCTTGGTCAAGTACAAAGCGATTGACTTGACGCGATTCCAACCCACCACCTTTTTTTGGATAGGGGAACGAGCCATAAATCAGTGCTAGTGCTCCAGGAGGCATGAGAGATTTATCTGTAGCAATGCTACGCTCTGCCGTTACAGGTACACCTATACTACCGGAAGCAGACTCACCATTGGTTTCTTTAAAGAAAACAAAGCGTTCCCACAAAGGTAAATATTCATTTAAATCTTGAGGATGGCGGTTAAAATATGAGATAATACCGGGCATAGTAGCGTTTTCACGCTTTAGCTTACCATTTTTAATCAGTTCTTTTCCAATACTTGTCCAAGGGTAATCTGTACCACCTGCAAAACCAACAGAGGTTGTAGTGCCATCAGTCAGTTTGAGTTGGGCAGAACCTTGAATATGAATCAGGTATGCATCCAGTCGATTGCGAAACCAAAACATTTCCAAACCGCGCAACGGGCTTTTCTCTCCCAGCAAACCATTTTTCCCCTCTAAATCGATACGCTTGGGGTGGGGTTTTGCCCATTGGTCAAAATTTGGTGGGAGTTGGTAAAGAGGATACTTATAAACTGATGTTTGGGTACGACTGGCAGTATAAACTGGTTCGTAGTAGGCAGTAAATTTAACAGTCCCTTTACCATCACTGCCAATTGACTTATAAAAAACAAATTCCCGACGGACAGCAGCTTGTAATTGTGCAGGTGATTTGGAGTTAACCACTAATTGGCGGAAACGTATCAAGCTACGACGGACACGATCGAGCGTAATTTCTGGAATGGGATAATTTTGATAAGCTAAAACTGCCTTATCGGTTTGTAAATAACGCAAGCTGTTATCGATGGAAGCAAGTAACGCCTGTTTATCACCCTGTTTACCCTTTCCGCCCCAAATTTGCTCATCCCAACCCAAGCAACGCGATGGAGATTTGCACGTTCCCACATCTACTGCTTCAAGTGGTGGAGGTAGCGGTTCTGTTGAGTTGTTAGGAATTGGTAATGGAGGTATAGTAGGGACTTGAGCAATAACTGACCAGAGTGGGTTAATCAGGGCAATACCCAGACTCAAAGAAAGTAAAGCAAGGGTTTTCTTCATAATTTATATCAATTTAATTAGTCGAGCGGCATAACAATTTTCTGTTCATTGTTATAAATTGTCACTACTAGTCTGCCAAATTAATTTTGAGGCTCTGCAAGATCCCAGCAATTGGGCTTTACGAGCGGTTGCAATACTGCAAGGGCTGAGAGAAATTGTAGGTTGGGTAGAGCGTAAGCGAAACCCAACAAATGCTGGCAAATGTTGGGTTTCGTTCCTCAACCCAACCTACCTTGAATTTGTGTTTTTAGCAAAACCTACGTAGTATTGCGAGCGGTTGGGCTTTTACCTCATTCCCCCATTCGGTCCCTACACCGATGATCCACTCAACCTGTGCTATGAGAAGCGGCTCACGTGACAATCGCGATTCGGATGGGTACCGCTAGCTTCGCTATCGCACCAGAGGTTAGTTCTAAAGTGTGTGTTAAAGACGAAAGCAAACTGCCAACATCAGACGTGGAATCGTTAATTTTAATATACTGAATGCATCAATATTTCAAGGAGTAACAGCTATGCAAAGTATCAAAGTGCGATCGCTCGTCGGTTCTGACGGAGTCTTACATCTTGATATTCCAGTAGGTATGGCGGACAAAGAAGTAGAAGTCATGGTAATTTATCAACCACTAGAATCTTCGCCTCAGCAAAAAACACCAGAAGAATTAGGCTGGCCACCTGATTTTTTTGAGCAAACTGCTGGTGCGCTGCAAGACGATCCTCTTATCAGATATCCCCAAGGTGAATATGAAGAACGGGAGCCACTAGAGTGATATATTTGCTAGATACTAATGTTTGTATTGTCTACTGAAATCGACCTATGTCCAGTATACATAGACGATTACAATTTCTTTCACCGCAAGATATTGCTGTGTGTTCAGTTGTGAAAGCTGAGTTATTTTATGGTGCAATGAAAAGCAACAAGTCTACACGCACTCTAGCTATACAAGAAGCTTTTCTAAATAATTTTGTTTCCATACCTTTTGATGATGCTGCTGCTAAAATCTATAGCAGAATTCGTGCTGAGTTGACTGCTAAAGGGACTCCGATTGGTCCTTACGATTTACAGATTGCAGCGATCGCCTTAACAAATAATTTAATATTAGTTACTTAAGGGAGACTGTATTTTGGCTTGTATTCATTTTTGGATAAAGAATGAAAAGTAAATTTTTTCATTCTTTATCATTCATCCTATTCTTCTACACCAACAGCAACTTTCTTGGTATAGTACTCAGTCTTCGCGTATACACTGAGAATGCTTTCACCTACCTCAAAAAACGTCCCTTCTTGCTCATCCTTGGAAAACTGCAAGTTTGGATATTTTGCAGCTAGTTCATCAGCAGTCGATGCTATGGGTTGCATTTCGTCTGGTAACAGCCCTGTAGAACCAATGTAGAATACTAGAGGACAAATTTTGTCGCGGTAAATTCTTTCTACATACGCTTCTAATTTTTTATCGGCTGCTGTTAAAGCTGTAACCATCTCCTCTTTACCAACTGGTTTCCCATCCCACTTATCTTGCAAGACTCGCACCAAACTATCAGCACCAACTCTTGCAAGGATAGCTGTCACTACGCCATTTTGCTCTAATCCCAAGAAATTATCGAAAATGGGTTTCATGAACTCATCCACTTTTGTGATTTTTGTACGGGATGACAGTTGCTTGTGGTTGTAAGCGGTATTTTCATTGAAAGCGAGTTCAAAGGTAGGCTTTTGCAAAATCTCTCCAGTTTCTTTGTCATAAACCTGATACATCCTGTCAAGGAACTTGTTTGCAGAATGCAATTTGCTGAGGTTGAGAATCTCTTTGCTACCAATATCGATTTTATAGCTGACTCTAGAGTCAATCGTACCAGTCGCTAGAGCTTCATTGATGTCTGTGTATTCGTTGGTGGTAGGAAAATTAATGTAAAGGCTCTTTGAAAGATAATGCTTTTTCAACTCTTCTAACTGTTCTGGCAAAAAGATATCTGACTCTTCTTTCAAGTGAGCAGAAATGATACTGGAAAGAACTTTGATTTCAGCTAATTGGTTGAATAAACCATCGATACTGCTGTAATATCCCTCAAAAGGTACTAAAGGTAAATTATCCAGTTTAATAGTATACTCATCATGGAAATCAAATTCTTTAACAGGAGAATTATCTTTTTCTAGCACTCCTTGTTCTTTTAAAGCTTCAAAAGCTTTCTTGCTGCTGATTTTCACGCGCAATGATTTCACGTTGAGGTCGCCATCGCTGACGATAGTATAATTATTAAAGGCTGCTAGGTCATTTACTAACAATCCTGCAACTTCAATAATGGGAGTTTTGTCTTCTGCTTTAACCAGCCTGACTTTACGAGTGACAAGCATATTGACTGTGGCGGTGTTGTGGTTGATCTCAAACGATCCCATACCAATATAGTCAGTTTTATCTATGTACTCGGTTGTTAACCAAGGCTTGACAAGGTTACCATCTGCATCTCTGGAACCTTTAACTCTTTTGATTCCTTTTCTTTGATAATTTTCCTGCAAGTGTTTGAAGTTAATAATGATACTGCTGCGATGTTCTTCCAAAAGTTTGATGAGTTCTAACAAGGAAGTTTTCTCGTTAACTTTCACTCTATCTAGAATTTCGTGCTCTTTCAAGACATTGGGATAGAACAATGCAATGTCAATATCTTGGGCAAAATCTGCCACTTGTTCGTTTGTTAAAGCTTTAGCGTGTCTTTCCGTTAAAGTAGCATCAAAAGTACTTGCGATCGCATACTTAGCAGTATTCAAATTTCCTTCCGCCAAGTTGGCTTTTGCAAAAGCATACACCGACTCATCATTTTGAGCCACAGGAACATCTAATTGCTCGTAAGCCTCTTTGGTGATTTGCTTGTATTTGTAAATGATGGCTTCATCATCTGCTTTTAATCCACAGATTTTTATAGTTCCTGTTGTTCCGTTAATTTTCTTAGCACTTTGAGAGAAAAGAATTTGATAGCTGTAATCAGCAGCTAAAGGTTCTTCTATGGCTGGTGCTACTGAACTCCCTAACAATTTAGAAGTGCTGTAAATAGCGTTATAAACTTCTTTGACATCACCCGCTTTAATACATACACCAGAGACAATGTTGGCAATCTTGGAAAGAAGTTTAAAGTCCGAAGAGTAGGAATAAGCAATGGTATTCACAAAAACATCTTTGCCTTTCAGTTCTTGGCAAATAGTCTCAAGGGCTTTTGCTTCTGCACTGGGGCTAGTATCATTAGCATAACCATCGCTGTGGAGAGTGATAGCAGTTAATTCTCCCTCTTGTATCATTGATTTTGCCATCTCCATGGATTGGGAGATGCACGTTGCGTAAGTTGCGCGAATTTGGCGAATGGCTTCTAGGTACGGAGAATTTTGTTTCATCACTTCTTGAATAGGAATTCGTTTGAAGTGACAAGTGACATCCCCTTTGGATGAGTAAGAGATTAAAGTGATAACTAACTGGAAGTTTATGTATTCGTCAAGAGTGAGAAGTTTAATTAAAGTGTCTTTTAATGCCTGAATGTCCCCATACATCGAACCAGAGCGATCGATGATAATGATGCTATGGGCTACAGATTTTTCCGGAATATCACCTGGCTTTCTTTCTAAGTGAACTTTATCTACTAGGTAGTAAGCTTTTTCTTTGCCTGCAAAATTATAAAGAGTAAATTTTGTTCTAGTGTTCTGAGTGGATGTACTGCTATTCTTGGAAGGTTTTGCACTGTTGTTTTTTGATGATTTTTTTGCCATATTTATTCTTACCCCGGTAATAGTAAACTAAAGTAATACTTTATCCTTCATGCTTTTCTACGGTCACCCTGGATAATACGAGTTTCTCGATTGCCTGTATTCTCAGAGTAAACACGGAATTAAACTTGTATGAAAAGCTATGCTCAGTTTCAATTGACATAGTAAATGCAGAGATTGATTTACCCCCCCTCCTTGAATCCCCCCTTGGAAAGGCTACGGTATACACAGAAGTTAGATTTACCC
>NZ_WJFC01000279.1 GCF_009725235.1 Scytonema sp. UIC 10036
CCTTGTCCCCCCTGTCCCCCACTCCCCCAACACCATCAGCCAAAGTCGCTATTGTGGGTATGGATGCCTTTTTCGGTTCCTGTAATGGATTGGATGCTTTCGATCGCAGCATTTATGATGGAACACAAAATTTTATTCCCCTTCCCTCCAACAGATGGCATGGTATAGAAGATCGACAAGACTTACTCCAGCAGTACGGATTGCCAGAAGGTAAAGCACCTGTAGGAGCTTACATCCAAGATTTAGAAATAGATACTCTATCATATAAAATCCCACCCAACGAGCTGGCAAAACTCAACCCGCAGCAACTGTTACTTCTGAAAGTTGCCGATCGCGCCCTAAAAGATGCAGGATTAAAAGAGGGTGGAAATGTCGCTGTTTTGATTGCGGCGGAGACAGAATTCTCAGCACACCAGTTACAGCAAAGATGGAATTTGGCTTGGCAAATCAAAGAGGGATTGGCGAATGGTGGAATTTCTTTACCTGAAGACAAACTTGCCCAACTTGAAAACATTACCAAAAATGCCATTCACCATCCTGTAGAGATAGGCGAATATCTCAGCTATATCTCTAACATCATGGCAAGCCGCATTTCCTCCCTCTGGGATTTTACAGGTCCTGCTTTCACTGTAACTGCGGGAGAAAACTCCACTTTCAAAGTCTTAGAAATAGCACAAATGCTACTCTCAGCCGGAGAAGTTGATGCGGTGCTAGTAGGGGCTGTTGATTTGGCTGGTGGTTTGGAAAATGTCCTGTTACGAAGTCAACTCGCACCAGTTAATACGGGGACAAATACTTTAAGTTACGACCAGAAAGCGAATGGCTGGATAGTTGGCGAAGGTGCGGGGGCTGTTGTACTGAAGCGTCATGATACAGCTAAAAAAGACAGCGATCGCATATATGCAGTTGTTGATGCTATTACACCTGATGCAGGGACAGTTAGCCAAGCTTGCCAAGAAGCTTTCCAAATGGCTGGTGTTAAACCCACAGAGGTTGAATATTTGGAAGTTAATGGTAGTGGAATTGCCCAAGAAGATGAAGCAGAAATCAAGGGGTTAATCCAAGCGTACCCCGCAACTGAGAATAACTTAAGCTGTGCTATTGGTAGCGTCAAAGCCAATATCGGTCATACCTATGTTGCTTCGGGCATAGCTAGCTTGATTAAAACAGCACTGTGTCTCTATCATCGGTATATTCCTGCAACTCCGAAATGGTCTGGTGTAAAAAACCAAGAAGTTTGGCAAGGTAGCCCTTTTTATGTGACAACGGAATCAAGACCTTGGTTTCTAGGCAAGGAAGCGAAAAAGAGAGTCGCTGCCATTAACAACATGGGAATGGATGGTACGTGTGCCCATGTCATCCTATCAGACGAATCAGAACCGCAGCAGCATACCAGCAGGTATTTGCAGCAAATGCCTTACTATCTGTTCCCAGTTGCAGGTCGCGATCGCACTGACTTACTCCAGCAGGTGAACGTTCTTCAAACAACCATAGATAATTGTAGTTCTTTAGCGGTTGTAGCACGCCAAAGTTTTGTAGAATTTCAAAAACGTTCTGAAGCTAACTACACCCTCGCCATTCTAGGAAGGAATAAAAATGAGTTAGCCAGAGAAATAGAATCTGCTTTCAAAGGAGTAAATAAGGCATTTGAGAGTGGGGAAGATTGGCAAACACCAGCAGGCAGTTATTTCACAGCAAAACCACTTGGTAACAAGGGAGGAATTGCTTACGTCTACCCAGCTGCTGTCAATTCTTATCTTGGCATTGGTCGCACTCTCTTCCGCTTGTTCCCAAGCGTCCATGATGATGCAGTTATCAAAAGTCTTTTCAGTTTGTTTGCAGAAGTTTCGCAACTCGTCTTTCCTAGAAGCTTAGACAAATTATCAACCAAGCAGTTGGAAAGTCTCGAAAAGCAGTTACTGAATAATGCCCTAGCAATCTTTGAAACAGATATGGCATTTGCCAGATTGATTACAACGATTGTACGAGATGATTTCCGAGTCAAGCCAAAATACGTCTTTGGCTACAGCTTGGGCGAGACAAGCATGATGACTGCCATGGGAGTTTGGAGTAACTTTAGCGAAGGAATTAACACCTTTCACTCCTCTCCCCTCTTTGCAGACAGAATAGCCGGACCGAAAAACGCCGTGCGCGAACATTGGGGATTGCCAAAAACGCGATCGTTCGACGATGATTTTTGGAGTACTTATCTTTTGATGGCAAACCCATCTCAAGTTCAAGAATACCTCAACCATGAAAATCGAGTTTACTTAACTCAAATTAACACACCAGAAGAAGTCCTCATTGCAGGCGATTCCGAAGGTTGTCAGAGAGTTATTAAAGCTTTGGGTTGCAACGCTTTTCGCGCCCCCTTCAACCACGCAATCCATTGCGAACCCATGCGATCTGAGTACCAAGAAGTTGTAAGAGTCAACACCTTACCCGCACAAGATATACCCGGAATTGCCTTTTACTCCTCCGCAGAATACAAACCAGTATCACTAGAGAGTCAGGCGATCGCACGCAGTTTAGCAAAAGGTTTGTGTCAACCGCTAGATTTTCCCCGACTCGTCAACCAAGTTTACGACGATGGGGCAAAAATATTTATTGAAGCAGGGTCTGGAAACGTTTGTTCGCGATGGATAGATAAAATCCTAGACAACAAAGAACACATCACCGTACCCCTCAATAGAAGAGGAATTGACGACCATGCTTCCATTATAAGAGCACTAGCAAAACTGCTCAGCCATCAAGTTTCCGTAGACTTATCACCACTGTATGGCGAGACATCAGAAGCATCAAGCCAACGCAAACCAACAGTCAAAACACTCACCCTAGGACACGCTAACCCAGTTACACAAGCTCTACAAGAAAAAGTTCCGCAAGGGAACCGAATTGTAGCCAGCATTCTAACAGAAGAAAACCGAAAACTTTTCAAAAATGCAGCCCGTAAACTACCACCTCTTATTGATACCAAGCAACATCAGAACAAACCACAATCTACAGAAACAGAAAGTAGAACTTCATCCAAAACGAGCATTCCCAACCAACCCTCCACAAGAAACATTCACAACATTATTACACCATCAATACCCCAGCCAGAGAAATTAAACATGAAAAATGTCCCCACTAACAGTTTTCAACCTCAAGAACCAGTACAATCTGGTGAGCAAAAAACAACTCAAGAAATTGTTTCCCCTAGAACCTTGTCAACACAAAACAACACCCAAAAAATTAGTCACATTACCACTCAAATCTACCCAAACAAGACCCAATATGAAAAGTTAACCAATAACAATTCCATTGTTCATCAAACCCATGCCAACTTCTTAAAATCAAGACATCAATTTAGCCAACAAATGAGTCAAATCATTCAATTACAATTAGCTTGCGTTGAAAATTTACTGAAGAGTTAGTGGATAGTAGTTAGTGGTTAGTGGTTAGTAGTTATAAGAATCTAGTTGGATACGTAAAAATTTTCTCTGTTATTCTCTCAGCGCTCTCAGCGCCTCTGCGGTTTATTAGAAAATTCATAATTCAAACAAGATTCTCATAGCAACCAACCACCAACAACTAACAACTAACCACCAACAACTAACCACCAACCACCAACCACCAACCAATGACACTTTTAACCAACCACGACAACCGACTCAAATTCCACACCAACATATTCCATCAGAATCAAGCATGGAAAGGCGCAATAGATTGCGTTGCGTTTGAACACTCAGCAATCAAAGAGAAATTGCTGAAATTAGACAAACCATGCTATGTCATCAAAGCCGCCGGACAAATTGGCGTAACCAACGACGGTTATCTCTCACCCACAAACAATGGGACAACAGGACAAGCCGAACTGTTAGTCGCAACCCCACCCATATCAACAGCAAACTTAGGCGACCCTAGTTTTTTATCATTTCACGACGTGAAATGTGCTTATTCTACTGGTGCAATGGCTGGTGGTATTGCTTCAGAAGAAATGGTCATTGCACTGGGGAAAGAAAAACTACTAGGTTCTTTCGGCGCGGGTGGATTGAGTCCAGATCGACTCAAAGCAGCAATACACCGCATTCAAGAAGCATTACCCCAAGGTCCCTATGCCTTTAATTTGATTCACAGCCCCAATGAACCAGCCATTGAACGTCGTGCTGTCGATTTATACCTCAAATATGGGGTAAGAACCATAGAAGCATCTGCATTTTTAGATCTAACTCCCAATATTATCTATTATCGTGCTGCGGGGTTAGGCGTGAATGCAGCAAATCAAATTGAAATTAAAAACAAAGTCCTTGCCAAAATTTCCCGGCGAGAGGTAGCTAGCAAATTTCTCCAACCAGCACCATTAAAAATCTTAAAAGAACTTGTTCAACAAGGGCTGATTACTGAATTGCAGGCAAATTTAGCATCGCAATTACCCATCGCTGACGATATCACTGTAGAAGCAGATTCTGGCGGTCATACAGACAATCGTCCCTTAGTGTGTTTGTTACCTTCCATTCTAGCTTTAAAGAATGAAATTCAGGAAAAATATCATTACTCAACACCCATTCGAGTTGGAGTTGCAGGAGGAATTGGTACACCAGAATCAGCTTTAGCAGGATTTATGATGGGTGCTGCTTATGTGGTGACAGGCTCGATCAATCAATCTTGTGTAGAAGCTGGAACAAGCGAATATACCAAGCAATTACTAGCGCAAGCTGATATGGCTGATGTCATGATGGCTCCTGCTGCAGATATGTTTGAAATGGGAGTCAAACTTCAAGTTCTCAAGAAAGGAACTATGTTTGCTTTAAGAGCGCAAAAATTATATGAGTTATACAGAACCTATAACTCAATTGATGATATTCCTAGTCAAGAACGAGAGAAGTTAGAAAAACAGATTTTCCGCAAAACTTTAGACCAAGTGTGGGAAGAAACTGTAACTTATTTATCCCAGAGAAACCCGGAAAAACTCAACAAAGCAGCAAGCAATCCCAAAATCAAAATGGCTGCAATTTTTAAATGGTATTTAGGATTATCTTCTCGTTGGTCTACTGCTGGAGAAAAGGGAAGAGAAGTTGATTATCAAGTTTGGTGCGGTCCCGCAATAGGAAGCTTTAATAACTGGGTTAGCGGTTCTTATCTTGCTGAACCAAATAATCGCAAAGTTGTTGATGTTGCTCATCATATTATGACTGGCGCAGCTTATTTACACCGCATTCAAAGTTTGAAAATTCAAGGTTTGCAAATGACTGACTACTACAGTCAATATCTTCCAAGGTAGGAGAATTACCCCTTAATCCCCCGTTAGGAGAATTACCCCCCTTAATCCCCGTTAGGAGAATTACCCCTTAATCCCCCATTAGAGAATTACCCCCCTTAATCCCCCCGTTAGGAGAATTACCCCCCTTAATCCCCCTTAATAAAGGGGGAAACAAGAAATTAGTCCCTTCCCCTTATAAAGGGGAGATTAGAACCCAGTTCCCTCCCCTTTGCAAGGGGAGGGCTAGGAGGGGTAAAACATAAGCTGAAACCGAAGAAAGAAAAAAAGAATATCAGCCGTATTGTAGCAAGAAGGGATTAAATCAATGGAGGCGGAGCCTCCTACTCTTCATTCCCAGGCTGAGCCTGGGAACGAGTCATTCAAAATCCAAAATCCAAAATCCAAAATCCAAAATCCAAAGAGGTAAATATGGTTTCAAATCAAGCTCGCACTGCAGAAGAAATTCAAGCATGGTTGGTATCTAATCTTGCAAACGCATTAAAGATTTCACCACATGAAATCAATGTTCGAGAGCCTTTGGACAGTTATGGTTTGGATTCAGCGCAGGCTATGGTACTTATTACCAATACGGAGAAGATGCTTGGATTTGAGGTTTCTCCAATGCTGCTGTGGCATTATCCCAATATTGAGGCTCTTTCAGAACGCTTGGCGGAAGAATCGCAAGAGAAATATTTGGGTGATTCGGATGCTAAGAATGGATCGGTGGCAAATTCTTCTACAACGAAAGCAGCGGCTCTGGATTTGAGTGCTGAAGTTGTTTTAGATCCAAGTATCCGTCCTGCATCTTCTTTTGAATTCCCCTCCGAACTCAATAATGTCTTCTTGACGGGCGGAACGGGTTATTTAGGTGCTTTTATTGTTTACGAACTGCTTCAATCAACTCACGCAGATATTTACTGTTTGGTACGTGCATCTAATTCTGAGGAAGGTAAGCGCAAGCTGAAGCAAAACTTGCAACAGTATGCCATTTGGGAAGAAAGGTTTAATTCCAGAATAATTGCTGTTCCTGGAGATTTGTCTCAGCCCCTTCTTGGTTTGAGCAAGGAAGGCTTCGATATGCTAGCAGCTAATCTTGATGCTGTGTATCACAGTGCTGCTATGTTAAATTACGTGTATCCTTACTCTGCACTTAAAACTGCTAATGTTTTGGGCACTCAAGAAGTGATTCGCTTGGCAAGTGATATCAAAACTAAGCCCCTGCATTACGTTTCTAGCGTAGCAATTTTTGAATCCCCTGTTTATGCAGGTCAAGTTGTCAGAGAACAAGATAGCTTTGACCATTGGGAAGGTATTTATCTGGGATACTCTCAAACAAAATGGGTCGCTGAAAAATTAGTAAAACTAGCAGGCTCACGCGGGCTACCCATCACAATCCACAGACCCCCGTTAATTGGCGGACACAGCGAAACAGGGGTATCCAATACGAATGACTTCATCTGCTTGATGATAAAAGGCTGTCTGGAGATGGGATATTTCCCAGATGTAGATTACATGATGGATATGTCCCCTGTGGATTATGTCAGCAAAGCAATTGTTTATTTATCCCAGCAAAAAGAATCTATTGGAAAGGCGTTCCACTTACAACATCCTCAACCCGTACCCTTAAAGATGTTAGTGGACTGGATGCGCTCTTTTGGTTATCCCATCCAACTGATGCCCTATGACCAATGGCAAGCAGAATTAATGAAGAGTCTATCTTCTGGCGACAATTCTTTGTATACACTACGACCTTTCTTACTTGAAAAATGGTCTCAAGAAGGACTAACCATCCCAGATTTATACCTGCAAGCAAAAAGACCTCTTATCAGCTGTCGGGAAACCCTTGACGCCCTAGCTGGAAGCTCTATTGTTTGCCCTCCTATTGATTCCAGGTTATTCATGACCTACTCCGCATATCTTATTGAAAGCGGTTTCTTGAGCGTCGCTTAGTCGTCATTCCTCGTTCCCAGGCTCCAGCCTGGGAATGCCTTCGCTGAGGCTCAGCCTCGTCATCCCTCGTTCCCAGGCTCCAGCCTCACATCAGTAAAATCTTTGTTGTAAGATGTTGCTTCCAACCAACTTCATATTAACCATTTTTAAGGAAATAAAGCACAAATGTAAGGGCGCAATGTCTTGCGCCCTTACATTTTGTAAAAATTGCTGTAAATTGGGCATTTAATGGTTTAATTTTTAAAAGTCTCTCAATTAATGGAGGCAGAGCCTCCTAATATGCATTCCCAGGCTCAGCCTGGGAACGAGTGGAAGAGTATGTCTCAACAACTTTTTAGTAAGGCAGAGGGCATATATGAAAGAAAAAGTTTTGATAAAAACCTTTCTGCCATTGCTCTCTGCCTTCTTCAAATCAATACTGCCAACGGTTGAGACGAATCCCAGTACCTTCCACAGCGATCGCCGCCACAGAATTACTATCAGGTATAATCTCTAGTAAACTCCACTGTTGCTCTGTCTTGAGCTTAGCGGGTTGCCCTGGTGTCAGCAAAACCTCAATTTGCTCTAATTGTGATATTCCTACGCCTGTTGCTTTTAAATATGCTTCTTTACAAGTCCAGTAACGGAAAAAGACTTCTTGCACTTGGTGGGGTGGTAGCGAACTTAACACTGCATACTCTCCTGGTGCAAAGAACCGATTGGCAAGACTGAGAACATCTGAAATTGGGCGAACATACTCTAAATCTATACCGACTTTGCGATCGCAACTCACTGCACACAGAGCCAACCCTTGAGAGTGGGTGAGATTAAACCACAGCTTGCGGTCGGCAAAGGAATCAGCTAAAACAGGTTTGCCAGAGGGTTCGTAAGAAAACTGCACAAGTTGCGGTTCCACGTCCAAATAACGACTTAAAATAGTACGCAATATCCCCCGACCGGCAATAAAACGCTGCCGATGCTGTTCTTTATAAAACCGCTTAGCCCGACAAACTTCATCACTAGAGAGAGTCGCTGCTAAATGTTGCAGTTGTGCATCTGGTTGATCAAGGTTAATTCGCCAGACGTGAACTTCATCCTGTAGCAGGGTTAAGTTTGTCGGTGCAGTCAGCCACGAAGAATTATCAACGCTCATTGAGTTACGCAGTAAAGATCGGAATTAATGCTTGAAATTTCAATACCTAAATTTTGAAGGGATAGGTGAGGTAGGTTTTCCTCCCTTGCGGTAGAGCCTGTGATTGCGAACAACCGTTCCCAATCATTATCGGATAATTTACCGCTCATATGACAAGACATTGAGGATTGGTAGAGTTACCTCCTTTCCTCCTACCGGGTATGCAGCAGAAGACCGCTGTATAACCCGACACTTAAACTCACATCACACAGCCAAACAGCCTTGTCGCTTTTTAAGAGATTAAAAAGTGAGTTGTCAAAATCGGTTTTGCTTTTTGACTTCCCCTTGATTATACTATTTCAGGAGCTGACACGAATAGTCTACTTGGAAACCATTTTGGCTCATTTTTCGTCTTTAATAAATTCTTTAATCATTCTAAAGTTAGAAAGCAGAAGACCGGGAAAAATATTACCCTGGTGAGTACCATAAAAAAACCGTAATTTCCGATGATGGGCGTGATGAATTAATTAGTACATTATTCAAGGAAAACAAACTATGGAATCCGAAGTAAAAGCATCTGCCGTCAGAGAAGTAACCACTGTAAGACGCGGTGATACTGGTTCGGCTGTAAGATTGCTACAGAATATCCTCATTTCTTTAGGCTATCTTGGCAGAGACCTTAACACCGGAAATTTCTTAGAGCAAACAGACGATGCTGTAAGAAACTTTCAAGCAGATAATAGTTTGCGTGTAGATGGTATCGTTGGTCCCAGAACTTGGGACCTTTTGGGCAGTAGGCTCTGGGACTAATTGGGTAAAAGGGCATGAGGCAAAAGGGCATTGGGCATTGACTAGTTCCCAGCTTTCCCCCTAACTCCTAACCCATGCCCAATGCCCCATCCCCCATGCCCAATCCCCAGATATAATATGTCTTTCAAAGGTCAGGTAAATTCAAACGGTTTTCAATTCCAGTATATTCTTGAGGGTGATGGAACTCCTGCGATCGTCATTGGAAGTTCCCTGTATTACTCTAGAACCTTTTCTAACAATCTTCGTAACAGTCTAAAGTTAGTGTTTGTCGATCATCGAGGTTTCTCACCTCCTTACGATTGTAAAGACATCACTCAGTTCCAATTAGACATACTCGTTGATGATATCGAACTCGTTAGGAAAGAGCTAGGCTTCGAAAAAATTATCATTATTGGTCATTCAGGGCATGCATTTATGGCACTTGAGTATGCCAAGAAATATCCTGCCAATGTGTCTTATGCAGTCATGATATGTGGAGCACCGAGTTACTCCCATGAAGCGCATAAAGCTTCAGTACGATATCTGAATGACTCAGTTTGTCCCGATCGCAAAGCAGTTCTTGCAAAAAACCTAGCTAGATTACCTCAAGAAATAGAAGCTGCACCAGAGAAAAGCTTTATTACCTTTTGCCTTCTCATGGGACCCAAAAGTTGGTTTGACTACAACTATGACGCGACAAAACTTTGGGAAGATGTAGAAGTTAACATGACCATGTTTGATTATGTTTGGGGCGAAGTTTTTCGGGACATAGATATTACTAAGAACTTAGACAAGTTGCAAGCACCCGTGCTTCTAGCACTTGGACGCTATGACTACCTTGTTCCACCACCATATTTGTGGGAACCCATAAGAGACAAATTCCCCAATCTTACCATCCGCATATTTGAAAAGAGCAGCCATGCACCCCACTTTGAAGAACCAGAACTCTTCGATCGCGAGTTACTGAATTGGCTTTCTAAATAAGGTTCGTAGTTGCGCTTCAGCGCATGCATTGCAACTCCAAACTTATAATACTATAACTAATTAACCAAACACAACACAACCAGCACTCCCATTCATTAAAAGCCTGCCAAAAAACCCAATCCACAACATAGATAATTATTAAAACCTTGCCACTAAATTGCTAGCAGCTTCGTGATGTTTCCTCACCAGAGAAGGAGGAGAAAGCACTTGAGCCTTATCCATATAACGATAGACCCAAAACAAAAACTCATTGAAAGAGCGTGGTGGTAGCGCTATAATATAGTCCACAAAATTAACTTTACCCGTCATTTCATCTACAGGGCTGGAGATAACTTCTTGATTGGGATGGCGAAGTTCTCCTTCTTGAATGAAAGCAGCCAGTGAATGAAAAAAACGCACTTTGATTGTGACAAACTCTAACTTACCTTGCAATTCTAACTGTTGGTCGCTTGGTTCTCCTAAATTGAGGCCCCAACCATTTTCTAGCAGTTCATGTGCTTTTGCTAGACTGTATCTTTGTGCTTCTGTACCTCGACCTGATTCATTTAAAACTCTACAGTAGTTCTTAAACCGATTCATTCTTCCAATTGCGAAATGTCCGTTCTCGCAATATTCATAAAGTAAATACCAAGCAATATCGTGATAAATTAACTGTAATGGCACAACTCGTATTGGTCCCACACGACCAGTACCATAAAAGTCGCTACTGCGAGATATTTCAACGCGCTGTCCTTGGATAATGGCTTGTTCCAAAATTGGTAATTTGTGGAACAGAGTGTCTTGATTGTTTCCTTTTTCTGCCATTTCTTCAGGATCGGTATGCACTATGGCACGATTGAGATATTGTCTGATGGGATAAAAAAATTCTCCGTTGAGTTGCAAATCCAACCCCCGCAACCTTTTGCTAAGGGTCTCGTGAATACGTCTGACTTGTGAATCTCCTTGATATTTGGCTTGGGATGCTATGGCATTAACTGCAACTTTCAGTTCCTCCTGGGACATGACGCCTGTACCCAGATAGTATCCCCACCTATACATCCTTCGATCTAGAATGCCGTATTCTCGAAGAGTTTCTAAGTCTTTTCGCAATGTTGGCGTGGAAGGATAATTGGCTGGTAATTGAATTCCAAAAACATTTGCTAATTCTTGCAATCCTAACTGCACTTGCGTCAAAGCATTGTGATGTTTGTTTTTGGGTAAATCCTCCATGACATCCGGACAACCAATTCCCGGATATTTCAATAAGGTTGCAATCAACAGCATGAGTCGTTCAAAACTCAAGCGATCGCTGTAGGGGTGAGAGGTTTCTTTTTTACGCATTTAGATTAACAGTGACCAGTGACCAGTGACCAGTGACCAGTGACCCCTATTGGGGGATTGTTTCACTTTTTTCTGGGTTGATAAATAGAAAATATGACTTATCCAAATGTTGTATCAATCTATTCCAGGATTGGCAAGGTTTTTGTGCTTTGTAAAGATACTGTGAATTATTCTCTTTTCCGAGCTTTTTTTGGATCGATCGAATATCTTAATGTCATGCAGCGCTGCATATTATACACCTAGAATTCCAAAAAGCGACAAGCGATCGCCAATCTTTATGTACGTTTCTCCGCGTGTTTCTACCATACGCAACACTTTAGTTTCTGTTTTTACGGGCGGTATTACTCTTATTATCTTGCTGATTGCCCCCTTGGGATTAGCTGCGGTAATTATTAATACTCTGTTAGTCACTTTAACGACTTTCGCGGTGTCTAGCGTTGCTGACCGAGTTATTGCTTGGTTGGAGCCACAAAGACAAGTTGAAATGCTTTCTTCCGAGCAAAGACGAGAAAATGTCAATCGTCGCCGTCAATCATCTTTAAGTAGGTGGTGGAGAGGCTAAGAGGAATAGGGTGTGGAGTGGGAAATTCTAATAGTACGGGCGGAAGCATTGCGCCCCCAAACCACTAACTACTAACCACTAACCACTAACCCTTAACTCAATTTATGAGAACCCTATATGTTTCCCAGCAGAATTGCTACGTTTCTTTACAGCAAGAAATGTTAATTGTCAAGCAGGGAGAAACTATTTGTGCTGAAGTGCAGTTACCACTCTTGGAACAAGTTCTGATTTTTGGTAAATCTCAAGTCAGTACGCAAGCAATTCGTGCTTGTCTTTGGCGAGATATTCCCATTGTTTATCTTTCTCGCATGGGATTTTGTTACGGACGCATTTTACCAATTGAGCGCGGATATCGGCAATTATGCCGTTACCAACAGCAGCTGTCACCTGTGGAAAAATTAGTCACCGCTAGGGCGATCGTACAAGCAAAATTAAAAAATAGTCGCGTGCTGTTGCGACGACAGAGAAAGCGGCTTGAGTCGGAAGTGTTGGAAGGAGCATTGCGAAGCCTGGATTATTTGGTTTCGCAAGCTGCAGAAGCTGATAGTTGGGAACGGCTGATGGGGTTTGAAGGTTCTGGTGCGGCACAATATTTTTCTGCTTTTGGAGAATGTTTGACCAATTCAGAATTCGTCTTTACCGGGCGCAGTCGCCGTCCACCAGGAAACCCTGTCAATGCCATGTTGAGTTTTGGCTATCAAGTGCTGTGGAATCATTTACTAGCAATGATAGAAATACAAGGACTCGATCCCTACTATGCTTGCTTGCACCAGGGTTCAGAACGCCATGCTGCTCTTACCTCGGATCTCATTGAAGAGTTTCGCGCTCCTATTGTGGATTCCTTAGTTTTGTGGTTAGTTAATACTAAAGCTGTAAATGCACAAGATTTTGAATACCGAGATGGAGGTTGTTACCTAAACGATTCTGGACGGCGAAAGTATCTGAAGGCATTTTTACAGCGTATGGAGGAGCAAGTACAAACGGACTCTGAGGAAAAACAACCCAAATGGGATTTGCTAACTCAGCAAGTTAAAGCTTACAAGCAGTTTGTTTACAATCCCAGTCATACATATCAGCCTTACTTAATTCGTTAGTTCATGTTATACGTGGTAGCTTATGATATTCCTTGCGACAAACGGCGCAAAAAGGTATCAGATTTGCTAGAAGGATATGGCAAACGCGTACAGTACTCGGTTTTTGAGTGTCAATTACCTCCAAGTAAGTACAAAGAACTTTGTCAAAGGTTGAAGAAGAAGGTAAAACTTGCAGAAGACAGCGTGCGGTTTTATCCTCTGTCCCAGCACACTTGGGGACAAGTAGAGACGTGGGGCGTTGGTCCTCCTGTAACAGAGCTACCTGGTTCGATAATTGTCTAATTAGCGGCGAGGGGGTCGGTAAAAGTCTGAAATACTGATTCTTCCGTTGACTCCCTCGCCGCCTTGTCTAGTAAGCGTTTCAGCGATTTTTATGATGGTTTTTTCTCCCTTTCTCGTCTCAATTTCTGACCCCCTCGCAAACTGCCTCTGGACTCCTTACGGGGTAAGGGTCTAAACTAGAGGAGTCCCTACTCGCTAGGGAAATTAATCGATTGGAAACAAATCGATACATTTTCGTCTACCTCAATGCCTTTTACAAGTCCCTACTCGCTAGGGAAATTAATCGATTGGAAACGCTTTCCTCTACTGGTGTAGTCTCTTCTGTTACTGGGGTCCCTACTCGCTAGGGAAATTAATCGATTGGAAACAAAAATTGGCACAGCATCCAGGACCTGTAGTTGCCAGTGTCCCTACTCGCTAGGGAAATTAATCGATTGGAAACAGCTAAATATTTTCAAGTTGATGACACCGCAATTTATGTCCCTACTCGCTAGGGAAATTAATCGATTGGAAACCTTTCCACATAAGAGCGACAGCTTCCCCGGTTCTTACTCGTCCCTACTCGCTAGGGAAATTAATCGATTGGAAACCAATCATTGCCGCTACACTTGTTACGAATCTAATAGGTCCCTACTCGCTAGGGAAATTAATCGATTGGAAACTGGAAAAAGCAGAAAACAAGACTATTGCGATCGCACTGTCCCTACTCGCTAGGGAAATTAATCGATTGGAAACTAGAAGAAATGCGCCGGGGCGCATATCGTGACTTTGGAATGCCCTAATCTCCAGGAAAATAAAAAGATTGGGTGAGGGCGGGGGAGAGGGGCGGGGGGGGAGGGGAGGGGGGGGG
>NZ_WJFC01000280.1 GCF_009725235.1 Scytonema sp. UIC 10036
CCCCCTACCCCCTAACCCCTCTAGAAGCAAAACAATTAAACAAGATGAGAATAGAAGTGAAAATGTCAAGTAAAATGAGAGAGAGGACACAAAACATAACAAAACTTCTATAAAAGCAGTTATTACTAGTGCATATTGGTGGAACCCAGGCAACCATGAGTAACAGGCAACAAAGCTTTTACCATCAGCTTTTGCGCCTTCTGCCCTCTGCCTCCGTACCTCTACCTTTCTGTACTAGTGCTGTCTCTCCGAACAAAGGCAAAATGGAAGTCAAGACACCTGTGATGGAAAACCGAATTCTTTACGTCCGCCTTCCTTGTAACCCTATCTTTCCTATTGGGGTTGTCTATCTTTCAGATCACGTCCACAAGCTGTTCCCCAGCATCGAGCAGAGGATTTTTGATTTAGGGACGGTGCCACCCATAGATTATGCCACTGCCCTAGATCGCTGTATCGATGAATTTAAACCAACACTGCTGGTATTTTCTTGGAGAGATATCCAAATTTATGCCCCTGTTGGTGGGCGTGGGGGTAACCCATTGCAGTATTCCTTTGAATTCTTTTATTCAATGAATCCCTTTGTAAAATTGCATGGGGCATTGGGCAGCTTGCGGATGCTTATCAGTTATTACACGGAACTGTGGCGTAACTTGGAGCTGATCAAGCGTGGATTAAAAC
This sequence comes from Scytonema sp. UIC 10036, assembly GCF_009725235.1. The sequence continues at coordinate 679 of NZ_WJFC01000280.1, forward strand.
GCGCTCGACGTTACCATCGAGACACTCGCCTGGTGGTTGGTGGCGGTGCAGTCAGTGTATTTTACGAACAGCTGAAAACAAGCTTGCCCAATGGGACTATTGTTTCTGTAGGAGAGGGCGAAACTCTGCTCGAAAAACTTTTAAGTGGCAGAGATTTTCGAGATGAACGTTGTTATGTGGTGGGAGAGGCACAACCACGCCAGCGTTTGATCCACGAACAACCCACTCCATTGGAGAAAACGGCTTGTAACTACGACTATATAGAAAGTATTTGGCCGGAGTTTAGTTACTATCTCCAAGAAGCTGACTTTTACATTGGCGTGCAAACCAAACGCGGTTGTCCCCACAACTGCTGCTATTGTGTTTACACCGTTGTTGAAGGAAAACAAGTTCGCGTTAACTCAGCTGATGAAGTGGTGGCTGAGATGCGCCAACTTTACGATCGCGGTATACGGAACTTCTGGTTTACAGATGCTCAGTTTATCCCGGCGAGGAAATTTATTGACGATGCTGAGGAACTCCTACAGAAAATCGTTGATTCTGGCATGACGGATATTCATTGGGCGGCATACATCCGCGCTGACAACTTGACACCAAAAATGTCTGAGTTGATGGTGAGGACTGGAATGAACTACTTTGAAATTGGCATTACCAGTGGATCTCAAGAACTCGTTCGCAAAATGCGGATGGGTTACAACTTGCGAACAGTCTTACAAAACTGCCGGGACTTAAAAGCAGCAGGATTCAATGACTTAGTTTCCGTCAACTACTCCTTTAACGTTATTGATGAACGTCCGGAAACGATTCGCCAAACCATCGCTTACCATCGAGAACTGGAAAAGATTTTTGGTGCTGATAAAGTCGAACCTGCTATCTTCTTTATTGGGCTTCAACCCCATACTCATTTAGAAGAGTATGGTTTTAAAGAGGGAGTCATCAAACCGGGCTGGAATCCCATGAGTCTCATGCCATGGAATTTCAGAAAACTTCTGTGGAATCCCGAACCTCTGGGTTCCTTCTTTGGTAAGGTTTGTTTGGAAGCATGGCAACGCAATCCAAATGATTTTGACGAGAAGTCATGAAAATCCTAGAAGAACGGTTCGTTGTGCCGACCTAGAAGAAGCACTTTCTGCACCCGTTGAGAGTAAAGAAAAACAACTTGTTCGGAGTCTCCAGATAAGAGGGGGTAGGGAATAGGGTAGGTGGTAGAGAGGGTGCAGAGGTGAAGAAGGTAACTAAGTAGCAATTAATAATAATTAATACACTGCAGTATCGTCCTACCCCCACTCCCTACTCCCACCCCTAACCCCTACCCCTACCCCCTACCCCCTACCCCCTGCTTTTCCCTGCGCATTCATCTCATAAAATCCCATGTTAGAAGGCTCAATTTTACAAAAACTAGAAACATCTCATCGGTATAGTAAAAGACCAATCCAATTCGGTGTTTACTACAAAAATACTTTAGTCTCGTTGTGTCACGCCTTGGAAGACCACATCCTACAAGACGAGGGTAAACCCTTAGTCATTACAGCCTTTCAACAGGGGAAGTGGTATTTACAAGAAGCGGAAAGATATGCAGATATAGCCAAAAAAGCCAGTCATATTACCATTATGGCAGCTATAGATAGCGGGTTCGCCGAACACACTACCAGTCAGTTGCCTAACGTCAGTTTGGTGCCATTAAATACAACAGATCCAGTAGCTCAAGAATGGCATCTCATTATCCTATCGGTGGGATACACAGCAATGGTCATTTGTCAAGAGTTAACGGAAGCTGATTATGGTTCTAACGGGCTACCCGTATCGGATATAGAACGAAAATTCTACGGTTTGTGGACGTTTGAGCCAGAATTGGTACAGCAGACAGCAGAACTAGCGATCGCCCATGTTGAACGATACAATCCAGAACTAGCGACAAAACTCAACTCATACAAAGAAACCATTCACCCCAGTTTTGCCACATTAGAAAACTTAAGTGAAGTCACTGCCCGTGTTGTAGATTATCTCCAAACAGGGCAATTCAACCTGCCAGAATATACAACAACTCGCCATCAAGCACTCGATCGCAATTTAGTGTCCAACGAAATTCAGGCATTTTTGCGGATGGCACAAATTCTTGATGCATCAGATATCAAAAATCCAAAAGCAGCATCAGAAGTTGTGGCACTTTCAGAAATAATGGGACAACTTCTAGATCTTCCTGCGTGGCAAATGAAACGCCTGCGCCTTGCGGGTTGGCTGCATCGTATAGAACCTTTACAAAAATCAGAAAGTATTTTACCTCCAGGGACTTATACTCGATACCAACAAGACGCACCGAGTTGTCCACTCACTTGTCCCCTAGTACCCGGTACGCAAGTCCTGCGAAGAATGCCAAGATTGAGAGCGATCGCACAAATTATTACACACCAAACCGAGTGGTGGGATGGAACGGGAGAACCAGCAGGATTGGTAGGGGATGAAATTCCTCTAGAATCGAGAATTTTATCACTAGTCGCCGATTTTCAGTGGCGGGTAAACAAGAAACGAACCACCCAAGTTAACCTAGAAGAAATCTTTGTCCAAGCGCTAGAAGAATGTAGAACACTCCAATCGCACCGCTTCGATCCTAAACTTGTAGACACGTTAGCTTTACTAGTCATGGGTTTGCAACAAGGGCTTGACTTACCTCAGATGGTACCTAAAGTCAGCAGTGGTATGTGGTTGCTCACCAGTAACCAGTAACCAGTTTCACACTCTCGTTCCCAGCCTGAGGCTGGGAATGACTGCACGGAGGCTCCTTTTCCAGTAAAGAAGTAGCGTTTGTTGTTTGGTCACTCGGCGATCGCGATGCACTTATCACCAGTCACTCACTGGTTACTGCTCTGTAACAAATTCTGTAACAATCGCACCATTTAAACATATTTCAGTCTATACCTAGAACAACCATCTAGGGGATATCCCGGTCAAAGCGGGTAATGCTGTTTAAAGATATACGCGATTATCAAATTCTTTTTCTCACCTTGTTCTTAATTCTAGGTATTGGAGCAAGAGACTGGACATTACAACCTCAGTTCATTATAGTATCGATTGTTACTTGTATATTAACACAATGGCTTTTGTCATTGGTTATCAATCATTTGTCAATTGTTCAGAACAAAGAACAAACCATAAATCTCCGAAGTGCCATCATTACTTCCCTCGGACTCAGCCTGTTGCTAAGGGCTGACCATTGGACAACAATGGCTTTAGCCGCAGCAAGCGCCATTGGTAGCAAATTTATCTTTAAAGTTGACGGCAAACATTTCTTTAACCCTGCCAACTTTGGCATCATCTCTGCCTTAGCACTGACTCCTGATGCATGGGTTTCACCCGGACAGTGGGGGGAAGACTGGTGGTATGGACTGTTATTTGCGGGAACAGGAGGCATGATTCTCAAACGAGTTGGTCGTTGGGACACAACAGCAGCTTTTTTAGGTACCTACGCTGGGTTAGAAGCAATTCGCAATCTTTGGTTGGGATGGACTTGGGATGTTTTTTGGCATCGGCTTATGAGCGGCTCATTGCTTTTGTTTGCCCTATTTATGATAACAGACCCTCGCTCAATTCCCAATGCAAAAATTGGGCGCATAGTTTGGGCTGTATGCATAGCGCTATTGACTTTTGTTCTACGGAATGACTTCTACATTTCCACAGCAGTTTTTTGGGCATTATTTGCAATTGCTCCATTGACTGTCTTAACAGACATTTTGTGGTCAGCACCACGTTTTTACTGGTCAATGGAAAGAAAAGTTAATGGCTAATGGCTAATGGCTAATGGCTAATTGCCACTAACAAGCAACAACTAACAACTAACAACTAACAATCCTTTATGAAACCATATCAATTCATCATTTCATTACTACTAACAGTTACAGTTGCTGTTTGCTTTGTGCCTCCCGCCTGGGCTTTTTGTGGATTTTATGTTGCCAAGGCTGATAGTAAACTGTATAACAAGGCATCACAAGTTGCGATCGCACGAAGTGGAGATCGGACTGTTCTGACAATGGCAAACGACTATCAAGGAGAAGTCAAAGATTTTGCAGTTGTTGTACCCGTACCCACTGTAGTACAAAAAGACCAAGTACGAGTTGCTCTCCCCAAAATTCTCGAACGTTTGGATGCTTTTAGTGCGCCGCGATTGGTAGAGTATTTTGACTCTAACCCTTGTGCTCAAAATTACCCAGAAGCCATGGACGCTTTACCAGTACCAGCACCTAGAAGTGCAGGTGCGGCAAGGAGAGAACGGAATGATAGTTTGGGTGTGACTGTTGAAGCTCGTTTTAATGTTGGTGAATATGACATTGTGATTCTTAGTGCTAAAGAATCAGGCGGATTGGAAACTTGGTTAAATCGTAACGGATACAAGATTCCTAGAGGGGCGCAACAATTACTTCAACCTTACATCCGTCAGAAAATGAAGTTTTTTGTTGCCAAAGTCAACCTAGATAAATTTGAAAAAACAGGATATCAGTTTTTGCGTCCGTTGCAAATTTCTTATCAATCACCTAAATTTATGCTGCCAATTCGTTTGGGGATGATTAATGCGACAAGCGAGCAAGATTTGATTGTCTATATTCTATCGCCCAAAGGACAAGCTGAAGTTACAAATTACCGAACAGTCAAAATCCCCTCAGATGCAAACATCCCTCTGTTTGTGAAACAAGAATTTGGTAGTTTTTACAAATCCATGTTCCAAACTGCCTACACGCGAGAAGATAAAAAAGTAGCTTTCCTAGAATATGCTTGGGACATGAGCAATTGCGATCCTTGTTCTGCCGATCCTCTCAACCGTGAAGAACTCAAGCAAGCAGGGGTATTTTGGTTGGATAATGTTTCTCCAGAGAATAAACCAGTACCCCGTCCCAGAGTTGTGCGTCCTCCAGTTATGTCTGATAATGTTTTTATAACCCGTTTGCACGTGCGTTATACCCGAAATAAATTCCCAGAAGACTTAATGTTTCAAGAAACCTCTAACCGCGAATCTTTCCAGGGGCGATACATTTTGCAGCATCCTTTTACGGGCGAGATGAACTGTGAAATTGGTAGACAATACAAACAGTCTTTGCCGAAACGTTTTGAAGGGGAAGCCCAAACTCTTGCAAAACTAACCAATTGGAACATCCAAGAAATTCGCAGCAAAATGAAGCTAGGGGGTCAAGTTACGACTTCTTGGTGGCGCAACTTCTTCTCTTGGTTATAATGCGTGCAAGCAAGCCACAATTCAGCAATGTCAATTACGTAACACTGTCATCCTCCATGAACATAGAAGAAATTCGCTTGGGACAACTCAAACACCTACCTGGGGCTTCTTTAGAAGACGAAGATTTATCAAATCTCGATTTAAACCGCATTAATCTCGCTGGTGCAAACCTGGGGGGCGTAAATTTCACAGGTTCTAAACTTGAGGGCGGGCATTTAGAAGGCGCTAATTTAATGGGAGCAATTCTTGTACAAGTTGACTTGCGGGCAAACTTAATGGGAGCAAATTTAATGCAAGCGGATTTAACAGAAGCTGACTTGCGAGGTGGTAACTTCCGGGGTGCTAACCTAATGGGTGCGAGATTGAGTGAGGTATCTTGTGCTGGTGCTTTTTTTAGTGGCGCTAATTTAATGAATGTTAACTTACAGGGTGTTGACTTTCGCGGTGCTGATTTGCGCGGTGCAAATTTAACTGGGGCAAATCTTAAAGGTGCAGATTTAAGCCGTGCAGATTTGCAAGGGGCTTTGTTGAGTGAGGCAAATTTAGAGGAAGCCGATTTGCGAGGGGCAAATCTTGCAGGAGCAAATCTCACAGGAGCAAATTTACTCTGTGCTGAATTAGATGGTGCTAATTTAAATGGTATTAATTTAGACAGGACGTGTTTGGTAGGCACAGTACAGTAGTAGAGCAAAAAATTTATCACTTAATACTGTTACGTAATATTATCATGTTATCCCTTACACGTGCAAGGGCATACTGAGTATTGGAAGCCAATGTTTGGAGAAGAAGTTAGTATGAACGTGAATGTAGCAGTAGATTCAACCATCACAGGGCAATTGCCTTTAAAACTGGCTGGAACAGAGAGCATTACCAATACTTCTTCTAAGGACGACAAAACAACAACCTCAGACACATTAGATTTAAAAACTGTTCTCAAGCTATATCAAGAGTTACAAAACCATGCTCAGCAATTAGAAGAGACATTAGCTTTATCGGATAGGCAGTTTCAAATCCTTGAATCCATTGCTTGGGGAAAGCCGCTAGCAACTGTTTTAGAGGAGTTAGCCCTGTTAATTGAATCGCGCTCAAAACAGACAGTCTATTGTTCCTTTTTGTCTGTTACTGAATTTGCGATCGTGTTACCGATTAATACCTCACCAGTGACCAGCGATCGGTGACAAATGACAAATGACAAATGGCATTTAAATCTCTAAGAAGACTTCATCATTTCTAAGTAAGAATACGGTATTATTTTCCCCTATATAATGTTATCAATCCAACATAACACAAATAATACTTAAGCATCTATCAAAAAAAATGATATCCTCAGAAAATTCAAGTCCAATTCTGGGATTGCGAGAGCAAGAAGATACACTAGAACAGCTAGAAGCAAGCCATAATTTGCTAAAAGCCCTTGCTGTCGCTCAATCTCAATTTATAGTTGACGCCAATCCGCGCATTTTATTTGACAATTTACTAGACAATCTTTTAGAACTCACACAAAGTGAATACGGTTTTATTGGAGAAGTCCTTTATACAGAGAAAGGTCAACCTGAGTTAGAAGCACACATGAAAGTCCGAGGTCAGCCTTACCTCAGAACTCACGCTATTACCAACATTGCTTGGAATGATGAAACACGAGCTTTTTATGAAGAACATGCTCCAAAGGGGATGGACTTTTACAATATCAAAACTTTCTTTGGGGAAGTTTTGGTCACCGGTCAACCCGTGATTGCCAACAATCGCACTACCGACCCCCGTTGGGGAAACATACCAGAAGATCATCCACCTTTAAAAGCGTTTTTGGGCTTGCCGTTTTTCTATAAAGAAAACCAATTACTGGGTATGGTGGGAATTGCTAACCGTCCCGGTGGTTATGATAAATCTTTAATAACCTACTTAGAACCATTTTTAGTGACTTGTAGCAACGTCATAGCTGCCCACCGCAATGACAAACGCCGACAGCACGCAGAATCCGCATTACTTCAGCGCTCAATAGAACTTCAGCAGGTACTCGATCAATTATTACAAGAAGTTGTTGAACGCAAACAAGTAGAAAATGCTTTACGTGAAAGTGAAGCGAGAGAACGTCAAAAAGCGATTGAACTCCAAGAAGCAATAGAACAGCTAAAACGCACCCAAAGCCAATTGGTTCAAACAGAGAAAATGTCTAGTTTGGGACAATTAGTGGCTGGTATTGCTCATGAAATTAACAATCCTGTCAATTTTCTTTGTGGAAATCTTAATTATGTAAATGAGTATACTAAAAATTTGCTGATTCTTATTGAAAAGTATCAACAATATAATCCCAAGCCAAATGCAGAAATTGACGATTTGTTAGAACAACTCGATTTAGAGTTTATCAAACAGGACTTACCAAAAGTCATGTCTTCGATGAAATTTGGTGTCGATCGAATTCACGATATTGTTGTGTCTCTAAGGACTTTTTCTCGATTAGATGAAGCTATTATCAAAACTGTCAATATTCATCAAGGTTTGGATAGTACAATACTCATATTGCAACACCGACTGCAACAAACATCACAACGGCAGGAAATTCAACTTATTAAAGTTTACGATCGCCTACCTTTGGTTAGGTGTTATGCCAGTCAGTTAAATCAGGTATTTATGAACCTGCTAGTCAATGCTATAGATGCTGTAGAACAAAGACTTGAAAGAGCAAAGCAAGCAGGCGAAAATTTCTTACCTCAGATTCAAATTCGTACTGAATTACTAGACGGTGAAAGAGTTGCAATTCATATTGCTGACAATGGTGTTGGGATTCCAGAAACATTCAAGCAACGTATCTTCGATCCCTTCTTTACAACTAAGCCTGTTGGCAAAGGTACGGGGTTGGGCTTAGCCATTAGCCATCAAATTATTGAGAAACACCAAGGTGAATTGCGCTATATTTCAACAGTAGGTCAAGGTGCAGAGTTTATTATTGAGATTCCATTGAAAATAGGGGTTAGAGGTTAGGGGTTAGGGATTAGGGGTGCCAATTATGAGTCGAGATAGCAAAATTCAACTATCTGGTATCAATACCATCTGGTAACAAAGATAGGAACTATCCTTTTCATAATGAAAACAAAACAATTACATTGGATTTCACAACTTTGAACTCAACCTACTAGCACGTGCTCGTATCCACAAAGCCAGAACAACCATAAACAACAACCCCATTATTCCAGCTAAAGGATTCCTATTCACACCAGTTACCCAGTCTGGTACTTGTCTGGAATATTCAATTAAATTCCCAACATTAATAATGTAGTATCCCCAAGCCAAACCCCCATGCAAACCCATTGCCAAACCAAGGCGTCCCCTACACCAGCGCTTACTCCATACCTGCGTTAACCCTAAGAAAACTAAGGCAGGAAATTGGGGAAATGAGTGAATAATTGCCTCTAAGGGCTTAATGAAATGGGATACAGCAAATAAAACGGCATTTACCCAGAGACTTACACTTAAGCTGTAGTCGCGTTGCAACTCATCCAGCAACCAGCCTCGAAACAGGAGTTCTTCAGCGAATCCAATCGCCAAGCCTATAATTAAACCTTCTAAAACGGTTTTCAATAAAAAAACGCTGGGTTGTTGCCAAACCAACCAACCCAAAATACCTTCTATCCCAAATAAAGCTAAAACACAAATAAAACCGATAGCCAGTCCACGCAACAGTTCAACACCATTTTGGCGTGTAAACTCCAAGCCATAATGGCGTAGTATCTGAGGCTCGTTGTAAACGTGTTTGCCCCACAGCTTAGTTAAAATCATAAATTCGACATACAGCAACACCATTGTCACAATGCTGACTAAGTTAGTGTCGCTTACATACAAATAAAATGGAGCAGCTAGAGGCAACCACAGGATTAGCAAACACAGGACAAAACAGCCCAGCCTGATAGGGACAGGGCGTTGAGATAAACGGTAAATTTCTGTTTTTAACAACTGCTGTCTTCTACTCTTCAGGTTCTATTGTGCTGGTTAAACCATGATTTTTCAACGTTTCACAATAGAACTCAGCATGTTCTTGGGCACAGGTAATGACCAAGGCAAGACCATTTGTGTGTGCTTCCATCATGATACTAACAGCCTGAGGCTGAGTAAGATTAGGCACAGTGGTCAGTAGAACTTTCACGACATACTCCATAGGGTTATATTCATCGTTATGGAGCAAAACTTTATATCGAGGCGCTAGCTTGCGCGATGTTGAACGCTTTTCTAGGGTTTCGACAGACACGGCTCTTTGCTCTTCTTTTACAGAATTAGTACAACGAAAGTTATTGAAATGATGACTTAACACTTGTTAATCTATTCTATAACATAGCTATGCCATAAGTGTTCAATTTTTTGCATTTTGAATTTTTTGCTATGTATGAAAATAGGGACTAGGGGTCAGTTTTTCCCGCCCAAGCTGAACATGGACGATCTCCCGAACTTTCAACCCGGTCAAATAGTGTCTTTAGAGCACGGTAACAAGAAGTTGTACGCAGAAGTTATTCAAGTGGTGACCTCTCGTCAGTTATGTTGGGTGCGTCCTTTACTATTGGTTACCTTTACCCAAGAAGATCCTCTTCTCATAACTGACTTGCGGGATGCATCTGATTTGCTTTGGTCTATTGGTTTATTCCAACCAGCAGTGGATGTAGAAGTTATCGGTTTGTTGAGTCAGGTTTTGGGTAAGGAACCCAAACCCGGACATGACGCCGTCGCCAAGCACCAACTCAATCAATTTATTCACCAAATTTGGCGAGCACAAAGGAATTATGAATTATAAATTATGAATTATGAAATTTTCTCATTCATAATTCATAATTCATAATTCATAATTCATAATTCATACCTGATTCCCGCATCACGCATCCGTTGGAGGGCTTCTTGGATGCGTTTTTCTGGAAGAGTCAGGGCTATGCGGAAAAAACCTTCTCCCGATGCACCATAACCTATACCAGGCGCAACAATAATGCCGCATTTGTCAAGTAGTAGTGTGACAAATTCTGTAGAGGAATACCCTTGAGGAACGGGAACCCAAAAATACAGGGTAGCTTTGGGTGCTTCGATAGACCAACCTAGCGATCGCAATCCTTGAACAAGAATTTCGCGTCGGTTTTGATAAACTGATGACACCGACTTAAGTTCTTCTTCACTGGAATAAAAAGCTGCGATCGCACTCGCTTGAATTGCCCTGAATACTCCAGAATCGATATTACTCTTGACCTGTTTTAGAGCACCAATGGCTTTAGCATTTCCAGCAACAAATCCAATCCGCCAACCAGCCATGTTGTAGGACTTAGACAAACTATGAAACTCAATTGCTATGTCTTTTGCTTCGGGAATTTGCAGTACGCTTGGTGGTTTGTAATTGTCGTAGGCAATTTCTGAGTAGGCGTGGTCGTGGCACAGCAGAATATCATACTCTTTACAAAAAGTTACTAATTCCTCAAAAAATTCTAAAGTCGCGATCGCACCCGTAGGATTGTTAGGGTAGTTTACCCATAACAGCTTACTCTTGCGAGCTATGTCTTCAGGAATAGAAGTTAAGTCAGGTAAAAAATTATTTTCTGCCTTTAGAGCCATGGCATATGGCTCGCCACCTACGAAAATTGTAGATGTCCGATATACTGGATATCCTGGGTCGGGAATCAGGGTGTAATCTCCTTCCTCGACAAATGCTAGGAACAAATTATGGATAGCTTCCTTAGAACCAATAGAAGAAACAAGTTCCCAGTTTGGATCTAAATTTTCTACGCCGAATCTATGTTTCATCCACCAAGCAGCTGCTTCCCGAAAATCTTTTGTCCCTTGATAAGGTGGATAGGCATGAGTTGAAGGGTTATCAATTGCGTTATGCATCACCTGAACAATCCGAGGGAGTGTGGGGCTATCTGGATCGCCCTTTGCTAGGTTGATGATGTCAACGCCCTGGGAAACGAGTTCCGCTTCCTTGCGATCGATCTGGGCGAACAGGTAATGGGGAATTTTTTCTAAACGTTTCGCGAGCTGCATGGTAACAGTTACGGACTACTCTCTAAATTAGAAAATCACTGTTCTCACTTTACAGTGGCTAGTGACTAGTGAGTAATAAATTTATTTTTTTTTGTCATAAGTTAATGGTGTAAAAACCGTCTAAATGACCGATAGCTATTCAAGTATTTTTTAAGATTTTTTGACTTTTAATGCTTTGTTTTAGTAAAGGTGATAGGAAGAAAAAATAAGTCGGTGAAAGCTAATGTAAAGTCAGTTGCAAAGAAACATAATTTCTTTTATAAATTACTAGTCATCGGTCACCAAGCGCTGGTCACCAAGCACTGGTCACTGCTCACTGTTAAGAAATGCTGGGAACTAACTGAATGCGACCAGCGTCCATCTCCGCCATAAGTAATTCTAAGGCTTCATAGTCTATATCAGAAATGTATCCCGTCTGCGTTAACTCCCAGTTAATTTCGTTTTCGATTTCTGGAGTTAGTTTTTTGATGTCAAGAGCTTTTTCTACTAAGAGACGAATAGAATATCTGGTTTTCATACAAAAATAAGCGTAATGTTCTAGACTGTTATTATCTACGAGAAGAATTTGTATAAAAAGCGATCGCAAACCCCTGTCCTTTGTGACCTAGATCACTGCTTTTTTGGAGACTGGCTTTGCTGAGAAGCCAAAAAACATAGTGAAAAAAATGTATACAAAACTTATAGTTCTTTTCATTTTATGGCTTCAAATTTGCTTAGATTCATAGCTTACACGAGTCTTTCTTCCCAAAGCAAGTCAAACAACTTTTTTCTTTATTAAATTTATATTCAGAATTTTAGATTTTGTCTACTTGAATGTATATTTAAATACAGTTTTTTTCAAGGATTGAGACAATTTTAAACAGAACGACTGAGGTAATAAAGATTCGGCAAAGATTCAGCAAAGAGGCGTAGGACGAATGGTCGATGTGAGGAAAAAGAGATTATGGTCAAATACATCTATCTTTAAAATTTCATGAATGAACCTAGGATGTCACAATGTTGTTAAGAGATTATCCCAAAATTGCAGTTATTCGCCCACAAGGTAGTATAAGCGGCTCAAAAGCTCTAGAGTTAGACCTAGATCTGAGAACTGCTATAGCAAACGACGATGTTTCTGTCTTGCTCCTAGATTTACAATATGTAGAATCTTTAGACTGTTCTGGTTTAATGGCATTGGTGTCTGCACAGAAACTAGCTCAAGCCGAGAACAAGCGTTTCAGCCTTTGCTGCGTATCAGCCTCATTGAGAATAATTTTTGAACTGACACAACTTGATACAGTTTTTGAAATTTTTGATTGCGAGGCAGAATTTGAAGCAACCTGCGAATCTGTGAAGGAACCAGCACTGGCAGAAGTTAAGAGCGAATCTGTAAAGGAACCAGCACTGGCAAAAGTTAAGAGCGAATCTGTAAAGGAACCAGCACTGGTGTGTGCCTGAAATGAGGCAAATAAAACGAGCATCTCTCCACCAAAGACCGAATCAATGCTAAGGTTGGAGGGGAGTATCTGTATGATAAGGTAGCTCGAAGATAGCACAGTGGCTGTTGCATTTGAAAAGTTAATCTCACCGGATATATTAAAGCCAGCTCGTTACCTGGGTAACGAGCTCGAAGCTGTTCATAAGCCTTGGGACTCCGCAGTAGTACGCTGGGTACTCACCTACCCAGAAGTCTATGAAGTTGGTGCAGCAAATTTAGGACATGTTATCCTCTATAACATTCTGAATACCCAGCCGCGCCAGTTATGCGATCGCTCGTATCTACCAGGACCGGATTTAGCGGCAAAGTTACGAGCAACAAATACACCGTTGTTCGCGGTGGAATCCAAGCGAGCATTGACTGAATTTGACATTTTAGGATTTAGCCTCAGTTATGAGTTAGGGGTAACCAACATTTTGGAAATGTTGGACTTAGCTGGTATTCCCTTAACATGGCGGGAACGTCAAGAGGGGACAAGGGGACAAGG
>NZ_WJFC01000281.1 GCF_009725235.1 Scytonema sp. UIC 10036
GACTGGGGATTGGGGACTGGGGACTGGAGAGAACTACTCAATAACTAATTACCAATCACCAATCGCTAATTGCCAGTCCCCAATCCCCAATCGCCAATCGCTACTTGATTAAAAGAGAGATTGAATTGGCAGCCCAAATCCTAAATAACTCCGAATTGTAATAAACAGAGCAAGTACTCCTGTATAAAAGGCTGTGATTTGAATATCTTGACTAAAACAAGAAAGTTTTTCCTTCCAAAGTCCGTAAAGGTTAACTGCATATAGAGGAAAATCGCTCAATGCAATAACTATAATTGCTCCAAGCGTGCCGAATTTATAATACAAAACTGGTAATATGAATGTAATTGTTGCAAACCGAGCAAAATTACTTTGGGCTGAGTAAAGAGGTTTGCCAATTGCTAATAAAGCAGGGCTGATTGTATGGAATAGTATGGAAAACCAGACACCACAGCATAAAATGGGCATCATCCAGGTTGCTTCAGCATACCTATTATCGTACAAGACTGCAATTACCATATCGCCGACAGTTACAATAGAAGCTAATACAACCGCAAACCCCAGTAACATAAGCCGTCGTTGACGAAGTATTTTTGCTCGTAAGGTTTCCCTTGGTGCATCATTTAGGTTTGAGATCGCGGGAAAAATCACTTTATAACTAAGTTGTCTGATAATATCTCGGGGTATGCTTGCTAAAGTATAAGCAACTGTGTAAACACCTAGCATTTGTAATGACAGCAGCTTACCTAATACCAACCGATCGGATTGCTCGGCAGCAAACATCAAGCCTGATGAAATAAACATCCACTTCCCAAAGGATAAAATCTCGTTGAGGGCTTCTGGTTCCCAACCGAAACGAGTGGGATCTTCAGGTGCTAACCAGTAGCTGCTAATCATTTTGTACAGTCCTCCTAGCGCCACTCCAAAACCTAAAGTCCAAATACTAGGGTAGAACCAAACTAAGACAATCAAGCTGGAAAGATAGCACAACTGCAATACGAGTTCGTAAAGGTTGAGCTTACCCAATTCCATTCGTCGGTGAAGACTGTGCAAACCAATAGAACTAAATCCATCAAAAACTGAGGAAAGCACAACTATGGGAATTAACCACAAAAAGCGTTGGTCATTATAAAAGCTTGCAATAGGAAAAGTGAGAATAAGACAGACAATCCAGACGATCAAACCGCGAATGACTTGTAGTGTTTTTGCAGTCCTCAGGAAAGCTGGATCGTCTCCCCGCTTGCTGTGGATTATACTTTGACCAATACCAAGGTCTGAGAATAATTCAAGACCGACTCTTAAGGTATTAACTAATGCCATTAAACCAAAAAACTCCGGTACAAGCAGTCGAGTGAGAATTAAATTGTTACCAAACCGTAGGACTTGAATCCCGCCGAACCCAAGCACTGTCCAAATGGCTCCACGGATGGCTTGCTTTTTCACAGATTTCATAATTTTTTATGGAGTAGGTCAAAGTGTAAATCTTCCTGATATTCATTAGTCGCTTATACGGGAGTGGGCTTTTCAAGCTTTTGAGCGGGTTTAATCTGTTGGCTTAAAGCAATAGATGGTTTCTCCACTATGTACCACATAATGGTGGCAAACCCGACACAAGCAATAATTCCCAGGAATAAGCAAAAGGCTTCACTTAAAACACTGCGATTGAGTAACTTGTATCCTATGAAAAAAACAGCTCCAAGGATGGGAGTATGAGTTAAATACACGCTGTAAGAAACTCGACCGAGAAATTGCAGCCCCTGCCACTTCAACCAATGCATGCGATTGGCTCTTCCTACTTCCAACAAAATTATGGCAGTTATTACACAAGCGATCGCAAACTTTGATGCTGTAGCCGTTGCAGTCGTAACCAAAAACCCTGAATACAAATAAAAAAATACGGGGTTTAACTGACCGTACCAAGACCAGTAAGAAAAAACACCCAGTAAAAATCCATACCACAAAGGTAAAAATATAATTGGTCTGCCAAGATCTTCAAACACACCTAGAGGAAACAAAGCAGCAAGAATAGCAGAGGGGACAAACACAAGAGCTCGACTAAAGCGAATATTCCTAGAAGAACTGAGCCATTGTGTTAACCATAACAACCCGCAAAAAACTAGGTAAAATTGTATTTCCAGAGATAACGTCCAGTAAACATCATTAATATTTTTAAAGCCAAGAAGTTCTTGCAAATAGAATAGGTGTGCTAACAATCTCTGAAAAGACAGAGGTTGATCCATTGGCTCAAATGGTACACCTTTGAGATGTGAAGACAGGAATCCAAAACCTAAAACTACGAGAATAGATACATAATAAGGTGGATTCAATCGAGCCAAACGACGCAAACTGAAATACCCTGTATAGAGCAAGTCAACCTTTGCCTCACGCAGCGAGTGTGCAATTACAAAACCACTTAAGACAAAGAAGATGGCTACACCTAAGGTTCCCCAGTCAAAAACAAAAGTGGCAAACCATTGGGGTAAAGAACCAGTGAGTGCGGCTATACGCCCATCAAGTGCAGCATGGGATAAAACAACCCATAAGGCTGCAATACCGCGTAGGGCGTCAACAAAGTAAAAATGAACTTTGGGCTTGATCATTGGATTGAATATGGGAATACATAGAGAAGAACATTTGAGGGAATCGCTAATTTTATTAGTTTGTAGTTATGGCGCATGCGCTTAAGCGCTACATTTTGCTGATAACAGCGGTTTTTACTGGTAAAGTCTCCGTTTGTGATTGATGGGGACGAATGGGTTCTACACGTCCTTGTAATGCTTCACTCATAACGTGATATAGTCGCGTCACTTCGTGGATAATGTTAAACTCTTTTTCAACTTTTGCTCGACCCGCCGTGCCAAATTTTGCTCGCAGTTCGGGATTTTGGAGTAATTTTTCAATACGATCTGCAAGGGAAATCGCATCCCCTGCTGGAACAATGTAGCCATTAACACCATTCTCGACTAGCTCGCTGACTCCAGCAATTTGCGTTGCTACAACTGGCACACCTGCAGCCATGGCTTCCATCAGGACAACAGGTATGCCTTCTGCAAAGCTGGACATCACAAACACATCTGTCTGTTGCAAATACAGGCGTACTTCTGCTTGGGATTTATAACCTACATATTCAACACGATTTGTCAATCCCAGTTTGGCGGTTATTTTTTCCAATTGGGATCGATCGGGTCCATCTCCAACCACTGTAAGCACGAGATCTGGATGGGTATCTTTTAAAGCAGCAAGGCTTTCTAGTAGAATGGGTAATCCTTTGACAGCCGCCAGTCGTCCCACAAAAAGCAGCCGTTTTCCCAAGTGGTTGTGAGTCACAACATCAAATAACGTTGGATCGATACCGCAATGAATGATGTGCATTTTATTCCATTTGTCAATAGGCGCAAACACCATTCCTTGGCTGCGGGCATAATGGCTGATACAGCAGACAAACAGCGATCGCTTGATTTTTTCGTCAAGTCGCCAACGGTGAGGTTCAAAAAAGATGTTTGGGCCGTGAAGTGTAAAGCTGTAAGTAAACCCACTTAACTCAGATGCTAGCATTGCTACAGTACCACTAGAACTTGCCAAGTGATTGTGCAGGTGTTCTATACGCTTGATCTTGATTTGTTGAGCGAGAATACCGGCTTCCACAAAGTAGAACAGTTGATAGATTAATCCGCGCCATCCTGGTTGTTGTGTAGCCCATGCTAGCTTCAACGCCCGCCAGTATCTGCTTGGAGCACTGAAAAATAGACCCAGATGCGCCAACAGTAAAGCAATGGGATTGGGGGGAAGAATGTAGAAGGTGCGATCGCGTTCGCTTTTCTGTTCCGGTCCTACCATATGTTCATCCCCCGTGCGGCGAATGGAAAAGGTATGAACTTCTACACCAAGTTCTCGCAAACCAGCAACTTCACGTTGAATAAAGGTATCCGTTGCTCTCGGATACTCACCCGTTAGATAGGCAATCCGCATAACCTAGCCCCCCACAGTTTGTAACGAAGGTATGGGAGAAGGCACGCCTAACAGTTCCATATCGCTACAACTGCGATCGATTGCCTCATCAAGAGAATACTTGGGTTGCCATTGCAAAACTTTTTTGGCACGAGTGTTGGGATATTGGAACGGCTTAAACCGAGCATCCAGCACTCTGGGAATAAAGATACCAGGAAACCTTGCTTGCCCTTTCAGGATCTGTTGGTTATACGTCCAGAAAATCCATGCTAAGAACCGCATGACCGGCCAACTAATGGAAATCATGCGTGGTAAAGAATCTAAACGTTGAGCCAGTTTCTGGGCATAAACATTTTGGGTAGGCAAATTGTCATCAATGATATTGAGAGTTTCTCCAATTGCCTCATCACGCTCTACAGCCCTGATAATTGCATCTGCACAATTTTCAACATATGCCAATGGACATTTTGCGTTACCACCGACTTTTAACCATAAGTTGCCAACTAACGGAGCTCCAATACAAGTATTCCAGAGGTTATCTCTTCCATAAATCATTCCAGGACGAATGTATGTCACTGGTGCTCTATAGTTTTTCTCAAACTCGCGGACAAGTTCTTCCTGGAGGAGCTTGACTTGAGCGTACTCATCGCGCTCAAGAGGTTTGGTCTCAAGGGGAGTCTCTTCAGTAATTGCTCTACCAGATGAGTAGTCGTATACCGAGAAGGTGCTAATGTCAACTAACCGGAAGACTTCAGCTTGAATCATTGCATCAAGCAAGTTTTCTGTGGCAATAACTGTGCCAGCAAATCGAGCATAAAAGTCACCATCTTTAACCACTGCCAAATGGATGACTGCATCTACACCCCGCAGAGCATCGACAATCCCATCCTTTCGCCGCAAATCGAGACGGACAAGTTCTACTGATGGGTGATTGTGCCAAGCAAGGCGAGTGACAGAACTTGCAGGTCTTACAACTGCACGCACTTGATGTCCCTGTCGCAGGGCTTCCGCAACAACATACTTACCCAGATAACCTGATGCTCCTGTTATCAGTAATCTCATATTTGATTTGCCTCCAGAAGTAATAATTGCACTAAACGATTTGTTCGTTCCATGTCCTCAAAAGTAATTGGTGGCATTTCGCCATTGGCTAACGCTGTATAAGTTTTATCTAAAAGACGGTGCAGACCTTCATAGGGAGTTTTTTGCATAACCTTGCGGCGGAAGTTAGTCATTGAAGCTCCCATCAACTCCCATCCGTTAACAAAATGGTTTATCAACGGCGAGAGTAATTTACCGCCACGAGGTATAACACAGCGAAGGTAAGGCTGAAATAAATCTGTTTCCGCGTAACCTTTTGAACCACGTACTATAACAAAGAAACACTGGGGTAACGCGTGACAGGTGAATCGAATCCGAGCGTGTTTTGAGCCTCCAATGACGATCGCATCTAAGTCGTCGTACTTGAATAAATCTCCACCACCGTGATTGCTCCAAGCAGCGCTGACACGGTCGAAATCTGGAATAAAGCGCACCACTAAGGAGCACAGGTGTGTAATAAAATCATGAACAACTCCTGCAGGAAGTTTGTGAATGGGATTGGGCAGATTTTCGTCTGCAAATGGTCCGCCACTGCGAACATCAACTGCTACGCGAACTTCAACTTCCTGCACTTCACCAATAGTACCATTATCAACCAATTGTTTGATAGCAAGGACTTGTTCGTTGAAACAGTAGTTTTGGTTTTCAATTAGCCAACGATTTTGAGACTGTGAGAACGTCCAAAGTTCTTTGAATTCATCATAAGTTGGTGTAATAGGTTTCTCACAAAAAACGTGTACGTTAGCTTCCAAGCAATCCTTAGCAATCCGCTTGTGAGTATTAGGAGGAGTCAAAATATGAACTACATCAGGCTTCACCGCATCTAACATTTGACGGTAATCCGTGTAGAGCGAGTCAGCACCAAAGCGTCGTGCTGCATATCTAGCCGCAGCTTTTGAAAGGTCACATACACCAGCTAGATGAGCGCGATCGCATTCAGACAAAAATTTTAAATGCTCTTTAGAAATTGCCCCTGTGCCAATTACGGCTGATTTAAGTTTTGTCATTTGTCATTTGTCATTTGTCATTTGTCATTTGTCATTAGCCATTAGCAATTAGCCATTAGCAATTAGCCATTAGCCATTAGCCATTTTGTATTCCACAATAGTGCGCTGCTGCTTGGATAAGCGAGACAGGTGAAACTTAATTTGACCTTGTAGTTGAGGGAATTTATCTAACACGCAAAATAGAGCGTAAACAATTGCATCTGATGGTGGAAAGTTTCTTTTGCGCGTGAAACGATACACCCGGTAAGCTAAAAAAGCATAAGCTAGTAATAGTAATACTATGCTCAGTCCCATTGTTGGCAGTACACCAGCGATCGCCAACAAAGGAAAAAACAAACCCCAGAGCCAAATTCTACGACTTTCCCTCACCCAATGTCGCTCTGGGCTGCGACCGTGCAGCCAAGCACCTTCTGCATAAGCATGACCGTTACGAATTGTTCGCTTCCACCATTGTCCAAAACGTAGAATTTGGGCATCGTGTAGAGTCATTTCTGCATCAATACGCAGAATTTTACCACCTATTTGACGCAGCCGCACGCACAATTCTGGTTCTTCTCCTGCGATTAGTACCGGATTGAAACCTCCAACCTTTTTGAATGCATTTACCCGCATCATGGCGTCACCTCCACAAGCCTTGGCTTCACCGACAGGGGTATTCCATTCGATATCACAGAGGAGATTGTAAATTGATTTGTGAGGAAATTCTTCTCGACGACGTCCGCACACAACTACAACATCTGGATGAGCGACTAAACTACGCTCCGCCTTTTCCAACCATCCTTCGACAATTCGACAGTCTCCATCTACAAATTGAACAAATTCTACCTCTGGGTTCACCTGCAATAAGTGTTCAAAACCTACATTTCTTGCACGAGCTGCTGTAAAAGGAATAGATGAATCAAGTTCTACTACATGAACATCAAGGGATTGAGCGAGTGCGACGCTACTATCCGTTGAGCCAGAATCAACGTAAACAACAATTCGGTTTTCCCCGATCGCTGATTTTAAACAATGATAGAGACGCTCTCCTTCGTTGCGTCCGATGACAACAACTCCAATAGGTTGCAAAGTAAAACCTCCTAAAATGATAGGCTAAATAAAATCTGATACTTCGAGAGATATCCTCTTAAACACTACTCTTACCCCTTAAGAAAAATTTAAAATTCATGAATAGACTTTTAAGGTAGTTATAAAAGATTCTAGAACCTCCCACTATTCCAAATTCTAAAGAAAAGTATTCTTTGATGTACTCTTTAAATTCAGGTATTTGTAAAACCTTAGTTAGACTTGTTTTCCCAATAAGTCTTCCTACTGCGTGAGCATAAAGCCGATTAGTGTAATATTTAGTTTCCGGAAAACACTTTCTCAGGTAATAACACGTTTTGATATTCGTTGCAGCGTTGATGTATTCATAGTCTTTTCTAAATTCAAACAAGTTCGCTCCATGAATGCGATGAACCGCTATTGTATCAGGAGATAACAGACCGGGTGACTTAGAAATTGTTGCCAAACGCAAAAAATTATCCGCAGAGATTAAAAGTTGCTCTGGCATTGGTAATATTTGCTCCAATACACTTCGTTTGAAACACAACCCACTAGTTGCTGGGAGATAGGGTAGGTTACCTCCCTCAATCATCTTTTCGCGGAAATCAACCAATGAAAGCTCGTGAATTGTTTGATTGAGTCGGAAACTTAAAGAATGTCCATTTGCATCTACATCATCTAGTTCGTGAAAAATCCAACCTAATTCAGAATTTTTCTGGAATAGATTGACTATTTGACTGACTTTATTTAAGTTATAGTAATCATCAGCATCAAGAAAACAGATGATATCTCCTTTGCTAGCTTTAAAACCTGCATTAAAAGCAGATGCTTGACCTCCGTTTTGCTTCAAGACAGAAACAATCTGATTCTCATAACTCTTGATAACGTCCCTGGAGTTATCTGTAGAACCATCATCAACCACAACAACTTCTATACGAGGATATGCTTGATTCAAGGCACTGTCAATTGATTCACGTAAAAAGTGCGCGTAGTTGTAATTATTAATAAGAATACTTACCAACGGTTTTTGATTCATATTTTTCCTTGTTTTATCTTTAAAAAACTGATTTTTTTTAACGATTGTCAAAATTATTTTGTTAGTTTTGTTTAACTCTTCTTTGATTGACAGTCAAAGAAACTGTTATGAAAAGAACCCAATATAAATTAGCGAGACGCATCAAAAAACTCTCTGTCATGTTATTCATTGCTAAAAAGGTTAGAAAAGCTAATGGCCAAAGTTCTTCAGCATCTTTAGTCGCGTAAGCTCGTTTCAATGCCCGAACAAAGGAGAAAAGAAAACTTATTAGAAAAAGAGATAAACCAACTAAGCCAAGATCGAGTGCTATATCAAGAAAACCATTGTGAGCATGGGGTGGAATCCATCCAGATATCGATTTACCTGCTTCCACAGCAAAATTACTTCCGGGAGCCCAATAAGCACCACGTCCATAACCAAAGAATGGTCTTTCCATCAATCTAGATATGGCAATAGCCCATAGAGGTGTACGTCCGGTTAGGGTAGGATCTTTGCCTAAACCAGTAATGAGTTCTATCCAATTACTAAAAATGACTAAAGCAAGACATCCAAGCACAAGAATTCCAATGTCTACAAAAATTACACTAATTTTCCCCTGCCAACGAAAATTCTTATAAAAAACCATCATTAATATAAGCAAGAAAGAAAGAATCAGAGAAGTTTTTGATGTTGACAGTAACATCAGACATATAGATAAACCAAACCCAAACCACTTATATAAAATTGAAGTTTCCTTGGGTAATGAAAAAAAGGCTAGCGAGCTTAGAACCATCATGCTACCCAGAGTATTTTTGTATCCATACACTCCTCTCCATGCTCCTGGGTGGTCAGATCCATGTATCCCAATGGCAGGGAACACTATGGCAAACAATATACTAAGAAAAGCTCCTAATAATAAAGTAAAAGCAATAAGTTGTACCTGCTCTCTTAAGTTAAATCGTGTAGCAAAATATAAGCCAAAAGAGGTCATTATCAAGACCTCGTTTATAGTCAATATTGTGAATTCTGGATATTCTGACCATCCAAATGACATTAAAGATAAAACTGTCAATACAAGAAGTAAGAATCCTCGGCTAGCTGTGATTAAAGATTTTTGCCAACACACAAAAATAATAATAATTGAGCCAAACCAAGTTAAATATCTAACTAATGAGGTAAAAGCACTTGGAATGACATCACCTATAGCACCGATACCGAATATTCCTGAAAAAAAACTTAATCCTAATACTACAAAGCATACTTCGGCATTTCTTAAAAAGTTTTTCACTGTTTTCAAGTAGGTTGATTGGGATAGTTAAAAAAATTATTCGTAATTATTCAGCCAACAGTCATATGTTTAACTGTTGACTTTTTAACTTATCTATGCTTAAACCAAGGAGAAACTATGCTGTTGCCAACCATAAAAATTGTAGCAAGTTTCTTGTATATGTCTAAGACGTCTTTCATATGTTTTCTCAAATGAATGTTCTTTAGCAAAGTCTAAAGCTTGAAACGACTGTTCTCTAATCAATTGTCTGTTCTTGTCTAACTCAGCTATTTTTTGAGCTAATGCTTTTGGTCGATCCATCTCAATTAACCATCCCGTTCTAGAATGTTGTACAACTCCCGCAAAAGCTTCATTGTTGTATCCAATAATTGGTACACCACATGACATTGTTTCAAGGTAGGTACATGAAGGATCGCTTTGTCTGTGACAGCAAACGAACAAGTCTACATTTTTTTTGACAAAAGGAAGCAGTTGTGTATTAAAGCTTAGCATCCCCATCATTTTGACAGAATCACTCAACTCGCTAGCTGCAATTCTAGACTGCATGGTCTCTTGCAGATCGCCATTACCAAAAATAAACATCTGAAACCGAACCCCTAATTGCTTGAGTTCTTGAGCAATATCTATCAGGTGGTCAGCACCTTTCATCTCAATTAGACGACCAGAGAAACAAAGACGTAGAGGTTCATCACGTTCACACAAGTAACTCGTTCTTTCTTCAACTTCTTGATACTTTGCTAGTAAACTATCAGGCACTCGGTTATCAAAATATAAAAATGCATTGGAATTAATTTGACGATATTCGTCATAAGTGGGAGTTCCATTACACTGAATACCGTTTGCCAACTTTATGCCCTTGACCTGTTTTCTTTCTTGATTTTCCGCCCACAAATTTCTTCGCCAACGGATAATTGGGTTGTTGGTAGTGATATTGTTAATTTGTTTTCTAGCTTTCAAGCTGTATTCAGAAATGTAAATACAAGGAACACCAGCCAATTTGCATTGCTGACTGATTGTATTATGCTTATGCCCTACGGCGGTATATACAATCGATGTGTTTTTTAAAAGAACCGCAGGTTGGAGATTTTGATAAGAAACGATTTGTAACTCGTATGGCAACTCCTCTGGTTTGACAGTGACAGTTTCTAGCAATTCGTTATTTGCTGGATTTTGCTCTATAAGAAGTCTCATTTTCCCAGGCCAGAAACTGGAAAATTTACTCATTTCATCGAAAAACTTTCTAGACATTATCACTTGTGAATTTTGCAGACTTTTGACTTGGTAGTTGAGTAACACAGTCAAACATACATTTTGAGAGTTCATGACGTTGCTCCTGCTTTCTTTATCTTTAAAGGAACGATCGGCAGACAGACAAATTCCAGGCACAAATCAAGCTGGACACTGTTCACCAGTCATCGAGCGCTGTTGTCTATACGAACTTAGACATTTTGAAGTTGAGTCACAAACCTGAGGGAGAGAAGAATTTTCCAAAGAGTATATAAGAAAATCGCCTAGAAGTTAGTAGCAGTAATTACTTGATAGAGCATTGGTACAGTAATACTAAAAACCTGGTTTCTTTAAATTAAACATAAGAAATATCAAGCTTCCTGACTTGTGAAAAACCGAGCTTTTTGCCCCCATGTTGACTACTGTACGCGCTATTTAGCAAACCCTTGCCCAAGTCAGTATAATGTTAAATTTAACTCACCTGCATTAACGACTTGAGGTTTCTTTGATTTAATTTTGACATTTTACAAGTTTGTTGATAAATATCGAGAATGCGGTCAATTTTACGTTCCCAATCAAAATGCTCGCGGATACGCTGTTGCCCAGCAAAACCCATTTGCAAGCGCAATTCAGGTGACTGTGCGAGCTTTATCATAGCGTTAGTGAATCCACTAATAAACTCTTCTTTTGAAGAAGGTTCAACCAAAATACCACAAGTGGCGTCCAAATAATCCATGGGACCACCCCATTTCGTTGCAATTACAGGTAATCCTATCGCCATTGCCTCCAGAACGACTGCTCCACCACACTCTATCAAACTTGGCATAACGAGTACATCTCCATGCTTTAGCTTGGTAGCGCACTCCTTCTGAGACAGCCAACCAGTGAAGGTGACTTGATTAGCCAAGCCTAAACTCTGAGTCAGAGCTTCCAGTTTCTGCCGCTGATTGCCATCTCCAACAATTTCCAAACAAGCTTCTATTTGAGCAACCACTCGTTGAAAGGCGAAAAGCAGTAAGTCCACAGCTTTACAGTCTACCAGCCGCCCGACAAAAATAAAATTAATACCTGTTGGATTTAGTGTCTTCAATGCCAGTGGAACAGGCTCCCACACCGACAAGTCCACACCGTTCTCTGTTAGTTCAATAATATTACCAAATATGCCAGTAGGAAGTGCTTTTCTCGTCCGGTTGTTGCTAACGAGTAGAGTTTGTGCTTTACTTTTACCAGGTAAAAAATAATTGCAAAAATCTGCAAATTTGCGTCCCAGTGAAACGAGTGGTTTAATCAAAAAGCTCTCTCGAAAGCGGAAAGCAGGAGGGTATTCCATTCCACCATTCATTGGACCAATTACAACTGGTGCTCCAACATTAAATATCAGCGAGGGGATTTTAGGTGCAACGGGAATTGGTTGATGCACAACATCTATATGGTTTTGGCAAACAATTTGGCGAAGGATTTTACGTTGAAGACTTTGGGTATACAGATAACTCAGCAAACTTGTGGTCATTTCTGCAACTCTTCTAGGCAACAACAGCGTGCAGCGCCACAGGATTTTGTGTATCCAAGTATCAGATATGAAGTAAATGCGATCGCGTTCTTCTGGAAACAGTGCTTCTAGTTCAGCTTGCGTGCGAGCATGAACAATCAACCAGGCTTCTATTTTACGTGCTCGCAGTAACCTAAAATAATTGAGTGGCAAAAAGGCTTCTCCACCGAATTTACTAGAAGCATGTTCGGCAACAATAGCAACTCGCATTTAAAGCTTCTCCTATTTAAGTAACATCTCGTTCTGTACGAATCCATGTACTTTGAGGTTTTATTAAAAACTTGAAATACACTGGAATCTTCCAAAGAACGTACAAAGGAATAGTTAATAACTGACCTAAAGGTAAGTCAAGACTTGCAAATCTAGCCCAAGCGACAAGAATTCCACTGAGAAAACAAAATCCGGCAGTGGCTGCGATCGCAAATGGAATCCATGATGCCCCTAAGACTACACCCAGTAAAGAACTTATCATAACTGCTAACCAGATGATTGCAAGTAAAGACAAAGGAGGAACACACAAATCGAGAGCGCTCATCATTAAATCAAACCTTCTCTGTTTCACAGCTTCTTTTAACAAAATGGGAAGATAAGCTTGTATCATCTGTAGATGACCGTGCTCCCAACGAGTTTTTTGAGTTCTAGCTGCTTGTGCTTGAGATGGCACACATCCTGTCACTGTTGCTTCCGAGCAAAAAATTGGTTTGTACCCTGTTAAAGTTAAATCCAACCCTAATTTCATATCTTCAACAATATGACCGCTGGCTAAATTTACAGAGCGAATGACAGCCCAAGGGAAAGCCATACCCGTTCCATTGAGCAAACAAGGTACTCCTAAGAATGCCGAGCCACGTGTACGAACTAAATTTCTCACTATATTGGCAAATTGTGCAACAAAATCTCTTGAAGACTTGGAGTTTTGGTCTTTTGTCATCAAGTAAATACTCTGAACGGGTTGTCCTGTGGCGATCGCATACTGACTCAATTGCTCTACTGCACCTGGATGGGCTATACAGTCAGCATCCATCAACACGACGACATCAGGCGGTTCCGACTCAATAAAGCGCAAACCATAGTCTAGAGCATATCCTTTTCCCCTGCGAGAGGAGTCATGACGTTCAATAACTGTAGCACCAGCAGCACGGGAAATTTTTGCCGTTGCATCAGTACAATTATCAGCAACAACAACCAAGCGGTCTTGTTTTTTCAACACAGGAGTTAGTTTTTCCAATGTTTTTCCAATAACAAGCTCTTCATTATGAGCGGGCACTAAGACAACTACTTTAATGTTGTGCCAACTATCCTTAAACTTAAAAGAGGCTATTGGCAACAGAGCAGCAACACATTCGAGAAGAAAAAACAGGCAAATAATAAAAATGCTGGATGCACCAATTAACAAAACTGCATCAGCACAAAGAGCCAGGATTTGGCTAGCTGACATAGATCTGTACCCCCCAATATAATTTTGGATTTTAGATTTTGGATTTTAGATTTTGGATTTTAGATTTTGGATTTTAGATTTTGGATTTTAGATTTTAGATTTTAGATTTTGGATGCGTGGATTTTGGATTTTAGATTTTGCAGAAAGTAAGTATTGCCCACTAACCACTAACCACTAACCACTAACCACAAACCACAAACCACTAACAACTAACCACTAAACAAACAA
>NZ_WJFC01000282.1 GCF_009725235.1 Scytonema sp. UIC 10036
CCAATGCATCGGGGAGTGAACTGAATTTTTCTTGTTTCCCCCCAATCCATCGGGGGGATTAAGGGGGGTAATAATGCGATAAAAATCACAGCTAACCACTTTTAAAACATCCTCTAAAAGTCGGTGAATTGAATAATGAATCAATTTTTTCTAACAACATAGAAGCTTGTACAGTATAGGTAATTGATAAAACAATGAACAGCAGAAACCTAATATTGTTTATTTCCTTGCTCTTGAATATTTTATTTATAGGAATTGGTATTATATTTCTTGCCAGAAAAGGCGGATTTCCCTATCTATGGACAAAAGTTTCAGCTATAACTAGCTCAACCCATTCTTTCAGCCCATACCACTTACACAAAAAAAGTCAATTTGAAATTTTACCCAAATCGAACTCAGGAATTATTTTTTTAGGAGATAGCCTAACCGATGAAGGTGAATGGGTAGAATTACTCAAAAATGGCAATATTAAAAACCGTGGTATTAGTTCTGACACAACAGATTTAGTACTGAATCGTCTAGACGTTATAGTAGAATCTCAACCAAAGAAAATTTTTTTAATGATAGGTATCAACGATATTACTTATTACAATAAATTTATAGAAGAAGTCTTAATAAATTACAAAGCTATTTTAACAGAGTTGCATAAAAAAACACCAAACACAAAAGTCTTTATTCAAAGTGTGTTACCTGTCAATAATCAAGTCACTCGGTTTTATCAAGATAACAGTAATATTTTAAAATTAAATTCTAAATTGAAAGAGTTATCAATAGAGTTTTCCTATCAATATATAGATGTGTTTTCTTATCTATCAGATTCTGAGAACCAATTAGATATGAAATATACCTCTGATGGGCTACATTTAAACGGTCAAGGTTACTTAATGTGGGCAAAAGTTATCGAAAACTATGTTAATGATTGAGAATTCTCAAATTTGTCGGTTAAGCCTCAAAATGCGAATATCTTGTCGAGCCATTTGTGTCCGGTGTCGAAACTACAGTTGCCGTAATTCACCATAACCAAGATAACATTGCACTCCCTCCAGTTGAAATCAGACCACGTAGTAATCGAGTATTCGATTATGCTGGAAAATATCTTAATAATGGGGTAGAGGAAATATGCCCATCAACGTTTCCAGAAAGTGCCGTCATAGCTCTCAAGGAAGCAGCTCTTAGCGTACATAAAGCCATAGGAGCTTATGGATATTCACGTAGTGACTTCATACTTACATCAACGGAACCAATATTTTTGGAGATTAACACTCTCCCTGGATTAACTAAAACCTCACTCCTACCTATAGCTTTACGTGTTTCAAATATAAGCATATTTGACTTTCTTACTACACAAACTCGGCTTGCCAAAGACCGTTATATAAATATCCTTAGTGATGGAGTAAACTAAATTCAGAGCGACAACTATTTTTTTATTAAAGTGAATAGTGAGTAGCCACTGATAGCTAAGATAAAAAGTATGGTAGTGGGAAAAATTACAACATCTCTCACAATAAATAAAATCCAATCTTTCCTGAGTTCCTGTTTTGCCTTAAGTTCTCGCAGTTTTCGTTCAAGTACTGCATCTTCTTGAGATGGTAAATCAGGAGACGATAAATTTAGAGAACTTTTAGCAACCAATTTCTCTGTTGCTGATGATAGATGTAGCAAGCTACCTGGAATCAAATTCTCTATATTGTTAGGACTTTGCATACTGTCAATTTTTTTTATTAATTTAAGGAATCAAAATTTCAGTTCTCAAATTCTGATGGGGTTCTACAATTCCGAATTTCTTACCGTTTTCTTTAGCTATTATTGCAATTTGCATCAAAGCTATTGCTTGACGCAAAACATCACCTTTAGTTCCACCTATTTTTTGAGCAAGTTGCTCTAATGTCTCATTAACTTCAGGAGATACATCTAGATTAAAGCGAATCATTTCTTTTTTATCAGTCATAATTCTATCCTGATGGTAGAAACCAGTTCTCTAATTGTAATTGAGTAATGCGATCGTAATGACGAGTATTATTAGTAACTAAAATGTAATTACCTGTGAGAGCAACACTAGCAATCAGTAAATCAAAATCACCAACTGGTTGTCCCAATCTACGAAGTTCTGATTTTAATTCTCCATAGCGTTTGACAGCAGAATTGGTAAGAGGCAAAATAGGTAACTGTGCAATAAAAAATTCTGCTCGAATTAAATTTTCTTAGACTCGATTAGAATTATACGCACTATAGTACAACTCAGCAACTGTGATGATGCAAATGGAAATTTTATCCCATCCTACTTGTTGAATCTTTGTTCTCACCGAGATTCGATTGGTTAGCCAATAAATACAAGTATCAGTATCAAGTAAGTAAATCACAAATTATAATCTCTGTCAGAAGTATTACGGCTATCGTATATATCTTTGGTAATTTCCTCTGGTGTGCGATCGTCTTCCCAAGCACCAAAATTTTCCATAAATACTTCTAATGGATGGTTTTTTGGTACGTCTTCTAATGGAACAATTCTTTTAGAAGTTGTAGGCTGATTTGCTTCAGTAATACCTAATTTCTGAGTTTGTTCCTTAGCTTTTGCCATCATTTGCATTAAAGTAATTCCCTGACGCAAAACATCACTTTTCGTTCCACCAGTCTTTTTAGCCAGTTCTTCTAACACCTGGTTAATTTCAGGTGACAAATCTAGATTTAAATGAACTATTTCTTGAGCGTTTGTCATGGGTACGTCCTTATAAAAAATCTTTCATACATCATAGCTTCTGTATGGTAGCAGATTAGGTGTGTCCCATTTGTACTACAATTTCTCCAAGAAAGGTTTGAGATTCTTTTGGGACATAAGAATTACCGCGCTTATCTTGAACGTAAAGATATCCCTTAATAGCATCCTTGATATTTTCAATTGCCTCATCTAACGTCTTACCTTGACTCACACAAGTAGGAAGTTCAGGAACTTCAGCAACATACCCTTCATATTCAGAATCAAATGTAAAAATTCCCTTAAATTTCATAAACAATTTCTACCAATGTAAAAACAAGGATACGACACAGAGCTTTATTTTCGAGATTCACAGGATTAACGATACATACTTTTCGATTTATCTTAGAGAATTAATCAAGAAATTGAGTGAGTCAGGACAAAAAAATAGAAATATGTGAATATAGCTTGGCTTTGGTATGTACGATCGCAAACAAAGATACGCTGACTGAAACCTAGTTAATAATCCGGACGAGTCTAATCAATATCAAAATCGCAAATACACGCAAAAAAACCAGATTTATCCGCGTTCGTCTGCGTGCATCTGCGGTTAAAAACCAAAACTTAACCCACCAACTCAAGCCCCCGTTTCTTCAAAGCCTCAACAGTCAAACCATTAAAAGCCATCAACTCACCAGCACTCGCAGTTGTTTCCCCACGCTTCCAAGCAAAAGTATCCCGCTTGCTAGTACTCCTTAACATAATAGGTTCAAGCATTGCACTAGCACCACCAGTTACACCAATCAAACCATCACCATCAAACAATTCAGCAAATTTTTCATCGCTTACAAAATCGCCATCAGGTTCAGAACAAGTATCCCAAGCAGTATCACCAAGACGATACAAACGACGCGGGTTAATAACAGAAACTATCTTAACTCCAATCCCCTCTTGTTCTAACGCCGCCGCCGCTTCAAACACTGGTATTAAAGTCATATCCCCAATGACAGCAAAAACAACTTTCTTCTTACCAGAAGTTTCATGCAATACGATCGCACCATCAAGCAATCCCTGACGAGTTTGTTCAAAAGTCGTGCGAATGGGTAAAGGAGATTTACTAGCAGTAATGACAATTCCCTTATTCTTAGTCGTCAACGCCCAGTCATAACAAACTTGAATGCTATTAGCATCGGTTGGAAAAACAGGAAACACATTACCATTCCGCATCATAGAAGCAAAATAAGCTTCAATTTCAGGACGTTGGTGAGTCCAACCATTGCGCCCTTGCTCCAATGCACCAGCAGTAAATAATGTAATAGTTGAAGGTGTAGGGCGACGCAATTCTGCCATTGCTTGCGTCACTGTTTGCCAAATAGGTAACCCGTTGATAGCAAAAGATTCATAAGAACACCACAAAGTTCTCGCACCCATCAAAGACAAACCAACAGCTAAACCCGCACAAGCATCTTCACTCAAAGGTTCGTAAACTTGACCATTAGGTGTTTGATTGTATAAATCGTCAGTGGTAGGGTGAATAATCTTCAATGCTTGGTTAATATTACCAATTCCAGATGCTTCGTTACCATCAGCATTCGTAACGAGGAAGTTACCGTCTACCTGTCCGACTTTTGCTACTAATTGTCCCATAGCTGTGGTAGAAACTTTAGCATCACCACCAACAGCATATTCTTCCAAAGGCAATTCGCCCAAATCTGGCAAAGGATACTCAAATTCTGTCACAACAGTCTTTGCCGCAGGTCCCCCACCCGCATGTTCGCAATTTGTCCGTACTAATTCCCAAGCTTCCACAGGTAAAGCACGTTCTTTTAAGGCACTGACAATATGGGGTGCATCTAAAGTATCTTTAGGATAGAGGTTATGAGACTTCGCACCTCTTGCGTGAACTCCCGCTCCTTTAAGCTGTTTGATAATAAAAGCAGTGAGTTTACCCCCAAGCGCAGAACGTGCCGCTTTATCTACTCCTGAGAGTACAGCTTGAGTAAATGCTAACCTCTTCTCAAAGGAAAAGGCAGTACTATCAACATAATCGCCGGATTGGTTTGCGTCGTCAAAATCTTTAGCATCGACTAACACAACTTCCTCAAAACCATTGCCTCTCCAGTATTCGATCATCTGTTCGTTGGTTTTGAGAGACACCATGCTGTGGTGTTCTTGACTGTAACCATTCCACACCAGTACGGGTAAGAAGTTAGTCGCGCTAGGGAAAGCTGTATGGAAGTGCGCCATCGAACTCATGATGTAGGGTTCGCCCAACCCACCATCGCCAACGGTAAAGGGGAAAAGCTTGTCTTTGTGCAGTAGTGCAGCAGCCATAGCAAAATGTTGCCCCTGTCCTAAAGGACCAGCAGGTGCTAAAATACCGGGAATGTAGCCGGAGAGATGTCCTAGCAAACCGTGCTTTTCCCGGAAGCGATCGCGCAACTGCTGCACTGTTTGAATTCCCATGTCCTCTAAAGAACGATCCAAGAACATGGCACTGTAAAAACCAGGAGCGTGATGTCCTACTTCGGTGATAATATTTTTGTGGCCGAGCATGACAAGCGATGCATAGGCTTCCGCTTGACTGGCAAATCCACCTGGGTGTCCTGAAGCTTTACTACCAGTAATTTGCAATGTCAGATAGCGCAAAGCATCGGCAGCAAGTAAGGTTTGGAAGACGGCTGCTGGATCTGAGGAACTAGCGATCGCAGAATCACCTGACTTTACTACTGGTATTTTGCCATAAGTTTCAAAACCTGGGATAGATTCGCCAAAATATTGGATTCCCTCACAAAAACTGGGAGCCGTTGAAATTTCCTTTGGGGTGATTGCTGTCATGCTGAGTACCTTATTTTTAAGAGTGTTTTGAAGAGGCAAAATAAATGCTTGTTCAATTTAACAAAAATTTTACAACTTTCATGTTGTTAGGGTAAATTACTATTTAGTCATGCAACGATAATAATCTTAAATGTCGTACATTATTAATTGAATGGCTTCATGTTAGTGTCAGTAAAAAGATTTTTACAAAAAAATTTACGATGACACTACCAAATCCCGTTCAGAAGCCACCCTCCCTACAGCTACTAGAGTGGGTCTTTACTCCCTTGTCACAGATGGAAGAATGCGCCAAACGTTACGGGGACATATTTACTCTACAGTTAGGTCGCAACACTCCACCTCTAGTTGTCACAAGTCATCCTCAAGCCTTGCAAGAAATTTTAACCAACGATACAGAAAAATTTACATCTCCTGGAGAGTTAAACACAGAATTTGAACCGTTAGTTGGGAAACAATCCGTATTTACCATAAGTGGAGAAGCACACCAGCGTCAAAGACAATTATTAATGCCTCCCTTTCATGGCGACAGGATGCGAAGCTACGGACAAGTCATTAACGATGTCGCAGAAGAGATAATCAGCCAATGGCAAATCGGTAAACCTTTTTGTGCTCGTTCTGCCATGCAAGCTCTAACCTTACGAGTTATCATACAAGCCGTGTTTGGACTATACAACAGTTCTCGCGCCCAAGAATTAGAGCAACTTTTAGCCGTTATCTTAGATCGAGGAAGTTCCCTACTATCCATGACTTTGCTATTTTTCCCAGCATTGAGAATGAGTTACCCAGGTTCATTGCTATGGGAAAAAGGAATGCACCGTCAGCAAAAAGCAGACGAACTTATTTACTCAGAAATTCAAGAACGTCGTCAAAAACCTGACTTCTCGCGTACAGATATTCTCAGTATGCTTGTAGCCGCAAGAGATGAAGCGGGAGAACAAATGACAGATGAACAGCTACGCGATGAATTAATCACTTTACTGACAGCAGGACATGAAACAACCGCCACAGCTTTAACTTGGGCGTTATACTGGATTTACAAATTGCCTATAGTTAAAAAACAGTTGTTGCAAGAATTGGATAACGTAGGTGAAAATCCAGACCCCATGACTATTTTTAAACTCCCCTACCTCAATGCGGTATGCTGTGAAACCTTGCGTATTTATCCAGTAGGAATGCTAACTTTTGCGCGAGTTGCTCAAACATCTGTTTCACTCATGGGATATAAAATAGAACCTGGTACGGATGTCATTGGATCGATTTACCTCGCTCATCGTCGTCAAGAAACATACCCCGAACCAGAAAAGTTTAAACCAGAACGTTTTCTAGAAAAGCAATATTCACCCTATGAATTTTTACCCTTTGGCGGTGGAATCAGACGCTGTATTGGTTTGGCATTTGCCCAATTTGAAATGAAACTAGCGCTAGCAAAAATTATGTCACGTTACGAGCTAGCTCTAGTCGATACTTATGAAGTTAAACCAAAACGTCGCGGTTTGGTAACAGGTCTAAATCGTCCTATAAAATTAGTTGTTAAAAATTAGTGTTGTACCAGAGTGGTGATTCACTTTATTGATTTCTGAAGTATTTTACAACTTAAAAGTAAACAGGAAGTAATTATGAGTACAGAAACAACGGTAGCACAACTACAAAATTGGCATAATTTCTGCCAATACCATGCTAATAACGACTGGCACGGCACTTGGACAAGATACTCTGCTGATGGACAAATAATAGAGACTTTTCATTGTATTAGAAGTTTTCATGTTAGCGATTGTGGCAATGAAATTCATCACCAAAACCACTATACATATGCTGATGGCACAAAGAAAACAAAGACCTTTGGTCCATATAAAAAACCAATTACTAGAGCATTGTTTTTAGATAATACTTTTTCCTGGGGTTCTACAAAGGTAGAATCTGGTTCAACTTTTGGTTTTGAGACAGGTTTACGCTATGAAGACAAGCGTGCAAATGTTGTTATCGTATATGATGATGCTGGCAATTTAGAAAAAATCACAGTCACTCCCGAAACTCTCACAGTTTTTCCAGAAAATCCATCTCGACCATCTGCAAAAGAGTTGAGCGGTAATTGGGTGGGGACAGCTAAAAAGATGACATCTAATTGGATGGTATCATCTCCAATTCCAGTATCATGGAAACCATTAGAAAATCTAGCTGATAAAGCTGATGATTATCAGATCTTCCATTTTAGCGATGGTATTTCCATCAGTTGCCCGCGAAAAGTTGCAATTGACAAATCTTTTTTAGCGACGATAGAATGGCAGATTTCTCATAATTTACTGCAACGTGGTATTCGCAATTATAAAGATTCTAGTTTGATAAATTTTACACTACAAACATTTAGCCTTGCTACTGAGTAACCAGTTAAGATTATGAATCTATAATTTATAAGATAAGGAGCCAATCTATCAACTAAAAAAATTGTTTATCTAAAAAATGTAAATTACTGAAAACCGCTATATATTATAGAATTCGCCATACTGGATGCAGCACTGTGGGTAAATTATAAGTTGCACCAAGTCAACATTTGCTCCAACCTCAAAAACTTTACAAATAAAATAGAATTCCGATAGATAGCCAATCTATCAACTAAAAAAAATTGTTTATCTAAAGTGAATTGTATTGGCACAAAAGTGAGTGCGATCGCAATCTCCTGTCTATCGCAAAAGAGCCATAGCTTGGATATTTCAATCAGCCGTCATTACCAGTTAACAATTGTCAAACTTGTTACCTTATTTAATTCGCGATCGCCTGTTACTAAACTAGCTCCAACTTGAAGTGCAGTTGAAGCAATAATTGCATCTGGAAGTTTGACACGATATTGCAATCGGACATTAATAATCCGTTTGATTAATAAATCGTTACTTGCTGCTAAGTCAATTACCTCTACACGGTTGAGAAATTCTGTAAACAAATTTATATCGCTTTCACTCAATCCAGAAAACGCTAAAAATTCGATTTGACTAATGATGGAAATTCCTATCCAATCAGCATTTTGTAATAATGTGACTAATGCGGGAGAACCTTGTAACAAAGCAACTATGGCATTTGTATCCAGTAGATAGCGTTTACCACTCATCGCGTAACTTCCTTATTTGGGCAATGCTATCACCCTGCCAACTTAAACGTCCCGCTAAATCGGAAAAATCGTAGGATTTTGTTTGAGAAGTATCTGGGATACTTGGATTAACAACGACAACTACATCGACAGCACCAGATGATAACTCGGTGGGAATATCAAGGCGTAAATTACCTGAAGCATCGATAACTGCTGCAAGCTTGAGAACTTTCATCTTCTAGCATTTTATATCTATCACCTCTATTATAAGTGGCATCAAGTCAACATTCACTGTTTCATATTATGTCTGCCTGCATACCGTAGTAAAACTCATCCAACTATCAAGACTAGGTGCGATCGCTTGAATCTTTTGGTAGAGTTAAGTAACTGTTTGGCGAATGCCAATTAGCCTGTCACCCAAAGTGAACTTATGAATTTTTGGCAATCTCTCAATAATCGGCACGTACCATTTAATGCAATCATACAGTGTTTTCCAGTCTATTGAAGTACAAATTTATCCGCGTGCATCTGCGTTCATCTGCGGTTAAATTTTTATTCTGTACCTCACGAGAGTGGAAATTGCTATAAGTCTTTTGGATAACTGATAATTCTTTCATTTTTTAAAAAATCTTAATATTTTTGCAAAAATATTTCGATCCGCCTTACGGCGGAAAAGAGTAAAAAAACAAGTGTAAAGGGCAAAAGGATAAAAGTATAAAGGGCTACTAAATAATCTTCCCAACCCCACAGGCTACACGAAAACCAAAATTGCCGTCGATGAAGTCGCGATCCTCCCTCATGCTGCCGTAGCGGGACGCGGAACGGCAGAATTCAGGAATTCCAAGCCAAGACCCGCCCCGCAGTACGGCATATCCTTGTTTTTGGGAAAAATTATCATTATTGTCAAGCCATGCACTCCCATCTGTTGGCGCTCCTTCATAGTTATCATGCCAATCATCAAGACACCATTCCCATACATTCCCATGCATATCGTATAACCCAAAAGCGTTGGCTACTTCAAAGCTGCCCACTTCCGTTGTTTCCTCTCGATAAATTCCCTTTGGCCCCCAAGCATAAGAACCCGACCATTTATATTTTTCGTCATCTGTACCGTTGTAGTTGGCAACTTCAGTTGTAATTGTCTCACCAAAGTGAAACGGGGTGGTTGTTCCGGCTCTACAAGCATATTCCCATTCTGCTTCACTAGGGAGGCGATACTGTCTTTTTGTATGGGAAGTGAGACGCTGGCAAAACTCAACTGCATCATACCAAGAAACACGCTCTACTGGTCGTTTATCTCCTTTGAAACGCGATGGATCTCTTTCTAGCTCTTTGTTAACTTGGGGTAGTGCTGCTACGGCTTTCCACTGTGCTTGAGTAATCGGATACTTACTCATCAAAAAAGTAGGAACTGTGACTTTGTGTTGGGGGCGTTCCGAGTCACTGTTACCTTCTTCCGTTTCTGGAGCGCCCATCATAAAACTGCCACTCCGCAGCAGTACCATGTCTAGGGTAATTCCATTGCCCAAGTCTTCGATAAAATGTTGCGCTGTCTGTCGCTTAGTGAGTGTTTTTACCATTGATTTTGTATTGGACTCCTCTTGCTTAACTTTCTCGCTTAATAAATGTTTATTTTGTTTTCGTATTCGATTTGAAAAAAATTTTTAACGCTCCGCTACGCTAACAAGGGTAAAAAAAACAAGTGTAAAGGGCAAAAGAATAAAAGTATAAAGGGCTACTGAAGAATCCTCCCAACCCCACAGGCTACACGAAAACCAACATAAGCGTAGATGCTGTCGCGCCCCGCCCTATCGTTGTAGGTGCGGGACGCGGAACGGCAGTTTCCAGGATTGTAAAGCCAGGAACCGCCCCGCAGTACAGCATATCCTTCTTTTTGAGCAAGATTATCATTATTTTCATACCAAGCATTTCCATCTGTTGGCGCTTCTTCATAGTTATCGTGCCAATCATCAAGACACCATTCCCACACATTCCCGTGCATATCGTATAATCCGAAAGCGTTGGCTACTTTAAAGCTGCCCACTTCTGTTGTTTCCTCTCGATAAATTCCTTCTGGTTCTTGACCATAAGTTACGGTAGCGTCATAATTTGCCAATTCTGATGTCATTGTTTCACCAAAATGGAATGGTGTTGTTGTTCCAGCACGACAGGCATATTCCCATTCTGCTTCACTAGGGAGGCTGTAAGGTCTGCCTGTATATTGAGAGAGGCGCAAGCAAAATTCAACTGCATCGTACCAAGAGACATTTTCAACAGGACGATTTGCGCCTTTAAAATCAGATGGATCTCGATCCAACTCTCGGTTCACTTGAGGCAACTGTGCCACAAATTGCCACTGAGCTTGCGTGACTGGATACTTAGCTAAGAAAAACGGCTGTACAGCGACAGTACGTTGAGGACTCTCACTGTCATCACGTTCTGGCTCATCTGGTGGCGATCCCATTTCAAAAGTTCCTCCAGGGATAGCTACCATCTCTATAAAGAGTGCTGATGGTTTTCCCGCCGTTTCACCGAGAAACTCTACAAAATAAAATGCTTGGTTTTGTTCTTTCTGAATTACTTGTCCGCGAGCATCCACTGTTACTGTGTCAAACTCAAAAGTTTGCAACTCTTCCCCAGGTTCATCATCTGGGGTAATAGGGCTCTTCCGTACTTAACGTGCTAAAATGTTAGGAAAATTATCTTTTATTTCAGTAAAATCAGTTATGAAAAGGGTTTTAACCGAGTTGTTAAATTTGCCTGAAGTAGTAGTGGAATCCAGTCTAAAAGAGGGTGAAACCTTAATTTTATCAGTAATTAAAAAGACTAAAAGTGCGGTATGCCCACAGTGCGACGAAGGTAGCATCATCTCCACCAAAATCAAAATTACTTAATAAAAGATTTATCGATGGGAGAAAAAGAAGTTTTTCTAAATATAAATAGACGAAGATTTAAATGTAAAAAATGTCGTAAAACATTTAACGAAGAACTCGATTTTGTAGGAGTAAGAAGAAAGTATACGCATCGTTATGCGTCAAATATTATTAAACAACTTATTAATAGTGATGTCAGGAATGTAGCCAAAAATAATGGATTAAGTGATGAAGAAGTTTATTCGATGCTTGAAGATATAGTCAAAAATATTTTACCAATAAATGTTAGTAATTTGAGGAGATTGGGAATAGATGAAATAAGTTTAGTTAAAGGACAAGGTAAATTTATTGTGGTGCTTGTAGATCTAGATTCAGGAAAATTAATAGGATTAGTAAAAGAAAGAAAACAAATTGTCATAGAAAATGTGATGAAAATGTGGGGAGAAGAAGTTTTAGAACAAATAGAAGAAGTAAGTATGGATCTGACCGGAAATTATAAAAATTTAGTTGAGAAGATATGCCCAAACGCCGTTATTACAGTGGATAGGTTCCATGTTACCAAATTAATACACGAAGAATTAAACCAAGCCAGAATAGCAGAAAAAAAAGCAGCTTTGGAATTAAATATTGAATCGAGAGAAAAAGTGTTTGATAGTTTAAAAGGTAATAAATATACAATTTTAAAAGCAGAAGATAAGTTGACTGATAAACAAAAAATAAAATTAGACATAATTAGAGAAGCATCTCCTTTAATAGCAACAATGCATTCATTGAAAGAAGAATTCCGCAATTTATTTGATACGAGTGAAGACCCAGGAACAGGAATATTAGGACTACTTGATTGGTTAGAAAAAGCCGAACCATTATATCAAAAAAGTGTGAATACAATTAAACGATGGTTTGGAGAAGTAGCCGGATATTTTGATAATAGAACTACCAATGGTGTTGTAGAAGGAATTAATAATAAATTGAAGCTAATAAAAAGAAGTGGATTTGGCTTTACAAACTTCCGTAATTTTGAAATTAGAGCTTTACTTTCTTGGCACTATGATGTTAATTTAGCACGTTAAGTACGGAAGAGCCCCATTTCAGAAGTAATTCTTGTTCCCAATCTTCTTCAATATCTTTTAATGGTGGAATATTTCCAGATCTCGTTCCACTAGGACGAAAAAAATCGCCATACGCAACGCTTGTAAAGTCTTCGCGTTCTATTCTTGGTTTCTTAGCTACCTCTAATCCCCCTTGCAGAGCTAGTAGCCATTCATTTTTTATCTGTGGTGCAGTCAAATAATTATGTAAGATTCCGTGAATTCCAACAACTTTCATTACAGTTTCAGTTTAATAAGTAAGGTAAGGTTTATTTTGAGTGCAATATTTGAAATTTTTAGTACAGTTTATCCATATCCTTTATGTCAGAGCAAGCTGCATGGAACGTCTTCTTAATATTGTCTGGAATGCTAATGAGCATAGTGACTACTTTTATAAATAGTGTTTATACAAAGCTACAAATTTACAGAATCTGATTCTAGATTCATCAAATTGATGATACCAGCTAAAATACAAAAAATAAAGCTGTCTAACTCATTGCTGCTACAATCGCTTTACCCTGATTCCATCTCGGCAATCGGACAACAAGCAACGAGTTGTGTAAAGAAAAGTTAAGACAATGGAGGAAATGCGACAAGCCGAAGG
This sequence comes from Scytonema sp. UIC 10036, assembly GCF_009725235.1. Next base: position 13,175 of record NZ_WJFC01000282.1, read on the forward strand.
CTTAACGGCTGAAGCTGTATCACCATAGTGCAACAAGATTGAGAGCGAAATTATGACACGAGTACGGGCAATTTGTGAATAAAAGAAATTGAGGATGGATGTAAATCATGGTTGTTGACGATTACATTATCGCCACGATGACTCAAAACCATATTCTAGGGCTGTCTGTTGCTGTCATTCAAGAAGGCGAACTTGTGATGCTTGTTAACAAACCCTAAATATGTGTGGGTTCGCGCATTTATACGTACTCGATAGTTTCCACTATTTGATGTAGTCAACGTAGTATAAGCTTGTTATATAGTTCGTTATATATTACATATCTAGTACAAGTCTTCAACGTATCAATAAGCGCAACCAGACTCAGGCATTGAGTCTTAATAGAGTCCTATATAAGTTTTTCTAACTTTGTAGACAGTGTTTACAACGTGAAGTTCAAGCTCTATAAGCTTTTTGGTGATTTATATGTTTTCAAGTACATATAAATGCGCGAACCCACAGAAGAACAAGTAACGATTCCCGAACCATTGCGAAAGTCTCATGGCTCTTAAGTGGGACAGGAACTGATAGCAATTGATATGGGTGACGGAATTCTTCTGAAACCAAAAAAACCTTTTTTAGAAACC
>NZ_WJFC01000283.1 GCF_009725235.1 Scytonema sp. UIC 10036
GGGTAAAAAATATTTAATACATCAATCATAACTTTTCAAACATCCTCTAATAGCAAATGGTGGGCATTGCCCACCTACATTTTTAGACAATCTTTATTCTAGCAAGAAGAGAGTCATCGATCGCTGTTAGTATATTTCTCCCTCTCTATTCAGTTTCTCTTCATACTTAGCAATCACCCAAATTGCATGAATACTACCGGGAAGCCAACCCAAAAGAGTCAATAAAACGTTAATCAACAGTGTTGGACCAATTCCAACTGTAAGAAAAACACCTAAAGGAGGTACTAACAAACCGAGAAGAAAACGAACTAGTTTCATAGGATTCTTACTTGTTATTTAAACTCTTTTACTCACATTTTATTGAAGTTACCGAATAATTAAATCCACCACATGGGCTATCTTAATTCGGTATTCAGTAGAGAATTAATTTTCAACGTCTCTACAAACAGATAGGAAAATTTAGCTTGATGGTAATTCAGCTTTTGTTTTATCTTCACCACTCTTCAAAGACAGATTTTTTTCAACAAAGTAGTTGTTAATGAAGGTATTAGCAAAAGAAAGAACTACGGGACCTAAAAGAAAAGCAATGATTCCACGAACGCTGAACCCTGGAACAAAGAATGCGGCTAGAGCAAAACAGATGCCATTCACAACAAGTGAAAATGCGCCCAAGGTTACAAGGTTAAGAGGAAGAGAAAGAGTTGATAGAACTGGCTTAACGGAACCGTTAATTAAACCAATTACTACAGCTGCAATCATAGCAGATGGAAAATTAGCGATGTTAACACCAGGAACAACGAGATCGACAATTAGCAGACTCAAAGCTGTAGCAAGTGCGGTTAGAAATATGCCCATAATCGGTTGTACCTCAAAACTAGAGTTTTAATGTCCTATTACCATCTTTAATCGGCGGGTTATGCTTCAACATCTCTAGTAAGGCAGATTTGAGTTATACCGTTTGGATGGGGTTTAATACAATTTAGGCAGAGATTGTAGAAAAAAGTTAACATTTTGAAAGTAAATCTTTCTAAAGAAAATCTTAACAATCAAGATGAAAGAAGCAATACACGCCCTGACACCTTAATTACTCCAGAGGTTCTGTAATGTTTTTGAAGTAAAGAGACGATTTATACAAAACTTCTTCTTGATGAGTTTCTAAAGTACAATCCGATAAGGGATACGCAACACAAGTAATAGTGTAACCGCTCTCTATTTCATTGGGACGCAAAAACTTCTGCTCGCTTTGATCGACTTCTCCAATGACAAGCTTAGCAACGCAAGCGGAACATTCTCCCTGTTTGCATCCAGATGGTAAGCGAATACCCGCGTCTTCTGCGATATCCAGAATATATTGGTCATCCGGTACTTCAATAATACGATCCAATCCAAGATCGGAATTCATAAGTCGAACTTTATAAACTGTCATCTACTGTTTTTGATACTAAATTAATGTTCACAGCGTATTTTGATAAAGATGTGGTGCAAGAATGACTTGAATCTGTTTGTTATGACACTCTTGAGAGAAAGCGCGGATTTGCTCTTCCCCCCGCTCTTGCGTTAACAAAGAATTTAGAAATCCCTGAAATCCCAAAAAGGCTAGTGTGTAAATAGCCTGCTGGCTAAACTCGCCCTGAAAGTAACCACTGTGGGTATCAACCCCTTTAGAAGATTCATTCTTGCTAGCTTTACTAGTAAATGCAAATGTTAGAGAAACATAATCCCAAAAGTTTATAGCTGGTTTTTGTATAGCCAAACTAACAATTCCTATATCCTGACTCTTATCATTTTTATAATCCGTACAATCAAAGTAAGTGAATAAATCCGCAGGCTGTAACTCAGTTTCTAAAAACTTCCTCATTTCTTCAAGTTTTCTATGTTCCCTATTTGAAGAGCGGATTTCTAGATACTTATAGGGGCGATCGCACGTATAACGATCGGCATTATCTTCTCGAACTAAATTAACAATTCCATATTTAGGGGTGTAACCAACTTTATCATTTTGGTTAGTGAAATGGCTCACTGTTACATTACCAAGCCTGTAACCACTAATACGGGTTTTAGCTGGAAAACTAAAATAATTTGCTGCTGTAGAGGTAACTCTCAAAGCTAGATCGCCCTCGTTACAAAAGATATAAGCTTCCTGACAGCGCCGCAAGGAAGAACGTAAAAAATTAGCTCGTCCCGGTAAAATCGTTTCCACAGGAATATCAGGTGCAACTAAAACAAGTTGTCCCAAGCAAAATACATTACCAATATTTGAAGAAGGTATTTTGTTGATAGATTGAACGTCAAAAATATCAGAAAGAATGCGAATGACATGAGTGACTACAAAGCACCCCATGCTATGACCAATGAATGATAATTTAATTCGCTTGTCTTTTACTTCCCTATGTACGGTAAAATCAATCTGTCTTAACAACTCTACTAAGTCTATAATTCCATAGTTACTAGCTCTATAAACATCACGAAAATAAGCACTTATTCTCAAAAGAATAAGTGTAATCATAGCGGAAGTTGCAATTCCAGACGGAATTAATAAAGCTGTAAAGAAATGAACAATACCGGACGGTAATGGATTGAAAAATAGGAAAATGAGTGTAGTTACTATGCTAATTACTAGTCCAATACTTAAGATACCTGCTAGTAAAATTGGTAGAGCATTAAGTGCATAGCCGAGCTTTTCTTGAAAGGTACCTGACTGGTCTTTTTTAATGGGATTTTCAGATGGCCATCTGTATCCTATAAAAAGATATTTATTTTTTTGTTCAATATTTCTATTAACGTAATCATAAATCTTTTTACATCCCTTCTCCGTATCATAAGGGGTAGAACTGTAACCATGAATATTTATGACAATTTCTGGTTCGTGGCTTTCTATTAAATATCTTGCAATCTTGTCAATTATTCCTTTAGTTGAAGTTTCATCTTGCTCGGCGCTCGGAATAAAAAATTGTGGGTTAGTAGGTTTTTGTAAATGTTCTATATAATTTTCTTGTTCGACATTGAGCGTTGCAGTACTGACGACTAAATAACCAGGTACTGTTGCCGATTTATTTTCTTTAAACTCGTAAATTTTATACTGTTCAGCATCTAGAAGACTAGCATTAGTATGAAAGTTCATAAAGGTTGTACTCCTTAAGAGGTCATTTATAAAGTAAATCTTAAATCGCCAAATGCATTTTTCTTAATGTTTACTTTATAGATCATCTCTAAGCCCTCAAATTCATGTAACAAAATTAAAAGCTATGTAACAAAGTCATTTAATTCTTTAAATTATTTAATGATATTATTGTAGATGCAGTCTATATTCGCTATACAGCTATCCTAAATCATTCGTAAGCAATTTATAACCGAGTGGGCGAATAAAATTCGCTACTATACAAACAAAGTCCACCTATGTAGACTTATCGGTAAAAGATGACCAGCTAACCGCCTACTGGTCACTGGTCACCGATCGCTGGTCAGGTGCTTACTGAAAGACTTTAGAAAATCGGAAGCGATCGGCACGAATTTTACGACCACTTTGCCAAACTTCGACTCCATCAGGATTGACAATATACGAATAGCTACCGTTATTTGCGCGATATTTAGATTTGCCCACAACTTTAGCAGGTAGTTTTACAGGTTTACTTGGGTCTTTCTTTGATTTCCCTACATATAATATTTGATTGTTTTCCTTGTACACTTTGACAATAAAGTTAACGGTCTCACCTTCAAGAATTGTAGTAATAGTGTATCGATTTTTAGCTGTTGAGGTAGCAGCAGGTTTCTTTTGTAATGGTGAACTCGGTTGTGTCTTAGGTTGTGTCTTAGAGTATGGTGAAACAAAGTCAATAGTGAAAGCCGTTTGAGAACTTTTAAGAGAACCTTGTGCTGTTTGCGATAAAACGTGGTTACTTGTACCGAACAGAGTGGCAGAAGTCATAAGTACTATCAAACCACAATTGTATGCTCGCAAACTTATCACTTTTTGCATAAATTTCCTCTCCCTAACAAAGATGGTTCCAAACATCCGTGGTTAATTGCTCTTACAGTGTTATAATGACAACATCAGGAGAGCTAATGTATAATCTATTGCAACACAAAAACAAAGGCAAGAGAGAATCAACACAAAAATACCCTGCCTTTCCACAATATATATAAGACAGGGTGTTTTAGGATTTGTTAATTCAGTTGATATGGATTTTTAAGTGACAACGAGAGAGCATTAATACCCACTGTTGTATCTGCTGTAACCGTTGTAGTAGCGGCGACTATTGTTTGTGTGGTAGCCATTGTAATAGCGGCGACCACCTGTAGAGTAGTAGCCATTCCGGTATGGTCTGTACACGTATACAGTACGATATACAGGACGGTATACTACACGAGCGGATCTATATCTTCCACCGTAACCGTAGGAAGCTCTTCTGTGGTGGTATCTTCCACCTGTACCGTAGCAGTAGCAGTTTCTGTTATATCTACCACCAACACCATAGCCGGGACGAGTTCCATAACCGGGTGTTGTGCTAATCCATCTAGAAGAAACCCAATTACCAGTGCTTAACTGAACAAATCCGTTTCTGGATCTTACAGCTCGGGCGAGAGCCGCACCATTTCTGACACTACCAACGACAGGATAGTCATAGCTAGGGCCGGAGCGAACATTGAGATTGCCACCGTTGGTGTTTACATAGTACTGGTAATAACGACCAGAGTAAGCAGCTGAAGCTGGCTGAACTTGACCCAGGATTGCAAACAATGTACCAATGGTACCCAGGCTAGCAAGAGTTAACCAAGTAGATTTGAATTGTCTGTTCCAACGGAATTGGAATTGAAATTCAGGAAGATCGTATTCAGCATCTTCTGTCGCCTCTGCATAGGTACTATCCAGCAGAGAGTAAGCAAGATATTCCACAAAAATCTCCTTCTTTAAAAAGTATGCTAGATGTAGAGATTTGCCTTGCCCGTTTCCGTGTTAATTCTGAGTATCTCCGATTGTACTCATGTAATAGTATAGGGCTTAATGTAGAAATTTTTACTTAGAAATTGAAAAAAAAAATTAATATTTGTCACGAAACTCTAAGAACCTTAAGGAAGAGGTAGGGGGTAACAGTGTCCCAATTTTTTCTTCAACCTCCAGAAACATTTTGTCTGTCAAATCTGTCAGAACGGATAGGATAAGGGTTGCCATCCTGCCAAACTTCAACCCTTTGAGGGTTGACGCGATACCAAAAACTACCATTATTTGCTTGATAGGTTTGTCTGCCAATGCGCTCAGCTGGTATTTTAATGGGGCTACCTGGGTCTTCTTTCTTTTGTCCAATGTAGTAAAACTGTCCGTCCTCGTAACACACCTTGACATGAACGCTGCCTGTTTCTCCTTCAAGCACTGTCTTCCCACTGCATTCAGCATTAACGGGTTCAGGAGGTTCAGCATCAAAATTTTCAGCAGAATAAACTGGTACAGGAGAATCGCCTGGTACAGACATTGATTGTGAAGGTGAGACGTGCTGTCTTTCCATGAATGGTGGCATTGCACGAGCAGAGTTATCATGTCTTCTACCATAAGGAGAAGATGTTGCTATTCTTTGCGGCGGTATCCTTCCAGCTATTAAAGATGGTAAAAAACGCATGGGATCGACAGCACGAGGACCGTTGGGATAAATTTCAAAGTGCAGGTGAGGTCCACTACTATTGCCCGTAGATCCCATCTTGGCAATCATCTGACCTTGATTGACTCTTTGTCCCGTGCGGACTAACACTTGTTGGTTATGACCGTAAACTGTGACGCGACCATCAGGATGTCGAATATTAACTGCATTGCCAAGTCCCGTGTCCTCCCAGCCTGCCCGTAGCACTACACCGCCTGCTGCTGCAAAAATGGGAGTTCCAAACGGTCCTGCAATATCAATGCCTTCATGCTGCCGTTTGCGAAAACCTTGAGAAATGACTCCTTGAGCGGGCCAAATCATCCCAGAAGAAATGGAGTTTGGAGAGACAGAGTCTGGAGAAACAGAATTGGGGGGAACAGAATTTTCTGGAATCCCGAACTCTTGAATTTCCTCTGTATGAACACGATTATTTGTACCTAGCAGAACCATAAAGGATAATAGTCCAACTAAGCCACAACCACAAACACGAGACACAGTTAAGTTTTTCATTAGCTTCCACCCCGGAGGAAAAATGGTTCAGAGTGTTTTTTGAGGATTGCTGTTACAGTGTTACGACAACAACGTTGACTCAGTCATCTGAATAAATTTGTAAGTCCGTTGTTCTCTTAATATTGGCTACCACTATAGATTTACGGAGAAGGAATGTCTTGCCAAAATACCAAGTGGAAAAAATAAGTTTTTGTTTCTTAATTAATGACAGGTAACAGAATGCACTTTGATATTGTTCCCAAGTAGAACCCTAATGTTTACAGAAAATTTAATTTAGGGCAACATTTCCTTCATCAATTCTGATTTTGGAAGTCAGAAAGGCTTATCTGTATTGGTTTGTATTGTTAATAGTCATAGGGACACAACATTGTTGTATCCCTACGTAATGAAATGTTTGGCAATTAAAGTATTTTTACTGTATCTTTATCCTCCTTAAATAGTCACTGGTCATTTGTCACTGGTCATTTGTCATTAGCCATTAGCCATTAGCCATTAGCAATTAGCCATTAGCCATTAGCCATTAGCCATTGGTCACTGTTTACTCTGGTAATGAAGTAGCAGCAACAACTTCCTCATTGATTTGTGTTTCTGATTGTATTTGTAAAATTGGTTCGTCTTCTTCCGGTGGTAAACCGTACATTGACCTATATAAATTCACGTACTGTTTGGCAGAGCGATACCAACTAAAATCCTCCTTCATACCCCGTTGTTGAAGTTCTTTCCATTGAGGTTTGTAGCGGTAACCTTCCCATGCTCGGATTAAGCAGGTAAAGAGATCCAATGGTTCGTAGCGGTCAAAACAATAACCAGTCCCTGATTCTGTCATTGGATCGTGGTGAGAGACAGTATCAACTAGTCCTCCTGTACGGCGGACTATTGGTACGCACCCGTAACGTAGAGACATTAATTGACTGATACCACAAGGTTCAAATCGACTGGGCATGAGGAAGGCGTCACTCCCTGCGTAGATGCGACGAGCTAATGCATCATTATATAGTATGTAAGTTGCCATTCTTCCGGGATACCGAGATGCCATTTGCCACAATTGGCTTTCATAGTATCTATCGCCAGTACCTAAAAGCACAAATTGTGCATCCGTATACGCAAGGAAACGATCTAGAATTTGCAGCACCAAATCAATGCCTTTTTGCTCGACTAAACGCGTTACCATTCCCATCAAAAAGGCACTAGAATTGACTTCTAAACCAACTTCTTCCTGCAAAGCCACTTTGTTAGCTCGTCGCTTTTCTAGGGTATCGGGTGTAAAAGTCTGAGCAATATATTTATCATTTACGGGGTCGTAAACTTCAGTATCTATACCGTTGAGAATCCCAGATAATTTTCCGCTAATAAAAGACAGCAAGCCTTCTAACTGTTCGCCATAAGCTGCTGTTTTGATTTGCTCGGCATATGTTGGGGAAACAGTGGTAACCTTATCTGCAAACTGCACTGCTGCTGCCATTGTGTTATGTCCTTGCATATACCAGGGACACCAAGTAATTTTTTCTAAGTACCAGCGCCAAGGACCTTGGTATGCCAGGTTATGTATTGTAAAAACAGTGGTGATATCAGGTGATTGGTGCATCCACACTGGGATCATTCCCGTGTGCCAGTCGTGACAGTGGATAATTTCTGGCTTCCAGTAATTCCAGCAGAATTCAGCAGCACCATTCGCAAATAGTGTGAACCGCCAGAATTCATCTTCCCCACCGTAAATTTTTCGAGGCCAAAATGCTGGATGTCCAAATAAGTATAAAGGAATATCAGTACCAGGCAGAGCGGTTTCGTATACCGCAAAGTCTTGGAACATGGCAAATCCCTTCCAAATTGGATCTTTGGGAACGTCTAACTTGTCGGAGATGTAGCCATAGTAGGGCAAAAATATTCGCACATCGTGCCCCATTCTTTTCAGGATTTTGGGTAGTGCTCCAACAACATCACCCATTCCTCCAACTTTGGCAACGGGAGCTGCCTCAGCCGCAACAAATAGAATCCTCATGGTAATCTGTATTTCCCCGACTCTGCCTAGATCAACTCTACATGTAGGGTGGGCATAACTCACCGTGATATTGCTGGTGGGTAATACCCACCCTACTGCCGTACAACGGTTACTTCTTTTGATCTAATCACATTGCTAGCAGATTAAATTAAGAATTTCTTTGGATTTGGGCAAAGATTTCGTTGAGAATTTCTTGTGCTCCTTGCTCTCTTACCTTTTGTGCAAGTTCCGTGCCTAATTTTTCTGCATCTTCAGTCTCTCCAGAAACCGTGTCTTTGACTAGTTTTTTCCCATCTACACTGGCAACAATACCTGTTAGGGTTAAAGTATTACCATTGAGTTCTGTGTTTACACCGATGGGGACTTGGCAGCCACCTTCTAAATCTCGCAAGAAAGCTCGCTCTGCCAAACAGCGATCGCGTGTTTCTGGATGTTCAATAGCTTTGAGCAGCGTTATCAATTCAACATCATCAGCACGGCATTCAATCCCCAAAGCCCCTTGTCCTACAGCATGAAGGGAAACTTCTTTGGACAAAACTTGATGAATGCGATCGCTCATTCCCAATCGTTCCAATCCAGCAACAGCCAGAATCAGAGCATCGTACTCACCAGCATCCAGTTTAGACATCCGTGTATTGAGATTTCCCCGTACATCTTTAAAACTGAGGTGAGGAAAATGATACCGCAATTGTGCCAATCGTCTTAAGGAAGAAGTTCCAATCACCGCGCCTTCTGGCAAAGTATCAATTTGTTTATCCTTGTGTTTTTCATGCACAACCAGTGCATCTGCTGGGTTTTCACGTTCTGTAACAGCAGCCAGAGCCAATCCCTCAGGTAAACGTGTTGGCAAATCCTTTAGGGAGTGAACAGCAAAATCAATCTCCCGATCGAGCATTCCCAGTTCAAGTTCTTTAGTAAATAATCCCTTATCGCCAATTTTGGCAAGGGCAACATCCAGAATTTTGTCACCTTGGGTAGCCATGGTGTGAATTTCAAAAGAAATCTCAGGGAAACGTTTCTGGAGTTGTTCTTGTACCCAATGGGTTTGAACGAGTGCTAATTGGCTTTTACGAGAACCAATGCGAATTGTACGTATGGAACTGGAAACAACAGATGTCATAAATAAAAGTATGTAAAGCCAGGAGATAAATTCACTTTATCTAGAGTACCGCAGTGAGTGACTTATCAGCCTTGCAATCTGCCGATTTTAATGCTTGTTTCTTCTTTATATTTCTTTACAAAATTTTTGTAAATTTTATCTGGTAGAATCATCTGTCACAAGTCAAAGCGTCAAGGTGCTTTAAGAAGATGCCTGAAAGAAAAATTGGTTGAAGCTTCGTTCTTTTTTCTGGAAATATAGATGGAACCAACGATAGACCAACTTAAAACACTATATCGAGTCTGTGTACAAGCTAGTAATTTGTTACAGGATATTAACATGACTCGATTAGATGAGAGAACGAGATGCATATACATGATTGTGGAAGAGGCTTAACATATGACGGCATCAAATTTTGAGAATATGACAAGAGAAGAATTACGCGACTATGTACGCCACAATCCACATGACACTGCAGCTTTTCATAAATATGTAGATATGCTTCGTGCAAGCCCAACACGAATAAAAATATCCCCAGAGCAGATTGATACAGAGTTGCCAAAATTACTGGGAGCAAATTAAAAACTGGCTACCTGTGAAACTGAGCAGTTTTAACTCACAGTATAAATGTCCTCGCTTGTGGGGACGTTTTCATTTCCTACTTCCTACTACCTGCCTGCTCTCCATTAAACCATTGCAAAATCAGATGCCGTTTCTTCCTCAAGTTCATAACCTTGAGTCAAGAGTTCAATAGCATTGTTAATTAAATCTACACCTTGCTGAACTGAGTCAATGACGCTTAACTGTCCGCGTAAATCAGCAGCGCCAACAAAACCCTTAGCATACCAAGTCATGTGCTTGCGTGCTTGGCGTACACCTCTAATGCCCTTGTACTCGTACAACGCTTCCAAGTGTTCCCTAGCACATGCCAAACGCTGAATTGGAGTGGGCGGGGGTAAGCGTTCTCCAGTTTTGAGGAAGTAATCAATTTCTCCAACCAGGAACGGGTAACCTAGAGTTCCACGGGAACACATCACGCCATCTGCACCAGTTTGTTCCAAGCACTTCAGCGCAGCTTCAACCGAAAAAATATCCCCATTAGCAATCACGGGAATTGAAAGTACATTTTTAACCCGTTCAATCCATTCCCAACGGGCATTGCCATTATAACCTTGGGCGCGGGTACGACCGTGTACCGTAATCATTTGCGCCCCTGCATCCTGCATCCGCTTGGCAAAATCAAGAATTGTGATTTCTTTGTCATTCCAACCAATACGGGTTTTGACTGTCACAGGTACATTTACTGTCTTGACCACCTCTCGAACGATCGCCTCAGCCACTTCTGGTTGACGCAGTAAAGAAGAGCCACCACCATTTTTAGTAATTTTATTGACTGGGCAACCCATATTGATATCAACAGTATCAGCACCTTCTGCAACTGCTTTCACCGCTGCTTCTGCCAAAAAATCTGGGCGACAGTCAAACAACTGAATGCTAATTGGTCGCTCGTTAGGATCTACCTCCATGATTTTGGGCAACTGCTTGACATAGTGTAAGCCCGTGGCATTCACCATCTCCGTGTACATCATTGACTCAGGTGCATAACGACGCACCAGCCGCCGAAATACCATATCAGTCACTCCAGATAAAGGCGACTGGAGGACTCGACTTTTGACCTCAACCGAACCAATTTTTAAAGGAGTCGAAAGTCTAGCTTTTAAACTAGGAGACAGGTAACCATATTTTGGATTTGGGATTTGGGATTTGGGATTGGGATTTTGGATTGAGGATTGAGGATTGAGGATTGAGGATTTTGGATTTTGGATTTGGGATTTTGGATTTGGATTTTGGATTTGGATTGGGGATTGGGAATTGGGGATTTGGGATTGGGATTTGGGATTGAAAATCGGAAACTAGAGATTACACGACCAAAGTAACGGCTCAGATCTTAACTATACATTCCCTTATTTTAATCCTAATCTTCATGTCGTCAGTCGCTAACCCCCAATCCCCAGTCCCCAATCCAAAATCCTCAATCCTCAATCCTCAATCCAAAATCCAAAATCCCAAATCCAAAATCCCCAAAGACGGCAAACACCACATGGGGGATACGGTTCACCCTAATTGTTTTCAGTATTAATTCTCATACATTAGATGAGTAGATGAGTGACGGAACGCCGAGCGCCAATCACTAAGTGGTAATAGCTAACCAGTATAGAGGCATAACCGCCCTAACAAAGTTCGGAAAACCACCCTTCATGGACTGGCTACATCGGCTCAGTATATATATCAGCAGTACGTCAAATCATAGGGAATTCTTGCTGGACTGGCTGCTTTTAACTCAGTTGGTTCAAAATTTAGTCCTTTATACTCTCTTTAAATTTCTTGTAGTTATACGGAGCCAGCACCTACAATGGCAAAAGTAGTTGGAATTGACTTAGGTACTACAAACTCCTGCGTAGCAGTTATGGAAGGTGGTAAACCTACAGTAATTGCGAATGCAGAAGGTTTTCGGACAACACCTTCAGTCGTAGCATTTGCGAAAAATGGCGATCGCTTGGTTGGTCAAATTGCGAAGCGCCAATCAGTGATGAACCCTGAAAACACATTTTATTCAGTCAAGCGCTTCATTGGACGTAAATTTGAAGAAATTACCCATGAAGCGACTGAAGTGTCTTACAAAGTGTTGCGCGACAGTAACAACAACGTAAAATTAGACTGTCCCGTAGCGGGCAAACAGTTTGCTCCTGAAGAAATTTCAGCACAAGTTCTCCGCAAACTGGTGGAAGATGCCAGCAAATATATTGGTGAAACTGTAACTCAAGCAGTTATTACCGTTCCTGCATACTTTAACGACTCCCAGCGCCAAGCAACCAAAGATGCTGGTAAGATAGCCGGTATTGAAGTACTGCGGATTATCAACGAGCCTACAGCCGCTTCTTTGGCTTACGGTTTTGATAAGAAAACCCAAGAAACCATTCTTGTCTTTGACCTTGGTGGTGGTACCTTCGACGTATCCATTCTCGAAGTGGGTGACGGTGTATTTGAAGTATTAGCAACTTCTGGAGACACTCACCTTGGTGGTGACGACTTCGACAAGAAAATCGTTGATTACTTAGCAGAAGAATTCAGAAAGCAAGAAGGAATCGACTTGCGTAAAGACAGACAAGCTTTGCAACGTCTGACTGAAGCTGCAGAAAAAGCAAAGATTGAACTTTCCAGCGTCACCCAAGCAGAAATTAACCTGCCTTTCATCACTGCTACCCAGGACGGACCAAAACACCTGGATATGACGCTGACTAGGACTCAGTTTGAAAAACTCTGTGCTGACTTAATTGAGCGTTGTCGCGTTCCTGTAGAAAACGCACTGCGTGACGCAAAGTTAACCAAAAATGATATTAACGAAGTTGTACTAGTTGGTGGTTCTACCCGTATCCCCGCAGTACAGCAGCTAGTGAAGACCGTGTTGGGCAAAGACCCCAACCAAAGCGTAAACCCTGATGAAGTTGTAGCTGTTGGTGCTGCAATTCAAGCAGGTGTGCTTGGTGGTGATGTTACTGGTATCTTGTTGTTAGACGTAACACCACTGTCTCTAGGTGTTGAAACCTTGGGCGGTGTCATGACCAAGATTATCCCTCGCAACACAACCATTCCTACCAAGAAGTCGGAAGTATTCTCTACCGCCGTGGATGGTCAAACCAACGTGGAAATCCACGTTCTCCAGGGTGAACGGGAAATGTCAAATGATAACAAGAGCTTGGGTACCTTCCGTCTTGATGGTATTCCCCCAGCACCACGTGGTGTACCCCAAATTGAAGTGATCTTTGATATTGACGCCAACGGTATTCTCAATGTTACCGCCAAGGACAAAGGTACTGGTAAGGAGCAATCCATTAGCATCACTGGTGCTTCTACACTAGATAAGTCCGAAGTTGAGCGCATGGTGAATGAAGCTGAAAGAAACGCTTCTGCCGATAAAGAACGTCGCGAAAAAATTGACCGCAAGAACCAAGCTGATTCCTTAGCATACCAAGCTGAGAAGCAGTTAGAAGAATTAGGCGATAAAGTTCCAGCTGCTGACAAGACTAAAGTGGAAGGTTTGGTCAAAGACTTGCGCGAAGCCGTAGCTAAGGAAGACGACGAGCAAATCAAGAAGGTTATGCCCGAATTGCAACAAGCACTCTTTGCAGTTGGTAGCAACATTTATCAACAAGCAGGTGGCGGTGCTTCTGCAACTGGTGGTGCTTCTTCCGGTCCCTCTGATGGCGGTGCTTCCTCAGGTGGTGGCGGTGATGATGTCATTGATGCTGATTTCACCGAGTCTAAGTAAGGGGATTGGGTATTGGTGATTGGCGATTGGCGGTTTATTCCCAGTCCCTAGTCCCTAGCCCCCAATCCCTCCACATAATTTAGAATGCCCATCCAAGATCCTCTTGGATGGGTAATTTTTTTATTTGGATTTTGTAAAAATCCTATGCGGTCACTATTTCAAGAGTTCTTGGTTAAGACAAACGTGTTTATACTCTAAACGGCTAGAACTTAGAGGATGTTTTAAAAG
>NZ_WJFC01000284.1 GCF_009725235.1 Scytonema sp. UIC 10036
GAGTAGGGGGTAGGGGGCAATAAATTATTTCTTACTATGCCCCGATCTCTATGCCCCATGTCCTAAGATCGAGTCAAGAATATGATTTGCAAAGTTCTTTTATGAAAAATCAGATACCATTACCCAATCGACTCAAAACCCCACCTTTGTTGCAAAAAATTCAATGGGTGGTTAACCCTGTGGGATATATGGAAAGTGCAGTTCAGCAACATCCGGATATTTTTACAGGTGAGGTAGTTGGTTTTGGGAACACTTTAGTATTTGTCAACCATCCCCAGGCAATTCAGGACATTTTAACCAACGATAGAAGGAAGTATACAAGCCCAGGCAAGGAAAACAAGATTCTACTACCTCTAGTTGGGGAACACTCAGTTCTGATTTTGGACGGACAACAACACAGACAGCAACGGCAACTCATGATGCCTCCGTTTCATGGCGATCGCATGCGAGCCTACGCTCAGACAATCCGTTCTCTTGCTGAAAAAGTTTACGATCGCATACCGCAGAACACGCCCTTCTCAGCTCGGAATGCAATGCAAGACATCTCCCTGCAAGTCATGTTAAAGACGGTTTTTGGTGTTTCCGAAGGAGAGCGTTACCAACAACTCAAGCATTTACTTGGGCAGTTAACAGATGTTTTTCAATCTCCTTTAACTTCTAGTTTGCTGTTCTTTCCCTTTTTACAAAAGGATTTAGGCTCTTGGAGCCTTTGGGGAAAGTTTCTACGTTGGAGGGAGAAAATTGATAAAATACTTTATACAGAGATTGCTGAATGCCGCGCAAAAGCAGATCCAAATCGCGTTGATATTCTCTCGTTACTGATTTCAGCAAAAGATGAAGAAGGTCAATCGATGACAGATCGAGAGTTGCGAGATGAATTAATAACTCTGCTATTAGCGGGAAATGAAACCACCGCCTCAGCTATGGCTTGGGGATTATATTGGATTCACCGTTTGCCAGAAGTACGCGAAAAACTTCTGCATGAACTTAGCTCGCTTGGTGATTCACCCGATCTAATGAGCATTGTTAAACTACCTTATCTCACAGCTGTTTGTAATGAAACCTTACGGATTCATCCGGTAGCAATGTTAACTTTCGCCCGGAAAGTTCAAGAACCTGTCGAATTGCTCGGACATCAGCTATATCCCAATACTTTACTTTTCGGCTGCATTTATCTTCTGCATCAACGAGAAGATTTGTATCCGCAGCCCAAGGAGTTTAGACCAGAACGCTTTTTGGAACGTCAATTTTCTCCTTATGAGTTCATGCCCTTCGGTGGTGGTACGCGTCGCTGTATTGGTGAGGCTTTAGCTCTGTTTGAATTAAAGTTAGTTTTGGCAACTCTTCTGTCACGCTATCAGTTTGAGCTAGCTAGCCATGAATTAGAAAAACCTCAACGACGAGGCGTTACCCTTGCCCCTGCGGATAAAGTGAAGATGATAATTAGAGGAAAGCGCCAATTAGAAAATTCTTCACAGGCAGTTGCAATATCAGTTAAAAGTTAGAAGATGACTGCCAAATGCATAGATTTCTACTCGGCGGTTTTTTCTATCAATCAACCAGCCGAGTTTTACTTGATTTTCCATATATTCCCGCATTTTCTCAGAACTGAAGGCCTCCAGCAACTAACAGATCTAGTAATTGGCGAATTTAATGAACATAATTGGTGGGACTAGGGCCAACAGTTGTTAGTTCTTGGTAAAGAAGCTCACGTAAAGTTTGCAATAATTCTTGAGTTGTATAGGGCTTAGAAATAAATTTGTTGACAGTCACATCTTTGGTAAGATTATTGCTGTATACTATACCGCTAACAGCAACAATCTTGACTAACGGATTCATTTTTTGCAATGTGCGAATGGTCATTGCACCATCCATCAATGGCATCACCATATCTACCACAACTACACTGATTTTATCTTGGTAGCGAGCATACAGTGCGATCGCTTCAATACCATCACTGGCAGTGACTACTTTGTAGTTATAACTTTCTAATGAAGTTTGAGTAGTTTCGAGAATTTTAGCTTCATCATCTACTACTAAAATTAATTCTTCATTTCCATATGGCAAATCAAGATTTTCAGTTAGCGACGTTGCCATCGCCTTTACTGCTGGCAAGAACAATTTAAATTCAGTTCCTTTCCCAATTTCGCTATGCACATTAATAAAACCACCGTGGCTTTTGATGATTCCTCGCACGGTTGAAAGTCCCAAACCTGTACCTTTACCAACCTCTTTAGTCGTGAAAAACGGCTCAAATATTCTATCTAAGATTTCTGGCGGCATCCCAATTCCTGTATCCGCAACAGTAATTACAATATAGGGGCCGACATTAGCCTCCAAATTCATCCGGGCATACTGTTCATCAATGAACAGATTTTTGGCAGAAATGCTGAGAGTACCACCATTGGGCATGGCATCACAAGCATTGACTATGAGATTCATCAGTACCTGATGCAAGTGTGTGCCATCTCCAATTACAGCCCAAAGATCTGACTGAATATTTAGAGAAAATTCTATGGATTTGGGAAATGTACTGTGAATAATCTGCTCCATTTCCGAGAACAAATTGCTAACTAGCACAATTGTGCGCTTACCATCAACCCCGCGTGCAAACTGTAGCACTTGCTTAACTAAAGCAGCTCCTCGTTTAGTGTTAGTTTCTATCGTCCTAAACAATTGCTGACTCCATAGATCGGAATCAGGGCGTTTTAGCTGTAGTAGTTGTGCTGCCGATAAAATTGGTGTCAGTATATTGTTTAAATCATGGGCAATGCCACCAGCAAGTGTACCCAAACTTTCTAAACGCTGAGTGCGGAGAAATTGGCTTTCAAGTTGTTTTTTTTCTGTAATGTCAGTGTTAACTGTCAAAATAGATTTAGGTTGTCCATGTCGATCGCGCATTAAAGTCCAGCGACTAGCAACAATAATTTTTTTGCCTTGTTTGGTAACTTGCTCTAACTCACCTTCCCAGCAGCCATGTTCGGTAAGACTTTTCTGGATATTTTGTAGTTGTGGTAAGTTCTCCGGTCGATACAAAAGTTGATTAATATTTTTACCAATGACTTCTGTTACCTGCCATCCGTATAAATGTTCAGCTCCTTGATTCCAAAAGCGGATTTGATTGTCAAAATCTCTAACGAGAATTGCATCTGTAGTGATATCTAGCAAAGCAGCTTGTTCGCCTAGCAAAGCAGCCTGTTCGCGGATTTTTTGTTCTGCTTGCGTGCGCTCACAAATTTCTCTCTCTAAACGCTGATTTTGCTCTTGCAGTGCCTTGGTTAAGTTTCGCAGCTTAAGATGAAGCTCAATCCGGGCTAAAACCTCTTCGTGTTGTAGCGGTTTAGTAACATAATCGACTGCTCCTAAACTCAAGCCCTTGATTTTATCCACGGTTGCTGTGAGTGCAGTCATGAAAATAATAGGAATATCTTGCGTTAATGGATTCGCTTTCAAACGTTGACAAGTTTCAAAACCGTCCATGACTGGCATGAGTATGTCCAACAGAATCATGTCAGGTGGGGCATATTCGCAGCCAGCGATCGCACTTTCGCCATCTTCCGCAACCAAAACAGTAAATCCTGCATCAGCTAAAAACTCAAGCAACATTTCTAAATTGGCTGGGTTGTCATCAACAATTAAGATGACACCTTTATCATTAAAATCAATATTCATAAAACCTCATTTAAAATCGCGACGAGAGCAGAAAAGATAATAATTTATACCATTGACTACCAAGTAAGTCGGTGGAAATAAACCGAACTAGGTTACTAAAAGTCAATATGTCTAGAAATCTTAGCAATGACAAATGAAAAATGATAACCTTAACTAACTTCATGTTAAGTGTGAATATTTTTTAATGTAATTTACGATTTGTTTGCATTTAAATTCTTTAACTAGTTGGCGTAAATGAGTAGCAAAGGGCGACCATTTTTCATCCAACTCCTCTAATTTTGCTGCTCTTTGTGCAATACTCCTTAGGTTCCCCCTTATTGCCAAATCGAGTAAGATTGCCATTTCCTCTGCTGGAGGAGCAATCAAATCTCGATCTGAAATTTTTGATTTTAATTTAACATCTTCTGGCTCTTTGAGATCGGTTTTTATTTCTTCATAAACCCATTCCAATCCCAAGTGAACTCTTAATTTTTCTAAAAGTTCCGCAACTCGGAACGGCTTGGGAAGAAAATCATCACAACCTACTTCTCGACTCTGTTTTTTATCAAAATCAAAAACACTGGCTGATATGGCAATGACTACTGCTTCCTTGAAGTCTGGTAACATTCTCAGGCGACGAGTAGCTTCAAAACCATCCATCACAGTCATAACTAAGTCCATAAAAATCACATCTGGCTTAAACTCTGGTGCTTTGTTAAGACAATCTAAGCCATCTGTTGCTTCTATAACTTCAAAACCTAAAGGCTCTAGTAAATTTACTAAAACAGAACGATTTTCCCATTTATCATCTACCACTAAAACTTTCTTTTTACCACCAACAAAACTAATAATGTTACGTTCTTCAAATTTATTAACACTAATTGGTGATAAAACTTCAGGTAAATCTAAATCTAACCAGAAAACGCTGCCTTTACCTAAGGTACTTTTCACCTTAATTTCACCACCCATCATTTCAATTAATTGACGGCTAATTGCCAATCCTAATCCTGTACCTTCAGTCTTGTGCCTATCTTCCCCTACTTGTTTAAACGGCAAAAATATTTCTTCTAATTGCTCTGGTGCAATGCCAATTCCTGTATCTTCTACTTGAAACCTTAATTTTCTCTCATGATATCCCACCTGAAAAGTTACAGTACCTTTTTCTGTAAATTTGACAGCATTACTCAGTAGATTAATTAAAACCTGGCGCAAACGTTTTTCGTCAGCTTTAATAACTTTAGGCAGAGGAGAAAGTTGCTGATAAGTTAACAAAATGCCTTTTTGTTCAGTACGAATACGGCAGATTTGCACAAGACTTTCCAGAAAATCTAGAAAAGAAAATTCTTTGGGATAAAGTTCCAGTTTCCGAGCTTCAATTTTAGAGATGTCTAAAATATCGTCGATTAGCGTTAGTAGATGTTCGCCACATTGATGAATGATGTTTATACCATTCTTTTCCTGAGTTGTTAAATTTTGATTTTTCTTCAAAATTTGAGCATAGCCTAAAATTCCATTGAGCGGCGTGCGGAGTTCATGGCTCATACTAGCCAGAAACTCGCTTTTGGCACGGTTGGCTGTGGCTGCGGCTTCTTCTGCTCTTTGGCGATCGCGAATTTCCTGTTGCAGTTGCAAATTTTTAGCTTGTAATTCCAGAGTTCGCTCTTTTACTCTGACTTCTAGTGTGCGATTATACTCTTCTAAATCGTGATAAAGACGGGCATTTTCAATTGAGATTGCTGCTTGTGATGATAACAGTTGTAACACTTCCAAGCGCTCTGGTGTAAATGCCCCAGTTGTTAAATTATTTTCTAAATAAAGAATGGCAATCAGCTTTCCTTGATTGACGATTGGAGTACATAAAATAGATTTTGGTTTTTGAGTAAGGATATAGTTATCTAGGTTAAATACATCTTCACTGTTAGCATCATTCAGAACTACATATTTCTGTGTTCTCTGGACATAGTTGATGATAGAGATTGGTAGCTGATGACTGCTTTCTACAGGTATTGATTGCTCGATATTTATTTCATCTTTATCTATATTTCCTGAAGCTGCTATTTGTAACTTTCCTGCTGTTTCTAAAATTAAAAATCCCTTTTCTGCACCTGCATTTTCGATTAAGATTTGCATCAAATTAGTCAGCAACTTATCCAGGACAATTTCTCCAGAAAGTGCTTGAGAAGCTTTCATAACTGCGGCTACATCTAAAACCCCAGGACTGCCTGTAGTTGTAAAGCTAATTGTCTGATTTGCCTCAAGATTTTTGGCTTTTCGCTTCAACTTTCGGGAGAAAATATGCGGATATTTTGCCTCAAAATCTTTAAGTTTGAGTATTGCTCCCCACTGAGCATAGGCATAGTAAGATTGGGTTAAATAGTCTCTGGCTACGTTCTCTCTACCACGAGCAAAATAAAACTCAGCTGCTAATTCTGAGGCTACTGCTTCTTCATGAAGAAATCCTTGTTCTTTGGCGATCGATATGGCGCGATCGTACAGATCCATTGCTACTAAACTTTGTCCCAAAACTCGTGCTTTCTCTGCTTCCACCAAATCGTATTTGTGCTGAAAGTTCATAGGAGCATGAACAGCCCATTCTTGCATTTTCTGCTGATTTTGGTTTACTTTTTCGAGTATTTGTGATTGTTCATCCTTTAAAACATTAGGATATTGAGCTAAGAGAGCGAGAGAATAATACAACCTATAAGTACCATTCAAACTAATACCGTTTACACCTCCTAAATGTTTTTCAGCTAAAGCCGTATAATGAAGCGAACGCGGGTAATCTTTTGCAAAAAAATAGAGGATAGTCCTGGAAAAGTAAGCCGCAAACAGCAACATGTTGTTATCGACTTTGATTAACTTTGGTAATAGGGTATCAGCATCGAGAGTTTCGCCATGGCAATGGTATTCTTCCTCTGGGGCGTCGAGTAATTTCAACACTGTAATTCGCCAACTCTTGAGGTAAGAACTAGGAAAATCGAGTTTGAGTTTAATGACAGAATCAAGATGCTGTGCTTGTTTTTGTGCAAGTAATTCCAGCGGTTGACCAACAAAAAACATCTGGTCACAAGCATAGAAAAAATCATAGCCAGACCATTCTAAATCTCCAAATTCTAACCCAGTTTGCACACCTTCCAGCAAAGGAACAATACATTCTTTAGCATGCTCTTTCCAATGAATAATATGTCCGTGAACTATATTGTGAACAGCAGCTGTCAATTGTTTAGCATTAAATTGCTCTAGCAACTTTAAACCGAGTTTGCCATAACGATATCCTGTTTCAATATCTCCTAACAGGGCGCATAGAATTAAGCCATAAAGAGCATATCCAAATGCAGATAGCGATGTATTACCATGTTCAACACTTTGATTGACAAGTGTAAAAGCAATACTGGGAAATACCTCTGGGGTTGTGGCATAAGCGGGAGCCGCACAGCTGACTAAAATCCGCATAATTGCTAAATGCTCTGCATCAGTCATTTCTTTTCGGTTCGCCAACTCCTCCACATCCATTTTCTCAGGCGGAACAGTAGCCAGAGTTACACCCATCATATCCAGAACTTTCAGCCCTGTTTCTAACGCGGCTTTCATTTGATTTCTCTGGATATAAAACAGCATTTGTAGTTCATAAATTTTGACTCGATCGAGCAGATTTTTCGCCTGTTTGAGAACTACTTCCGCCAGACTTGTTGCTCGTTCAACATTGAGATTTAGATACTCGGCTCCTGTGGCTTCCACATACAAATCTAAGGTCAAATTATATTGATAATTCCAGCTATTCTCAGACAGAAGTTCTAGTCCCTTAGATAAATACCGAACGGCAGTTTCATAAGCTGTTGCTGCTTTGGCTTTCTTGCCAGCAATTAAATTAAGTTGTGCAAGTTCATCTTTTTGAGATTGCTGGGTAATTAATTCAGCACCAACATTTAACTGGTTGACAATTTCAAATATATTTTCTTCGAGTTCTGCTTCAGGAGTATGCTTGAGTAACAGTTCACCAATCTTCAGGTGAGTGTGTTTTTTAGCCTCTGGCAAAATCAAGGAATAAGCGGCTTGCTGCACTCGGTCATGCAGGAATTTATAGGTAATTGTTGACTGGGTATTTTCCGACACAGTCGTTATATTTGCTGACTCAAATACCAGGGGAATTTTGTAAGACTGATTTAAGGGAAGAACTAATCCTACCTGTAAAGACTCCCATAAATCTTTGGCGGTTTCTGATAAAGATTTTTGATTAACAATACTCAGAATATCTAAAGTAAACTTGTCACCAATACAAGCAGCTAACTTTAAAACATTTTGTGTAGGCGGCAACAGCTTTTGAATCTGGCTGACCATTAATTCAACCACATTATCGGTAATATCAATATTTTGGAGACGATGGATGTCCCACTGCCAGCAACGCTCGCTGAAATTAAATAACAATAATTTTTCTTGAAAGAGAGATTTAAGTAGTTGGGTTAAGAAAAAAGGATTACCTTGAGTTTTTTTGTATACCAAATCAGCTAGCAATTCTGACTTTTCTGAGTGAGTGTGGAGAGTATCGCTCACTAATTGGTTAACATGAGAAATCCGTAAGGGCTGAAGTACAATATTGTTGACAACTGCACCAGATTTTTGAATTTCTTCTAAAACCAAAATCAACGGATGAGTGGCATTTACTTCGTTATCTCGATATGCACCAATAAGTAATAAATATTGACTATCTGGATCGTTGGCAAGCAACTGAATCAATTTTAATGAAGCTGAATCTGCCCACTGTAAGTCATCCAAGAACACCACCAACGGATGTTCGGGTTGACAAAATACATGAATAAATTTCTGAAACAGTCGATTAAATCGGTTTTGCGATTCAGTAGGACCTAATTGCGGAACATCTGGTTGAGGTCCAGTAATTCGTTCAACTTCAGGAATAACATCAATTATAACTTGTGCATTGTTACCTAGAGCGGCTAAGAGCTTTGCTTGCCAAATTGCTATTTGTTCACTACTTTCTGTTAATAACTGCCGACTCAATTCTTGAAAAGCTTGAATTAAAGAAGCATAAGGAATATTGCGTTTAAATTGGTCAAACTTCCCCGAAATAAAATAGCCTCGTTGGCGCACTATGGGTTTATGAACTTCATTGACTAAGCAGGATTTTCCTATCCCAGAGTACCCACTTACTAACATCATCTCAGTTGCGCCATGACTAACTCGCTCAAAGGCATTCATGAGAATGGTAACTTCTTTCTCGCGACCATAAAGTTTTTGTGGAATGAGAAATTGGCTATATAAATCAAGCTGACCGACAATAAAGTTGTCAATTTTTCCCGTTGTTTGCAGTTGTCGCAGACATTCTTCTAAGTCGGCTTTTAATCCTAAGGCATTTTGATATCTATCTTCAGCAGTTTTGGCTAATAATTTCATGACAATATCGGAAACTACTGAAGGAATTTCTAAGTTAAGTTCTTGAGGTTGTATTGGGATTTTAGCAATGTGATAATGAACTAATTCTAATGAGTCATTAGCTTGAAAAGGTAGCTGACCTGTTAACATTTCATAGAAAGTAACACCTAAAGAGTAAAAATCACTTCGGTAATCAATTAAGCGGTTCATCCTCCCTGTCTGTTCTGGAGACATATAGGCGAGAGTACCTTCTAGTAAATTAGAATTACTGGAATTTAGGTTTTCTTGAGATAAGCATGATGAAATGCTAAAATCAATAATTTTTACTTTGCCTGTTTTCGGGTTAATTAAAATATTGTGAGGTTTAATATCTTTGTGAATAATATTAGCTTGGTGTAACTGAGCAAGGGTAGAAGCTAATTGAATAGCAATATGTAAAAAAACATTTAATTGTAAATTTTTGTTAGTCAGAAAGTTTTTTAGAGTTTCTCCTTCAAAATCTGACAAAATTAGCGCCAGACCATTTTGATAATTATCCAAAGATAGGGGTTTCACAATCCCTTCTATTTCTAAATTATGAAGTATTTTATACTCGTGTCGTAATCTGGATACTTGTTCTATGGTCGGATACTCAGATTTAAGAGTTTTAATAATTACCGATGTTTGCTCTGATTCTCGTAAAGCCCGATACACACAGGTAGTAGTCCCGTCATAAAGGAGTTCGATGAAGTTGTAACCAGCAATAGTAATATTCATATTTGGTTTCTATTTGTGAAAGTTTCTTAGGCACTCAACTTAATAGAGACCCAATTCATGCTAAGTTCTAATTCTGTCAAATGTCAGAAGTATCATTAATTGTTTACATATGTTTTGCCTATATATTGAGTTCTGTAAATTAAAGTTAAATAAAATAATTTAACTGTAGCTGTTTTGCAGTAATTCACAACTTTATTCGGGAAGCTGTATGCTCGGTTGAGTCACAGTGAGCAAGCGCACCTAAATTTTTATCTAATTCAAACGACGCCATTTGCTCTAGTCATGATTTCTTCGGGAAAGCATTCGCAGTTGTATCCGATCGCAACCCTCACTCTCTAACCAAAATTCCTGCATCTGTGGACCTCACTTTTGAGGGAGAATTAAGGTTGACTCAAATTTGATCTGGCATGGAACCTCTCATATCACGCATGCAGGCGGTACAGTCGCCTATCATTCCTGTAATTGGTGAACTCATTGGGAACAATCCCGGAACCATCTCTCTTGGACAGGGTGTTGTTTCCTATAGCCCACCTCCTGAAGCCATAGAGCTTTTGCCTAAATTTTTATCTGAACCAAATAATAATTTATACAAAGCAGTAGAGGGTATTCCGCTATTGCTGACTGCTTTAAAGGCAAAATTGGAGGCTTTTAATGGTATTGAAATCAATGGAGAAAACAGTATTGTGGTAACCGCAGGTGGCAATATGGCATTTATGAATGCTGTTCTTGCTATTACTTCGGTAGGAGATGAAATAATTCTCAATACGCCATATTATTTCAATCATGAAATGGCAATTGTGATGGCGGGTTGTCGTCCAGTTCTCGTCAAAACAGATGAAAATTACCAACTGCGCCCAGATGCGATCGCTGAAGCTATCACTTCCAAAACACGGGCTGTGCTGACGGTTTCCCCCAATAATCCCACTGGGGTAGTTTATTCAGAAGAAGCATTGCGCCAAGTCAATCAAATTTGTCGCGATCGCGGAATCTACCACATCAGCGATGAAGCTTACGAATACTTCACCTACAACGGAGTCAAGCACGTTTCTCCAGGTGCATTCGTTGGAAGTCGCGACTATACAATATCTCTGTACAGTTTTTCTAAAGCTTATGGCTTTGCCAGTTGGCGCATTGGCTATATGGTTATTCCCGAACACCTGTTGGTTGCTGTTAAAAAAGTTCAGGATACAATTCTCATTTGCCCACCAGTTGTTTCCCAGTATGCAGCTTTTGGAGCACTACAAGCAAAAGAAGATTTCTTGAAAAATCATATTGAAGCGATCGCAAAAGTGAGAGAAGTTGTACTCAAATCCCTGAATCGTTTGCAAGACATATGTACTATTGTTCCTGGTGATGGAGCTTTTTACTTTTTCCTCAAAGTTCATACCGATCTCAACGATTTTGAGTTAACCAAACGCCTCATTCTAGAACATCAAGTCGCAGTAATTCCAGGTCATACATTTGGTATGGATGATGGATGTTACCTTCGCGTTGCGTGCGGTGCATTGCAAAAGGACACAGCAGAAGAAGGTATTGAGCGATTAGTCAGAGGTTACAAACTATAGTTAGAGGATGTTTGAAAAGTCATGATTGATGTATTAAATATTTTTTACCCCACCCTAACCCTCCCCTTGGAAAGGGGAGGGAACTCAATTTCCCATTTCCCCCCTTTCTAAGGGGGACTAAGGGGGTATAATGTGATTAAAATGACAACTAACCATTTTCAAACATCCTCTTAAGAGTTAGAAATTATATGCCAATTGTTAATAAATTCATTGAAATTGAAACAGATAAGGGAATTAACATTCATAACATTACACCACAACTTGAAGCGATTCTGGCATCAACGTCTATTCAAAACGGTCAGCTTTTAGTCTTTTCTCGTCATACAACCACAGCATTAGCTATTAACGAGTACGAAGAGAGATTGTTAGTAGATATTAAAGCTTATTTACAGAAGTTGGCACCAGAATCCGATCGCTACTTACACAATGACCTGCATTTAAGAAAAAACATACCTCCCGATGAACCGATGAACGCCCATTCTCACTTAATGGCAATGACGTTAAGTACGAGTGAAATCATTCCTATTGTCGATGGCAAATTAGCTTTAGGAACTTATCAATCTGTCTTACTGTTTGAGTTAGATGGACCTCGAAAAAGAACAGTATTTTGCCAATTAACAGGGGAGTGAAAATGTTGAACTCTAAGACGATGTTTGGAAAGACACATAGATGTTGTAGGGGCGCAATTCATTGCGCCCCTACACGTGGAGCTGTCGCAAACATTTTTTGAATTGGTATTATGTTAATCTAAGCTGAACTTCTCAAATATAAGGTTCCCAAACAACATATTTTCATCAACTGCTGACAAAGTTTTATTGTTAGCACTGTCAGAATTTAAACAACGACAAACTAACTGAGCAACATCTGCACGATGGATAATACCTGCAATATTTGGGTTTTCAGTTAAAATTCCATTTCCCGTTGCAGGTTCTGATTTTAACCCACCAGGACGAATAATTGTATATGTCAATCCGCTTTCGATAAGATACTTTTCAGCTTTTTCTTTCTCCATTAAAACTGGTCTTAATGTTTCAAGAGCTTGAGGTGATAAAGCAACGATACTGTTACCACTACCGATGGAAGAAACAAGAATGAATTTGTTGACTCCTGCTTTGACTGCTACATCAATGAGATTTTTATTGCCTATATAATCTGCTCTTTCTCCATCTTTAGGTAAACCACCAATTGTACTGATGACTGCATGAATGGGTTCGTCAGTCAACAAGGCATTTTCTATATCTCCTATATTTAAAGCATCTCCTAGAGCCACCTCAATACCCATAGCTTCCAGTTCAGCACGAGCCACTTCTGTTCTCAAAAGTGACTTGACTTTTAGCTGTTGTTCCGTCAAACACTTAGCAATTTCTCGACCTACGCCACGACTTGCGCCCGCTAGAAAAATGTAGGGTGTAGTTGTCATAAATTTTAGTTCAAGTAGATGTTGTAGAACAAATTACGATCTATAAATATATCTTCTTTGTGCCATTGCCATACATAAAATTTCATAATTTATGTATAGCAAAAGCTTTAATGATGGATCTATTACCTAAAGCAGAGCTATTTAATTCCTAAGGAAGGAGTAAAAGTAAATACCAGTCAAGATAGCTTAATAGGAAATCCAACGCTTGACTTTACAAGTGCGCTGTAAGGTCATAACCAACGCTTTTAAAGCAATCTAAGGAAGGGAATATATTATGAATAATCCAGAAAAGCAAGTATTACCAGAAGATCCAGCACAAGCAGAAATTGGTAGAGGTGCTCCTGGTAACGACCACTATGGCGTACAACTGGCACAGACAATAGGAGTCAATGCACCAGATGAAAGAATTCCCGCCAATACCCCAACAGAATTGAACAAGGAACAACTTGAGGCTTTTGAAGAGCAAGAAGAAGGTACATTACATACCACAGATGGATATGTAATTGATGAAGCAGGTCAGTTAAATAATTTTGCAATTGAGCCACCAATGTATGTTGAGGGCGAAGAACCTAGAACTTAACGCCTCTTTGTTGCAAAATTAATTTTCTCTCTGAGATATAAAATATCGAAGAAACCCGGTTTTTCTTAAAATCGGGTTTCTTGGTAAATAAGAATCGGAGGTTGGGGAACCACTCGCGTGCAAAGAGCAGTGTGTTGCAGGAGTTTTCTCGGCTAAGTGAGGAACTAAGGTTAAACCCGTGTGTGAAACCCAACAAATGCTTGTAAATGTTGGGTTTCGTTCCTCAAACGCCAGTCCCCTACG
Source organism: Scytonema sp. UIC 10036 (assembly GCF_009725235.1). The sequence goes on from NZ_WJFC01000284.1 coordinate 13,604, forward strand.
GAGGGAAACCCTCCTATGGCGCATTCGCGCCACGCTT
>NZ_WJFC01000285.1 GCF_009725235.1 Scytonema sp. UIC 10036
ATTGCTAATTGCTAATTGCTAATTGCTAATTGTTAGTTCTTAGCCATTAGCCATTAGCCATTAGCCATTAGCCATTATCCATTAGCCATTAGCCATTAGCCATTAGCCATTAGCCATTAGCCATTAGCCACTGTCAAAACTTGTGGGGGAGTGGCGTCTGGGGGATAAAGAAAATCAACTTCAACCAATCTTTTCTCTCCTCCCTTCATATTCAGTACCACCAAAGGTTCTCCCTGTTGTCCGCGTCGTTGCACCAAATGCACGTACTTGGTTTGAGGCAACCCAGCATCATCTTGATAGCGAACTCGCACTGAGCCACGGAAGAAGACTTGCGGGGAAGCTGAATTCAAAAAGCGCAGCCCCGATTTAGTTAACTTATCTTCTTTAATTGGTGTTTGCATTGAGACGGTGACTGTTTGCTGGTTTTGAGTGTTGTTGTATAACGGCAAAGTTAAGCTGTATTGCACCCCATAGTTTCCATGGGCGCGATAAGCGGTGTCAGGATAGCGTACCAACATGGGAGCACTTTGTATTTGCTCGGTACCCAATGTACCGCGATCTAAAGTACTCAGTCCATAGGAAAAAGCTTGTCCGGGACTGGGGATGGTAAGATATGTTTTTTCAGGGTTATCTACAAGTAAACCTTTCCATTCCGAACCTAAAGCAACTCCAGCAACGCGCCCGTAAATTATCGGTTTGCTTGTCTGTTCTAAAGGAGTGGGGGTTTTGTCACGAGGACTGGATAATTCACTATTATTTAATAGATATTGCCACTCTTCTACAGTAGGAGGACGTTCGCTACCATCAGGATTTGTTGGCGCAAACATTGCCAGACTGGCTGCATAGACTGTGCCACTACTCCACACCCGCATATATGTAGACCGACCATTTAAAGGTGGTGTGAGTTCTTTTACGGGAATTGGTACATTAAGTAACATTTGGCTTTCCCCCGGTGGAATAATGATTTGAGCCGGGAAGGTTTCTTGCCTTTGTCCCCGAAGAACTTGATTTGTTACGCGATCGCCTGGTCCTGCAAAGGTATTGCTCAAAATATTATCACTCTGATATGGCAGATCGACAAAGGGTGCTTCTGGTTGGCTGAGATAAGTAGCGGCTTGCAAGATATTTACTGTTACTGGTTGAGTACTGGGGTTATGTAGGATAATTCCCAAATATAGCGATCGCAAATCTTCGGGAGTTGGTGCTTCAGCTACGTGGTGAGCAAAAACATCAAATCGACCTTTAAAAGGAAAATTTAAATGTGCTGTGGGAACTTTTTTCCCTTCTGATGGAAAAGTTGAGAGCAAAATCCCTTCTTTCAAAACCTTTTCTGGGCTGTTACTATTGAACACTGGCACCTCATCTAATTTGCCTGGTAGCGGGCGGACTTGTTGCTTTTGCACAATTTCTTCAGGAGGTGCGGGTGGGGGAACGATTGGGGAAGGTGTTATTTGTGCGATGGGAAGAATGAGTAAGAATGGAAACATATACCGATATATTTTTTTCTACTTTGAGACGCAATTATCTTTACAAAAGTGCCAATTTGTGAATCATCAGCAAAAAATCCTCCAAGATTGAGGGGAAGTTTTCTTCAGTCAAAATAGGAACGTGAACAAAGATGCAAGGGGTTTTGAGTTCCTGGAGGCGCAGTTCATCTAAAACAGAATAGTACAAACCTTCACAGACAAATTTTCCACAGTCATGGCTGATCTCAACATTCGGGAAGCCCACCACTAATTTTTCTAAATCAACCGTTGTCAGCAACTTACTTTCTCCACAGACAGCACCTACTTCCACACTTAATAGCGTCCGTTTTTCAGCCATGCCACAGCAAATGATGCTGTCTGGCTGAAGTTCGCGGATCTTTTCTAGGACTCGAAAACTGGCTTGCTCAACATCTACAGGTAACTGTCGCAACAGTGTCAACTCATAAGGCAAGGAATTGAGTCGGGCAACTTCTGTCAATAGATCATCAGAAGAATTTGATTTTTGATGGGGTAACCAAGTTTGAAAAGAAGTTAATAAAAACCTTTTCTGCATAAGAATTATTATTTAGAATATAAGTACCCTCCATAATAAATTAGCAGGGAGCAGGTAAATGGCGTTGATTGCAGTCGTAGACTACGACATGGGAAATTTGCACTCGGTTTGCAAAGGATTAGAAAAAGCTGGCGCAACTCCAAGGATTACTGATTCGGCAAAAGAATTAGAAAAAGCAGATGCTATCGTTTTGCCGGGAGTGGGTTCCTTCGATCCAGCTGTAAAACAGCTGCGCTCGCTTGATTTGGAAAAACCCATAAAAGAAGCAATTGATTCTGGTAAACCTTTTTTAGGTATTTGTTTAGGTTTGCAAATTCTTTTTGAATCAAGTGCAGAAGGAGTTGAACCGGGACTGGGAATTATTAAAGGAATAGTACGGCGATTTGTTCCTGAACCAGGTATCACAATTCCCCATATGGGTTGGAATCAACTCGAACTGACTCACCCAAAAACAACATTGTGGGAATATCTCCCGCAAAATCCATGGGTATATTTTGTCCATTCCTATTATGTAGAGCCAACTGATTCCCAGGTTTGTGCCGCAACTGTCACTCATGGTAGTCAAACTGTCACAGCTGCGATCGCCCGTGACAACGTTATGGCAGTGCAATTCCATCCGGAAAAATCTTCTAACATTGGATTGCAAATCCTCTCTAATTTTGTCTCTCAAGTTTGGACACAAGTTGCGGCATAATAGAATTCTGTACGAGTGTCCTTTGTCATTTGTCCTTTGTCAAATGACCAATGACCAATGACCAATGACCGTTGACAAATGAGCTTGAGAATTTATGGTAATCGTCCCTTAAAAACATTGCCAGGGAGGGAAACCAGACCCACCAGTGCGCGAGTGCGGGAGGCAGTGTTTAACATTTGGCAGGGAACGATAGATGGTTGTAGCTGGTTGGATTTGTGTGCTGGAACTGGGTCAATGGGCGCAGAAGCTTTGTGCAGGGGAGCCAGTTTAGTTACAGGGATTGAAAAATCCAGCCGTGCGTGTGCGATAATTCAAGAAAATTGGCAACACCTAGCCAACGCAGAACAAAAATTTCAAGTGCTGCGAGGGGATGCCGTGCAGATGTTGCCAAAACTCTCAGGGCAACAATTTGACAGAATTTATTTCGATCCACCTTATGCTAGCGGATTATATCAGCCAGTATTAGAAGTCTTAGCTTACCATCATCTCTTAGATACGGACGGCGAAATAGCACTGGAACATAGCCCCCAAGATTGGACACCGCCCATCATATCTTCTTGGGAAATCTGCCGTGAGAAGGTCTACGGCAATACGGCTTTGACATTTTATCGAGTAGGGGGTAGGGAGTAGGGGGTAGGGAGTAGGGGAATAGGATTTACTACTCACTACTCCCTACTCCCCACTCCCACAATTACAGACCGAGCTGATTGCCACGCTTGTACTGCTCGTAAGCTTTATAAAACAATCCGCCGAGGGTTACGAAGATTAGACCCAGTACGATGCCGTCAAGCAGGGTTCAACACGTTAGATCTCCTTTATGCAACAAATTAGTTCCCGCTCCTCATTCTACCAAATTCAGCAACACCTCTTTCACCTTTTCATGCCCAATCCTACCCCTATCCCCTACTCCCAATTCCCAATCTGTGCTTTCAAACACAATTAATTGCATATTAATCAAGAACTTTTAAGCTATGTGTATGAAATAAAATTTTTTTGTACACTTTGACTTGAACAGCAAACTTTTGGATAACCAGATCCCCAAACCTAAAATTCTGATTCAGCGCATCGCACTAATGGCTCTGGCGGTCGTGCTAACAGTCCTTTTGGGCATTTTTGCTGTTTATGCAACTAGCCCTTCAGATCCTTATGACAAAGCTGTTCTAGCGCTTAAAGGTGACCCAGTACAAGGACATGCCATCTTTCAAATCAACTGTGCTGGTTGTCATGGTTGGCAAGCAGATGGAAGTGTTGGACCGAGCTTGCAGGGGGTCTCTAAACGCAAATCGCCCTATGGTCTCATACACCAAGTGACAAGTGGTGAAACGCCACCTATGCCAAAATTTCAGCCCAGCCCTCAAGCCATGGCAGATCTTTTGACTTATTTGGAATCTCTGTAAAGAAATTTTACATAAGTCCTGTAGAAAGTTATTGTTCTTGTGCTTCTGAATCAGATAAAAAAGAAGACTCGATCGCAGCGTTTGTTATTGAGTCTTCAAATTTTTCAGTCTCAGAATATTTTGTTGGATTTGAGCTACAACAACCATCTGTCCACTTCTCACCAGGTTTGCGATCGCACTTTTTTACTTGTGACTTGCTACTTATATACATGTTTTAGTTAGTTGAACGCTACATATAGGATTATACCACTTGTGGCATTTTACGGTAAATGGCGGTAAAGTTCGGGAGAGAAAATAGCGGGCAGAAGGCAGAGGGTAGAAGGTGGGAGGCAGAGCCTCGTAGGCTGCATTCCCAGGCTCCGCCTGGGAACGAGAGGAGGTGGAGGCTGGGAACGAGAGGAAACTCCTCTTCCCTAACCCCTAACCCCTAACCCCTGTTCTCTAATAAGTGTTTCAGGAATGCGCTTGCTAGGTAGCAACAGGTAATCGAGAATTTGAGTGCGTAAATCTTTAGAAGAATAGTTACAACCTTTAATGCACTCTAGAAGGAGAATATTGGCGTACAAATAGTCTTTTAAGGTTTTAATTTGTTCGGGTGAGAATTTTACGTCATCATAGCCAATATTCAAATACAGCCTCATGACTCCTCTTAAATGTTTTATCCAATCCTGCCAATCAGATTGGGGTGCATTATCATCAGGAAAGCTTTCTTGTAAGAAAATGAGTTCATCAGCTAAACTCTCGTAATTTACGGATCTATCGCTGGTAATACTAGAGATGATTTGATTGGGGAAATTATCTTTGTCAAGAGTAATTTGTCTCTGTTGTTTGCTAAGAGTAATCACACCCCTATTTTTATCAATTGTTACACCTTCGCCTCCTAATTGAGGAGCCATGGCGGTATCATCGCTTACGGGGAGTTCTTTTCTCAGCAAAGGATTGACTTTATGTGGCTTAAACTGCTTGTTTTCGGCTTTAGCAGATACTTTAGTATAGGTATCTACTAAATATAATGCAAAATCGGAAAGGGGTGAGCGCTCGATAATCTTCTTTCTTTCCCGATTGAACTCTTTTAAAAGAGTGGCAAGTTTTTGTGCTAGGGCAGAATCGACTTTTGAGAGTTGATTTGTATAAAGTTCAAATTCCTGATCCACAAATAAATAGAAAGCTCTCCAGGAGCTAGATTTGACTCCATGATACGTTGTTACATCATCCAGCCAAGCCAACATATCTTGTAATCGTTTACTATTGACTAGCTTATTAATTTGAATAAATAAAATTTTCAAAAAATCATCAGCATTAGCTAATCTTCCTGCAATTATAAGAAAAACTTCTCGCCACTGACGGTTTACCAAGTGCTGTTTAACAACTTCTTTTAAGATTTCGTAGCTCCGACTCTCTACAATATAATTAGCTACAAAATATTCTTGGAAAGTCAAGTGTGAAAATGAATAAATATCTTGCGCCTGTTTAACGAGCAATCCATGGTTGGCTTCTATTCTTTTTAAAATAGCTAAACTATCAAAATTTAGAGTATCGGTAGAAAAATCCGGAAGATTTTCAATGTAATTTCCAATAATTTCTTCTAATTCCCTTTGTTGCCACAAAATTTTGTGTGGTTCTTGCAAGAAAGACTCATAAGCTACTTTGCTCAGCAAATTAACTTTTTGTTGATACGGTAGGTTGAATTTATTGGTTATACTGCGTTCTATCCGTCTGCTAGCATCCCATCTGCGTAGAAGGATTTCTACCGCATCATGAATAAGTGAGTACTGATTGCTTGGAAGTTCATAGCGATCGTCAAATACCAAGCATAACATCGTAAGTAATAATGGATTTGCTGTTAGTTCTTCTATAGCCCTATTTTTTTCTATTTTCTCAAGCAAGCTATCTGCTAACTTTAAATCTTCACTGGGTGCAAACCATTTTCTGATAAATATTTCAACTTGGCTGTTATCAAAATCTGCAATTTCCACTTCTGTAAAATCAGGAAATATATAATCAGCAGAGCCAGAACGACAAGTGAGAACAAATCGATTCTTAGGAAATTTCTTGACAAAATTATCAATGCTTTGATATATGCGATCGCTTTTTGTTTCCCCAACTTCATCTAATCCGTCTAATAAAATTAAGCAATGACCTTGTTCTAGTATATCTTGAACAAATTGCGATGTTTCAGCAATATAGTCTGATAAATCTTCTTTAACGGCATCGAGCAGGTTTTGTTTATCTTCTTTATCAGAAAATGCTTTCAATGAAATAAAAATAGGGATTTCTTTTACTTCTTCTTTTTGTTCTATACTATACAAAACAAGATGTTTGAGAAAGGTTGTTTTACCTGCACCCGGTTTTCCCCAAATAAGCAGCTTAGAATAGGTATTAACAGCATCTAAAGCAGATAAATGATTTCTAATTCTATAGTTAAAGCGACTAAAGCTTATACCTTCATTGGAAAATTGGCTAAACAGTTCTTGAAGAGTTTTAGACTGTTTCCCTTGAATATTTTCTAAAACGTTGACTTGGGTATAAACACTATCAAGTTGTAGGGGTTGAGTCATCGTCAGGACTTTTATAGTACCGCACTTTCTCTTAAGATATTCTTGATAGCGATGGAGCCAAGTTTCTTGATTGTCCGTTTCGGCTTTCTCTCCTTGTTCCAATACCGTTTGTTGCCTTAAAGCTTCTTGATAACTTTCATACCCTAATAAAATTGCACATAAAAAGTTGAGATTCTTCTCCTGCATTTTTGTGGGTTCGTTATCCTTAAAGAAATTCCGAATCGTTTTATCTGAAATAATATCTTTAGAATCTTCTCTTTTATCTTGGTAAACACGATTTAGCTCAGTAATCAGAAACTTAGGGGAAGCACCAAATTTCTCTATATATGCTTGTTGTAATTTTTCAAAAATTTTTTGATTAACTGATATTGCTGCCATTTTTGCCCTCTATAGGTTTTCTTAAATCTTCAAGTAGTAAAAAAACAGTCATGCTTAAAGGGGCTACACCAAGTATGGAAAAACCTCACCTCCCACACCTTTCGCTTGCCACAGAAAGGGCATAGTGAAGCTTTCCCACAATATTCTATCAATACATCCAAAGATAGAAAACAGTACTAAGAGATATTAAATCTACTTTTAGGCATAGGAGAATAGGTGTAGATAACTTGTAGAGTAGTAGTAGTTTCCGAAGTTTACCGTAAATTACCGCAATTTTTTTATCAAGAAAATTATTAAACCGAAAAATTTTATTATGAGCAATAAAATAATCCATCTGGCGACATATATCAATAGCGATTGGGTCGAGCAAGAATTTAAACGATTTGTATCATCTATGTCGATTGAGCTTAAGCTCTCACTGAATAGCACCCTGTCTTGGGCTCATCTTTGGCGTCAAGGGCGGTTAGATGATAATGCAACCGTTCGGGCTTTTAAAGAAATTGAGCAAAACGTTGTATGTCAGAATCTTCTCATAGACGAACTTTTGGAGTGGCGTCTCACTGCTGACAAACTTGAAGAGGTTGGTTGCAAGCCAATTCTTGTGGATGCTGTTAATCAACAATTTAAACGCGAGCAATCTTCTCTGGCTAGAGAATTTAAGTTTTACCTCGATCGCACGTTGAATCTGACTCTTCTTTGGCATCAGAGCCAATTTAGCCAAAGTACTACTGCTGCGGCTTTTGAGGCGATCGAGCAAAATGCCAAACGCCAAAGCCGAATTTTGGACAAACTCCTCAATTGGCGTTTCAATCCTCACAGCTTATAGATATGAGCGTTGTTCGCCCCAAACATATAGCCTTGTTGCCGGAAAGAAGTTTCGGCATATACACTAAATACAATATTTTATGAGTAATAAATATTCATACATTCTTATAATTTTACTACTGAAGCCTTATCCTGACTTTATAAGATGTATGTAAAACTTACGTTAGTATAAACTAACTGAAAGAAGTCAGAATTATGTTTTTTGTATGAAGACTATAGTAAAGTAATTTTGAAGAAGGCAGAAAGGCTTCCCTAAAGACTCCAACATTCCCTTCTGCCACGCCACTTGCTGTAGCCTGTGAAACCCTTCCACTGAAGTGGCTCCTCTGCCCTCTGCCCTACCTAGAGGGCTTGTCACAGGGATTGCTTTTATCCTCTATAACTTCTCAATCCTATATTTTCAACTAGGAGCAAAAGATCTATTGCAAATATTTGAATTGAGGAAGTTGCAAAGATAATTGCAGTTTCCTAGTGTTTTGTCACATTAATTTCAACGGGTGCCAAGAATCCCACTACTAAATCACTGAAGGACAAGAATCATGAAACTGTCTCAAAAACTGGTAATTGCTGCTGGTGTTACTCTTGGCTGTGCAGCTACTCAAGTCGCTCGCGCTGATGCTGCTGTTATTAATTTTGAAGTCAATATAAATTCAGGAGCTTTGGCTGGTCAAACAGCAAGTGGTACTTTCAGTTATGATGACTCAAGCCTAACAGGGGTAGGTGATGAGTTCGCACAGGTTCAATCGCTGTCCTTTAACTTCTTAGGTAAAACTTATTCTGAGAAGAATGATGTTGATTCTCCGGCATTTCCTGTTGTCAGCTTTTTTAACGGGCAATTAGAGGGATTGAACTACTATGTTGAATTATCTCCAGTAGGGGAATTCTTTTTCTCAGATATTGTGGAAGAATCCTTTCTTGACGAATTCAGAGGAGGAGATAAATTTACGTATACAAATGCTGGTGGAGGTAGTGGTTTAATTTCATATCAATCTGCGCGCTCGGTACCTGAACCGTTAACATTAAGTGGCACGATTTTTGCATCTGGTTTGGCCTTATTGATGAAAAAAAAGGAAGCAGCAAAGAAAGCCAAAGCATCATCTGCAGTATCTTAATATTTTTTGCTGCACTCTTATTGAAGAATTAAACTTTTAATTTTAAGAAGGTAGAATTACGTATCGCACTGATGGCACAGCCTGCGCTAATGTGCAGCGTTTGCCCCTCAAATATTTGCTCTATGTCATACCCCTAATCCCTTTTTCAAGGGTTAGGGGTCTTTGATACGTTGCTAAGATTTTGCTTCTTTAAAAAAGAAACTTGGGAGTAAAATTTCAAATTACTCCCTTTCCGCTGCTCGGATAAGGAAATTGTAGGTTGGGTAGAGCGGAAGCGTTACCCAACAAATGCTGATAAATGTTGGGTTTCGTTCCTCAACCCAACCTACGTGTTTTCGTATTTTTAGGCAAAACCCGATAAGTATTGAGCCCACCCTACATATTTGGGTAATATAGTTGGCGGTTTAGGAGTAAACTATTAATTGTTTGTTAGTATTAATTCTGAATGGAAAAGAAGTTTGAGTGCCTTGACTAAGTGGGTGCAACGCAGAAAAATTCTTGGTGAAAGAGTTATGGCACAAAATTAACTTCTTTGAGAGGCTGATAACATCACAAATACAGGGCGCAACACCAAAAAAATTATACGTTTTTTCTACGTCTGACAGTTAATGACAGAAGTGTTGCAAATAGGTAACCGTAAAATAGCAGCAAGCGAATTGCTTTCCTTATTGGGAAGCTACCAGATGCTGCCACAGTTACTGCAAGAACTGATTATCGATGAAGCTATTACAGCAATAGAGTGTACGCCTGAAGAAATAGCACAAGCTCAAAAACAATTTTATGCCAAACATCAGCTTAGAAGTGAAGCCGACATCAAAAAATGGATGACATATTTTGGTTTAGCTCCACATCAACTCAATTTTATAGTGGCTCGTCAGCTAAAAATTGAAAAATTTAAACAACTGACTTGGGGTAATAAATTAGAAACCTACTTTTTTCAGTGTAAAACAAAGCTTGACAAGGTGATTTATTCTCTACTACGTACTCAGGATATGGGAGTCACTAGAGAACTTTTCTTCCGCATTTTTGCAAAAGAGCAGTCTTTTGCTGAATTAGCACGTGAATACTCACAAGGACCAGAAGCCCAAACGGGTGGATTGGTTGGTCCTGTGGAACTGTCCACCCTACACCCATCAATGCTACAAATGCTTTCTAACAGTCAACCGGGCAAACTGCTACCACCTACTCAAATTGGTGAGTGGTTTGTGATTGTGAGGCTAGAAAAATATCTTCCCGCACAGTTAGATGAACCCATGAGAGCACGTTTGTTAAATGAATTCTATGAAAACTGGCTAAAAGAACAACTGCAAAAACTGATGAGTCAAGAAAATGTTGAAATAAAGGTACAGAGAGTCATGGGGGCGATGGGGGTATGAGGAAAAGAACGATGCCCAATGCCCTTTTGCCCAATGCCCTTTTGCCCAGTAACTAAAAATGACTTATACTCAACAAGCTTCTCTTCAAAATTTTTTCGCTGAATTATCTCCTTTTAAGCAACTTCCAGCACAAGAACTGACAAAATTACTTCCCAAGTTGCAGCTTTTGCGTTATCGTATGGGTCAAGCAATCCTAGTGCCAGAACATATCTCAGCTTATATTTCAATTATTTATGAAGGGCAGGCACGCTTGCTAGCCCAAGCTCCAAATACTGATGTACCGGTCACCTTGCAACGTTTTCAACCAGGGGCAATTTTGGGTTGGCTGAGTTTGCTACGTGGAATTCCTTGTGAAACAGTCCTTGCTTCTACAGAAACAGTTTGTATTAATTTGCCTGCTACAGATTTTTTAACCTTAATCAAAAATTTTCCAGCATTTGCCCAAAATTTCTATACCCAATGCAGTGCTGTTGAACTTTTTGAATTACTAGGTGCCGAACTGTTGCAACGAGCAGATAGCGAGGCAGTACTGAAGTCTTATGATGTTTCAGATATTGCAGAACTCACTTTTAAGATATTACCAGATGCTGTTGCTCTCACTCTCACCAATCTCAAATATTTTAAAACAGAGTTAGACTCTCGGTTGCTCTGGTTTGTCAGTAGTAAAGGAGTTACAAAGTTTTCTGTAGGAAGCCGATTACCACTGAATATAGATTTAGGGGATTTGGAGGTACAAAGTTCCATTGCTGTACGTTTAATTGGTTTGCCACTTAAAGATGGACAAGCAACTATCAAAGATGAAACTGTCGATCCTTCAGCGTCTACCCTTCAACCTTTGGAGGAAATTTCTGATGCGCCGGAAAGCCCTCCCAAATTAGAAGTCGCAACAGTTTTTGGTAAATCGCGATCGCCCAGTTACCCTTACATACAAGGTAGAGGACCAAGAGACGCCACTTTAGCTTGCTTCCAAATGCTCAGCCAGTACTGGAGTATTCCCGGACGCCGGGATACGATCGCAAAAGTGCTGGACAATCAAATTCAGCGCACTCAAACTTTGTCATTACAACTTTGTGGTGCGATCGCTGAATTAATAGGATTAAATGCTCAACTTATCAACATATCAGCCGTAGCGATTCCTAAACTGAAAACCCCTGCTATGATACGGTGGCAAGATAGCTTCGCCATCCTTTATGAAATCGGCGAACAAAAGCTAGTCTTGGCAGTACCAGAAGTCGGCATTATACAGCAGAAATTACCCAATTTCATTGAAAATTGGGGTGAACAAGGTCAAGTCTTGTTACTCAATCAAACCAAATACACACCCAAGCAGAAGTTTAGCTTAAGGTGGTTTATTCCTTCCCTTGTTCAATACCGTAAAGTTCTATTTGAAGTCTTAATTGCTTCCTTTTTTGTCCAAATTTTCACTTTAGCAAATCCCTTAATTATTCAACTCATCATTGACAAAGTTATTATTCAAAATAGCTTTAATACCTTAAACGTACTGGGTCTTTTATTATTGATTCTGGCTGTTTTTGAAGGGCTTCTTACAAGTCTCCGCACTTATTTATTTGTCGATACTACCAGTCGAATCGATCTTACATTAGGTTCAGAAATTATCGATCATCTGTTGCGGTTACCCTTACGCTATTTTGAACGTAGACCTGTAGGAGAACTCGCTACCCGCGCCCAAGAATTAGAAAATATTCGCTCTTTTCTAACAGGAACTGCTTTAACAGTAGTGCTTGATGCCGTATTTTCTGTTATCTACATTGTGGTAATGGCAATTTACAGTTGGAGCTTAACTCTTGTCGCGTTAGCAACTGTACCGTTATTTGCCTTCCTAACAATGGTGGTTTCTCCGATTGTACGACGGCAGTTACGAAGTAAAGCCGAACGTAATGCCCAAGCTCAATCCTACTTAGTAGAAGTTCTTTCAGGGATTCAAACAGTAAAAGCGCAAAATATAGAATTGCGTTCCCGTTGGCAGTGGCAAGAACACTATACCAATTATGTAGACGCTGGCTTCAAAACCGTTGTCACTTCGACTGGCGCTAACGTTACAAGTAATTTTCTCAACCAAGTTTCCGCACTATTAGTCATTTGGGTAGGAGCAGCCTTGGTTTTAGAGGGCAAGCTTACACTGGGGCAACTTATTGCCTTTCGCATTATTGCTGGTTACGTTACATCTCCCTTACTGCGTTTAACTCAACTGTGGCAAAACTTTCAAGAAACAGCGCTCTCTCTAGAACGTCTTGGCGATATTTTAGATAGTCCCGCAGAAGTGACAGAATTAGATCGTCAAAACATTCCCATGCCCAGCATTTCCGGGGAAGTTAAATTTGAGAACGTTTGTTTTCGTTTTAATCCCCATACTCCACTGCAACTTAAGAACATTAACCTGCATTTTCAACCCGGAAAGTTTATTGGCATTGTCGGGCAAAGCGGTTCTGGCAAAAGTACTTTAACAAAACTGTTGCCACGACTTTACGAGCCAGAGTCTGGCAGAATTTTAATTGATGGTTACGATATTGCCAAAGTCGAACTTTATTCCCTCCGCCGTCAAATTGGCATGGTGCTGCAAGACTCGCTCTTATTTGATGGCACAGTACAAGAGAACATTGCACTCACTCAACCAGATGCCACACCAGAGGAAATTATAGAAGCAGCCAAGATTGCAGCAGCTCATGACTTCATTATGTCTCTGCCCAACGGTTACAACACCAGAGTTGGCGAGAAAGGATCGGCGCTTTCGGGAGGACAAAGACAGCGTATTGCCATTGCTCGTGTAGTTCTACAAAATCCTCGCTTGTTGATTTTAGATGAAGCCACCAGTGCTTTAGATTACCAATCAGAACGACAAGTTTGCCTTAATCTTGCAGAGGCATTTCGCGGTAGCGGATCTTCCCCGTCCGCACAGCGTTTCCAACAGGAAAAAGAGGCTCGCACAGTCTTTTTTATTACCCATCGTTTAAGTACTGTAAAAAACGCTGATGTCATTTTGTTATTAGACCAAGGAGCAGTTGTAGAACAAGGAACCCACGAAGAACTTATGGCGCAAAAATGTCGTTACTACTGCCTTTATCAACAACAAGAGTTAGTGGTTAGTGGTTAGTGGTTAGTGGTTAGTGGTTAGTGGTTAGTGGTTAGTGGTTAGTGGTTAGTGGTTATTGGTTAGTGGTTAGTGGTTAGTGGTTAG
>NZ_WJFC01000286.1 GCF_009725235.1 Scytonema sp. UIC 10036
CCCTAACCCCTACCCCCTAACCCCTCTAAAGTGTTGGATATACTAACTGACCGGGTACAATTCGTTGAGTACCATCTATAATCACCGTGTCACTAGGCTGAAGTGTACCCCGTACAAGAACACGCTTTTCCTGGGTGTGCAATACTTCGACATTGTGCTGTTCGACACGATAAGACTTTGTTCCATCTGGTGATTTTTCTGCTTTTAAGGCGTAACAAGACCACAAACCACGCTCTCCACGTACCAATGCCGTAATTGGCACCCAGTACCCTTTTTCTCTGACTGTTTGTGGAATTGTCAACCGTGCAATTTGTCCGGGTGCTACTGACTGCGCTCTCGATCCTTCTAATGTCAACACTACAGTGCGAGTACGAGTGGTGAGGTTCACTTCTGGCAAAATTGATGAAACTTTACTTTGGTATGTTTTTTGTCCTATTTGCACTTTCTGCTTGCTTTCCAGTTGAATTTGTGGTATCAACTGCACGGGGACACCAATCTCGACTTCTGGTTTAGTGTTTTCTACCAAGCGCACCACTGCTTGACCTGCATTGACAACAGTGCCTTCATCTAGGCGACGTGCGGCAATCATCCCGGAGAAAGGAGCTTTGATTGTACTCTTGGCAATCTTAATTTTTATTTGAGCAATGCTAGCATCTAATTGTTTGACAACTGCCTGTTGTGCAGCTATCTGTTCTTTGCGCGTCCCTGCTAGTAACTCATTTAATTCACTGCGGGCGGCTGCCAACCGCTCTAATAAAACATTTGCACTGGAGGCAACTTCTTCATACTGCTCTCTGGAAATTGCTCCTTGAGTGTATAAATCTTTTCTTCGAGCGTGCTTGATTTCTTCTAGTTTTAACTGTTGTTCTATTTGTTTGACTTGGGCGCGAGCAACAGCTATTTTCTCTGCTCGCGGTCCGGCTTTGAGTTCCTCAAGAACAGCAACAGCCTGGGCTTTGCGAGCAAGTAATTCTTGAACTTGAGTTTCTAGGTCGCTAGTATCGAGTTGCGCTAAGGGAGTTCCTGTAGTCACGCGATCGCCCCGATCGACTTTGAGCTTAACTACCTTTCCAGAAAGCTCAAAGCCTAACTCACTGACTCGCATCGCTGCAACTTCTCCCGTATACGCCTGCAACAATTGATAAGATGTGGCTGCCTCCACCTGTTGGGTTTTCACTGGAACAATATGTTTACGAGGTGTAATAGCGACATTTTTTGGCGTACTGGTAGAGTTTAACCCCACAAAAGCAAGACCTGAGACAGAAAGCACTAAAAGAGCGATCGCACTTACAGGGATGAATCGGCTTTTTTTCAACTTGAAACTTGGCACGATCTCAACTAAAGTGCCGTCATTTAACTGCAGTACCGTATCTTGTCCCTTATTTGACTCATTTTTCATAAAACTTACCTAAATAATAAATTTTGAGAATCTAATTTGCTGGGGTTTGGTTAAGTATTTGTTGAGCTTTCCCCATCTATTCCTATTGGGTATTAGCAAGCTGCAGTTGATAAGTATGTACAACAAAAATGAAAAAGAAGACTTTATGTAGTACTAGAGTATTAGTCTAGGATTTAAGCCAATTTTGAGATTAATAGACCACATGGGGTAGGGTGCGTGTCCTCGCCTGTCCATGCTATGGGACAGGCGAGGACGCTCCGCAGGAATTTATTTCTTGGAAATCCTAAAGAAACTTGTTTGCGTGAGATTAACAGACTACTGCTCTAAGCTAAAAAGGAAATCCTTTTCTAAAAACAACCTATGTTATGCAAATTTCGGAAACTTGAAACGATTTTCGAGAAAAAGTTTTTTCTCCAGTCGTCTGCCACATTAATTTTGAGGATTCTTATTTTTACGGATAGTTGACAAAAACACCATCTCTCTATCTAAAAAATCGCCTTAACACCTGCTCTATAACAATTCCAAGCATTGTAAAGCTTTGTAAATAAATGTCGTAATTAGTAAGATCTATTGTGAGTCTCTACTTAAGAATTACAAATGAAACATCGGCTTTGGGTTGGGCAAGCATGAGAAAATACCCTATATTTTCATGTAGACTTACATTATGCTGTCTTAGTTTCACTATCATAGAAATTCAAGAAACTATCTTGTTGTAAAGTGTGAGGAGAGTTCTAAAAAATGTATCAATTCTGTGTCAAATAATAAATTTTGATAACAGAGAAAAAAATAGAATTTAACAATGGTGTTATGGTTGTTCACAATTTCGTTTTAGAGCAAGGTCAACCTGGATGCATTCTACAGCCAGAAGAAGAATTGCAGTTTGCCAAATTATTCCTAGATCGTACCGGAATTGCTATTTTCTGGGTAGATCCACAAGCACGATTTCTTTACGTAAACCATTCAGCTTGTGTCACGACGGGCTATTCTCATGAGGAATTCTTCTCCATGACTGTAGATAAGCTGAATCCTCTCTTTTGTGGAGAAGCTTGGTCTAGTTATTGGAGAAAAATCAAACAACAGCGCTTTTTCACCTTTGAATCTCTACATTACACTAAAGAGGGCTGGGCTTTTCCAGTGGAGATTGCTGTTACCTATTTGAAATATTACGATAGGGAGTGTGCTTGTCTAATGGTTAGCAATATCACCAAAGAGCAACAAATAAAAACAGCTTCAGAGTATCACTCAAGCCATTCCAAAAAAACAATTTTGTTTGAAAAAAAAACCGAAACTTTGTTGAGTACAGTTGAAGAAACTGAGGTGTTAAGCAACAATCTCGAAGATTTGACCAACTCTGGAAACATAACTGTTGAAGCATTGGAGTTCAAAGTTCAAGAATGTAGTGCTAAATTAAATAATTTTAACGAGCTATTGAGTTACAAAATTAGCGATCGCAAACAGGTAGAGTCAGCATTGCAAGAAAGTGAAGAACGGTTTCGCGCCACATTCAATCAAGCGGCTGTCGGCTTAGCCCATGTGGGAACAGATGGACACTTTGTACTCGTTAACCAAAAGTTTTGTGACATTTTAGGTTATACATCAGAGGATCTGCTTGAGCGAAGTTGTCCGGCTATTACCCATCCTGAAGACCTTAAGACTGAATTAGAGTATGTTCGTCAAATATTAGCAAATGAAATCCAGACATACTCAATGGATAAGCGCTATATCTGTAAAAATTCTGCTTATGTTTGGATTCATACAACTGTGTCCCTTGTCCGAGACTCTTACGGATCTGCAAAATATTTTCTTGTTGTTACTGAAGATATTACAGAACGCAAGCGAATTGAAGAAGCACTATGCCAAAGCGAGGCTAGATTTCGCACTTTGGCAGAAATGACTAACGTCATCATATTTATTCAACAAGGGACACAGTTTTGTTATGTCAATCCAGCTGCGGAATATATAACAGGTTACAAAAGAGAAGAGTTATTGGCTCACACTGATATTTGGGAATTAATAAAAGAGCGCAGACAATTACATCGACAGCAGCAATCAGATTTAGTCCAATCTCAAGAAATCAAGCACTGCGAAGAAGAGATGAAGATTCTGACCAAAAACGGTGAAGAGCGTTGGTTAAATTGTAGTATTGGTACGATAGAGTTTGAAGGAAAGTTAGCTGTACTGGGAACAGCGATCGACATTACCAAGCACAAACAAGCGGAAGTAGACATTAGACAGGCTTTAGAACAAGAAAAAGAACTGAGCGAACTTCGAGCACGTTTTATCTCGATAGTTTCCCACGAATTTCGCACTCCATTGAATAATATTTCCTTTTCTACCAGCTCCTTGAGACGTTACGGTCACAAATGGACTGAGGAGGAAAAACTTGAGTATCTCTACGGGATTGAAACAGACGTTGAACAGCTCAACTCATTGCTGGATCAGGCTTTGTTTATTGGTGGAGCGGAAGCAGGAAAACGAAAGTTCGAGCCACAACCACTTGATGTGGTGCAATTGTGCCGTCACTTACTAGCAGAAATGCAAATGCAAAACAGCGGTGAGCACGTCTTTTCTTTTGTAAGTCAAAGTGAGTGTTTAACAGCTTGCGTAGATAAGAAACTGCTACAGCCCATTTTGACCAATTTGCTTTCAAATGCCATGAAATATTCCCCGTCAAACAGTCAAATTGATTTGCAATTGTCTTGCCAAAATGAGAACTTAATTTTTCAGATTAGCGACAAAGGAATTGGTATTCCACTAGCAGATCGACAACAATTGTTTGAGCCATTTCATCGAGCTAGTAATGTTGGGGAGATAGAAGGTACGGGGCTGGGGCTATCAATTGTCAAAAAATTTGTTGATTTACACGGGGGTGAAATTCGTGTGGACAGTACTGTTGGAGTAGGGACTACGTTTATTGTTACCTTGCCATTAATAAACCAACCGAAAACCCAGTAGCGATCGCCCTCTTAATTTCACTCGCTCAGCGGATACAGAGAAGATTATGAAAAAGATTCTAATCATTGAAAATGAGACAAGAACTCGCAATCTCTTTTTAAATAGTCTGAAAACAGATGGTTACAATGTCATTGGCGCTGAAAATGGTGTTGTTGGCGTTCAATTAGCAAAAGAGCATTTACCGGATTTGGTGATTTGTGACATTCAAATGCCCGAGCTTGATGGTTATGGCGTGCTGAAGGCACTCAGACAAGAACCTCTCACAGCAGTGATTCCCTTCATTTTTCTCACTGCTAAAGTTTCCAAAGCCGAACTGCGTCAGGGAATGGAACTCGGAGCTAATGACTATCTGACTAAACCCTGTAAAGTCGAGGAATTGCTGCGAGCGATCGCCATTCAACTGGAAAAACAAACTGTTCTCAAGCAGTGGTATTCTACTGAAAGTCAAACTGTTAAAGAGTCAGAGCCTGTTCAAGGTGCGATCGTACCAGACCCTCAATCAATTTTTCCTGATAACTTTCCGCAACTCAATCCAGTTTTCCAATTTATCGAAGAAAATTATAACAAACAAATTAACCTCAGTGATGTCGCTGAGGCAGTTGGTTATTCTACTGCTTATTTAACCAATTTAGTGAAACGTCAAACTAATAAAACAGTTTATAACTGGATTGTTGAGCGCCAGATGGTAGAAGCGCGTATGCTGCTTTTAAAGACTGATGAACCCGTCAATCAAATTGCGGCTAAGGTAGGTTATCCAGATGCAGGTCATTTCATTCGTCGGTTTCGCCAGATCTATTCCATATCTCCAAAACAGTGGAGAAACACACATCGTACACAGTTATAAACTCACAAAAGTATTGAAACACCCACTGCGCCAGTTGGAGTTGCAGTGGGTATTTCTAATTAGTTATTGATATTCTGCTTTGTTTTTGTCCTCAATAAATCAATAGCACCTAAATGGAAGACTCACGCTGGCTTTTCCATTTTTTCCGATAAGCAATTGCACTTAAAACCCCAATCATCAATAAACTCAATACAGAACTAGGTTCTGGTATTGATACCGCTCGAAGAGTGCCTAATAATTTAAGATTTATAACAACGAATCCATTGCCCTGAGTAATATTAGTATCGTCAACATCTTGGTCTTCGATGACTACTTGGACTCCACCACCAGCAGCAGCAACATCTTGTAAGAAAGCGTTAGCTAATGTGTCTGCAAATGGATCTAGCCCTACCACCTTCGTTGCCTTAATTGGGTCAGTAAAAGCGATATCAATATCGTCAGAAACTTGAGTGGTCGCGCCGTAATCAAGAACTGAGTAGAGATTAGAATACCCGAAATTAACTATTTTAGTTGTCCCGTAAGAGAGGAATACCTCAACATCATCTGGATTAGCTTTATATATTCTTTCTTCAATATTTGAATTGGGACTAGCGAACCAATCTTGACCGAGCTTATCTTCACCTAAATTCCACGTCTTGGTAAAACTACGGTCACTTTTTTGTCCTAAGCTAAACCCAAGATTACTGAACGCAATTCCGTTACTTGTTAGGAAGTTGCTTAATGTTGGGAAACCGGCAATTCCAGTGACGGTTGATGCTCTGGTAGCACCGCTTGGAGGCTGTTCGGGGCTTGCTTGCCGACCAGTCACGTAATAAGGAGCACCATTACCCGACGCATTTAAGCTGATATCTCTATGACCAAAGTCTAGGGCAGACGGATCTGGATTCAAGAAAGCTGAATACCCCTGGTTCTCAGACGGGTTGCCTAACAAACTGAGTGTGTAGGCAGAGTCCTTTGGTCGTGATGAAATATTTTGTAGTAGGTCAAAGTTGAAAGTAGCTGCCTGAACAGATAGAGGAGCACATACTGCGATGGTGGTGGTTAACCCAAAAAGTGTTGGAAGATGATAAGTACGCATAAAAGTTTTAACAAAGTTAGAAGAAATGCGATTGTTTTTACTTAACTATATGTAAAAATTGCTGCATTATATATGAAGTTCTGTTGCAAAAATATTTACAGAGCTTTACGCTTAAAAAGTTTTGCAACAGAACCTTTAACGTTCTTCCATCACTTTGGCTAAAGAAAATTTGGCGTTGCTTACAATAGGGATGAATCATTGAACCGCAAAGACGCGTTCGCGTTCGCGTTCGCGAAGCGTGCCGTCTTCGGCATAGCGTGTGCCTTGCACATAGCGTGCAGACGTTGGAGGCATAGGGCGCGAAGAGTTTAGATTTTTTCGTTTACAACAATTCAAAAATATCCCGCAATTATGCAACGCCGAAAATTTAAAACCTGATTTTTCAGTTAGTCCGCGCAGGCGGACTTTGTTTGCATAGACGCGATTTCCAATCGCGTCTATTATTCTCTAGCGCTTAGTGATAAAAGAGCGTTCATTAAACGGCTCGACGTAACTTAAGCGCAGTGAGCGCTCCACCAACCATCAGGATGGCTAGCGCACTGCTAGGTTCGGGAACCAAAGCAATATTCCTATCTCCTTGAACCTCCCCAATATTCAAACCTGCAATTGGAGTATCTGCTCCTGCAGCGACAAGAAAATCACTGAACTCTTGAGCTACCAACGCCGTGAAATTGAGCGTTACACTCTGATTTTGAAGATCGACCCTCACAGGAGCAGTTGGTACCAGAGTAAATACAGGTAAACCAGTATTTGCCTTATCTATAACATTTAGGTCAATAGCAGGCTGGGCAAATAGGTCTCCTATCTCCAGTTGCGGAGGAAGGGCAAGCTTAGTGGTGTCTACATTGAAAAAAATGCTGCCAGTTAAATCTACTGTTCCACCAAGGGGAATAAATTCTTGTGTGACATCATCATAACTAAAGGTAAAATTACTGGCTGGAGCATTAGAATCCGAACTGGCAGGGATGACATTAAAGGCATAGGTATAACCCGGAGCTGGCTCGGCTGTATTTTCTACCGAAGCCAATGATAAACCTAAAGACTGTAGTTGCTCAAGTGCGCTTGCATCAAGGTTGATGCTCTCTTTACCACCAACAAATTG
Source organism: Scytonema sp. UIC 10036 (assembly GCF_009725235.1). Next base: position 7,379 of record NZ_WJFC01000286.1, read on the forward strand.
ATAGACCTTGGCTTCAGCCTTAACAGGTAGAGGTGCGTGTACGGCAATGGTAGCAGTTAGTCCAAGAAGTATTGAAAGTAGGTTATTACGCATATGGGTTCTTACAAGGTTTACAAATCGTGACAACTCAGATCTTGCACATGATTCATTAGAACAGAACAAGCGGTTTTGTCAAGCTAAAATCAAGACTTTTGTTGTATGATACGCGGAACTACACTTAAAACTCCGAACACCAATAATCCCAAGGCTGACGAAGGATCGGGCACAGTTTTACTCTTAACTACCCTCAGCTCTCCTGAAAAGGAAAGATTGAGGATTTCAAATCCATTGCTAACAGTATAGGAAACGTCAGAAGTCTCAAGTACGTCTTCAGACACTAATTGAACACTTCCACCACCAGCATTTACATCTTGTAAGAACGCGTCAGCCAAGCCTGATGCCAAGGGATCTAAGCTAGCTACTTTAAATGCTGGAACTGGGTCAAGCAAAAAGATGTTTAAATTGTCAACATAGTTATCACCTTGGTCGTTAACTGACACAAAGTATGTGTCTGAATATCCAAAACTGATGATCTTGGATGTTCCATAAGTTAAAGATAACTCTACATCATTTGGATTGGCTCGATAAATGCTTTCTCCAATAGTTGAATCTGAATTAACGAACCAATCTTGCCCAAATTTATCTTCACCTAAATTCCAAGTTTTGGTTAAGTCTTGACCACTTTTTGAACCAAAGCTAAAGCCAATGCTACTGAGTGGGATATTGTTGCTCTTTAGGTACTTGAAAAAGTTAGAGAAGCCTGTGATGTTTTCTAAACCTGCTGCACGAGTTGCACCACTAGGATCGGGGCTGTCTTGCCGTCCCGCTATGTAATAAGCGGTATTCCCTCTACTTAAGGCTCCTCCGAGACCTATATGACCTGAGTCTGGGGCATTGGGGTCTGCATTAGAAAAAGCGACATACCCCTCATTTTGAGACTGTTCTCCATCAAACTTGAGGACATCATTAGAATCTATAGGTCGTGCTGTAATATTGTTAAGTCGCGTATAGTCAAAAGTAGCAGCTTCAACAGTCATAGGCGTTAAGACCGCAATGGTTGCGGTTAATCCTAGAAGTAGATAAAGGGCAGACTTAAACATATTTTGAGAAAACTCCTATGAATCTATAAAACTAGGGTCAAAAGGAAGATAAGCGCTTTTTCGCTCTTCTGCAAACCTCTTAAAAAATTGTTGTTTTTACTAGGTCAGGGCTTACACAACTTCAATGGTCTTTTGGGTATTTCACGTTTTGTAGGTTCCCCATCCCCCTTAAAAAGCGAGGGGTTTTGCATAAGTTCTATAGGTATATATTTTTCCGTTATCTTTTGAGAGTATAACGGGTTGAAAACATAATTGCAATGGAGAATTTTCTGAAAAAATAGGATAATCTTTTGAAAGGATTAGCCATTTTTTCACTATTGCCTTGTAGTAGGAGTTTATAGCGGTTGGCAACATATATTGGTACAATCAATCTTCTAATACGCAGGTGGACTTTGTTTGTATAGTCCCAGAATTCTATTCTTGCAGGCTTTGGCAAATTCGGGATGCACCCTCTTTGACAGATTGATAGCGTTCTTCAGTTGTGTTATACAGATGGCACTCACTGATAATTCCCTTAACAAGCGACCATGAAAAATTAACCTCCCTGACAAAAGGTTTCCAATTTTGTTGAAGACTTTGATGAGCCATACGCAGGTTATAGAAAGGGATAGCAGCACAAACGTGATGGGGAATGTGATAGTTAATGTCATGACAGAAAAATTCAAACCAGCGAGGGTAGTTACATTGAATAGTTCCCCAAAGTTGAGCTTGGACAGCATTCCACTCAGTATTTTCCTTCCAAATGGTTTCAGGAGATGTATGGTGAAGCAGAGTAATTGTGCTAAACCAAAAATGGAACATCAGCCAAGGAGCTAGCCAAAACTTAATTAGTCCCCAAACTCCTGTAGTCAGAACAAGGGTAGGTAAGACAATCCCAGCAAAAGTTAGCGAGATCGCGATCGATAGCTTTACCTTGGAACGGTCTTTTATAGATAATTTAGATGCATCAAGAGTGATTTGATACCACCAACCTAGAACCGTGAGTAGCCACCAACATTCACCTTTCAGCCTCTGATAAATCCAACGAGTCATTGGTGGTAAGCTTTCATAAAGCTCCACTCTGAAGGGATGCCAATATGGATCTGCTTTTCCATTTGATATGTCTTGCAATTGCTGCAAACCTTCTCCTCCTAGCTTATTTGTATGAGCGTGGTGCTGATTGTGTTGAATCCGCCAATTGTAAAATGGGTAAAATACGGGAGTCATAAATAAGTGTCCCGCTAGATCGTTTACCCAAGGTTTTTTGGCAAACGTATAATGACCGCAATCATGACCTAACATAAAAAAACCAGTTAAAGCTATACCAGTCCAAGTCCATAGAAGTGGTAAGCAGTACCAGGGAAGAATGACCATCCCACAGTAACCCAAGACAATCAGCAGAAAACTAATGAATGCAGCAGTCCAAGCTTTCCAAGGATTCTTGTGGAAACATTCAGGGGGTATCGTTTTGACAACATCAGCTAGAGTAAAGTCTATCTTACTGAGAGCAATCTCTTGGTTCTGATGATTTATTGTTTGGTTTGGGCGATTGGTTCTCCCCAAATTCGATAAATCTTCAATTTGATAATTTTTGGTTTCCATTGTTAAATCTTCCTAACTAAGTTAATAACTACAGTTTTACCAATTTTCACGACTTGCTTTTCTTCAAAGAACATTTCAGTTATGTAGGACTTCTAAATCATTATGAACACTTTTCAGTCCTGTAGAGTAGGCAATGTCTGTCACAAGTTTCATGTAGTTGGCTTTAGCCTATCTACTTGTATTTCAATCAAAAAATAATAGATATTCATCCAGCGTGAGAAGTCAAAAGTACTTTTTTAGGTTGTCTCATTATCCGCTCTAAAAATATTGTCAAGCTGATTAACAACAAGCTAAATATAAAACGATCGCCGAACATTTTCATGATGATGGAGGAAAGTAAAGGTCCGGCGGTACATCCAATACTGTATATAGCTGTAAACAAAGCACTTCCAGAAGATAATTCATCTCTGGAAAGTTTTTCTCCAATGAGTGCCAATGATAGTGGGAAAATAGGAGTCAAACTAGCTCCGGTAATAAAGGTCAATAGTTGAACAACAACCAAGTCTTGGGTTAATGAAAGCGATAAAATAGACAAAATAACGACACATACACTTATTAGAAGAATGTTGATTTTGCCAAATCTATCTGCAAAATGTGTAATCGGAATCGTAGCGAGCAAACCTCCAATGACGAATATAGAAAAGGTATAGCCTATGCGATCTACACTGTAATTTTGTTGGAGAAGATACACTGGGTATAGAGAGACCAAAACAGATTCAGCAAAACCGAAAGCAAATGCACCTAAAAGAGGTACTGACAGTCTTTTAAAAATTCCGGTACGCGACGATGGTTGAAAAACGACAACCGTTTCAGGTATACCTATCAAGACGACTGCTATGCCACTGAAAATTAAAAGACTACCTAAAGAAAAAGCAAGTGTTGGTGAAAATTTATAGAAGACGGAAGCGATCGCAGGACCAATCCCGAATCCCAAGCTAAAGGTCAGAGCATACAAACCATTTGCGATCGCCCGATTGCTTTCACGACAAAAGTGGTTTAATCCTGTTTGTCCGCTGACAAAGTACAAACTACAAGCAATACCCATGACAGCCCGTATAACAAACCACAAAGAAATTTCCGTGGTCATGGTAAACAGAGGAGCAGTTAAACCCATGAGTGCCAAGCCAAACATCATAGTTCGCCGCAGCCCTATTCGAGGCAACATCTTTGCGACAACGGGAGTTCCCAAAGTGATGGCAAGATAGTACAGTGTAGAATTGGCACCTATCAACATTTCAGGAACTTGATGTTGAGACATAAGTGTTGAAATAAAAGGACTAAAAAGCCCCATAGATAGACCAGACAGGAACCCGATGATGTATAAGGCTGGTAATCCAGTGGAAAATGGAGAATTTGAAACCAATTTGGGCGCATAACCACTTGTTTCAGGGAACAACTCATTCAGGGGAATTGACAGCTCCTCTACAGCGGTTTGTGCGCCGTTTCTATGCTTGACTGTCGCTTCAACGCTTTTCTCGTATATTGCTGTAACCTGCTTAGACGATTGAGGCGATCTCGGAGTGTTTTGCACTATCCCTTGAGAGGATGGTTTAATCTTTGTAGGAGCGTCTTGTGGCGTTCCTCGATTGAAGGGAATGACTGTAGCCTCATCTTCTGGCGTTCCGCAATTGAAGGGAATAACTGTAGCCTCGTCTTCTGGCGTCCCCTGGTAGGGAAACCTAATTACCGTAGGTTCCTCACTACCGCGAAACCCATTCTGAAACCGATCGCTAGGCGGCAGTAATGGTGATTCCTTTTTTGAGGTTTTTAGAGCGTTTTGACCCTTTTTTGGCGCTGTAAGTCTCTCCTCGTAATAGTTCTCCATGGGGAAAGCGAGAGCTTCTAGCATAGCTTTCACCGCTTGCAAAAAACTATCTGGCCCACAAATATAAACTGTGCGTTCTTGAAAGTCAGGGGCTATGGCTTGCAGCATGGCTTCGGTGACTCTACCAGTCAAGCCCATCCAAACATCACCAGGTTCTGGCTGAGTCATGGTCATTGCCAGACGGAATTTAGGCATACGTGCTGCGATGAGCTCTAATTCCCGGCGGAAGATAATATCTCGGGGACTGCGGGTGCTATGGAAAAAGATAAGATCGGACTCGGCTGACAACGTATCGCTCACCCACCGAGTCATCGACATGATGGGGATGATACCGTTCCCAGATGAAATCATCAACAGTTTCTGCGACGGTTTGTCAACACAGGTAAAATCACCCATCGCACCGCCAATGAGTTTTACTGTACTGCCAATGGTGATGCGATCGTGCAACCAATTAGAAACCAGAGCCAGTTGTCTATTGCGGGAGTCAGTCGCCTGTCCGATACGCTTGACGGTAATTTCCAAGCTGTGGGGTCGTGAAGGGGTGGAGGAGATGAAGTAAGAGCCGAGAATCGGTTCTCCACTAATTTCCAACTCTAAGGTGATAAACTGTCCGGGCTTATAAGTCAACGGTACCGAGGACTCGGCTGCAAAGGAAAATGTCTTGATGTCTGTAGTTTCATCAACCACCCCCACACATCGAACAATCAACTCATCTTTTGTCCAATGGCGATCGCTATCTTGCACCCACCCTGGGTAATGGTTTGTTAACGAAGATGTCTCTACTGATTCAATGAGGATAACAAATCCCCCGACGCGGATAACATCGTTCTTTGACAAGATGTAACTCTGATTAGCTTGAACATCTTCATTGTTGATTCGGGAACCAATCTTACTGCACAGATCCGTAAAATAATAATCCCCATTTTGGTAGATAATTCTAGCGTGTATGCGACTGACCTCAGGGCTAACCAGAACTAAGTCACAGTTTAAGGCTCGCCCAATAGTACACTGTCCTTTACTGTTTGTTTCTGGTGTTAGATCTATGGGATGGATCTCACCTGTTTGGTAATTGAAAACTTTGACTTTTAGCATTTCCTAAATTTCCTTATTTAGGGACTTTATTGACTCTGGTAAAAAAAACGAGAATGAATATTTGCCTCAATAAACTTAGGTAAGTACTCCTGCTTAATTTTTTCTCAAAGCTCCATCAAAATCACTGGAATTCATTTGCATTCCAGAGTCCAAGTTATAAAAATTAAATCCTACTAAATACTATGGTGCAATTTATGGACTTCTATTAATTCATCAAGTCCAAATTCAAAGATTACGGAATTATTCAAAAAATGCACTTTATATTAGAATTGTCACTATTCTCATAAATAC
>NZ_WJFC01000287.1 GCF_009725235.1 Scytonema sp. UIC 10036
TTGGATTTTGGATTTTGGAATTTGGATTTTGGATTTTGGATTTTGGATTTTGGATTTTGGATTTTGGATTTTGGATTTTGGATTGGGAAAATTATTCCCTACTCCCCACTCCCTACTCCCTACTCCCTGTTGTAACTCTTGAATGACAGATGCTTTCTTTGCGGGGGGAACACCTGCCACAACATCAGCGCTTGAGAGTCCTAGTTGGTTGGCTACAGCAGTGGCAGCTTCTAATGAGTCACCGCTTAACATCATGACCCGCAGACCCATTTGACGCAACCTGTCCACTGTTGCTTTAGCATCTGGTCTTATATTGTCCCGAACAGCAATAAGTCCGGCTACAGTAGCTTCCACTACTATAAAAACAACTGTCTTACCATCTGCCGCTAGTGTTTGCGCTTGTTTTGCTGTAGTTTCGCCGATCGCAATTCCATGCCAGTGCAGCCAGTCTCTATTACCCAAAAGCACTAAACTGCCTTCCACAACAGCAGATACGCCCAATCCTGGTTCTGTACAAAAATCCGTAGCACTGGGGATTGACAAATCTTGCTTTTGTGCTTCTTGTACAATGGCTTTTGCAAGTGGGTGAATTGTTCCACTTTCCACGGCAGCAGCTATTTGGATAAGTGATTGAGGTGAGTTATTCCCCATGCCCAGTTCCCGATGCCCAACGCCTTCAGGGATGCAGTCCGTTATCACAGGATGACCTGTCGTTAGAGTCCCAGTTTTATCAAAAACGACGGTGCTTAGAAGGTGTACTTTCTCCAAAACATCTCCACCTTTGATGAAAAGACCCCTCTGTGCGCCAATAGTTGTCCCAACAAGTATGGCTGTGGGTGTGCAAGGCCTAACGCACAAGGACAAGCAACTACCATGACTGCGATCGCTAGTTTAAGGCTGACAAGGAGGTGAGGGGTGAGGGGAGTGAGGGAGTGAGTCAGTGAGGGAGTGTGGGAATGATGAGCTATGTTCATTACACCTGACATAGTTACGTTATGCCAAATGTGGGTGCCGAAAAAGTACCAGAAAATAAATGTTAACAGCGCAGCTGTCAATACACCATAGGTAAAGTATCCTGCTACTGTATCTGCTAATTTTTGTACGGGGGCTTTGCGAGTTTGGGCTGTTTCTATTAGGGCAACAATCGATGCTAAAGTTGTATCGCTTCCAGTACGAGTTGCCTGCATTGCGATCGCACCTGAAAGATTGATTGTCCCTGCTACTACTGAATCTCCCGGTTGTTTGATAACTGGCATTGCTTCTCCAGTCAGCATCGACTCATCTACAGTTGTTTGTCCATCCACAATCTCGCCATCAACGGGAATTTTCTCTCCAGGAAGAACTTGCAACCATTCACCAACACGCACAACTTCAGCGGGAATTTCCACAACTCCCTTATTGGCAGAAACTGTAGAAGTCGTATCTTCCTCTAGTTTTGGTTTAGCAATTAACCGGGCTACTTGCGGCTGGAGGGCAAGCAACCCTTTAAATGCCACAGCCGCACGATTTCTGGCTTGTTTTTCCAATGTCCGCCCTAACAAAATAAAGCCCAGCATCATGACTGGCTCATCAAAGAAACATTCCCAACCCAGTTGGGGAAACACTAAGGCAACTAAGCTGGCAATGTAGGCTGTTAGCGTTCCCAATCCCACAAGGGTATTCATATTAGGTGCATTGTGCCGCACGCCCAGCCACCCGTCTATCAAAATTGGACGACCGGGAATGAGTATGGCGACAGTTGCTAAGCCACAGTGGAACCAAATATTTTGCAAAACTGGCGGTATCGGTCCCCCAAGACTGCCAATATGCCCGGTCATTGACAGTACCAGAAGTATTGCGGCGATCGCCAACTGCTGCCGTGCTAACTTCATTTCTTGGCGCTGGCGTTCTTCTGGATTGGGCATTCCTTGTGTCTCGCTTGCTCCTTCTTTGCCTAATTTCCGGGGTTGAGTCGGGAATCCAGCTGATGTCAATTTCTCTGCCAGTGCTTCTGGCTGTACCGCACCAATTTCTAATTCTACGACTGCTACTTCTGTTGCTAGGTTCACACAAGCGCTTTTAACTCCCGGATGTTGAGTTAGCTGGCGTTCTACTGCCTTTACACAGCCAGCACACTTCATACCCCCAACATCCAAAGTAATTTTCTCTGTTGTTAGGGCTGGTTCTAAGGGAAGGTTAGTCTTCGAGACAAATTGCATGGAAATGTTTGGATTTGCTACGAAAGAAATATAGACGCTCTCATTTAAGCGCCTCTTATTTGAGCGTAGGCGAAATCCGAAACATTGACAGATTGTCAAATATGTTAACTTTTATGAAGCTCGTGAAACATTGGACATCATCTCTGGTATCACTTCTCCATCATTTCAACGGACGCTGATACCAACGCCAATACATAATGTAAATTAATGCCAGCACCTGTAGTGGTATAAGAACAAATTCACCTTTTAAAAAAGGGTGTATTTCCAAATGAGACATAGTACTGAAATACGCCATTGCCATGAGAGCAAGAGCTATTAAGGTTAAATTTTTACCTTTGAGAGCTAACATATCAGTAAATACTATTTAGTTTCTCATAAAGACTAACACAACTCACAATTCTGTTCCATCTCCCCGACTTCTTTGAGAAGTCGGGGAGCTAACTCAACAACCTTCAATTGACTTTTATAGAAAAAAGAAATTGACCGAGAGGAGAGTGCATAAAAGAAATATAGAGTTCTCCGGTTGTGAATAAATTAAACAGACGCAGAATATAGTAAAACAAGCATATAGAAAAACCGATTGAGTGAAAAGTTTTTATTCTAATGACTTGGCAATAAAATGCAGTCATTCGACGTTTTAACAGTAACTCCACAGCAACATGAATGACAGCAATGAAAAAGCTAGAAAATAAGATAATACCAAACACATTTTCTGATATTGCTCGTTCTAAATCACCACGTGCGATCGCCATAAAAGAACGAGTCATTCCGCATGTCGGACAAGGAATACCAGTGAAATGTCGAATCGGACAAACTAAGAAAGCTATTCTATAACCTTGGTTGTAGAATAGAGTTCCAAGTATTGGGGTACTACAAAATCCAAGTAGACCCCAACGAACAATTTGACCCCGGTATGATAAAGGATATCGAGATAATTTCAACACCTATTTTATTGAGACGCAGACAACTGAATGTGGGAGGGTTGCTCCATATTTATTGAATTTACATATGAACTTTATATTTTGACTTTTGAAATGATTAAAGCCATTTCTTTTTATTCACTATGTAAGTATTAATAAATTCATCATCAGTTTTGGTTAAATACATAATGCCCTCAACCAAACCGAGAATGCCCATGAATGGTGCTCCGATACCACATGTTAGTAACGAAACAAGTAGCATGATAATACCTTCGGTATTATAACCAAGAATAAACTTATGAACACCTAATGCTCCAATCAGGATGCCACAAATACCAGCAGCAGTTTTTTTGCTAGCATCGCTTGAGGTTCCATTCGACATTTGAGTGCAACTCCTGTATTTCTCATCATGACGCCACAATGCTAGCGTTGAGTTTTTTACCTACAAACCGTACAATCACTTAATTTTGCACAAACATCCTGAAAGGGCTAGGATAGTCGAGAAATAATGTATTGTGTTATGAAGCAATACAAATGACCAGTGACCGATCTCCGATCGCTGGTTAGTGGTTAGTGGTTAGGGGTTAGTGGTTAAAACCAACCTTGCCTATTGAGGAAATAGGTACTGACAAACTCATCGTGTGATTTGTTTAAATAAATCATTCCTTCAATTAAACCAACAAGCTGCATAATGAGTAATGTCAAACCATAGGTAAAATAACTACCAACCAATGAAATGATTAGCATGACAAATCCCTCAGGAGCATAGCCAAGAATGAATTTGTGGATACCAAAACCACCAAAGATAATACCGCAGTATCCAGCTAAAAGTTGTTTGGTAGCATGACTGGGGCTGAGTTTAGCCATGGGTTTAGTTCCTTTGCTTTATGAGTGATTTATAAGTAAGACGTATAAGCTGTAGCTAGTTAAGGATTTTGGTTGACTTAACGAGCAGTAGAAGCACTGATAAAAATAGATATGCAGAACTAGCGTGCTACCAATGTATGGTGAACGCTAGCGACACGAAAAACTAACAGTCTTCAGACACAGCTGAAACTGTACTCCTTCGTAACTCTCCTATCTTTACTTTAGCTAGAAAATCCGGCTAAGCAGTTTTGCAGCACGTTATGCTGGCAAATTCTTTGATGGACAATTAGCTACAAGAGTCGTAAAAATACAAGTACCCTAGTCATTTTTACCAGTCAAGCTATGCTTTCTCCGGATTCTTTTTATATTTCTACGATAATAAGAATACTGGTGTAGATAGTATTATAATTTTAAGTCAATCGAAATAGCAGTAACTGTATGAACCGCAGTCTGCTCACTGTTTCTTAATGGAACAGCGAACATACAATGGTTCTGTTTTAGCTATTTATGCCATCAAAGGAGCCTACACCTGTGAACGGGTAGAATCTTTTAGTGTGACTACTTCACTGTTTCTTTTTCGGAGTTCCTAAGTTGTTGTCAACTTTAGCACATCTGATTCAAATTAGCATTTATTGACATTAAACACCAAGGTCTGTCAGTAAATTTTTGTAAAACTTTTAGCAAAGAATTTGTAAAGTTGGCAAATAGAAAAAATCATTGACTGGGGCTACCTAAAATAAACAGACTCAGGAGAGTACCACTATTCCAAAGACTGTGGAGAAGCATAGGAGCCAGAAGATTGCGCGATCGCGTGTAAACGACGCCCAGTACGATGCCCAAAGAGAAAAGGGGGAGAATTTCCGCCAAGCTTAGGTGAGCAGCCGCAAACAAAAAACTACTGATGAGGATCGATCCCCATACGGGTAGGTAACGGGTGAGAGAGGGTAACAAGAAACCGCGAAAGAGAATTTCCTCAAAAATGGGAGCTGCGATCGCCGCCGTAGAGAAAAATATAGTCAGTGCGATAGAATCTTGGCTTTCAAGCACCAGTTGTAACAGGGGATTGCTACCGCCTTGCCCTTTCCACAACTGTTGATTCACCAAAGATACGACAACCACTACAGGCAATGCTACACAGTAGCCACCAAACCCCCATAAAAACCATTTATCATTGAACCGGAAGCGAAACCAATCATCTGGTAGTGGAAAAAACCGCTTGATAGCTAAATACAGTACTGACAGAGCACCTAATGCCACGAACAAATAACTAACAAAGACAGATACAGCTTGAACTCGCACGCTAGAGGCAAGGGTTTTGATAGGAAGAACCGATTTTGCTAAAGGTACGAGGAATGCTTTGAGAGCCACAGGTACCAGGAATTGTCCCGTGAAGAAAAAACCTACAACAAAGACTATCAAAATCGTTTCAGCATTCCAAGGAGTTAACCAAGTGACATCTGCATTTTGAGCAAGTATTGCAGTTTTTCCCTTGAAAACACGTTCGCCCAGCAAAAAGAGCAATAAGCCAACCCCAATAAGAGAAGCAATCACCGGGACAGTACCAATCAGTGATAATCTCAACATTGCTGTTTCAGCAACTTCCTGTTGAGATGTTTTTAAATTTGTCAGGGTATCTTGCCGTTGCTGAAGTTGATAGAGTTTTTCCAGAGCAATATATTTAAACCAGCCATCTAAATTAGCTTGAATCAGTGGTTCAGAATCAGGCAAAAGACGAGGGGGATCGCTCCACAGCCCTGCTAAAACTGCTGCTACCTTGGCAAATTCAGAATCACTTCCCAAACTTTGCTGCATTTCATTCCACGTTTTCAAAGCAGCATCAGTTTTTCCTTGCTGTGCTTGTAAGATTCCCAATCGCAAATCTAATTCGGGAACTAATTTTTGCATTTGATTGAGCGACTGCTGCAACAGTAGCTGCTGTTCGGAAGTGGGGTTAGTTGCAGGAGGATATTGCAATTGAGGTTGAGAAGTTGCAGGAGCCGTTTCTGGTTGAGATTGAAGTTGTGCAAGTTGAGTTTTGATTTTTTCTAAATTACCTTGAGCCGATTTGCGTGCTTCTTGATACTGCTGTGTAGCTGCATCCAGAGGTTTAGCACCAAGGATAGCATCTTGCAAAGGCTTCAAATTCTCGTTGTCGCTGTCCGACGTTTCCAGAGAAACTGCTTGTAGTACAAGATTTGTTTGGTAAAGTTCCAAGCGACTTTGAAACTGAGGTTGCTGCCAACTCGATAATAAAGACTGACCGGCAGTTAAGATTGTCAGCAGAGTCAGAACTATTAAAATAAACCGCCCTGCGGTTCTTACAAACGTTGAACTTGGCTGCTCGTGACTCATTCTTCCTCCCTTGACTAACCAGTGCAGAGCCAATCGTCTGACCCCTTGAGAATTATCGCAAGAAAATGCCTTGATTGGTTAGGGGGTAGGGAGTAGGGGTTTTCAACCAACAACCAACAACCAACAACCAACAACCAACAACCAACAACTAACCTTAGATATCATCAATTCATAAGTATCTCGCGGTTCCATTATGTTAGAGTACAAACCATTATTTAATTGCTTGCCCTCTGCAGAGGATTTACCTGATTCTGACGATACTCCTGTGGATAACGAACTGCAAGATTTAATTCCTGGTTTTCTCAAAGCAATCTTGGCTTGGATATGGGCTAGCCGTATGGATTGGTTTTTTGGAGTGGATATGGGAGTTTACTACGATCCCGACTTACCACCTATCGTACCAGATGGATTTTTGAGTTTGGGGGTTCGTCGAATTGTCAGCGAAAACTTACGCTTGAGTTATGTCCTTTGGGAAGAAAAGGTTCTTCCGACTATGGTGCTAGAAGTTGTTTCTAAAAAACGGCGTGGGGAGTATACAAAGAAAAAAGACTTTTACGCTAAGTTGGGAAGTTCATACTACGTTATTTACAATCCCATCCGTCCTAACAAGCCTCCTTTGGATGTTTATCGTTTGGTAAATGGTGAATATGTTAAACAAAAAGGAAACCCAGTGTGGTTGGAAGAGGTAGGATTGGCAATCGGTCACGAAAGAGGAACCCACCTGGGCATTACCCGAGACTGGTTGTACTGGTATGACCAACAAGGAGTAAGATATTTAACGCCAGAAGAACTAGCCACTACTGCCGAACAACGTGCTACCACTGCCGAACAACGTGCCAAAAGGTTAGCAGAAAAGTTACGTTCTTTAGGAATAGATCCAGATACGCTAAATTAATATTTTTTTGAGGTTATCTCAATGATATTGGAGGAGCCTTCATGGGACAGTTTGCCCTCTCCTATGGACTTAGTCAGCTCAGACGATACCCCTGTAAATGATGAATTGCAAAATTTGGTACCTAGTTTACTGAATTCTGTGCTTGCAGGAGTGTGGGCAAATCGTACTGATTGGTGCTTTGGCATCAGTATGGGAATTTTTTACAATCCCAACGAGCCTCCTGCTGTACCAAATGCATTTTTGAGTCTCGGAACTCAAAGAGTTATAGATGATGATGAATACGAAGACTTGCGCTTGTGTTACGTGTCTTGGATAGAAAAAGTTGCACCAATTATGGTCCTTGAGATAGTTCCTTATAATACCTGTGGAGAGGAATATATTGGTAAAAGAAAACTTTATGAGAAACTGGGAATTTTATACTACGTCATTTACAACCCTCGCCGTCGTAGAAAAACGACTTTTGAAGTCTTTCGTTTGATAGATGGCACTTATATTTTGCAACCAGGAAGCCCTGTGTGGTTGGAAGAGGTAGGATTGGGAATTGGTTGCGAACGGGGAACTTACTTGGGAATCACGCGGGATTGGTTGTACTGGTACGATCGCCAAGGTATCAGATACCCAACACCAGAAGAAAGAGTTGCAGCCGCCGAACAACGTGCTCAAAGATTAGCAGAAGAGTTGCGAAGACTGGGGGTAGATCCAGATAATTTAGAATAGGGCATGGGGCATTGGGCATGGGGCATTGGGAATGGGAAAAGAGTATGATACTAAATCCGCCTCAATCCAAAATCTAAAATCTAAAATCCAAAATAGAATGCGTTATTTTCGTAAATGGGTGGCATTATTCATTGCTAGTATTCTTGTTGTGACAATTTCTGGGGTTATCGGTTATGGTAATCTAATATTTGCAGCAGATTCTAGCCTTGCAATTAAAAATAGTTTTACAAGATCTCCAACCTTTAATTTTTATAACGTTCTCGATCAAAGTGGAGCCGATCCGTGGGTGTACAAACACACAGACGGATATTATTACATGACCTACTTAACAAATCAAAATATTACAATATGGAAGTCTTTGACACTTTCAGGCATTGCAGGGGGAGAAAGCAAAACTGTTTGGACACCACCCAAGTCAGGTGCAAATAGTCAGAATATATGGGCACCAGAATTACATTTTCTGGATGGAAAGTGGTACATATACTACACTGCAGATGATGGTAATAATCCAAACCATAGAATGTTTGTGCTTGAAAATACTAGTTCCGATCCGTTTCGCGGAAATTTTGTGGATCGAGGCAAAATATATGACAAAAAAAATGACACATGGGCAATTGATGGTACAGTTTTAACTGTGAGTGGGAAAAGATACTTTATTTGGTCTGGATGGGAAGGCGACAATAACGTACAACAGAATTTGTATATTGCACCAATGAGCAATCCAACGTCACTCAGTGGTTCGCGAGTTAAGATTTCAACTCCAACTTATGCATGGGAAACTTTTGGTAGCCCTCCAAAGGTGAATGAAGCACCGCAAGTCATTATTAAAGACAAAACCATTAATCTCGTTTACTCTGCAAGTGTAGGTTGGACTAATAATTATGCTTTGGGTTTATTAACAGCAAAAGTTGGCAGTAACCTTTTGTCTGCATCTGCTTGGCGTAAATATAAAGAACCAGTGTTTCAAAGCGGGAATGGCGTAGTTAGTCCCGGACATTGCAGCTTTGTGAAATCTCCAAATAACAAAGAAGACTGGATTGTTTACCATGCAGCAAACCATTTAAGCGCTGGGTGGAATCGACATATAAGAACTCAAAGATTTGGATGGAACCGAGACGGTACTCCTAACTTTGCTTCTCCAGCACCTGTTAATACTCCTATTAATGTACCTGGTGGAGAGCCTCAACGCGATCGCTACCAAGCTGAAGATGCTCGTTTTACTGGTGTTGCCAAAATAATATCTCACCCAAGCGCATCAAACGGAGCAAAAGTTGGTTACATTGATAACCCACAAAGCAATGTAGAATTCCGCGTTCAGGTAAAAAAGCGAGGAACATACAATATGTCAGTCAGATTTGGGAATGGCACAGAAGGCGGAAAGATAGCAAGTCACAGATTATATATTAATGGCAAGGAAGCTCCAGCAATAAGATATGTGTGGACGGGATGGGACAACTGGTTAAATGCAGTTATCCGAGTACAATTAAACACTGGCACAAACCAGATTCGCTTCAGCAAAGGCGAAAATTCTGCCGAAATTGATTGCATCGATATTTTTCCTGGTTCGTAGTAGCGCTGTCGTCGCATGCATCGCAAATACAAACACTTAAGCGTAGGGTAGGCAGTGCCCACCTAGCCCTGTCAAGGTGACTCATAAAATTTTAATTCAAGTGGCAATTCCTCATCTTTTTTCTCTGCGCTCTCTGTGCCTCTGCGGTTTAAAAGTCATTTATTTAACCGCAGAGGCGCAGAGTACACAGAGGTAAGAGATGAGGTAGCTATCGAGTACCTGAAGTTTTTATCCACCTTGACAGGGCTAGCAGTGCCCACCCAACCCATTTTCATTACGCTACGGCTAACGATTTATCTTCTTCCCAGCAAAGTAATAGATCGAGATTCCCTAATTCTGTAAAAGTTCTAGCAGCTAGCAAACAACGTAACAAATCAACACACATCTTTGCCGGATAAATTCCTTCCTGTCCGCCAACAACTAGCTTTTCTGTTATATTGGGCTTAGATGAATCAACTAAGCTATAAAAGCTTAAGTTATCAAAAGTTACAGTAACAATATATTTTTCTGACTCACCACCTCCAATACTCATATACATTTCATCATCTGCACCAAGTGTCACTAAAGTTTTACTTTTACCATTTAATTCGCGTATAGCAGCTTCTATCTTACTCCAGTTTGGATTTTCGATTAATTCCCCTTCATTTTTGTTTCCAACCCATTTTTCTACAGACATATTTAATACAAACATTTCCTTCCTCTCAAAGTGCTAGCATCACAGGGTTATCAGTCTACGATCAAACTTGATTTAGCAATTGAAAATAATCGTCTCTAGAAATTTCGGCTGTTTTCAAATTGTTTTTGATGATTGAGACGGGAATTTCATCGTATGTAGGAATTACGATTGGTCTAGAGATACCGGGTTTGATGTAGCAACGATGACTTCCTTCTTGCCTAGCAAATGTAAAACCAGCAGCAATAAATACCTTTTCTAGCCTTTGCCAGGAAATGGGTGTTATTCTTGGCATTTTCAGACATCTACTGTCATAGAATGCCTTTCAATTGATACCCAATTAGGGCTTATCCAGTTTCCATCTTGTAGTTTGTAACCCGTTTCCTGAAGAATTTCCTCTAAAGTACCCATATCAGCAGCAGTAACTAGAAAAAGATGGACTGCTTCGTCTAAAGCAATTCTTGCCTTGTCTTGCGTTTCTCCTGAACTCATAACATCTAAGGGCATCGCATGAGCTACAAATTGTGAGTCTTCTTTCCAAATTTGGACTGTATAGTCGATATGCATTTTTTTATCCTATCTTTAGGACTTAACTCTGCCACCACTGCTTGTATTCATAACTTGTGGTGAGTTTTCTTCTACTATTCTAATTTTAGCGATCGCATTTATACACATAAATTCTACATGATGTAGCAATCCTCAATTATTCCTGAAAAGTTAGCTCCCCGACTTCTTTGAGAAGTCGGGGAACTGAAGACTATAAATTTCATATGCGCTAACCCACAAACGCTCTAGCTACAAAGCAGAATCAAAAATTTGCTGGGCTGTCAGATTGAGTTGAGGGAAAGTAGGGGATACAATTGCAGTGTTTCCCCTAAACAAATTCATTTGATATTCCCCATTAAGTAACTGGCATACAAAAATTGCAGGTTCTTTGGGGTTGCCAAGAAAGTTGCGTCCTCCTAGTGCAGCATAATCAGTAATCCAAAACTCAGGAATACCCATTTCTTCATAATCAGCGAACTTTTTATGGTAGTCATCTCGCCAATTAGTTGAAACAACTTCAACGACTAAGGGAATAGATGCGGGTTGGGAAACAGTTGACTCGTTCTCCCACAGCGGTTCATTTGGGAGATTGTCGCGATTTATTAATAAAATATCTGGAGAGTAGGCTGATTCTTGGTTCGATGGTTTAACTAATGCAGTTTTGGGAATGTGGTAGGGAAGGTTGAGGCGATCGAACTCTACAGTTATTTTACGTGCTAAGAACCCAACGACATTTTCATGCTTCCCGGTTGGTTGAGCCATCTCGACAATTGCTCCATTGTGTAGTTCGTAGCGTCTACCTTCGGGACGCCATGCTGTAAATTCTTGAAAAGTTAATAGTTTGGGTGAAACTGGTGCAGTAGTCATAAGTTCTTCTATTGATATGAGTTTTTGTCAGTCATATCATGTTCGGCTAATGAGGTATAAATTAATTGGTTTGTAGTTGGGATGCATGCGAAGACAGCGCAACTACAAACCAAGTGTATAGTTCTAAAATTCTATTGTGCGGGAGTTTATAAATCCTCTATAATTTAACTTCCAAAACTGCTAAAGAAATCTAGAGTTTCTTTTAATGCTTTCACAAAAACGTCAATTTCTTCACTTGTATTGTAGAAAGATAAACTCGCTCTTGCTGTTGCTGCAATACCTAAATGGCGGTGTAATGGTTGAGTACAATGGTGCCCGGAACGAATGGCAATACCTTCTTGATCTAATAATGTCGATATATCGTTGGCATGGACATCTTTTGCAGTGAAAGCAGCAAGCGCAGCTCTCCCCAAACCTGCAATTTTAGGCAATGGACCAAATAAACGAATTCCTGGAATTTGTACTAGCTTATCAAAGAGATAACCAGTCAATTCAGATTCATAAGCATAGATTTTATCCATGCCAATACTGCTGAGGTAATCCACTGCTGCGCCTAGGGCAATTGTTTCTGCGATCGCAGGTGTACCGGCTTCAAATTTATGGGGTAAATCGGCGTAGGTAGAACTATCTAAAAACACTTCAGCAATCATCTCCCCACCACCAAAAAAGGGAGGCATTTGCCGCAGCAATTCCAACTTGCCATACAAAAATCCAATTCCAGTTGGCGCACACATTTTATGTCCGGAAGCTACCAACCAATCGCAGTCAAATTGCTGGACATCAATCGGCATATGGGGGACACTTTGGCAAGCATCAATTAAAACTTTTGCTCCGTATTGATGAGCGATCGCGCAAATTTCTGTTACGGGATTAATACAACCCAAAGTATTAGAAACATGAACCACCGACACCAATTTTGTTTTGTCAGAAATCAGTGTTTTAAACTGTTCCAAATCAAAACTTTCCTCTGGTGTCAGTTCCACAAACTTTAGCACAGCACCTGTTTTTTGTGCCACAAAATGCCAAGGAACCAAATTACTGTGGTGTTCCATAACTGAGAGAATAATTTCATCTCCCTGTTGCAAATTGTTCATTCCCCAACTGTAAGCAACCAAGTTAATAGCCTCAGTCGCATTACGGGTAAAAACAATTTCCTGACGCGATGCAGCATTGACAAACGCAGCAACTTTATCTCTGACGGCTTCATAAGCTTCAGTGGCTTTAGCACTGAGAGTATGTACGCCACGATGCACGTTAGAATTGTACTGCTCGTAATAATCTCGCAAAGTATTCAGTACGAGCAAAGGTTTTTGTGATGTAGCAGCGTTATCGAAATAAATCAAAGGTTTCCCGTTGACTTCCTGATGTAATATTGGGAAGTCAGAACGGACTTTATCGGCAAGGGTTCTTTCTTGTGTATAAGTCATTGGTTGATAGTTGTTAGTTGATAGTTGTTGGTTGTTGGTTGTTGGTTGTTTGTTGTTAGTTGTTAGTTGTTAGTAGTTAGTGGTTAGTTGATAGTAGATATAAGATAGAACTTAAATTATTAAAAATTAGAGTTAAAAAT
>NZ_WJFC01000288.1 GCF_009725235.1 Scytonema sp. UIC 10036
AAAAATCCAAAATCCAAAATCCAAAATCCAAAATCCAAAATCCTCAAATGCCCCCCCATTGCATTGAAATCTAAAGAAACTCTAAGCTTAACTAGAAGTTTACACAGATCGCATAATCTGTCTAAAGAAAATCGTTAAATTACGGATATACAATCGTGTTGGCTTTTATTTCAGACTCAGGATGGATGCATTGGATATTGCAACCCCATTTAGCATTGCATATTCCGGATGGCTTTTTGAATTTACCTGTTATCCTTGTTACTTGGGTCATTGCGATCGCATTGATTGCTGTCTCGCTGTCCAAATCGCAAGCAGAATACCAAGAACGAGCTGTACCCCTCATGGGCGTATGTGCGGCTTTTATCTTTGCTGCTCAAATGATTAATTTCCCCATCCCTGGAGGGACATCCGGGCATCTTTTGGGCGGAACTTTAGCGGGAGCTTTATTAGGTCCTTGGGCTGGTTCCTTGGTAATGGTAGCCGTCTTTATTGTCCAAAGCGTCTTCTTCCAAGATGGCGGTTTGACAGTGTTGGGAGCCAACATCCTGAATATGGGCTTAATTGGGACATTTGCTGGTTATTACTTATACAAAGCCATCCGAGTCGCCATAGGTCGCAATAAACTGTCAGGGATGGTGGTTGGTGCGGCGGTTGCAGCTTGGACAAGCGTGGTTGTAGCAGCACTTGTATGTGCAGTACAACTGGCTGTCTCTGGAACAGTTCCGTTATCAGTAGCATTAACGGCAATGACAACTTGGCACGTACTCATTGGTATAGGTGAAGCCGCAATCACCATCATCGCACTTTCGTTCATTTGGCGAACTCGATCGGATATGTTTTACGATCCCCCACGCAAATCTGTTGTCTCTCGACCTTTGTCTCCACACCAATAACGATTAAAGAGTAATTTGAGAAATTTTATGAGCCACAATACGATACGCGATCGCAACCGTGCTTTTGTCATAGCAGGTTTGGGTGTTGCCCTACTGATTGCAATTTTCCTGTCTCCTTTTGCTAGCCAAGATCCCGACGGTTTGGATCGAGTCTCCCAGGATCTCAAATTTGAAGATAAAGCAGTTGAAGATGCACCAGCTAAAAAGCTTCCTTTCCACTCTTTTTTTGATGAATACGCTCTTAGAGGTGTCCCCGAAGGCATAGCGACCCCCATAGCTGGGTTAGTGGGAACTCTAGCAACTTTTGGTTTGGCTTGGGGAATTGGCAAACTTGTTGTGCGTGGTTCAAGTTCATCTCACCCCGAGTATGATGATTCTAACGAAGTATGAAGTATAAAGTGTGAAGGATGAAGAAAGTAAAAATCGTCAGATGCTTCTGCATATTGGGGCAATAGCTCTCGATCTCGATAGTAAAAAAGTCACACCCTGGCACAAACTTGCTCCCCGTACTCGCATCCTATGTGTGTTGATGCTTGTTTTTGCCACCGTCATCACCCCAAATGGACATTGGTGGACTTGGTCAATTTATGCCTTGGCTGTAGTAAGCGTCATATTACTCAGTCAAGTTACCCTCAGCGTTCTATTGAAACGGTTAGCTGTTGAGTTCGGGTTTATTGGCGTCGTACTTCTAGGAACTTTATTCCGAAGAGGTGGTAGGGTACTTTGGGCTTGGGGTCCTCTACAAATCACTACCCTGGGGCTGATTATTTTGGGTAGTGTAACTTTCAAGACATTACTGTCACTGTTGATGTTGAATTTGCTGACTTTAACAACTTCAGTACCAGAACTTCTCAATGCCCTGATTGAACTACGAACCCCACCACTGTTAGTAGCAATTTTGGCATCAATGTATCGCTACATAAACGTTTTGATTAACGAGTTTAACACCATGAGGCGAGCCGCAGCATCTCGCAACTTAATGAACAGCAACCGTACTATCAGGTTAGTCGTTGGCAACACAATTGGCGCTCTATTTATTCGCACTTACGAGCGAGGTAACCGCATTCATCAAGCAATGCTGTCACGAGGTTATCAAGGAGTTCCACCCATAGAACAACTACCCCAAGGCGGACGACGTGATGCGATCGCTCTCACAATAACGCTCATTGTGTCTCTTTTGGGACAAGTTATTTATTTGGTTAGTGGTTAGTGGTTAGTGGTTAGTGGTTAGTGGTTAGTAGTTAGTAGTTAGTAGTTAGTAGTTAGTAGTTAGTAGTTAGTAGTTAGTGGCTACCAACCAACAACTAACAACCAACAACTAACCACTAACCACTAACAACCAACAACCAACAACCAACAACTAACCACTAACAACCAACAACCAACACTTCAACAATGCATCATAATCCAGTCACTATTAAACATCTAAGCTATACATACCCTGATGGGACTCAAGCCCTGAAGGGAATTAATCTGTTTATCAAACCAGGAGAACGAGTTGCATTAATTGGGGCGAATGGTTCGGGAAAGTCTACCTTGCAGTATCACCTTAATGGCATTATTTTGCCTCAAGAAGGAGAGGTGATGATTGGTGAGTGGGTTGTCAAACCTGACAACTTGCGAGAAATTCGGAATTTTGTGGGACTGGTTTTTCAAAATCCAGATAACCAGTTATTTATGCCAACTGTATGGGAAGATGTTGCTTTTGGTCCAATGAATTTAGGCTTGCGAGATAAGGAACTCAAAGAGCAAGTTCTTCAAGCAATGGCTGCAGTTGATATCGATCCTGAATGGTACGGACAACGCAATACTGATAATTTATCTGGGGGTGAAAAAAAACGTGTTGCGATCGCAGGCGTTTTAGCTATGAACCCGCAGGTTTTGGTGTTTGATGAACCTTCTGCTCAATTAGATCCGCGATCGCGCCGTCAGTTAATTGATTTACTACAAACTCTACCTCTGACTCAACTGATTGCCACTCATGATTTAGATTTAGCTTTAGAGCTTTGTTCGCGCACTATTGTATTAAGTAGGGGACAAATTGTGTTTGATGGTCAGACTGAGAAGGTGATGAACGATTCGGAATTTTTGCAGGAGCATGCTTTAGAACCACCTCTCAGTTACAGTCGTCCTTATTGTCTCATTGAACACGCACCTACTTATCCATCTAGAGCGTCGTTACAGTATTTGTGATTTCTGTACCACTGCCTTAGCCAGGAATTTTTTTTCTGCATAGTGCGAAATCCCGTACACCTTTTATCGGTCAACACGCTTTTATCTTATATTGTCAGTTTCGTTGCCTGTTTGTTACATTAATTTACAAATAGACATAAAACTTAAATAAAAAATGCGGTGATAACTATGATGACTGTATTGATTGCACTGTTTGTTGTAGGTTGGGCAGCAGCAGCCTTAATTGGTACTCAAGCTTATTTCTTAGGCGAACAAAGAAAGCCAATCCACGAACGTAACTGGCGTTCCGAGTCTTTTGAAAAGCTAGCTAAGTCCATCACAGGTCAAGATATTAATTACAGCGATCGCACTCCGGCTTACACCATGGATGCTTATGCGAGCAACAATCTGCCTCAATAGGTTGTTGAATTGGGTTTTTTTGAAAAAATACGGTTTGTTTTTAGAGAATTTCACAGCCCTCAGCTTTGTGCTGGGGGTTTTGTTTACTCTTTCTTTCGCCAAATGTATTGTGTAGGTTGGGTTGAGGAACGAAACCGAATGGCGCGAAGAAAAGGCATGACCTTGTTGCGGGGTGCAGAAGGAGGAATATTGAACTTCAATTTTATTTGCTGCGAAAGCCAAAGCCCAATCGAGTTTGAAACCAAATAGCACGAAGCGAGAAATTGGACTTTGGACAAAAAAGAGAGTTCGCTTATAAGGGAACACCAAAAAATAAATTATCCCAAATCCAAAATAAACGTGTAGTAGGGGCGCAAGGCCTTGCGCCCCTACGATGGGATGATTTTTTCATTGGAAGTCCCTAATTTGACACTGTTGGCGAAATATTGCTTAACATCTCGTTCAGGTGGGGTTGGAATCCCCATCTGTTAGCGAAGCTCCTCTGAAAGAGGCACGAAACATAAAAGCCTTCTGCCTCTTGCCTTCTGACTTGTAAGTAGGGTAAAGGGGAAAGGAACAAAGCTACTTACATACATGGCGGGGAAATTTTTTCATCGGGACTGCCTTCTTCAACATGCAAGGATTTTAGGCCATATGTCACCCTCTCAGAACCCACTCCCCTTGGCATTGGTACCGCCACGGTAGATAACCGTTTGTACTGAGATTTATGTCCCCCCAGTGTAATCCTTGCTTAGTCGCCAATAATGATGGAAAGGTGGTTCTCCCCAGGTGCGGTTGGTGACCACTCCCGTGCCGTTGGCCAATACATTGCCATTAGTACCCAGGGCATATTCAGGGAATGACTTTGGTCGGATAGCATAAGTGTTGGGATCACTGCTGACTGGAACCAATACCCAAGACTGCAACTCACTTTGGCTGCGCCGTTGCAAAGTTGGTAACGCAGCAACCCCAGGCTTGTTTGGCGCTTGGAGATACAACTGCTCCTTGTGGGTTAGATCTTTCTCCCAGGTCTGGATGCGGTAAGTTCCATCGGTCTCCTTGATCAGAACCCACAGGTGTCCTTGGAACCCTGCTGTAGTATTAGGAGGATCAAGGTTCCAGATATGGACATAATCGTTGACATCGGGATTGTAACCTAGAGCTTGCAAATAAGTACCCGTCACGTGGTGAACTAACATGTAGGTACCGGAAACATCATCTGGGCGTGGCATTGGAATTTCCTCATCAAGTGGTACTGTAATTTTGACGGTCTTGCCGCCAACGACTTCTCCATCGGCAACGACATCGAGGGAGCCGTTGAAGACCTGATCCTCGTAGGTGGCTGGTACGGTGCCAATCCAGGAAACATCAAAGCTAATTTCATGGTCTTGGTCCCTACTGAGGGGACCAAGACCGCCGACTGGTGCGATCTCTTGCACAAAAGGTGCCGTGGCACCGCTGGCTACCAGACTGACGTTCCCGATCGCGGTGATCTGTGCTGCCAATTCAGCAGCGATCGTCTCCACAATCGTATTTGCACTGACACCTTGGACAAGTTTGCCACCTGTAGCTTTGGCGATCCTTGTCCCTTGTCCCTGGGTACCGCCCGGATCGCCACAGAATGGCTGATACCCAGTAGCTTTCGTTTTCGGATCGTCGTCCAGTCCCGCCGGAGCGCCGTCGCTTCTCAAGCTGAGGGCCAGCACCTTGATCTTCTCTGCGACTAGCTTAGCGGTAACCGATGCCTCGGTGATGTCGTAGGATAGGTTGGAGATTTGTTTGCATACTGCGTCGTGACCAGCAGCGTCACCAAACCAGACGACGATCCGCTTGGAATCTGCACGCCAACCGATCTGACCACCAGGTGGTTCGGCAACCCGATCGAGGGCGTAGAATTGAGCCTCTGGAACGTCCTTACCGGAAGTAACCGTCCAGCCAGCTACTTTTTCTTTGATCGTGGCGGTGTTGGCACTCAGGCTATGCTGGTGCGCGAAGGCGTAGGGATGTTCGCCAGTAACCGGAGCCGGAAAGTCTTTGTATTCACCAACCCCAAACTGGACATCGGCCCCTAGCCCCCCGATTTGGGTTAGGATATCCGAGATCCCATTTTTCACGGCGTCGATCGCCGTCCTCATGCTACTAGTCGTATCTGCGAGAAAATAAACATCCACTTTAGGGACTACCCCAGATTTCGGGATAGTGACTTTCACCACTTCGGCGAACGTTTGATCTATGGATAAGGTCAGATCGTTTGTCACAGGTGAAACCTGAATCGGAATACTCATCAACTTGAACAACTCCTTTGCTCAAAAAGTTTCGCCTTCAAAAGGCACAATTCCCAAAGGTGTGATCTGATTAGACTCCTTGCTTTTATTCGGTAACTCTTAACCCTGTTTTGTCACTCTCGAAAAACAATAATCAACAGCCAAATTCACCAGACTTTGATTTCATCAAAATTTGAGGCTTTATTGTTTAACAGAAACTCAGATTTATAGATAAAAAGCCCAAACCAAAGCCCTGCAATCCTTAAAAGTGACAAAAGCGTCTGAGGAAAGCGATGCAAGGGAGCGCAGTGCCCAAAGGGCAATTGCATTCCCAATGAATCTAAAGAAATATTAGATATTCAGAAATTAGTTATTTTACGGTTACAGTTGATAACAATAAGTCAAAACATAACTTCTCGTAAAGTAAACGACAATACATTTCTTGCTGAAAAACAGTTGATAAGCAGTCAAAATACTATACATAGCATTATTTAAGCTGCTTAATAGATAGCAAGAATAATTACAAACTTCTATAAGTGTTTAGGGGCGCGAGTATCAATGGATGCTGTTGGCGAAATATTTCGTTACATTTCAACTTGTCGGTGGAAGGATAATATTGCCGTTTGCAGGCTTATACTTCCAATTTTTCTCGGCAATGTTAAGCTTTTAATGCCTACAATGCTTGTTCTGCCTAAATTACTGTTTCCCATAATGTATAAAATACATCGCTATTTTGACGAAAAGGTGTTAGTATTTTAGCGAACTTATGGTACGATTTTTGGGTTTCGGCAAAGTTATCTACTAGATTTAATGCTTTCTCGTTTTGTGGAAAAAGGACTGCTAAAATCTCCAAAACAACAACGTACTGACTCTACTCACATTTTATCTGCCATACGTACTTTGAGTCGCTTAGAAAATATAGGTGAAACTCTACGTTATGCTATAAAGTTTGACTTGAACAAATTCGCCAACAAAGTCATAATATTCGCGAACTCTATTTTTTGTCCAAAGTCCAAGAGAAAGTAAAAGATTAGGACTTACGCATTGACAGAAACCGTCAGATATGACCAAGCATTTTTAGCACTTCAACGTTTGATTTTTTAACAAATAAGAACCAACATCAACCACCGTAGGGGCGCAAGGCCGCCGCGCCCCTACAAGTCTGAAACGACCATTATCCGTTGATGCTTGCGATCGCCAATTTGTATAGTGCGTAAGTCCTAATAGGTTTGCCCGTTCAAGACACGATTCCTATCGTGATTGTAACTCTTCAGGACAGGGAAAGTTTCTATCGCACATCTGCTGCTAATGCTCTGGCACAACTTGGTTCAAAAGCCAAGGTTGCTATATCAGCCCTAATCGACGCTTTAAAGGAAGAAGATGAAGAGGTTCGTAGCTTTGCAGCTCATGCTCTACAGAAAATAGGACTCGATGCTAAAGTTGCTATACCAACCCTTATTTCAGCTTTGAAAGACCAAGATGAGAATGTTCGAGCGAGTGTTGCTTATGCTCTAGACTTTATAGCTCAAAGTTTGCAACAGCATTTATGCACCATTAATATACCAGATTTGCAAGCGGCATTAGTAGCTCTTGAAGGAGCAGAAAGTCAGGAAACAATCTTGACCTTTGAGCAAAATATTCAATCTTTACGTCAGGCGATCGCTACACTCAAAACTTTGCAATAGGTGTTTCTATAATAAATACTATGGAAATATCTAGAGAGAAATTTATTCAACACATCAAACATTGGAGGAACAACAAATGGTAGTCTCTGTTGAATACATCCCGATGACTCCAATTGAATATCCAGATGAGGACGGCAAGCCTATGGCTGAAAGCGACCAAACACGTGAATATTTATTATACTCAGTCAAAGTACTGGGAACTTATTTCCAAAACCGTCCCGATGTTTATGTTTCTGGGAATTTATTTATTTACTACGAACAAGGAATTCCGGAATCAGTTGTCTCACCCGATGTCTTTGTCATTTTTGGTGTCGAAAATCGTCAACGCCGCAGTTACAAAACTTGGGAGGAAAATGAGAAAACGCCGGATTTTGTGCTAGAAATTACCTCAAAAAGCACTCGCAGCAAAGACCAAGGTGCCAAAAAAGGAATTTACGCCTTTTTAGGAGTACGGGAATATTATCAATATGACCCCACAGGAGATTATCTCAACCCTCCACTGCAAGGTTTACGGCTAGTGGATGGCAATTATCTCCCAGTTGTCACCACTGCCTTAGCAGATGGTACGGTATCGTTACCAAGCGAAGTCTTAGGTTTAGAGTTGCGACTCAAAGAAGGCAAAATGCGCTTTTACGATCCAGCAACCAGTCAAACACTTTTAAGTTTTGAAGAACAAGCCTCTGCACAACAAGCTGCTGAACAAGCACAACAAGCTGCTGAACAAGCACAACAAGCTGCTGAACAAGCACAACAAGCTGCTGAAGAGAAAGCACGGCGTTTAGCTGCCAAGCTGAAAGAATTAAATATTGACCCCGACAATATCTAATTATCGCCCAAGCATCTTATCCCTTGCCTTACCAAGCGAGGGATTTTTATTTTGCACAGTGCGGAAGCCCGTACCTTACTTATCGGTCAACGCGTCAGTAGCTTATGTTGTCAGTTTTATTACTTGCTTGTTAAATTTATTTACAAATAAACAGAAAAATTAAATGAAAACGTGGTGATAAATATGATAGTTGTACTAATTGCACTATTTATTGTCGGTTGGGTATCTACTGCTTTAATTGGTACTCAAGCTTAGTTCCTTGGCGAACAAAAGCCCATCCAGGAGCGTAACTGGCGTTCCGAGTCTTTTGAAAAGCTAGCTAAGTCACTTCCCAGGTCAAGACATTAACTACAGCGATCGCACTCCGGCTTACAGCCTGAATGCTTTTGCAAGCAACAATCTTCCTCAATAGTTGTTGAATTGGGTTTTACAGAGCAATACCTTTGCCAAAGATGATGTGGGCATTGCCCACCCTACTTAGATGATGGTGGGCATTGCCTTTCATTCTCAAGAGAAGCTTGGGAACGAGAAAGTACCGAGGTTATGACAAAGGACGGTAAACGCGGTAGTTGATACTGGGGAAAATATTATCCATCAACTCAACTTTTTCCAACCAACCACTGTCGATTTTGCCAATTTTAACGTCTTCATAAAGCTTGTTAAAACGCATGAGGTGCGATCGCGTCCGTCTGACTGCATAGGGTACCATTGTCCCTGTCCGCATAATAAACGCCCAATCTGAGGATTGCGCCAATAGCAATTCTCGTGCAGCTTGATTTAACGCTCTCCATTCCAACTCATCTGCGGGTTCGAGAGATGATATTTCAATCATCCGTTCTGCTGCTTTATGCAAATGAGGGTAAATCCAAGTATTAGTCTCGTTCAACCAATACTCGTGGAATCCTTTGTAACCCCAACTGGACTGAGAGGGACGGCAAACTTGCTGGGTTGGATGAGCCTTTAAGTAATCCGCTAAGTGAGTCATGGCATAAGTCTGTTGGTCAAACCACGACTTACGGAAGAGGTAATCAATAAACCAGGGTCCTTCATACCACCAATGCCCGAATAGTTCCGCATCGTAGGGAGAAACAATGACTGGAGGGCGCTGCATTATACCATGAAGATGCTCTGCTTGTCGCTCCCGGTTGTACATAAAGTTAGCAGCGTGTTCTGCGGCTTTTTCCCTTGCCCAATAAGGATCGTAGAGAGCTTTATCACCCAGCCCCAAACCGCGACCAGTAATTTTGTGATATTTGATGCCCGTGTTTTTACGTTGACCGTTGGGCATAATAAAAGGCTTGATATACTCGTATTCTGCTTCCCAACCTAAGTCTTTGTAAAACTCGCGATATTCTGGTGCTCCGGGATAACCCACCTCAGAAGACCAAACTTGTTGAGAAGATTCATGGTCTCGACCAAAAGCAGCAACACCAGTTTCTGTAAAAATTGGGGCATAGGTCCCAAATCGAGGGCGAGGACGAGCATAAAGAATGCCATGTCCATCTGTAAGGAAGTAGCGCAACCCTGAATCGGCTAACATCCGCTCCAAACCTTCATAATAGGCGCACTCTGGTAACCAAATACCTTTGGGAGGACGTCCAAAATTTTCCTCGTAATGTTCGCAAGCTACCTTAATTTGCGCCCACACCGCTTGCGGGTACATTTTCATGAGTGGTAGGTAACCGTGAGTTGCACCACAGGTAATAATTTCTACGTTATTTGTATCCTGGAACTGCTTAAAAGCTGTTACCAAGTCCCCCTTATTACGTTCCCAAAGTTCTCGCGTTGCTTTAAACTCACTAGCATAATGCTCGGCTAAGTAACGAATATGACCGTTATGTGCATTATGTTCGATTTCTAATTCTATGAGTTCTTCTAGCTTCGCTAAGTGGTCATCGTACCGTTCTTGTAGTAGAGGATCGCGCAGCATTGACACAAGAGGTGGTGTCATGCTCATCGTGATTTTAAAGTCAACCCCATCTCGCTTTAAGCCTTCAAATACTCTCAGCAAGGGTACATAAGTTTCTGTAATGGCTTCATAGAGCCATTCTTCTTCCAATACATAGTCACTTTCTGGGTGACGAACAAAGGGCAGATGTGCATGAAGTACGAGCGCAACGTAGCCGATAGCCATAATAAGTAGTTCCGGGGTGGTACGTGTAGATTGAAGGTTGGCGATTTGGAAGATTTAAGAATATTTTAAGACTTTCTGGGGATCGTATCAGTTTTTCGCCTAACTCTTCAAAATGGCAGTGACCAGTGACCAGTGACCAGTGACCAGTGACCAGTGACCAGTTAATTCCTATACTTTAAATATATTTATATGATTAAGCAAAAAAGCGGTGAACTTGAGCGCTAAAACCGGGCAATAGTGGGGAGGTAATTTCGTCATTTGGTAGCAAAGTTGCCATCAGTCTCAGTTGAGCAGCATCTCTACGATATATCTCTATCTGCTGCAACCGCCAATCCGCAATCCAATATTCCTGAACTCCTTTTAATGAGTACAGCTTTAATTTAGCTTCTCGATCTCTACGCTCGTTCGTAGCTCCTGGTGAAAGAACTTCTACAATCAATTCTGGTGCTCCAGTCAAATGCCCCTCTTCATCCAGTAATTGAGACAAGCGCTCATTGGAGATCCAAACCACGTCGGGAATAACGTTATCAGCATCTGTAAAAATTATGCCGGGAGTTTGGCGAGTTTCGCCCAATCCACTGGTTCGAGACCAAATTTGTAACTCCAGGTAAATGTTACCTGCCGCTCCTTGATGCTGCCAGTGCGG
This sequence comes from Scytonema sp. UIC 10036, assembly GCF_009725235.1. Next base: position 11,020 of record NZ_WJFC01000288.1, read on the forward strand.
TGCTCTAGTCACAAATAATTCTCCATCAATAATTTCATAGCGCTTCCACTCATCAACTGCTAGTAATTCTAAATCAGATGTTGTCCAACGTATTTTATCGGTGATTATTTGGCTCATAGCTACTCCACTTTCCCACGTGTAGTTTGGGCTAGCTGAAAAATCATATTTTTACACAAGTTCATCTGGGTCAATTCCTACAGATCGCAATCGTTCTGCTAACCTTTCAGCTTTTTGCCGTTCCTGCTCTAGTTGTTGGTTTGTTTGTTGTAGTTGTTGGTTTGCTTCCTCTTCTGGTAGAAGTACTAGCTGTCCGTCTGGCGTGAAAAAGCGCAATTTTCGCTCAACTACTCCCAAATACAGCCCTAACTGCTGACTCCACAACCAACCTTCTGGAGTCGCTATCAATTCGTGATACTGCCCATCTACTATGTGAAATCCTTTAAATTCCAGACTCACTGGGTCAAACCAGAAGTAATCAGGTGTCCGAAATGTGTTTTGATATATTTGCTTTTTTAATCCTCTATCGACAGACGCAGTAGAATCTGATAACAACTCAATGATGATGTTAGGATATTTACCGTCTTCTTGCCACACCACCCAACTTTTGCGGTCTTTCTTTTCTGTATCTAAAACTACTAAAAAATCCGGTCCTCTAAAATCTTCCGACTTTTTTTGATTGGGACTGAAACAAACAGTTAGGTTGCCTGTGGCATAAAAATCCTGACGTTCTCGCCAATGCCACTTTATCAGGCGGACAAGCAATTCAATTTGTTCGCGGTGCAGATCGCTTTCCAAGGGGGGTTCGTCGCTATAAAGGTCACCAGGTGGAAAAATTATCCCTTGAGTATCGTCCTTTACAACAGCGGTGGTGGCAAGCGGCTGAGACATACAAGACTTTGCTTTTATTATAATATGTTACCCTATTAAATCGAATATGTTACCGTTTTAAAGCTGCTTGCTGCTGGCGCTATTCGCATTGCCCAACCTACGTATTTGGGTAATCGAATGGCAGTTCGGGAGTCAATACTGCTCACACAAGAATTTTTGTAGGTTGATCTGAACGTGGGGAAACCCAACAAATGTCTGTAATGTTGGGTTTCGTTCCTCAACCCAACCTACTTGTTTTCGCATTTTTAGGCTTAACCGATAAGTATTGGTTCGGGAGTTTATTTGGAAGTCCCTTATTCCTCTTCCCGATACAACTCTTGTAACTCTTGCAACTGCGTCTTGCGAGAGATACGGCGATATTTTTTACTTTCGAGCTTTGGTTCGTACTTAGTCTGCCCCTTTCCTTTGGTTTTTACCTTGACAGTTGATTCAGGATCTGATTGTTGGTTGAGTTGAGTTTGACGCAGGATAGCTTCTTCTAGAAAATCTAAGTAGTGCTGGTATCTTTCCCAATCTCCACGAACAGCACACTCCGGTTCTTCTCTATGCAAGCAATCACTAAAACGGCAACTTTCTACTGCTAGTCTCTGCCTTGCTTCTGGGAATAAACTTGCTAATTCTTCAGGAGGAACATCAAGATCGGGTTGATTAAAACCAGGAGTGTCCGCAAGCAAACCACCACCGGGTAATTCAAATAATTCTACATGACGGGTGGTATGGCGACCTCTTGCCAATTTGCCGGAAATTTCTCCTACTCGTAGATTGGCATTAGGAATTAATGCGTTGATCAAGCTGGACTTTCCAACGCCTGATGGTCCGGCTATAACGGTAATTTTTTCTTTAAGGCTAGTCGCTATTTGGTTAATATTTATACTTTTACTTACACTGACAAAGAGTGGTTCGTAGCCCCAACTGGCTAAGCGATCGCTAATTTCACTTTGCTGTTCGGGGGAAATCAAATCGCTCTTATTCAAACACAAAACCACGTCTAATCCTGTGGACTCAGCTTTTAACAGAAATCGGCTCAGTTGGTAAGGCTCTAAAGGCGGATCTGCCACGGCAAAGACTAACAAAATTCGCTCCACATTAGCGATCGCCGGACGGTCTAATTCACTTCTACGGGATAAAACTTCTGATATTGCACCTCTACCACCCGCCCAGTCTGGTTCTTCAACTACCACGCGATCGCCCACTATAACCTGCTGCCCGATTTTCTTCAAACGGGTTCTGCGGGTGCAGAGGAGGAGGGGGA
>NZ_WJFC01000289.1 GCF_009725235.1 Scytonema sp. UIC 10036
TCTTATTTCCCCCCTTTATAAGGGGGAGCCACTGCGCCATCGCGGGTTTCCCGACTTGTAGCAAGTGGCGTGGACTAAGGGGGGTAATCATGTGATTAAAATGACAGTCAACCACTTTTCAAACACCCTCTTAAACTGGTTGCGATGCCATAACTTTTTTTACATGACCTGCAAGCCCGATTGCCAAAGCGACCATGGAGAGTCTGGGATTGGCGTACCCGGATGAATTAACTCTGGCTGGTTTCTATTTTTATCAATTTCTAGATTTTTCTAAATTTTTTGTTGGTATTAGTAAATTTACACTTGTTTTCTATCAGGGATGTGTAAATGATGTGGCGTGTTGATGACATATTGGCTAAGTTTAGTTGCTGCTTACTGCAAACTCTGTGAAGGATTTATAAACTACCGGAGAGAGCGATACCAATACTGCAAGGGATCTCGAATTTTTGTAGTAGGGGTAAACCTGTGTGTGAAACCCAACAAATGTCTGTAAATGTTGGGTAAGGTTCCTCAACCCAACCTACATAGTTTCCAGAGCTTTGGCTGCTAACTCGACCTTTGGTAAATTTGGTTGAATATTGTGATGAACTTTTTCTAAAGTAGTTTACTATTAATACTGAGAACAAAAAATCTTTGTTAAGACTAGTGATGGAGATTTTGATTGTTGAGGACGAAATTGAGATTGCTCAATTAATTCAGTTATATCTGGAAAGGGAGGGATTTTCTTGTCGCCACTGTCGAGACGGGTTAAGTGCAATTCAAGTATTTCAAGAGCAACTGCCTGACTTGATCGTCTTAGATTTGATGATTCCGGATTTGGATGGGCTGGAGGTATGCGCTCGTATCCGACAGCAAGCAAGCCCTAAAGACCCTTACATCCTAATGTTAACGGCAAAGGGGGAGGAACTCGATCGCATTATCGGGTTGTCAACTGGAGCTGATGACTACGTAGTGAAACCCTTTAGCCCCAAAGAACTAGTTGCTCGTGTACGTGCGTTGCTGCGAAGGACGCTACGTCATGGCAAACAAAGTCATGTCTATCGTACCCAACACTTCATAATTGATATTGAGCAACGCTCGGCGAATCGGATTCTGAATCACAATCAATATTCTACCTTAGATCTGACAACCTTGGAGTTTGAATTGCTAGCAACGTTTATGAGTTATCCCGGTCGGGCTTGGAACCGAGCCCAATTGATTGACAAACTTTGGGGTAGTGATTTTTATGGTGATGAGCGGGTTGTTGATACTCACGTTGCCAGATTGCGGAAGAAGATAGAACCCGATCCTGCAAATCCCACTTTTGTCAAAACTGTCATTGGAGTTGGTTATAAGTTTGAAGATATAGTTTAATTTTATTTATAGAAAGGTAGGGGCACGAGGCTCGTGGCAGAAGGTAGAAAATTTGATTTTTATATTAATGGTATGGTTTTTTAGGCAGAATTATATGAGTGGGATAACTCTATAAAGAAAATATATTAAGCTAAATGCATAAACACCATTTTTAATAAATCTGCACGGGTAAAAGGCTTTGTTAAATATCCGGAAGCTCCTACTAATCTGGCTCTGACTTTATCTACAATTCCCTTGCTTCCTGTCACCATAATTATCGGAGTTCTCTTAAACATAGAGTTATTGCGGACGAGCCGACATAGCTCGTAACCATCCATTCCGTCCATATTTAAGTCCAATAAAATCAAGTCTGGTTTGTGTCTAATAATTGTCATCACTGCTTTCAGCGGATCGCTAATTGTAACTACAGAAAAACTTTCATCTTCCAAAAAACGACTAATTTCTCTCAGAATTGTAGGGCTATCATCTACAGAAACAACTTTATATATTTTTCTGGTAACTGTGGATGTTGTGGGAGTAGAGGGGATTTTTTCTGCTTCAGCGTCTGTTTTATCTAATGTCGTTAATTCTGGAACTGTTTGGTTCTTGTAAGAAGTAGGGACTCGCTCCTGACGATTGGCTAAGTTTTCTGTTTTGCTAGGAACTCCTGCTTTTTCTCCAGAAATATTACTACTGGGTAGGGCTGCTGTGTGAGAAGCTTTCTTTTTGGGTTCTGGTAAATAGATAGGAGTTTTTGAGACTTCAATATAGGTTGTTGGTAATTTATCAAATGGTGGATCTGCTTCATGCAATAAAACCGTCCCATTTGCTACATAAGGATATAAATTTCTCGTCAGTACTAATTCATCTTGATTCACAATCACTGCAAGATGACGCAAGCTAAAACCTTTCATCCAGTCCGTTAAACTGGGATCTAACCCTGATATGGTAGGAGCTATTTCGGTGGTTTTTATAACTAAGTACGGGCGCTGGTATGGTGAGGAAATATGCGGAGCTAAGGATTGCCAAATTTGTAATCTTTGTTGACAGCGTTCTACTATTTTTTCTGCATCAAGCTTGCAAATGACAGGAACTCGATAAAGAGAATTTGTCAATTGATAAGTTCCTTGTTGAATTGAAAGAAATGCTTCAAGAACTTCTTTGACTAACTCTTGAATCAGTATCGCTGCTTGTGTAGAATGCAAGTAGCGTTCGCTTACTAACCAACATATAGCTTGATATTCAGGTGGCAAAGGAGGCGTTATGGTTTGTTCTTGGCGATCGCTATATTCTGTTGATTGAGCTTGTGCATCTGGTTCAAACATCAAACGCAATTGAACCCGAACTTCCCCCGTAATGCTGTTGATTTGATGGCTGAGGCGACGTAAATGACGTTCTAGGCGATCGAAGGGTTCGACAGAATGTGTGGCGTAAGTTATTCTTCCTTGTTCTAAGTATATTGACCAAGTCACTGAATTGCTGTGTACTTGCAAACACGTACTCTCCGAGGCACTGTATAGGTGCCTTAGCAAACTTGAAGGACGCAGTTTTGTGAAAGTGCCAAAATTATTCATTTCTTAGAGATTTTCCGGAAAATATGCTTGGTCGTCTGTAGTTATACTTTGTTGTTGAATATAGTGTTTAATTATCTTTGAGGTTGTCTTTAGTATTATTTTTCTATTTTGACAGTCCGTAAATATATTACAAGATGTAAAAGATACATTATAGCTATTTTTTAGACTTTTCTTCATAAAATAACAATTGAGGTTTTTTCCAAAAAGTTTAAATTTACTAATTTGTTTATCAAATTAAACATTCGGTGAGTTAATGGAGGGTCAAGGGCATGAAGACTTAATTGGATTTACCTAAAATATGACCTTTCTACATTGAATCTTTAAAATTCGATGTCAGCACAGGTACTAAATCATTGTATTCTATACGTGTGATGTATAAATTTTGCTAAACAATTTACTGCAGGCAAGACCTGTTTTTGATAGATTTACCTTGAAATAACTTCTGTCTCAGGTAAGATTTCACAATTTTGTAAGATACTTGGCAGAAGAAATTTCTTTAATCAATAGTAAACTATCCAAGATAAGCAAAAGCAATACATATAGTGCAATTGCCTGTTTAAACTATATACTTTGAGGAAAAGGAAATTTGAGCTTTGGACTATAACATAACACAAGAAGTTATGCAGGATACATTAAAACTCGATGAAGTCGTTGAGTTCGCGGAGAACCCAGAGCCACGTTGTCCTTGTGTGCTGCTGTTAGATACGTCTGGTTCAATGCAAGGAACTGCCATTGACGCTTTGAATCAAGGCTTGCAAACTTTCAAGGAAGAATTAATCAAAAATTCCTTGGCAGCAAGAAGGGTAGAAGTAGCAATAGTTACCTTTGACAGCCAAATCAACGTTGTACAAGACTTTGTAACTGCCGATCAGTTCAATCCTCCGATACTGACAGCACAAGGGCTAACTACCATGGGTTCTGGTATTCACAAAGCTTTGGACATGATTCAAGAGCGCAAATCTCAATATCGTGCCAATGGCGTTGCTTACTATCGTCCTTGGGTCTTTATGATTACAGATGGTGAACCGCAAGGTGAATTTGAAGATGTGATCGACCAAGCGACGCGTCGTCTGCAAGCAGATGAAGCAAGTAAACGAGTGGCTTTTTTCACGGTAGGTGTAGAAAACGCCAACATGAATCGTTTGGGCCAAATAGCTGTACGCAGTCCCCTAAAATTGACAGGGTTAAATTTTGTTGAGATGTTTGTTTGGCTCTCAGCGAGTATGTCAGCCGTATCTCATTCTAAAGTAGACGAACAAGTGGCGTTACCCCCAATAGGATGGGGTTCTGTTTGATGGAAATGCGGCTTACTCCAGGTGATAGTAGACAACAATTCATGAATATCTCGAAACAAGTACCCCACTGGCGGGTAGTGGCCGCGTCTGTGTGTGGTACCAGCCACGTAAAAAATAAACAGCTCTGTCAGGATGCTCACCACTGGCAAATATTGCCGGACAGTATACTCGTTACAGCAGTCGCAGATGGTGCGGGTTCCGCAAGCATGGGGAAAGTTGGGGCAATGGTAGCAACAGAAACAGCAGTTGACAACATATCTCTCAAGGAGCTCACTCGACAAACCCTGACTGACGACGAAGCTGTCCGTTCCATTTTGTTAGACGCCATTATCACTGCAAGGAAAGCCGTGGAGGAGGAGGCGGCAGCCTGTGAAAAACAGCCATCAGACTTGGCAAGTACCCTAATTATTACAGTGGCTGCCCCTGAAATTGTGGCGGTAGCACAGATAGGGGACGGAGTAGCTGTAGCAAAAGATACAGAAGATCGCCTGGTTGCACTGACCTTCCCAGATAGTGGCGAATATATCAATGAAACAGTTTTTTTAACTTCACCCGGAGCGTTAGATGCAGCACAATTAAGAGTCTGGCGTCAAGCAATAGTAAATGTGGGAGTCCTGACTGATGGACTACAAATGCTGGCCATGAATATGGCAGTAGGTGCTCCTCATAAACCGTTTTTCTCTCCCCTGTTTGAATTTGCAGCTAATGCAGACGACAAAACAGTGGCAAAAGAACAACTTGTGAGGTTTTTGCGATCGGATAGGATTACGCAACGTACTGATGATGACTTGACGCTAGTAATAGCTGCCTTAAGCCACTAATTGAGCAGTTATTATGACGGTCACAAATCGTATACATTAGGCATAAGAATCAATATATCATGCAGGTACTACGTTATCTTCCCAATCAAAAACCCAGTCAGCTCAACCTCAGCGTTACTTTAGGGCAAGGTGGAGAAGCTTGTATTTATACGATACCAACAGATAGCGAGTTGGTGGCAAAAGTTTATCACAAGCCAGTTTCCGTACAAGGTCACAAACTAGAGGTGATGATTGCCAATCCGCCAGAAAACCCAACTGCCAGTTTGGGGCATATCTCTATTGCTTGGCCTGTAGAGTTACTGCGCTCATCAGATGGAAAAAACAACGTCATTGGGTTTCTGATGCCCCGCATTCGGGGTATGCGTCCTATTATTGACTTCTACAACCCCAGAACTCGCCGCCAACATTGCCCTTTATTTAACTATCAATATCTTATCCGTACTGCTCGGAACTTAGCTGCAGCTTTTGCATCCTTACACGCTTCAGGGTACTGTGTTGGAGATGTTAACGAGTCGAATATTCTAGTTGGCGATACAGCTTTGGTGTCCATAGTAGACACTGATTCGTTCCAGGTAAGAGACATAAAAAATCAAAGTGTTTACCGTTGTCCTGTAGGAAAACCGGAATTTACTCCACCAGAGCTTCAAAACAAAACTTTTGCTGAGTGCGATCGCGTTTTCGCTCACGATCTGTTTGGATTGGCAGTACTCATATTCCAACTTTTAATGGAAGGAACTCACCCATTCTCAGGAATTTTTCAAGGAATGGGCGAACCGCCACCATATGAAGCCCGCATAGCCGCAGGGCATTTTACCTACAGTCAAAAGCGGCGGGTTCCTTACGTGACAACGCCTATCGCACCCCCCTGGGAAATTCTCCATCCCAGCTTGCAAGAACTCTTCCTGCGTTGTTTTGAGGATGGACATTCTAACCCGTTGCTTCGCCCCAGCGCTCAAACTTGGTTGCTCGCACTAGCTGAAGCGGAAAATTCCCTCTTGACTTGTACTGTAAACCCCCAACACCGTTACAGCAATCATCTAGAAAAATGCCCCTGGTGCGAACGTGCTTTGCGTTTGGGAGGACGCGATCCTTTCCCGTCTCATAGAGCAATAGCAAACAAAGAACACCTTAAACCGCAACCAAAATCAAAAAAACGACAAACTCAACCTCCTCGCGTACCGCAACCAGTCGCGACGTTTAATCGCGTTAATTCTCGCACTCAGATGCCAGTCTTTAGTCAAAATATTCCTTACTACAGACCCCCCAAAAAACGAAGATACTATCCCGTCATTTTTTGCTTGCTAGGTTTTGGGTTGTTGGGATATTTAGACTTAGTCATTAAATTTACAAATCGCCCTTTTACAGGGCAAAGCGCTTCCTACACCCAGCCCAGTTTGGTTTCTATCACCCAGAACAAGGGCAAAGACTCTCAAACTTTTGCAGAATTTTACAAGCAGGGGCACGCTTCTTATAAAATACGCGATTACGAAAAAGCAATTGAGAAGTTCTCTCAAGCTATTGAAAAAAACCCAAAACACGCTAAAGCTTACGTGAATCGTGGGAACGCTCACTACAATATTAAGGAGTATGAATCTGCCCTTTCAGACTATAATCAAGCTTTGAGCATCAATCCTCAGGAAATAAAAGCTTACGTTAATCGTGGAAATTCTCGCTTTCTACTTGCAGAATATAGCAGTGACCCCGATCGCGAGTACAACTTGGCAATCTCAGATTACAACTCAGCATTGCGTCTCAACCCCAATGAAGTAGAAGCATACGTAAGAAGGGGTATAGTTCGTGCTCAAATAGCTAAGTACAGTGGCGATTCTCAACAAGATTACAACAGAGCAATTGCTGACTTTAATAAAGCACTCTCGTTAAGTTCAGATAGATCGGAACCCCTTTTCCAACGAGGTGTCGTTCGCTATCAAATTGCTCAATATAGCAGTGATTTTGAGAAAGAGTACAAACAAGCGATCGAGGATTTTAACCAAGCATTGCGTATCAATCCCAAGCTTTCAAAAGTCTATTTAAAGCGAGGTATTGTTCGCTATGAACTTGCACAATATGGTGGCGGATTCTCCAGCAAATACCACAAGCAAGCCGTTGAGGATTTACAAACAGCTGCCAAAATGGCTCTCGAACAAGAAGATATGGATAATTACCAACAAGCGCTTAGCAGCATTTGTGTTGTTGTCGAAAATAAATGTGACACTTTCTTGCAAACCTCAAGTGTTCAGGATAATAAGTAAGGAATTAGCAAGACCTCTCAATAAATATAGAGGTTTTTACCTGTTTTTGGATAAAGAATGCGAGGTAAATTTTTTATCCTTATACCCTTGATTTCTAAGGGTTTTCTGTAGTTTAACAAACAAACAGAATGCGAGGTAAATTTTTTATCCTCTGGTTTTCATCATTTATCCTTCATCCTTGTTTCAGGTGGTGAAAAACTTTTTCGTTTTTTTACACTAAAAATAAGTTTATTTATCTTGCCTTTACACTTTTGAGTAAAATTATAGATAGATTATATACTGAGAATTTGGAAAATAACCTTTTCTCTATTACATTCAATAAGCAAAAGAAATCATCTACCTGAAACTTAAGAGATAACTCCATGAAAGCAGTAATTTTAGCTGGAGGACTTGGTACGCGTCTGAGTGAAGAAACAAGCGTCAGACCAAAGCCAATGGTGGAGATTGGTGGTAAGCCCATATTATGGCACATCATGAAGGTTTACTCCGCCCACGGCATCAATGATTTTATCATTTGCTGTGGTTACAAAGGTTATGTAATCAAAGAGTATTTTGCCAACTACTTCTTACACATGTCAGACGTGACGTTTGATATGCGGTTTAACCAGATGAATGTGCATGCTGGTAACGCAGAACCCTGGCGAGTTACTCTAGTAGACACGGGTGACAACACAATGACAGGTGGACGCTTGAGACGAGTGAAAGAACACATTGGTAGTGAAACTTTCTGCTTCACCTATGGTGACGGTGTCAGTGATGTCAACATTACAGAAGTCCTAAAATTTCATAAAGAGCAAAAGACTTTAGCAACAATGACAGCAGTCCAACCACCAGGACGTTTCGGTGCAATTGTTTTGGGACAAGAACAAACCAAAATTACCAGTTTCCGAGAAAAGCCAGAAGGTGATGGAGCTTGGATTAATGGTGGTTTTTTTGTGCTTGAACCCGATGTCATTAATCTAATTGCTGATGATTCTACTGTTTGGGAACAAGTGCCACTAGAAAAATTAGCAGAAAAGGAACAGCTTTCTGCTTACAAACATCATGGTTTCTGGCAACCAATGGATACCTTGAGAGATAAAAATTATCTTGAGGATTTGTGGCAGAAAAATAAAGCTCCTTGGAAGATTTGGTAAGAAAATTGTGAATTATGGGTGCTCGAAGAATGACAATTCATAATTCATCATTCATAATTCATCATTCATAATTCATCATTCATAATTCATCATTCATCTAGTTTTCTGTGGCAGTTATATATGTATGATTTTGCAATTATAGGTGGGGGAATCGTTGGTCTTTCCACCGGGATGGCTTTGGGCAAACGCTACCCTAACGCACGTATTCTTGTTTTAGAAAAAGAAAGCCAATGGGCATTTCACCAAACTGGCAATAATAGCGGTGTGATTCACTCTGGTATTTATTATAAACCGGGTAGCTTTAAAGCAAAATTTTGCCGTGAAGGTTGCCGTACAATGGTAGAATTTTGCCAAGAGCATGGAATTGATTACGAAATTTGCGGGAAGGTCATTGTAGCAACAGATTTTGAAGAACTATCTCGGTTGGAAAATCTCTACCAAAGAGGTTTAGAAAACGGGATAGATGTCAAAAGAATTACTGCCGAAGAAGTCAAAGAATACGAACCTCACGTCACAAGCGTTGGGGGAATATTTGTTTCTTCCACTGGAATTGTGAGTTACAAGCAGGTATGTTTCAAATACGCTGAAATTATCAGACAGCAAGGAGGAGACCTGCGTCTTAATACAAAGGTGAAACGCATCGTTAAGAGTGGCAACCATCAAGTATTGGAAACGAATACGGGTAGCTTTGCAACTCGCTTTGTTATCAATTGTGCTGGGTTACATAGCGATCGCGTAGCGAACATGGGCAAAGTCAATCCACAAGCAAAAATTGTACCTTTCCGGGGAGAGTATTACGAACTTATACCAGAAAAACGTTCTTTAGTCAAAGGTCTGATATACCCAGTTCCCAATCCAGATTTTCCTTTCTTGGGAGTGCATTTTACCCGCATGATTGATGGCACAGTCCATGCAGGACCTAATGCAGTTCTCAGCCTCAAACGCGAAGGATATCACAAAACGGACTTTGACTTGCGAGATTTTGCCGAAGTTATGACTTATCCCGCTTTCTGGAAACTGGCTGCCAAGTACGCAGATGAAGGCATGAAAGAAATCATCCGTTCCTTTAGCAAAGCAGTGTTCACAAAAAGTTTGCAAAAACTGATTCCTGAAGTCAGATCGGAGGATTTAGTACCAACTCATGCAGGAGTTCGCGCTCAAGCACTAATGAACGACGGCAAGCTAGTGGATGATTTTTTGATTGTTCAAGGTGAAAACTCCGTCCATGTTTGCAATGCGCCTTCTCCGGCGGCAACATCTTCCATTGAAATTGGCAAAGCTATTGTTGCACAAATTCCCGAACAATCCCATTTACAACCTGCAGTCAGTTCGATCAATTAATTAAATTTGCCTGTGTTTTTTCCTGTGAAGTAGGAATACGAGTAACCACGGGCAATTGGTTGAAAAAGTTTATGAAAGCAACATCACTGGCTACTGCAAAACTTTAAAAATAATATGTTACTGTGCGTACATACGGTGCAAAAGTAGGCAGTAGTCAATACACCACAAGTTATTACGAACACATCAACTCATAGGAATTGAAAACAATGAAAGTTTTAGTCACTGGTACCGAAGGTTATCTTGGTTGCTTGTTACCACCCCTACTTGTAGAAAAAGGACATGAAGTTATCGGTGTAGACACTGGCTTTTATAAAGTAGGCTGGCTGTACAATGGTACTCAAGTAACAGCTAAAACCCTCAACAAAGATATTCGCAATATCTCTATTGAAGACCTACAAGGTGTGGATGCGATCGTTCACATGGCAGAACTATCCAACGATCCCACCGGACAATTAGCACCGCATATTACCTATGAAATTAATCATAAAGGTTCCGTTCGTCTTGCCAAGTTGGCAAAAGAAGTGGGTGTGCGTCGCTTCGTGTACATGTCTTCCTGTAGCGTTTATGGCGTAGCGACTGAGGGTGATGTTACAGAAGAATCGCCTGTAAATCCTCAAACAGCTTATGCAGAGTGTAAGACTTTAGTAGAAAGGGATGTGCAGCCTTTAGCTGACGATAATTTCTCTCCCACCTTTATGCGAAACGCCACGGCTTTCGGTGCATCTCCCAGAATGCGCTTCGATATTGTTTTGAACAACCTATCAGGTTTGGCATGGACTACCAAAGAAATCAAAATGACGAGTGATGGTACACCTTGGCGTCCACTCGTCCATGCCCTAGATATTTGCAAAGCCATTGTTTGCGCCCTAGAAGCGCCCCGTGACATCGTACACAATCAAATCTTTAACGTAGGCGACACCGCCAACAACTATCGCGTTAAAGAAATTGCTGAAATTGTTGCTGAAGTTTTCCCCGGATGCCAACTCAGTTTTGGGACTCAAGGTGCAGATAACCGCAGCTACCGAGTCTCTTTTGAGAAAATTAACACCATCCTACCAGGCTTTAAATGCGATTGGGATGCCAAGCGTGGCGCACAACAGTTGTATGACGTGTTCTCTCAAATTGATATGAGTGAAGAGACTTTCACTTCTAGAGGATTCACTCGCTTGAAGCAGCTCGAATATCTCATTCGTACCCAGCAAATTGATAAAGATTTCTTCTGGGCTAAGAAGTAATCGTCGGTACGGAAACATCCACGCGATAAGAAGTTCCAAATCCGTCTATTGGATTTGGGCTTCTTTAATTCAAAATTCCACTTATAATAAATTTTATTTACGTAGGTTGGGTTGAGGAACGAAACCCAACATAAATTTTCAGCTTGTGTTTGGTTTCGTTCCTCACCCCAACAACCAGATATTATAAGTGTTTGACTGAACCTGATATTACCTTAGAAGAGAGCGCTCGAATCAGAGATGAAACAAACATGAACAAGTTACTAACTATTGCGATTCCAACGTACAACCGTGCGAATTTACTAGACAAACAGCTAACCTGGCTATCAAAATCTATTAAAGGTTTTGAATCAGAATGTGAAATTATTGTCTCAGATAACTGCTCAACAGACAATACCCAAGAAGTCATTAAAAAATGGCAACAATATTTTCACAACGTGACATTCCAAGCCAATAGAAATAGTGAAAATCTTGGAGTCATGAAAAATATTGCTTACTGTATTAATGCCGCAACAAGCAAGTACGTATGGACAATTGGAGATGACGATCCCATCCAGGAAAGAACGCTGGGTTATGTAGTGAAAAATCTTCAAGAACATCCAGATTTATCATTATTCATTCTTAATTTCTCCTGCCGTTACGAACCAACAGGCGAGCTGATTTATGAAAAATGCTTTGATGTTAAGAATGAAGAAATTTCTGAAAATGGGAAAGCAGTCTTTGAACGTTGCTTGCAGGAAAATCACTCTGGTGTGGGATTTATGACTGCCCAGATATATCGCACCCAAGACGCCCAGACTGCTGTAAGGAATTGGTCATCTGGGTTAAGTAATATGGAAGCACAAGTTTACTGGACTGCTTTTTGTGCATCTCGTGGTAGTGCAAAGGTTACCAATGAAACCTATGTAGAAAGTGCTTTTGGTTCAAGTTATTGGATGCGCGAACCCAAAATATTGTTCAAAATGCAATATATTGATTTGCCCAGACTTTACGTAAAGCTCATCGAGATTGGTTACTCAAGAAAATTTTGCCGAAAGTTAGTTTTAAAGCATTTCTTGAAAAACAATTGGAGAGTTTTCTTTGGAGCTTTAAGAAGATGGCCCGTACTTGCAGTGAAGACGATCGTACCCTACCTGGCTTTAGTCGGTGAGTCAGCATGGCAATTCGTTTTGCCACTCTAGTAGATATCGAAGTGTCATTTGAGATTTTAAGCGTAATGTACATCACCAATTGTGTAGTCTATGTATTACGAGCTTTCACGTAGAGAGCGGCTTGGTTTCAGAAATTGTTTAATCTACTGGTGTAGTTAAAGTACAAAGTGAGGTATCCATGATTTTTACGAAAACAGAACTCCAAGATGCGTACATTATCGATTTAGAGCAAAAGCCCGACCACAGAGGTTTTTTTGCTCGGACTTTCTGTGCTAAAGAATTTGAAGCACACGGTTTAAAGCCAACAGTCGCCCAATGCAACCTATCCTTTAACTACAACAAAGGAACGTTGCGGGGAATGCACTATCAAGTTGCCCCAGCAACAGAAACAAAATTGATTCGCTGCATAAGTGGCGCTATCTATGACGTAATTATAGATATGCGTCCTGAATCGCCAACCTACCTTCAACATATTGGAGTGGAACTCTCCGCCGAAAACCGCCGTGCCCTGTACGTGCCAGAAATGTTTGCCCATGGCTATCAATCACTGACAGATGGGGCTGAGGTTGTTTATCAAGTAGGTGAGTTTTACACTCCGGGCTACGAGCGTGGTTTGCGCTATGACGATCCATTTTTCAATATTCAATGGCCTATGGAAGTAACTGTCATTTCTGAGAAGGATAAAAATTGGCCTTTAATGTCAATGATGACTGTTGGCGGAACTGTTTAGTTAGTGGTTAGTGGTTAGTGGATAGTGGTTAGTGGTTAGTGGTTAGTGGTTAGTGGTTAGTGGTT
>NZ_WJFC01000290.1 GCF_009725235.1 Scytonema sp. UIC 10036
GTTCAAGGGTAAGTTTGCTCAGATTCCCCCCTCGTTCCCCTCGTTCCCAGCCTGAGGCTGGGAATGCCTTTTAAGAGGCTCCGCCTCCTGTATGGCGAAGCAGCAGCCCATCCGTCTGCATTCTATGCCTCTAGCTGGGAACGAGAGGGTACCACAGAGGGTTATCGTCCCAGTTGAGTGTGAGGAAAATAAGATATAATCTTGTTGCTTATGTCAAAATTATAAAAATATGTCATATGCAAGCAATTAAGACAAAAATTTCAGAGGGTGGTAGAGTTGTAATCCCATCAGAGTATCGCAAACAACTGGGGTTGGAAGTGGGCGATGAAGTCATCATTAGTTTAGTGAATGGGGAAGTGAGAATTTTTACACTAGATGTGGCAATTAAGCGATCGCAAGAAATAGTACGTAGATATATCCCGGAAGGGCGATCGCTGAGTGATGAGCTAGTAGCAGAACGGCGTCAGGAGAGTTTGCGTGAGTAATTATGTTCTGGATGCTTCTGCGATTTTGGCGCTTTTAAACAATGAGCCTGGAAGTGAAAGGGTAATAAGTGTTCTTACTGAAGCCGCTATCAGTAGTGTGAATTTGAGCGAAGTTATAGCTAGATTTGCCGATAGTGGAATGTCTGAGACAGAAATGAGGGAAGTCATCAGTACTTTGGGTTTAGAAATTATTCACTTTGACGCTGAAATGGCTTACCGTGCGGGAATTTTACGTCCGCTAACAAGACAAGCTGGATTATCATTTGGCGATCGCGTATGCTTAGCACTCGGTCAATACTTGGGTTTGCCAATACTAACTACTGATAAAGCGTGGGCTGATTTAGAACTGGGGATAAATGTGCAGGTGATTCGGTAGCACTTACAGCACAGAACCGTGCTTTGTCGGTTTTGGCGTCTCTACTTGTTTGACTGGAGGCGGAGCCTCCCAATAGGCATTCCCAGCCTGAGGCTGGGAACGAGGAGAGGAAAAAAAAGTCCGCCTGCGCGGACTTTAGTTTGTGTAGCCCCACACATGAGCGTGTGAGGGCATTTTTTATTGTTCGTTAACAGCAACTCTTTCCTTAGGACTCAACTCCGGGGGTTAACAATTCCCGACGCTGTTCGCCTCTGACAATCACATTACCAGTGTCATCGACATCAACAATGGCGGTATCGCCTTCCTTGATGCGACCCGAGAGAATTTCTTCAGCAAGGCTGTCTTCCAACAAGCGCATAATAGCCCGACGTAATGGTCTTGCACCGTAACTTGGGCTGTAACCTTCTTGGATGAGACGGTCTTTGAATCCTTGGGTGACTTCCATGGTGATGCCTTTTTCGGCTAGGCGACCAAAGACTTCCTTGAGCATGATGTCGGAGATTTGCGACACTTCTTCTTTGGAAAGCTGGCGGAAGACAATGATTTCATCCAGACGGTTGAGGAATTCTGGACGGAAGTACTGTTTGAGTTCTTCGTTCACCAAAGACTTGATCCGGTTGTACTGTGCTTCGGATGCATCTTCAGCAACGTCGAAACCAAATCCGCTACCGCTCTTCTCAATCACCTTAGAACCAATGTTGGATGTCAAAATCAGCAAGGTGTTCTTGAAGTCTACGGTGCGACCCTTAGCATCAGTCAAGCGACCATCTTCCAAAATTTGCAGCAGCATATTGAAGACGTCGGGGTGTGCTTTTTCGATTTCGTCGAACAGCACAACTGTGTAGGGGCGACGGCGCACGGCTTCTGTCAATTGACCGCCTTCGTTATATCCGACATATCCTGGAGGTGAACCAATCAGCTTGCTGACGGTATGGCGTTCCATATATTCGGACATATCCAAGCGAATCATTGCTTCTTCGGAACCGAAGAAGTAGGAAGCTAGGGCTTTTGCCAACTCAGTTTTACCTACACCTGTTGGACCGGAGAAGATAAAGCTGGCAATTGGTCGATTGGGGTTCTTCAAACCGACACGCGCACGGCGAATAGCTCGTGAAACCGCTTTCACAGCATCTTCTTGTCCGATAAGGCGTTGGTGCAGAGTGTCTTCCATGTGCAACAACTTCTCGGATTCAGATTCTGTGAGTTTGTTCACAGGAACTCCCGTCCAAGAAGCAACAATGTGGGCAATGTCCTCTTCTGTGACAACAGGTTCATCACCTTCATTGCGGGTTGAATTCGTTTTGCTTTGAGCAATAGCGCGAATTTCGGCTTTGATTTCCATTTCGCGATCGCGCAATTCCCCTGCTCTATCAAAGTCTTGAGCGCGGACTGCATCGTCTTTCTCTTTCAAAATCTGACGCAGTTCTCTGTCTAACTCTTTAGCTGCGGGTGGCAATTGGGAGTTGATCAAGCGTACCCTCGAACCAGCTTCGTCAATCAAGTCGATAGCTTTGTCTGGTAAGTAACGGTCACTAATATAACGGTCGGATAATTTCGCCGCCGCTACCAATGCTTCATCAGAGATTTTTAGTTTGTGGTGCTGTTCGTAACGATCTCGCAGACCATATAGAATTTCAATAGTTTCTTCTACTGACGGTTCACCTACCATCACTGGCTGGAAGCGACGTTCTAGGGCTGCATCACGCTCAATGTGTTTGCGATATTCATCTAGAGTTGTTGCACCAATACACTGCAACTCACCTCGCGCCAAGGCTGGTTTGAGGATATTTGCTGCATCGATAGCGCCTTCTGCTGCACCTGCACCGATCAGGGTGTGTACCTCGTCTATGACAAGAACGACGTTACCCGCTTGACGAATTTCATCCATGATTTTCTTCAAGCGTTCTTCAAACTCACCTCGGTACTTGGTACCTGCGACGAGCAGACCGATATCCAGAGTGACAACGCGCTTATCTTCTAGAATGTCCGGGACATCCTTATTAGCAATGCGCTGAGCTAGACCTTCAGCAATGGCTGTTTTACCAACCCCCGGTTCCCCAATCAGCACTGGATTATTTTTTGTCCGGCGACCCAAAATTTGGATCACGCGTTCAATTTCTTTAGCTCTTCCTACAACTGGATCGAGCTTTCCATCTGCTGCCATTTGGGTCAAGTTCGAGCCAAACTCATCCAAAGTCGGGGTTTTGTTACCGCGAGATGGACCTCCTGGGGTGACCTCAGCTGTTTCTCCCAGCATTCGGATCACTTGGGTTCTAACCTTAGATAGATCTACGCCTAGATTTTCTAGTACTCTGGCTGCTACACCTTCTCCTTCTCGGATTAAGCCCAACAGCAGATGCTCGGTACCAATGTAGTTATGCCCTAATTGGCGCGCTTCTTCCAAGGATAGCTCCAGAACTCGCTTTGCTCGTGGCGTGAACGGAATTTCCACTGCCACAAAGCCCGAACCCCGGCCTATGATCTTTTCTACTTCAATCCGAGCGTCTTTGAGATTGACGCCCATTGATTTCAGTACCTTAGCCGCCACGCCGGTACCTTCTCCAATTAGACCCAAGAGGATCTGCTCGGTACCCACGAAATTGTGCCCAAGGCGGCGAGCTTCTTCCTGGGCTAGCATGATAACCTTAATGGCTTTTTCTGTGAAGCGTTCAAACATATGGCCTTTATCCCATCACCTGCGTCGTGCCGGTACGCTGATTTTAGCACAGGCAAAACAATCGGATGCCTGTATAAAGGTGTAGACAACCGAATATTTCTACCCAAATTTTTTGGGTAATTATTAAGTATTTGTTACCGTTTATTTAGTTTTATTTACTTTGATGTTGTCAGCGTGCTGAGGAGTTAGTCTTTTCTTCTTTCTAAGGATTGACATCAAACAAATATAACTTTGGATAGTTTTTTCAGTCAATCCCAAATAGAATTATTTATCATTTTTTAATGACTCTGTCAAGCATGAGTTGAACTTTCACACAAAATGTTTATAAGCAAAACACTACAAAGAAAATCTTAAGTTTATTAAAGCTTTTCATAGTTAGGGTTAGGATTTCCCACCCCCATCCCTACCCCCTAATCCCTACCCCCTAATCCCTACCCCTTAATCCCTACCCCCTACCCTACCCCATACCCCAGTCCGCTCGCTAATCCCCATATGCAGTTATCTAAAATTGTCTGAAATTGAGGATGCTGTAAATCTTTCAACCAAAGAATCAGGGCATCCTCATCATTATCCTTGTAGTAACGCCGTCTGAGTCCGGCAGTTTGGAAGCCAAATTTTTGGTACAAAGCGATGGCGGCTGAGTTAGAAGCGCGTACCTCTAATGTTGCTCGCTCTAAGGAGCGATCGCGAGCCAACTTTAGTAGAGAGTAAAGTAAAGCTTGTCCCAAGCCCTGACGTTGGTACTGAGGATGCACGGCCAAGATAGTAATGTGCGCTTCATCTAAAATTGACCAAAAGCACCCCATTCCCAACAATTTCGCAACAGAGTGTGGAGAAAATAAACCAAGGAGTTCGCTGTTAGGGCTGTCTAACTCCCGTTGATACCCTTGGAGAGTCCACAAACCTCCGAAACAGACTCTATCTAAATCTAGCATTTCATCCAGGTCTGCTGATGTGAGTGCTCTAATTTCTAGTTTTGATTCGTTCACAGGTAAAATAAAGCTCGCATTATCCATATGCCAAAGCAACAGGGCGTTCCTCCTACCTTTCTTGTACACTGAGAAACGGAGGATTCACTCACGCCCTGAAATTAAATAAGGACAACTCTTACAGTTATGGTATCGACACACTCTACTGGGGTTCAAGATTCTGGTAGTAAATATTTATCACAAGCAAATCGTGAAAGCACAGAAACTTCACCAAACCAGGAACTATTACCGCTGACCGCTAGAATTAACAGCCGCGATTGCCTGGAAATAGGCGGTTGTGATGTTACAACTATGGTTCAGCAGTTTGGTTCACCACTATATATTTTAGACGAAGAAACCTTACGCACCGCTTGTCGCCAATATCGCGACAGTTTTAAGCGTTACTATAAAGGTGAATCTCAAGTGATTTACGCATCAAAAGCGTGGAGTTGCTTGGCAGTTTGTGCGATCGTAGCCTCAGAAGGTTTGGGAATAGATGTAGTTTCAAGCGGTGAACTCTACACCGCTTTGACTGCGGGTGTGAGTCCTGACAAGATATACTTCCATGGTAATAATAAATCTCGCGAAGAATTAATTTTTGCCATTCAGTCAAGCTGCACCATTGTTGTAGATAACTGGTATGAGTTGCAGACCCTCGTCGAGTTGGGATTTTCGATAGCTGATTTTGGATTGGAAACTACTAGCGAACAATCCAAAATCCAAAATCCAAAATCCAAAATCCCCATTATGCTTCGGCTGACACCGGGAATAGAATGCCATACTCACGAATACATCCGTACAGGACATTTGGATAGCAAATTTGGATTCGATCCCAATGAAATTGAAGAGTTGTTTACCTTTGTCAGTCAACAACCAGGTTTAAATTGCGTTGGTTTACACGCTCACATTGGGTCTCAAATTTTTGAACGCCAACCCCATCAAGATCTAGCTGCTGTGATGGTGCAGTGGATGAGTAAAGCAGCCCGCTACGATTTAGCTGTCAAAGAGTTAAACGTAGGCGGCGGTTTGGGAATTAAGTATACTGAATCAGACGATCCACCTAGCATTGAAGAATGGGTTAAACCAATTTGTGAAGTCATTCAAAAAGCTTGTGCTGCAGAAAATTTACCTTTGCCAAAGCTAATCGCCGAACCAGGACGTTCTCTGATTGGTTCTTCATGTATCACAGCTTACACCATTGGTTCATCTAAGGTTGTTCCTGACATCCGTAATTATGTATCCGTTGATGGGGGTATGTCTGATAATCCCCGTCCAATTACATACCAGTCTATCTATCGTGCGGTAGTTGCCAATCGAATGTCCAGTCCGCTTACAGAAATTGTGACAATTGCCGGAAAACACTGTGAATCTGGGGATATTGTAATAAAGGATGCCCAGCTGCCAAAACATCAACCGGGGGATATTCTCGTAGTGATGGCAACTGGTGCTTACAATTACAGTATGGCATCTAACTACAATCGCTTGCCTCGACCTGCGGCGGTTGTAGTGGCGAATGGCGAAGCAAATTTAATTTTGCGACGCGAAACTTATCAAGATTTAATTCGACAAGATTGCCTACCTGAAAGAGTAAAAGAACGATGAAGGATAAAGGATAAAAGAGAAAGGATGAAGCATAAAGGAGCGAGGATAAAAAAAGATGAAAGTAAAAAAGTAAAATTTTATACCTTAAACTTTAAACTTTATACTTTATCTTCCTTCCTTTATACCTCAGACTTCATCCTTCATACTTCTTACTTGATACTTTCACGCCAGATGTCATGGGAGATTGGTGGAAGCAATGGCTGACTACTTTATGGGCACAGTCCTTGCTAGTTCAGACTCTGGATATTCTGTTAGTACTGGCGCTGACGTACATGATACTAGTTATTATTAGTGAGCGTCGAACACTGTGGATGGTGCGGGGATTCATCGTTTTGATGTTGGCATCAGCCATCAGTGGCAGACTAGAGTTACATTTGTTGAATTTTGTATTAGAAAAGTTAGTGATTGGCTGTGCTGTCGCAATGGCGGTTGCTCTTCAGTCAGAGTTTCGCCGATTTTTAGAACAATTGGGAAGAGGCGAATTCAAGCAACTTTTTCAACCGTCCCGTCTGGCGGTTCCGAAGTCTGATAGTGTAATTGATGAAATTGTCGATGCTGTTAAAGAGCTATCGAAAAACCGGATCGGAGCTTTGCTCATTTTGGAAACTACAGGTCCAATTGACGAACGGGATTTTTCTGTACCGGGCGTCAAACTGAATGCCGAGGTTTCCAAAGAACTTATACAGACTATTTTTCAGCCAAAAACTCTCCTGCACGATGGAGCGACCTTAATTCGTGGTTCGCGGATTGTGTCATCAGGTATTATTTTACCTCTTTCAGGACGTACTGCCTCGCGCCAGTTGGGAACACGCCACCGCGCAGCGATGGGAATTACTGAACGGGTTGAAAATTGCATCTGTGTTGTTGTATCCGAAGAAACGGGTTCCATTTCTCTAGCAGAACGGGGAACTCTCAATAGACCGCTGACCATTACAAAGCTGAAAGAGTCGTTAGAGGATCGATTTTCCCCCACTGTGGATAGGGAAGCTGTTGCTCCTGGTTTGTTAAGTTTAGGTCGTCAGATAGGTCGTCAAATTCAAAGTAAAGCACTATCACCCATATTACGTTTACTCGGATTACCATCGACTGCTTCGCGAGATAAAAAATGACAGCACAACAAACTGAACTGCGAAATTTGCCTCCCGATCTAAAAAAAGAATTCTTGCCCAAGCACGTTGCGGTAATTATGGATGGCAATGGTCGATGGGCTAAGCGTCAAGGTTTACCCCGTATTATGGGACACAAGCGGGGAGTTGACGCTTTAAAAGATTTGCTTCGTTGCTGTAAAGACTGGGGAATTCAAGCATTAACAGCTTATGCTTTTTCAACAGAAAATTGGGGAAGACCTAGCGAAGAAGTCGATTTTTTGATGACTCTATTTCAAAGGGTTCTGCGCCAAGAACTGCGGGAAATGCTAGAGGAAAATGTCCAAATTAGATTTGTAGGCAATTTGAGTGTTTTACCAAAAGCTCTCCAAGAAGAAATTTCCCGTTCTATGGAACAAACAAAGGATAATTTCAGCATTAAATTTACTGTAGCAACAAATTATGGAGGGAGGCAGGAGATTATACAGGCGTGTCGTTCAATTGCTAATAAGGTACAGCAAGGTTTGCTGCAACCAGATGAAATTGATGAAGCTATATTTGAACACCACCTTTATACCAACGGAATTTGCGATCCCGATTTATTGATTCGCACCAGTGGAGAGATGCGGGTTTCCAATTTTCTTCTCTGGCAAATTGCTTATGCAGAAATTTATATAACAGAAACTCTTTGGCCTGATTTTAACCGCAATGAATTTCATCGCGCCCTTTGTTCCTATCAGCAAAGGGAACGGAGGTTTGGAAAATTATGAATTATGAATTATGAATTATGAAACACACTTACAGCAAATTTCAACTTGGTGAGGTACAAAAATTACCCCCCTCTGTCCCCCCGATGCCTTGGGGGGATGAAAGGGGGGTGTACCTAGGGCAAACGCATTAAAATTCTAAAAGCCATGTATCATAAGAGTTTCAAGTTTTAGCAACAAAACTCAACAATGGCTGAAACCTTTGTCCAGTAAGCATTCTAAAAATAAGATGCGTTTGCCCTAGGGGTGTACCTCATTAGCCTGAGAAAGGCTGTAGCATTCATAATTCATAATTTATAATTCATAATTTTTTATGGTCCAGAAAAAACAGCTCGTTCCACATCTTGGCGGCTGAGAGAATACTTGAATGCACGTTGGATGTCTTGCCCATCTTCTCCAGCGCCAATATACCTGACGATGATTTGTTCTATATCTAACCACAGTTCTGCTTGCCAAGCCTGCCGCTGCACGTGCCAGCAATGCAGTTGGTTTTCATCTTGCTGACAGCCTTGTTCTTTCAACCAATGCTCAATCTCAGGAAGAGGGTGATTGTATAAGGGAGTCTCAGGAGTAGGAAAAGACATAGGAATGATGAATGATGAATGATGAATGATGAATGATGAATGATGAATGATGAATGATGAATGGTGTTTCATAATTCATAATTTATCATTCATAATTAAAAAGCTGTTTCGCCACGGGTTAAGCCAACGGCAATTGCCAGTAGCAAACAACCTATAAATGTTACACCCAGAATAAACAAAGCAAAAAGTTCTCCTGCTGAAAGAGGGCGATCGCTTGCATCTAGATAAGCTGATTTTGACCAGTCGTAAGGCTTGGAGACAGGATTGTTTAAGTCAGTGGGCGCTTGAATCACCCCAAAGCGGGAGTATCCAATTTTGAGATCGTAACTAAACCGTCGTTCTGGATTGCTGAGAGTGGCGTAAGCCTCGTTCAATTGCTGAAATTTAGCTGTCGCCAAAGCAGCAGGTAGGCTTGTTGTATCTGGATGGTAACGCTTACTCAGTTCCCGGTAAGCGCGACGGATTTCAATCGCTGATGCTGAGGGATGCAGTCCTAGCAGGGAGTAATATGTCGGTTTGCTGCTTTGTTCGATTACCCCGTTTTGATTCACGGCTTTTAAATCTCTAGCATTCAATGCATTTTTTTTATTCTAAACCGACAAACTAATTTAGACCTAACGTTCAACATTCAAATTTTGTTTGCTCAATTTCGGCAATTGCTTGCTCGAATGAAATAGCTTGGTCATGAAAAGCCTTAGCAGCATCATATGCGCGAATGCATTCTAATTCTTCAAGTTTGTCAAGCATCTGGTGATACTCTATTATGTCCAGAATCACCAACCCGATTACCGCTACCATCTGTTATGTATTTTTCTTTTAATGTGTTCATTTTTGGCAAATTATCAGTGTAAATGCTCAAGGCTCAATGCTTATTGTCATGATTTTTGCAGTACGAACTTCCCTCTGAGCTACTTTAGTAAATCGGTACGAGGTTTAAAAGTTTCCAGTTGCCGTAACTTTTCGTAGAGTTCGCGCTCTTGCTGGGTGATATTTTTGGGAGCTACGATTTGAATTTCTACGAGTTGGTCACCGCGTTCGCCGTTTTCTTTAGGATATCCTTTTTGAGCAAGGCGAAAACGCTGACCCGATCGCACTCCTGAAGGAATTGACATTTTCACCGGACCATCTAGAGTTGGTGCTTCTACTTGTCCTCCCAAAACTGCTTCGGTAGGGGTGACTGGCACTTGGCAGAGGATGTTTGAGCCTTCTATCTTAAATAGAGGGTGGGGGTCAACCGTAATTTTCAAATATAAATCGCCTCCATTGATACCTTGGTTTTTGAGGCGAATTGTTTGACCTGTCACCATGCCTGATGGCATACTCACTTCTAGCGATCGCCCGTCTTCCAAACGAATTCTCTCAGTTCCACCCCTGTAAGCTTTCTCTAATGGTAAGGTCAATCTTGCTTCTATATCTCGACGACTGGGGCGGGAGTTGACGGTAACGTATTCTTTTGTTCTTGGGCTGCGGAATGGATCGCTATCAGTATTGTTGGTAGAGCTACCGTTTCTGTCTCTGCGAACGCCAACACCAATAACTTGATTGATAAAACTATCAAATTCAGAATAATTACCAAAGTCTACCTTTTCATGACTTGAGCGACCGTTAGAACGACTATCTCCCCAACGCTTATCTTGTGGTGCTTGTTTATCAAAACCTTTTTGTTTCCAGAAGCGACTAAACTGGTCATATTGTGCTCGTTTGGTAGAGTCAGAAAGCACTTCATATGCCTCTCCAATGACCTTAAATTTTTCTTCTGCTGCTTTGTTTCCCGGATTCAGGTCTGGATGATACTGTCGCGCTAGGCGTCGGTAATTCTTTTTAATTTCTTCATTTGAGGCATCTTTAGTGACTCCCAAAATCTCGTAGTAATCTCGAAAGTTCTGCAAATTCTGCATAATATTTTAATTTAGATTTTTAAAGGTTATTCATTCACTATTGAACTACATACATACCTAATACAAATTCCCAATAGTTAAATCCGCATATTGATTTAACCATTGGTTTTTCCGTCAAATTAAAGTTAACTTGTCATTTGTCATTTGTCATTGGTCATTTGTCATTGGTCACTGGTCACTGGTCACTGGTCACTGATTACAGCCAATCGTCATCATCATCCCAGTTATCCTGGTAGCTAGGACGAGACCTGCGAGAAGAACCACCATCATAAGATGAACGACCACCTCTGTCGTAGTCCCTGCGATCGCTGTCCCGACCACCGTAGTCCCGACCACCGTAGTCCCGACCACCGTAGTCCCGACCACCGTAGTCCCGACCACCAGAGTCTCTGCCATAGTAATCGCGATCGCGTTCCCGTTCTTTATCGCCAGTAAAGATTTCACGGATAGTACCAAACAAATCATCCTCTTCATCTTCTGCGTAGTACTGACGAACTTCGCGATTTAGATCGTACAGAGCATCTTGTAAGTCAGCATACGCTTGGTCAATACCTCGGTCATCATCCGCTTGTAAACTTTCTCGCAGTTCCCGGCAAATATTATCAATTTTTTGGCGACGGTTGCGGGCAAATTGCATACCAAAATCCAAAGCCACTTCTCTGAGTTGTCGTTCTGCCTGTAATATTAAAGCTTCAGAGCGAGTCCGCTTTTCTACCCGTTCTTTACGCTGTCTGTCAACTTCCGCGTATCTTTCTGCATCCTGAATTGCCTTCCTAATCTCTGACTCAGTGAGAGTGGAAGCACCTTGGATTGTGATACTTTGCTCTCGACCCGTAGTTCTATCCAGGGCTGTGACCTGTAAAATCCCGTTAGCATCTATATCAAAAGATACTTGTATTTGAGGGATTCCACGTGGTGCAGGTGGAATCCCATACAGCTTAAACCGTCCTAAAGATTTGTTATCAGATGCCATGTCTCGTTCGCCCTGAACGACATGAATCTCTACGCTGTTCTGGTTATTTTCAGACGTTGAAAAAATGTCAGAGCGACGAACGGGTATGGTGGTGTTGCGGGGAATGAGTTTTTTCATCACGCCACCGATGGTTTCCAACCCCAGAGACAGGGGAGTTACATCAAGGAGAAGAACATCTTTAAACTCACCTGCCAAAATACCTGCTTGTATTGCTGCACCGACTGCGACCACTTCATCAGGATTAACATTTTGGTTGGGTTCTTTCCCAATCATTGCCCGTACAAGTTGCTGTACCATTGGCATTCGGGTAGAACCACCTACCAGTACTACTTCGTCAATGTCTGCTGGCGTTAAACCAGCATCTTTCATGGCTCGCTTAACGGGGATACGCACCCGCCCTAACAAGTCATCGCACAAACCTTCAAATTCCGAACGGCTGAGGCGGGTTTCTAAATGGACGGGACCATCTTCAGTTGAAGCGATAAATGGTAAATTGATATCTGTAACGCTCACCGCTGACAGTTCTATTTTGGCTTTCTCGGCTGCTTCTAGCAGGCGCTGTAAAGATTGTCGTTCTCGTCTTAAATCCACCCCTTCTGCTTCTAAGAATTTTTCTGCCAACCAATCTACGATTCTCTTATCAAAATCATTGCCACCGAGTTGTGTGTCTCCACTTGTGGCTTTGACTTCAAATACTCCATCGCCAACATCCAGAATTGATACGTCAAAAGTACCGCCTCCCAAGTCAAAAACGAGTATGGTTTGGTTGTCGTTGCGATCCATTCCATAGGCTAGGGATGCAGCCGTTGGTTCATTAAGAATTCGCAAGACTTCTAAGCCTGCTATCCTTCCTGCATCTCGTGTTGCTTGGCGTTGAGAGTCATTAAAATAGGCAGGTACGGTAATCACTGCCCCGGTAACAGGTTCCCCCAGGTATTTACTAGCGTCTTCTGCCAGTTTTTTGAGCACCATTGCCGAAATTTCTTCTGGGGCATAGTCCTTGTTCATGCGGGGACAGGCAATCTTGATGTTACCTAATTCGTCCTTGCGGATGGTGTAAGGAAGGCGCTTTGATTCTGGGTTGAGTTCACTATACCTACGCCCAATGAAACGTTTGACGGCAAAAAAGGTATTTTGTGGGTTGAGGAGGGTTTGTCGTCGCGCCATTTGCCCGACAACTCTCTCACCTTCTTTTGTGAAGCCAACGACGGAGGGGGTTGTTCGCATTCCTTCTGCATTGGCAATCACCACCGGCTTGCCACCCTCCATGACGGCAACTACTGAGTTGGTTGTACCCAAGTCAATGCCGACTACCTTGCCCATGCGTTCTTGTTCTCCTATAGTGTCTTATAAATTAATTTGTTTAGAACTAATGCTTGATTTATTGTATCTTGCAAGCTTTGAATTACACGATTAGGGATTAGGGATTAGGGAGTAGGGATTAGGGATTGGGAAAAAGGACTAGAGATGTGATTCC
>NZ_WJFC01000291.1 GCF_009725235.1 Scytonema sp. UIC 10036
ATGCTGACATCATCAATTTGAATGCTAGGTGATGCGTCATCGTTGGCGATCGCGATAAATGCTTGAGGTTTGACGAGGGTGGCATTGCTAGCATCAGACAATTGAATGCTGAATGTTTCGTTCTCCTCAAATTTGTTGTCATGTTTGGTAACAACAGTAATAGTTTTGCTGATTTCACCTGGTGCAAAAGTGAGTGTCGAGACATTCAAATTTTCGTAATCATCATCTGTAGTGGTAGCACTGCCATCACTGGTAGTGTAATTAACAGTAATCAGTTGCTCGCTAGGATTGGAAAGGGTAAGGGTAAATGTGGCAGTACCGCCTTCATTGATAGTGACATCGTCGCTAATATTGATGTTAGGTAGAGCATCATCATTGCTGATGGTGACAACGCCCTCTTTTTTAGTTCCCAAGTTGGCATTGCTGTCAGTGGCGAGGGTGACTTTTAATGTCTCATCTGGCTCAAATTTATTGTCAGTACTAGTAGAAACAGTAATAGTCTTGCTCGTTTCACCGGGTGCAAAGGTGATTGTGGATTCACTAGGTGCAGTGTAATCTCCGTCTGCAGTTGTAGCAGTACCATCAGTTACACTATAACTGACATCGATGCTTTGACTGCTGGGGTTGGACAAACTGACAGTTAATGTTGCTGTCTCCCCTTCATTGCTCGTCACATCATCAATGGTGACAGTGGGTAGAGCATCATCATTGGTGATGGTGACAACACCCTCTCCTTTGCTTACCAAGTTGGCATTGCTGTCAGGTGTGAGTGTGATTTGGAATATCTCATCTAACTCAAATTTGTTGTCGTCGCTGGTAGAAACGGTAATGGTTTTACTGGTTTCACCGGGTGCAAAGGTAATTGTGGATTCACCAGGTGCAACATAATAATCTTCGTCTGCAATTTCAGCAGTGCCATCCGTTACACTGTAGCTGACAATGATGCTTTCACTGCTGGGGTTAGACAAATTGACAGTCAATGTTGCTGTGTCGCTTTCATTGACAGTGACATCATTAATGGTGACAGTGGGTAGAGGATCGTCATCAGCAATCGCTATTGTGACTGCTGCTGCATTAGTCTCAATTGTTGAATTTGCTGGCGCTGTGGTTGGTTGGGGATTACTTACGGTAACTCTAATATCTTCATTAGCTTCATATACGTCATCACCCAAAAGCTCAACTGTGATTGTCTTCGTTGTGTCTCCTGGGGCAAAGCTTATAGTTCCAGATGAGGCAGTTTCTCCACCTTCAACTACAACATTGTAATCATTACCAAACTCTGCTGTTCCGCTTAAAGCATAGTCTACCGTACTTTCTACTCCAGTACCCCCACTTCGAGTCACAATTAGGGTAATGCTCTGAGAGCCACTATTACCTTCATTAACAGAAGTTGTATTTGTGGTAGAGATACGATACACAATAGGGTCATTAGCAGCAATAGTCAAAGTTGTTTCGGTGATTGTTCCAGCAACAGCACCTTTAAGAGTGCCAAAATTGAATACAATATTTTCTTCGTTCTCAGGGAGATCGTCGGAATTGATGGTGATAGTAAGAACTTGTGTTAAATCTGTACCTGTTGCGCCTGCTGTGAAGGTAACAGTGTTTGAGGAAACGATGTAATCTTGGTCTGCTAAGGCTGTACTGTTATTATTAATGATAATTGGGACAGTCACATCAGTTGCGGGAGTACCGTCCAAGGTAACAGAGATATTGACTGCGATCGCGTTATTGTCTTCTGTAATGCTGTAAGTGGCAGCACCAAAGTTAACTTTGGGAGGAACAAAATCAGATTCAACTGCACCAATGTCAACAATCTCACCGATAGTTCTTGTACTGCCTCGTTGATCGATTGTTGGGAAATTTGGGTTGCTTTGTGTATTGCTACCTGCATTGATAGCAGGGCTACCTATAAGCAGGGCGTGAGTCTCGGTAGTACCACCGTTATCAGCTAAAGGAGCAAGTTTGGGATCGGAGGCGACAATATCTGAGCCAGTGCCAAGAGTGCCTGATATTATACCACTAGTGCTACCAATCAAGTTATTCGCATTACCGTTGAAAGTACTGCCAGCAACATCAGAAGTTCCATCGCCTTCACTATTGCCAGCAATGATGCTGTTAGTAACGCTAATAGTGCCACCATTATTATAGACGCCACCACCATCACCAACATTATCATTATCGCTATCAGCAGTATTTTGCGTAATAGTACTGTTAGCAATCGTGCCATTGCTAGCAAAGACTCCCCCTGCAGAGTCTTTAGCCGTGTTACCAGAAATAGTGCTGTTGGCGATCGCAACATTATTAGCGCTATAGATCCCACCACCCAGGGAAGCTGAGTTACTGGAAATAGTGCTGTTGGCGATCGTCACACTGCTACTGCTCCAAACGCCGCCACCCTCACCGTCTGCCGAGTTACCGGAGATAGTACTGTTGTCAATAGTGACACTGCTGTCGCTGTAGATAGCACCACCATCGCCTGTCGCTGCATTTCCGCCAGTTATCTTTAAGTTGATTATAGTAAGTGGTGCTGTAGCAGAAAAGATACGAGAAGAATTATTCCCACTGATTGTCAAGCTATTTGCCCCAGTTCCCACAATTGTCACAGCTTCAGTAACATTGAGTTCTCCTGAAGTCAGAGTAATTGTGTCTGGATTGGTATCTGTAAATAATGTGCCAGTGAAGTGAATCGTATCATCACCAGGAGTCGCATTGGCATCAAGAATAGCTTGTCGCAAAGAACCAGATCCACTGTCATTGGTGTTTGTAACTTCAATAATTCCCAACACCTGGCTATATGCTTCCATCACCCCAACCTGAAACGCCAGGGGTGCTTCAATAAAACCAGTAACTACCTCCAGATTCCAATCACCACCATGAGCAGCACTTCCCGTTAAATCATCCGATGCAGCAACATCAGCACCCATCAGTTGACTCAGCTGCTGTACAAAAGCTTCTCCCTTCTCTCCAGAACCCACATTACATCCGTAAAGCAAAATATCAGCACCATCTGTCAAAGCATTTGCCCACTGCTGCAACTGTTCTTTGTAGAAATCCAGAGCATCGCTATTAAATTGAGTCGCTCCCAGTTGCAAGCTACCTTCCGCCCCGTGGGAAACTATGTGAACAGACTGATATTTGCCATTCTGCAAAGTTTCTGTGATTTGAGCAATTCCGTCTTTTGTTGGATCTAGGATAACGATTTGGTTACCCGGTTTTACGCCAGATATTAAGCTGTGATAATCCGGAACTGTCGTATCTATGAAGACAATATTTAGATTTTCGCGATCGCTATTAGGAAGAAAGGTTTCTTCGCTATAATTTTCTTGAGAGTTTTGGGTAGTATGTTTTGTCTGTTCCATCATAGTCGTTTTTATCTCAATAGAAATTAGAGTCAAAACAGACACCTGCTGACTCAAAGAAATTGTTTTATCATTTTGTTTAAGTAGCAATTGCCGAAGCTAACATTAAGGCAATGTTGACGCACAGAATTCTCTCTAGTACGACGCATTCTGCCCTAATCTCAAAACAGCAGTCAACCTAATCATCCTTAGTTCCACACAGCTTGTTAGCAGTGATAGTTTTCGGTCTCTATCACAATTTATTCTGTATAGAAGCTAACAACTAGCGTAGTTGTACTGAAAACAGAAAGTCTCCATCACAAAGTTAAGTAAGCCGCATTTTTAAATGCACTGATAACATTTTATACAATAAAACGAAGATTATGTAAGTAGCCCTGTCAAGATGACTCATAAAATTTTGATTCAGGCGGCAATTCCTCATTTTTCTCCTCTCTGCGTACTCAGCGCCTCTGCGGTTTAAAAATAATTTATTTAACCGCCGAGACGCAGAGTACACAGAGGTAAGAGGAGAGAGAGCTATTGATTTGGTGAAGTTTTTATCCACCTTGACAGGGTATGTAGGTTGCTACAGGGTGCGGTTCCATAACTTTTTTATGTACTGCACCCAACTGAAAACCGCTATAGTTAATTGGCATATTTAGACAACGCTGAAGCATGATAGAATACATAACAAAGAATGCGGCTGAGTGTAGGATTATGACTCCTTTGACATTAAGTTTAGACACCGTTCATCTAAGTGACGAACAATTCTATCAGTTATGTCAAAATAACCGCGAGTTACAGTTTGAACGAACGACTAAGGGAGAATTAATTATTATGTCACCCGTTGGAGGTGAGAGCGGCAATCGAGAAGCTGACTTTATTATCGATTTAGGAATTTGGAATCGGCAAACTAGTCTCGGTTATACCTTTAGTTCCTCCACTGTATTTAAGTTACCCAATGGTGCAAACCGTTCTCCTGATGCTGCTTGGATTCAAAAGGAACGTTGGCAAGCACTTACTCTCGAACAAAGACGTAAATTTCCCCCCATCGAGCCAGATTTTGTGATTGAATTAAGGTCAGCAACAGATGATTTAGAAACGCTGCGTGACAAAATGCGAGAATATATGGATGCAGGAGTGCAATTGGGATGGTTAATTAATCCTCAACAGCAGCAAGTGGAAATTTATCGCCAAGGGCAAGATGTAGAAGTGCGAAACCTGCCAACACAATTATCTGGTGAAAATCTATTGCCCGGATTTAGCTTGAGTTTATCCCCGTACTTGTAGATAGCTGCTCTACAGGTTTGAACAGTTAAATCTACCTGGCAACGATAAAATAACATTCCCCTTAAGAGGATGTTTGAAAAGTCACGAGCGATGTATCAAATATTTTTTACCCCACCCTAACCCTCCCCTTGTAAAGGGGAGGGAACCGGTTTCTCTTATTTCCCCTCTTTATAAAGGGGAGGGAACTCGATTTCTCTTATTTCCCCCCTTTATAAGGCGGGACTAAGGGGGGTAATATGGATAGGAAGCTCTAAAAAAGACCTCAAAAGTTTTCCGGATGAAGTACAAGATTGTAGAAGATGTAGAAATTTCAATTAAACCCAAGCCAGCATCTCGTTCTAAGGCTCAAATCAGTGTTGTACGTTAAATATTGATGACGCAGTTAGTATTTAAAAACCTTTTAAGGTGTTAGAGGATGTTTGAAAAGTCATGATTCATGTATCAAATCTGTACGTTCGCTCATTTTTAACCGCAAGATTTAATTAAGCCTTACAGGGGTTGTAATTCAGGCTGTGAAATGGATTCAGGCATTTTTAGTCCCATAGGAGCTTTTGGTCATTTTATGATTTATCCTATGCCTACGGCTTAAATAACCGCCTCTCTTAGCCTTTTTGAATGGTCACAAATTTTACACAAAAATAATGGTTCACGTAAAAATCCTCTTTTTCCTTTTACATTAAGGCTTTAATTCCCCTTTGGATCTCAAAATAAGCGAACGTACAGTCAAATATTTTTTACCCCACCCTAACCCTCCCCTTATAAAGGGGAGGGAACTCAATTTCTCTTATTTCCCCCCTTGATAAGGGGGGACTAAGGGGGGTAATCATGTGATTAAAATGACATCTAAATAACTGTATGGTATTCTCTAAGAGTATTCTGTTTGCCTTAAAGAAACTCATTCTCAAATAAAACAAGCTATAGACAGTTTCTGCAATTTTTCATCCAAAATTTAGACATTCAAAGCTCGTGTTGCGCGATCGCACTGTATCGAGCGAACAAAAAATCTGCAAATATTGTAAATAAAACTTTATTAAATAAGGGAATAGGGGTTAGGGATCTCGCTCCTTTGCGATCGCTATGAAAGATAGTCTTAAAAATATATGTTAAGTAAATTGTCATTCTTCTCTACCCTATATCCTACCTCTGCGACTGGCGAGTTCTTTTTCTATTGCATCTTCATCTAATAAAGATTTACCAGAAGCAACAATCCTATAGCGAATTTACCGCAAACGTTCTCCTAAGGGCGTTTTACTTGTAAAGTTGTTTGCGTAGAGAAATTTGACAAAATCTAAAACCTCCTCCTGTTTGTCTTGTGGAAGGGAACGCCACTTTGTTAATAACTCTTGTTCTGAACTCATCAGAATTTACCTACTACTGTATAGTACTTCTAGTGTGCTCGGACAATTTTATTTTAAAGGTGAAACTTCTTCCCTTTCGACATTCCCTAGTCCCTAACTATACTAAAAACGGTTTAAAACTTTACTTTTTTAAAAGTACCGTGAATCACCCCTTATCTTGTCCCTGGGCTGCTACCAGGGGATGCCTTCTTCCTTAGAGGTTCCGCCCCCGGTGTCATGAATCAGGAGGCAGAGCCTCACAGAGTGCATTCCCAGCCAGAGGCTGGGAACGAGAGAAGAAAGTTCAGCCCCAACGCCGTTTGCAGTATATTGGTCATTGGTTACCGGTCGGTAGATAAACGTATGCATAAAATGTTACTAAATACACTTTCCTTAACAAAAAGTTATATAAATAGCCAAGTCAAGCAAATATCAGATCGGTATCATTAGGTCGAACGGTAGAAAGATATACTATTTGAAAGCTGAAATCTCTAGTTTTTATCTATTTATTCGATAGGTACAAAATCTGAATATTCAAATCTTAAAATACTCATGACACTTGACCAATGACCTTTTAACCTTTTGACCAGTTATACTTTTGGCTAAATATATGGGACAAGGACTTTTGCAGATAGGAGTGACACTCTGTATCTTAATAGCGATCGCACCGCGCTTCGGTAGATACATAGCCCGTGTCTTTATGGGAGAAAAAATGCTACTCGATCCCGTTCTAAATCCCTTAGAACGAATTGTGTATTTATTAGCAGGGATGTCCAAACAAAATACTATGACAGGTTGGCATTATATCAGAGCATTGCTTTATAGTAACCTTTTTATGGGAATTTTCGCGTGTGCCTTCCTTGCTCTGCAAAAATTTTTACCCTGGAATCCCACAAGATTAGGTGCTCCTCAATGGGATATTATACTACATACAACAATTTCATTTTTAACGAACACAGACCAGCAACATTACTCAGGAGAAACCACTCTCAGTTACTTCAGTCAAACGGCTGCTCTGGGTTTTTTGATGTTTACCTCAGCAGCAACCGGGTTAGCAGTAGGGATTGCTTTTATACGAGGTTTGACAGGGAAACCACTAGGAAATTTTTACGTTGACATAACACGTTCCATCACGCGTATATTGCTGCCAATCTCAATAGTAGGAGCGATCGCATTACTAGCTTTAGGTGTACCGCAAACAATGAATGGACCTCTAGAATTAACAACTTTAGACGGAGGTACACAGTATCTTGCTAGAGGACCAATCGCTTCTTTTGAGATAATCAAACAGTTGGGAGAAAACGGTGGCGGTTTTTTTAGTGCGAACTCAGCCCACCCGTTTGAAAATCCCAGTGGTATTACCAATCTCATAGAAACCCTTGCCATGCTGAGTATTCCAGCAGCACTCATTTTTACTTATGGATTGTTTGCTAACAATACCAAACAAGCGTGGCAGTTATTCTGGATGGTTTTTGTCATCTACGTTGTTTTGATTGGTATAACAGCCATTGGCGAGTATCAAGGCAATCCCACAGTCAACGAAGCATTGGGATTGGAAGCACAGCCCAATTTAGAAGGAAAAGAACTCAGATTTGGGTGGGCGCAAACAGCCCTGTGGGCAATAACGACCACAGGAACCATGTGTGGTGCAGTCAACGGGATGCACGATTCCTTAATGCCATCAGGAATTTTTTCTACAATGCTTAGCTTATTTTTACAAATAGTGTGGGGTGGTCAGGGAACTGGAACAGCATACCTATTCATTTTCTTGATTCTGACAGTGTTTCTAACTGGGCTGATGGTGGGAAGGACACCAGAATTTTTAGGGCGCAAAATAGAAAAGCGAGAAATAATCCTCAGTAGCGTAGTGCTATTGATACACCCAATCGCAGTATTGATCCCCAGCGCCATTGCCTTGGGATTTCCCGCATCCTTGGCATTTCAAGTTCCACCACCAGGATACACAGGCACCCCGGAATTTCACAACATTTCACGAGTGGTTTATGAATACGCTTCAGCAAGTGCCAATAACGGCTCGGGCTTAGAAGGGTTGGGCGATAGTACTTTATGGTGGAACTTAAGCACTTGCGTGAGCTTGTTAATGGGGCGTTACATACCAATTATCGCCATTTTACTGCTAGCCGACAGTATGACACGCAAACAAGCAGTACCAGAAACGCCAGGAACTCTTAGAACAGATACTACCCTATTTACAACGGTGACAGCAGGAGTCATTTTAATTTTGGGGGTACTGACATTTTTCCCCGTTTTAGCTTTAGGACCCCTAGCCGAAGGGTTTAATCTTAAATAATTTTGTTAGTAGTTAGTTGATAGTGGTTAGTAGTTAGTTGATAGTGGTTAGTAGTTAGTTGATAGTGGTTAATAGTTAGTTGTATTTCCACTAACCACCAACCACCAACCACTAACCACCAACCACTAACCACTAACCATTATGGACACCAGACCACCATATTCCCGTAAAAGTGAGCGTCGCCAAGCACGTAAAAAATCGAAGGTTCGCACAAAAGGGATATATATCCGAGCAATAAAAGACGCTTTTGTCAAGCTAAATCCTAAATATGCAATGAAAAACCCAGTTATGTTTCTGGTTTGGGTGGGGACTCTCATCACTTTATTAGTGACTGTTAACCCTTACCTATTTGGTCCGGTAAAAGGAAATAACTTGCGTCTTTTGAACGGATTGGTGACAGGTATTTTATTCTTCACCGTTTTATTTGCTAACTTTGCTGAAGCAGTTGCTGAAGGGCGGGGTAAGGCACAAGCAGATGCCCTACGTTCAACAAAGTCAGAAACCGTTGCTAAAAAACTGGGAGATGATGGAGCGATCGCAGAAGTTTCTTCCACTAGCTTAAGAACAGGTGATACAGTGTATGTGGTTGCTGGTGATGTCATCCCTGCTGATGGGGAAGTGATTATGGGTGTTGCCAGTGTGGATGAATCAGCAATTACCGGAGAGTCTGCGCCTGTCCTCAAGGAAACCGGATCGGACGTAGCTAGTTCTGTAACTGGTGGTACGCGGGTTATTTCTGATGAACTGATTATCCGAATTACAGCAGATCCAGGTAAAGGGTTCATCGATCGGATGATTTCCTTGGTGGAAGGTGCTGAAAGAACGAAAACACCCAACGAAATTGCTCTAACGGTATTGCTAGCAGTGTTGACGCTAGTCTTTTTGTTCGTTGTGATGACAATTCCTGCGATCGCGGGATATGTAGGCAACTCCATTAATATCGCAATATTAGTAGCGCTATTAGTAGCATTGATCCCCACCACCATTGGAGGATTGCTCAGTGCCATAGGGATTGCGGGAATGGATCGAGTTGCCCAGTTTAACGTCATTGCGACTTCCGGAAGGGCAGTAGAAGCATGTGGTGATGTTAGTACGCTAATCCTTGATAAAACAGGTACCATTACTTTGGGTAACCGATTAGCTGAAGAGTTTATTCCCATTAACGGTCATTCTATGGAAGAAATCGCCCATGTTGCGTTAACAGCTAGTATATTTGATGACACGCCTGAAGGCAAATCTATTTTGCGGCTGGCGGAAAGATTGGGAGCAACAATTCATTTTCAACGAAGCCAAGCAGAAGCCGTGGAGTTTTCAGCAAAAACGCGCATGAGTGGTACAAATCTACCTGATGGTAGCCAAGCCCGTAAAGGTGCAGTTTCAGCCATTAAGGGATTTGTACGTTCCCGTAACGGAAACAGTTCTGAAGAACTTGATATAGCCTACGAAAGAGTCTCACAACTAGGAGGAACACCGTTAGCCGTAGCCTTAGATAGTGAGATATATGGTGTCATTTATTTAAAAGATATTATTAAACCCGGTATTCGCGAGCGTTTTGAGCAGTTACGGCAGATGGGAGTCCGAACTATCATGCTAACTGGTGACAACCGCATTACAGCATCTGTCATTGCCAAAGAAGCAGGAGTCGATGATGCGATCGCAGAAGCCACCCCAGAAGACAAAATTGCCGTCATTCAAAGAGAACAAGGAGAGGGTAAATTAGTAGCGATGACAGGAGACGGAACTAATGATGCACCAGCACTTGCTCAAGCAAATGTTGGTGTAGCCATGAATACAGGAACTCAAGCAGCAAAAGAAGCTGCCAACATGGTAGATTTAGACTCCGATCCCACAAAGCTAATTGACATTGTTGGTATAGGCAAACAGCTCCTCATGACACGTGGGGCTTTAACTACATTTTCCATTGCCAATGATATTGCTAAATATTTTGCGATTATCCCAGTTTTATTTACTGCAGCTAATCTACAAAGTTTAAATGTTATGAAGCTAAGCAGTACAAATTCAGCTGTGC
The DNA here is from genome assembly GCF_009725235.1 of Scytonema sp. UIC 10036. The sequence continues at coordinate 10,306 of NZ_WJFC01000291.1, forward strand.
TAGCAGCATTAATTTACAACGCTTTGATTATTCCAGCATTGATTCCTCTAGCACTCAAAGGTGTAAAGTTTAGACCATTAACAGCTAATCAATTATTACAACGAAATATTTTTGTTTACGGATTGGGAGGTGTAATAGCACCATTTATTGCAATTAAGTTAATTGATATATTGCTAACTGTAGTCGGAGTAGTTTAACAGTAATCAATGACAAATGGCTAATTGCTAATTGCTAATTGCTAATTGCTAATTGCTAATGACAAATGACAAATGACAATTAAATTTTTATGTTTATTATTAGAGAAATTATTAAAGCAATTCGTCTGACATTAATTCTTTGGTTGTTGACTGCGATTATCTATCCCTTAATCATACTGGCAGTAGGTCAATTTGTATTTCCTTATGAGGCTAATGGCAGCATTAAGCTGAATATTCAGGGAGAACAATTTGGTTCAGATTTAATTGGTCAACAATTTACATCTGAACGATATTTTCGTTCTCGTCCTAGTGCGGTGGAATACAGCCAAGGCAAAGAAGCACAACCAACTGGTATATCTGGAGCCAGCAATTTAGCTCCAGGAAATTCCGCTTTAATTAAGCGGATTTCAGAAGAGATAACTCAGCTAAAAGATGAAGGTATTCAACCCTCTGCTGACTTAGTTTATGCCTCTGGTTCTGGTTTAGATCCTCATATCTCAGTCAAAGCAGCACGCGAACAGTTGGAAAGAGTTGCTCGCGCCCGCGATCTTCGTCCAGATGAGGTGTTGCCTTTTATAAATAGATATACAGAAGGGAAGTTTTTAGGTATTTTTGGTGAGCCTGTAGTAAATGTTTTAAAGTTAAATTATGCCTTAGATGTGGATGAATTTGACCGACAAAAGCAAAATAGATAATTTGGCTAATGGTTAATGACTTAAGCCCGGTACGACGGGGTAAACACAAAATTTATATTGGGATGGCTCCAGGGGTTGGGAAAACATACCGAATGTTGGAAGAAGCCCACGCACTAAAACGTGAAGGTATTGATGTGGTGATTGGGCTTTTAGAAACTCACGGACGCAAAGAAACGGCACAAAAAGCAGAGGGTTTAGAGATCGTTAAGCGCAAACAAATTTCTCGTAGTGGTTTGGTGTTAACAGAAATGGACACTGACGCAATCGTAGCGCGATCGCCTCAATTGGCTCTAGTGGATGAATTAGCACACACCAATGTTCCCAGTTCTATTCGAGAAAAACGCTACCAAGATGTAGAGGTTATTTTGGAAGCAGGTATTGATGTTTATTCTACAATGAATATTCAGCATCTTGAAAGTCTGAATGACTTAGTTGCGAGAATTACTGGTGTGGTTGTTAGAGAACGCGTTCCCGATCGCATTCTAGATGAAGCGGATGAAGTTGTTGCCATTGATGTCACTCCTGAAACTTTGCAGGAACGTTTGTTAGAAGGTAAAATTTATGCTCCAGAAAAAATTCAACAATCGCTTGACAACTTTTTCCAACGTCGCAATTTGATTGCTTTGCGAGAATTAGCACTTCGAGAGGTTGCAGACAACGTTGAGGAAAATGCCGTAGCTGCCAATCCAAACGGTCAATTTTGTAACATACATGAAAGGATTTTAGTCTGCGTATCGACTTACTCCAACTCAATCCAATTGTTAAGGAGAGGAGCTAGGCTAGCTAATTATATGAATGCGCCTCTTTTTTGCTTGTACGTTTCCGAACCCGATCGCTTTCTGACTAAACAGGAAAGCTTGTATGTGGAAACCTGTGAAAAGCTCTGTCAAGAATTTGAAGGTGAGTTTCTTCGAGTTAACAGCCATGATGTAGCAATGTCAATTGCAGAAGTAGCCCAACAATACCGCATTACTCAAATTGTCATTGGTGCAAGTCAGAGATCGCGCTGGCAACTTCTCTTCAAAGGCTCTCTTACCCATAAGCTGTTGCGATTGCTCAAAAATATTGATTTACACATTATTTCTGAAGATCAAAGCAATTCCTCAAAAAGTATCAAATAAGTAAGTCAGCACAATTAAAGTAAGGATTATCATTTGTCATTTGCAATTAGCCATTAGCCATTAGCCATTAGCCATTAGCCATTAGCCATTAGCCATTAGCCATTAGCCATTTGTCACCAATCATGTATGAAAGGTATAAAAATTTTGAGAATTATAAATTTTCCAAAATACCCCGCTCGCAATTCATTTATAATTCATAATTCATAATTCATAATTCATAATTCATATGCGTGTAATAGGTTTAATCAGTGGTACCTCTGTAGATGGTATAGATGCAGCATTAGTTGATATTTCAGGAACAAATTTAGAGATCGAGATTGAATTAGTAGCTGGTGCAACTTATCCTTACCCAACACAATTAAGAGAACGCATTTTAGCGGTTTGTGCGGGGGAAGCCCTTTCGATGGCTGAGTTAGCAGAATTAGATGATGCGATCGCTTATACCTTTGCTCAAGCCGCCCAAAACATTCAACTCGGTCATTCACCCGCTTCTCTCATTGGTTCTCACGGTCAAACAGTGTATCATAGACCACCTATTAAAGGAGGGGGAGAGGGAGAGAAGGGG
>NZ_WJFC01000292.1 GCF_009725235.1 Scytonema sp. UIC 10036
AATAGGAAATTTAGTTCCCTGGATTTACCCCCCTTAATCCCCCCTTATTAAGGGGGAAATAGGAAATTTAGTTCCCTGGATTTACCCCCCTTAATCCCCCCTTATTAAGGGGGAAATAGGAAATTTAGTTCCCTCCCCTTTACAAGGGGAGGGTTAGGGTGGGGTAAATCAAACTCACGCAATCAAGAACAAAATTTACCTGATATTGTAAATGCAGCCCAGTAGAAAGGGTGCTCGTAAAGCTTGCTATCAGGTGGCAATTTACTGCTTCTATATAACTCAGTTGCTAAATTAGCTCTAATCGTAGTTCCTTCCCGATCCAATGTATTCAGTGTTTCTTCATACCACTTTTTCAGTTCTCCGGCTGTCACATTCCTAAGCCATTCTGTTGCTTCTAACAATGCCGTTGCGACTGGTATGTCGCTTATGAGTCTTCGATAAAACTCTATCATCACTAAAGCAGTAGCTGATGATTCTACAGTCCAAAGAGTGCTGACTACGTAATCAACTCCTTGGTTTAACAAAGTGTTGACTAAACCTACATACTCAGTGGTAATCATTGAATTACCAGCCATTACTATTTCACAAGTAGAAAGGGTCAACAAATTATATTTTGCAATATTCTTTTGACAAATTTCTTCTATTGTTAACCTGTCTTCACCTGCTAAAAATAATTCTGACTCTTGAGGCTGATTGAAATTATCAGTCACATATCCAGTAAAATGAAATACATTGTAATCACCAGTCAAAGCTTTTTCTACTTGTTTTTTAGTTGCTTGCAAACCTTGAATGCATTTACTGCGATGAAACATCCGCTCGATCGCTTCCGATTCAAGTTTAGCAAATGCAAGGGCTGTAGGATTTGCGCTATCTGGATTTTCCACACTTAAAATTGGTAGACTTTGTACTCGCCATAGAGGTTGCGATTTCAAAGACAATCCTACTTGCACGCTAGGCAAATATGTCAGCGTAAAATTCGATTGTGTTGGCTGTTGGAACTTTTCTAAAGGAGAAGAAAGCTGAAAAAGAGCGTGAAGGGGAAATCTGTGTAAGTCCCGATGGGGAATAAGAATAAGATGGGTAATATCTTCCAACTCATTAATCACAGCAGAGATATTTAGGATACTTTTTAGCTTGAACAATCTCTGTTCCATAGCTGCTAGCCAAGAGTGATGGCTTTCATTTTGTGTATCGGGATTTGGATTGCGATATTCATGCTCGTGGCGATTCCAATCTTCCAACCAATCCTCAAACTCAACTAAACGGTTTATTGCTTCGGGTAAAGGCATTTCTTCAGTCGCCTCTACATTCAGTACGGGTGTAAAAACGGGTATTGGTTCTGGGGATTTATATTTAATGATAAAAGTTCGTAGGGTACAAGGGCTAATATGCCAGTAAATAATAGCAGTTGTTGGGTTGAGAAGGTCGTGAATCGAACGATAGCTAGGCGAAACAATTTCCTCTTTCCATCCAGAAATCAGCCAAGTTATGCAAGCATTTTTGTGGTATTCAGCAAGTTCTAAAGATTGTGCAATCTCACCAAACTGTATAGCTATATCAATTGCTAATTGCCAAAAACCTATATTTCTAAGACCTAGCTGTTTTTTACTTTCATCAGAACGGCTTGGTTCATTTAAATATCCTTGTAGTAATGCTATAGCGTATTGATTAAATTCTTCTGCCTCAGACGGTTGTTCTAGTGCTATGTATGTTTTGACTATGTTTTGCACAACCTCTAAATGCAATTGAGGAAAATCATCTGCTGTTAAGGTTTTTAAGGCGCGATCGTATTCAATAATAGCTTGTTGCCAATAAGAACGGGGTACTGTATCTCTCCGCCCTTTCTCATAATGAGCATTCCCCAGTGCTAAATGCAGTCTACCCCAACCTTCGGCGTGGGTGGATTGCAAAACATATTTCAGCCCTTCTTGATAGCTTGCTAATTTCCCTTCATATCCACGCGTGTACAAAGAAGGATTTGCTGCTGCTATGTTAGTTGGAATTGTGCGAGAGTCATTCTGAACTGCACCTCCCGCAGCTGCACCACGACCAATCCAAGCTTCCCAATAATCAATCTTAATTTCTAAAGCGCGATCGTAAGAGGCGATCGCTTCTTCAAATTTCCCTGTATAAAATAGTGCGACAGCGCGGTTATACCAAGCCAGATAAAAGCTGGGGTTGATTTCTACAGCTTTATCATAGGATGCTATGGCATCTTCACGGCGTTCCAAGTTTTCCAAAGCGACAGCACAGTTAAACCAAGCTAAGTAAAAGTCGGGTTGAATTTCTAAGGCTTGTTCCCAAGATGAAATGGCTTCATCCCAGTGTCCCATACTTGCTAGGACAACTCCTTTGTCAATCCAAACTTCATAGGCATCTGGTTTCAGTTCTGTGGCTCGGTTATAAGATACAATTGCTTGTTCTTTTTCCCCTAATTTTTCCAATGCACTCCCTAAGGCATACCATGCATCGGAAAAATCTGGTTGAATATCAGTTGCTTGCTCTAAACTGGCAACTGCATCTTCATAGCGCTCTAAATTAGACAGTTCTATACCCCTGTTGTACCAAGCTTCATAAAAATCTGGTTGAATTTCTAGCGCTCTATCGTAAGAAGCGATCGCATCATTTCTTCGTTCCCCGTAAGCGAGTGCAATTCCTCGATAATACCAATTTTCCTGGTCTTCTGGTTGCAACACTAGGGCTTGGTCGAAACTGGCAACGGCTTCTGTTTGATACCCTAACTTTAGCAATGCAGCACCTCGACTCGACCAAGCTTCTGGATAATCTAACTTAATTTCTATAGCTTTGTCGAAGCTAGCGATCGCGTCCTCATATTGTCCCGTCTCACCCAAAATTCCGCCTCGGTAATACCAGCATTTGTAAAAGTCTGGTTTCAATGCGATGGCGCGATCGTAAGATGCAAGTGCTTCAGTAAAATACTTTAGGTAAAAAAGTGTCAACCCCCTGTTAAACCAATATTCATGGGAGGTTGGGTTAATTTCAATCGCCTTGTTGTAATATATAATGGCTTCCGATAGATTACCAGCCTTTGCTGCGGTCAGTCCCTCGTAAAACAATGCTTGTGCCCTTTCCTCAGTCAAATACAATTGTTCGTTTAGTAAATTTGTATTAGCTGATGGTTCAGTGGACTGAATTCCCAAATCGCTAGCCAGTTGCTGTACTAAATTCGTACTTTGCTCTAACCTTACCAACAACTCATCCAGTGTCACTGCTACAGTTGACTGCAATGGCTCATCTTCCGATTGCTCCATTGAAGTTGTTTGTTGGTTTTGCTCCAACCATACCTGTTCCCCTCCATTCGGTGTCGTTTGATAATTGGTGGGTGTAATTTTTGTATTCGGTTTTGTGAACTCCCACACTAGATCGTTGGCATTGCTTGTTGGTTTTTGCGGTGTAAAATTTGATGTATCTAGGGGTGTTCTTGTTTCCGCGTGTTGCGTAGAATTATTATCTAAATGTTCTTCTTGCGAATTCTTGACAAATTCTTCTATGGGAGTCAAACGAGCTGTGGCGATCGTAGTTTCGGTATCTTGTCTGTCCGTATTCCAGTACGGATTTCCTAAATTACGTGTTAATACCCGTATTCCGATATCATAGGAAAGCTCTCCAATTGTGCCAATCCCAAGTTCTCCGAGTTGCACCATCCGTTCTGCTAGCTGATTGTTTGGTGCAGCCGAGGTTAAAAGCCGCTCTCCAAAATCCAACAACCAATCTATCCAGCGTTCAAGAGAAATCCGATTTTCCATCCTCTGGAGATACTTGATTGCCCATAGCTGTCCTCTTGCTTGATAGACACCTTCTAAGAGCTGGGTAAACAAAAATTCCAAATCCGCGTCAGTGAGTTCGGGTAGCGGTTGCAGTACTGTCTTTTCCCCCGTTGGTTGAGTAGAACGAGTCTGCTTCTTACCAAAGGGATATTTGAAAATTTTGTTAAACCATCTTATTAGCCACTTGAGCATTTCGGGGACTCTTGGATGTTAATCATTACAAACGCAGTGTTAAAAGAGTTCTCAGTTAAGTAAAAAATTGTTGAACTTCCATAAATTTTTAGCGTTTTTTTGCATACTAACCAGTACTAGTATGGCATGACGTAAATAGACTACCCTTGAAAAATCCGGAAAAACTTGTCTTACAAGCTTTTGCGCCTTCTGCCCTCTACCTTCTGAGTTTTGCCGACCTATGCTAGCAGTTCAATCCTTCGTTGTTAAAGCCCTACCACGAGCATACAATATTATGTCATTTTGGACATAATTCTTGTTAAGAAAGCAACAAATGTGTTGTTTTTTACGATCCTGGTGTTGCTCTTTGTCAGATACTGCATCGGTTGTTGTCAGGAGGTTTGGTATGAAATTACGCTTCTGCTTGATTTGTATTAGATTGAGAGGACGCCTGAAATTGATTTAACAATTCTTGGATAATCATCTCTGGATCGTCTGTTTGAGTTCCTAATTGCTGGGCAATTTGTTGACGGAGATTTTCATCTTGTTGTAACATTTCTAGCAGTTGGTCTATTGTCACAGCTTGATATTCACCTTCAGGTAAATTTTCTCCAGCCTCAGAAACTACCTCATGTTCCCTTAAGGTTTGAGTCGATTCTGAAAAATTTTGGCTAACAGCATCGAGACCATCATATTCCCATATTGGCTCGCCGGAGTTGCGCCTTAACAAATTCATGCCAATCTCATAAGCAACATCTCCAACGGTTCCAACTTCTAACTCGCCTAGTTGTACCATTCGGGAAGCTAATTCGTTGTTAGGTGAAGGTGATGCTAGCAGTTTCTCACCAAAGCGTTGTAACCACTCCACCCAACGTTCAGTTGGAACACGGTGTTCAATATTATGCAGCCATTTCTGCGCCCAAGCTTGCCCTCGTGCTTGATGGACACCTTCAAGTAGCTGAGTAAAGAGAAATTCCAAGTCTGTATCTGTTAGGGGTGGAGGTGGCTGTTGTTGAGCATGAGTCTCTACTTCGGCTGGTGTGTGTCTCCCGCCAAATAAGCGTTGAAATATTTTTTTGAAGAACTGAACTAGCCGATTGAACATCTCCCGCACCCATAAGTGTTGGTGGTTACCCTAAGATTGTAGCGATGTATGGAGAAAGCAGCTACGCGTTTACAAGCTGAACACATAGATGCTGACTCGTTTAATAACGATATTCATTTAATAACCACTCTCCATTACTCAATGCCCATTTGCCAACTAGGGTAGGGGTAGGGGTAGGGGTAGGGGTAGGGGTAGGGGAGGGTAGGGTAGGGTAGGGTAGGGTAGGGAAATGTAAGTGGTTATCTGATGAACAACATTACAGGTTTTTTTTTCAATTCACAGCAATATGGTATAAGTGTACTATTATAAGTCAAACTTTTTGCATAATTTGAGTTTATACATTTAAATGTTGTGACGGCTTTACGAAACCTCAATTGAGAGTGCGTAATACAGTAAGGCTGTAAATAAATTTGCCATCCAAACTAAGATGGGTTTTACTCGTCTTAATTAACAAACAAGGCAGAATTGCAAATCCATGTCCTACGAACCGCTGCACCATAAGTATCGCCAAAAGTTTTGCTGATTGGTAGGGCAAAAGCGATCGCACCACCCTGACCAACGCCATTCGTGCAGCTAAATTGCCCCTGCTTATTTGTTTACGGACCTAGAGGGACTGGAAAACTTCCAGCGCCGGATTTTAGCAAAATCTCTCAATTGTCTCAAAATGACAACCCACAGCCGAACCTTGTGGGTCTGCGATACTTGTCAAGGAATTACCAAAGGTACTTTGACGTAATCGAAATCGACGCCGCTAGCAACACTGGTGTCGAAAATGTCAGAGATATGATAGAAAAGGCACAATTCGCTCAGTCAGTGCGTTATAAGTTACGTTGTAGATTGAATGTTTAACTGGAGATTCTTAGTTCTAATAATGAGGGTCATGTTAGAATTGATAGCCCAACAGTAAAGGCAAGCAGTTCAAGTACAACGAATCATCAGGAAACTGGAATTAGAAAGTTTCAGGTTAGATCGGGTGAACGCCAAACGTTTTAAAAACAAACAAATCGTGAAATTAGATGACTGACAATCATAATTAGGTGACCAAGGATGATAGCAGCAATAGACATAAAAGAAGGAATGAAGATATGTCCCCTGGAATGTGATGCAGTCTCTCTCATTGACAATTTTACTTTAGAAACGGTCGAATATGTTCGCCTCGCTGGGGTTAGCGCGTCTATACATAGAAGTGGCGGATAACCACAATTCGTAGCTATGATTGTCCGCCATAACTCATATGCTCAGTACCAGGCGTTTAATGCGCTACTTAAAACACTAGAAGAACCACCGAAACACGTTGTCTTTGTCTCGCAACAACGATCACAACGGTACTACAAACAATCATTCCGGTGTCAACGTTTGACTTTCGAGAATCAATTAGAGGCGATGGGAAGCATTTGAACCATATCGCCTATCAAGAAAAAATTATATTTCTCAGATCTGTCACTCTAATAGCTCAAATTCCAAGGAGGCTTCGGACGCAGAAAGTCTTAGCCAGTTAAGCTTATTAACTGGTAAATCACCCCCGAACGAGTTTGGGATTTGGTCGTTCGTGAGCGAATGGATTTGCTATATTTGCTGAATGCGATCGCATCCAACACCCCGAAGCCGTTCTAGATTAACACGTAAATTTAGATCGAGTCGAGAACCTTAATTATTCTCCAAAACCTTGCTGCATTTTACGAGATTTACTGATTGCCAAAACAGCACAAATCGCGACGATCTAGTAACTGTACCTTCAAACTTGGCAAGCACTGATTGATTTTGCCAAGAATTTGAGATAGGAACAATTTGGCAGGACAGCAACTCTTGCGAACCACTGAAGTACAACTAAAAAACACTACCCAACCACGTTTGTGTTAGAGGTAACATACTAGGACTGTTACCCTCGCAATCTTGGACTCAACAAATAGCTCAACAAAACGGTAGAGGATATACCCGCTGCCAGAAATACACACCCCTTCATCTCCCCCATCTCCATCTCCCCCATCTCCCCTCTCCTCATCTCCATTCTCCCTCCCCATCTCCCCATTCCCCCTCCCCCATCTCCCATCTCCCCTCCCTCCATCTCCCCCTCCCCCTCCTCTTCTAGAACCCCAGGCAGTAGAAGAGACAGGTTCGATTCAATCAAATTTGGCAGCAAGTTCTTGCGAATCTTCACCAATTTCAGAGAGAGATATTGCGTCAAATGTGCATCTCATTGAATTTGATGAACTTTGGCACTGTTGCATTAAACAGCATGGTATCAGAAATACAAGGAGATGAGAGAAAATAGCAGCAGCATTTAAGTAATTTTAACACAGATGTTCAGTTAACTTAGAAATAGCAACTTCCTCAACTTCTACCCATCAAACTTCCTCTTCTTCAAAAAGCAAACTGCATCCCCTCCTCCTCCTGTCAGTCAAGCATACCCCCCACTTTCCATCTCCCCGCACCACGCAAACTTTTGTACCAGATGCGCACCTCCCCAAGAATTCACAAAAAAACCGACTCCAAAAACGAATCGGTGACAAATGCTAAAACAGCACAAAAAACCTCCACTCAAGCCCCAAATCACCCCCAGTTCTACAACAAATTGGGAAACTGACGAAGGAGCAATTGCTGTCAACGCTTAGCGCAATTTTTGATGGAGAAGTTATTAGATTGACAGATGATACGAATCACCGATTCTGGCACTGTATTCATGGATGATGAATCAGAAAATGATGATGAGTTTTAGGAATTGGTGGTGGTTAGTGGTTATGGTTGGTGGAGTGGTAGTGGTTAGTGTTGGTGTTGTGTTAGTGGTTGTGTTGCAACAACTACTAACTACTAACACCAACACTAACACTAACTCTTCCCTTGATGTACCGTTTTCACCCATTTCAAACGCTTTGGCCGTACTGACATGCGGCAGTGGCACACTCATGACACTATCCAATAAATATACAGTGTGCCGCGTAGGTCTCAAGCATAGTAGAAGAGTTGTAGAAATTTTAATTCCTTGTCTTTACGTATGCGCCTTAAACCACGAAATCCCTGTTATTGACATCGTTCTGTTAAGCCAGTTACAGGACTTAAAATTGGTGTCGATGACGTACTATTGCCATAATATATTGGTACTGCTGCTGTAGTAATATGTACTGTAGTTATCATATCACAGTAAATCCCAGTTTTACGTGTTCCCATACGGTTCTGAGAATGAGATCCCAGTAATCACCGTTGGTATCCACCTTCTGCCACCGATTGCGCTGATGCAAAGTGCGACCGCATTTGTGACACCTTCTTCTTCTACCGTTGGTTAAAAACACTTCAATATCCCAGTCATCAAGATGCAAGGAAAGTCAAATCTAAATCATCGGGGATTGTTTCCTCATTCCAACCACCACAACGCAGTAGGGTTCTCGCTTACAAATTGACCGTTTCCGCGCAGTTCGCCAATACACCTGTAGCATTCTTTGCTGTTGCATGTGAGCATCAAGTGCCATTTCTGCTGCTTGACCTTTTGTCCAGAATTCTCTTGGCATTGGCAATAACTTTTCTGACTTACGCACTAATTTTCTTTTTCAAATAAAGGTATGACGCGCACCAGTAAGTCTGACGACACTTGGGCATCCGCATCAAACACCGCACAATTCTCCCTTAGTCAGAGGTAAAACTGATTTAATGCTCCTGATTTACCTCACCTGCATCTGGTTCTCGCCGCAGAACCTTAAGTGTCTACTCTTGAGCTAAAGCTGCCAGTACGTCAGGTGTTTGTCAGTACTGTTATCGTCATAATCAAACTTCGTACGTTCTTCTGGTATTCTAAACTAACAGGTTTTTGATTAATCGGTCTATGACGCTTCTTCATTTTAGCTGCTACTAAAACAGATACTACAGCCAATCCCCTTTCATTTCTTCCAAACGTTTTTTGGTTGCAAAACCACTAGGATTGAATGCTAGTGGTAGTAATCCCAAGACAAAAAGTTACCCAAGAAATGCAGGGGATGGCCGTAGTATCTGTTTTAGTAGCAGCTAAAATGAAGAAGCGGTCATAGACCGATTAGTCAAAAACTGTTAGTTTAGAACCCGAAGAACTTACGAAGTTGGATTATGCGATAACAGTACTGACAAAACACCTGACGTACTGGCAGCTTTAGCTCAAGAGTAGACCAACTTAAGGTTCTGCGGCGAGAACCAGATGCAGGTGAGTAAATCAGGAGCATTAAATCAGGTTACTCTGACTAAGGAGAAATTGTGGCGGTGTTTGATGCGGATGCCCAAGTGTCGTCAGACTTACTGGTGCGCGTCATACTTTATTTGAAAAGAAAATTTAGTGCCTACAGGTCAGAAAGTATTGCCAATGCACAGAGAATTCTGGACAAAAGGTAAGCAGCAGAAATGCACTTGATGCTCACATGCACAGCAAAGATTGCTACAGGTGGTATTGGCGAACTGCGCGAAACGGTCAATTTGTAAGGCGAAAACCTACTGCGTTGTGGTGGTTGGAATGAGAACAATCACGATGATTTAGATTTGACGTTTCGCTTGCATCTTGATGACTGGATATTGAATGTGTTTTTAACCAACGGTAGAAGAAGAAGTGTCACAAATCGGTCGCACTTTGGCATCAGCGCAATCGTGGCAGAAGGTGGATACCAACGGTATTTGGATTACTGGGATCTATTCTCAGAACGTATGGGAACACGTAAACCTGGGATTTACTGTGTATATGATAACTAACATATTACCTACAGCAGCAGTACCAATATATTGATGGCAATAGTACGTCATCAACAATTTTAAGTCTGTAACTGCCTTAACAGTAACGATGTCAATAACAGGGATTTCGTGGTTTAAGCGCATACGTAAAGACAAGGATTTAAAATTTTCTACAACTCTTCTACTATGCTGAGACCTACGCGGCACACTGTATATTTCCATTGGATAGTGTCATGAGTATGCCACTGCCCGCATGTCAGTACGGCCAAAGCGTTTTGAAATGGGTAAACGGTACGATAAGGGAAGAGTTAGTGGTAGTGTTGGTTGTTAGTAGTTAGTAGTTAGTTGCAACCCCAACCACTAACCACCAACACAACCACTAACCACTAACCACTAACCACAACATAACCATAACACCAACCAATCCTAAAATCATCATCATTTCTGATTCATATCCAATGAATACAGTGCCAGAATCGCGGATTCAGTATCATCTTCAATCTAAAATTCTCCACAAAAATTGCGCTAAGCGTGAGCAGCAATTGTCCTTCGTCAGTTTCCCATTTGTTGTAGGAACTGGGGGTGATTTGGGGCTTGAGTGGAGGTTTTTGTGCTGTTTTAGCATTTGTCACCGATTCCGTTTTTGGAGTCGGGTTTTATTTGGTTGAATTGCTTGGGAGGTGGGCATCTGGTACAAAAGGTTTGGTGGTGCGGGAGATGGAGAAGTGGGGGGTAGTGCTTGACTGACAGGGGAGGGGATGCAGTTTGCTCTTTTGAAGAAGAGGAAGTTTGAAGATTAAAGTTGAGGAGTTGCTATTTCTAAGTTAACTGAACATCTGTGTTAAAAGTTACTTAAATGCTGCTGCTATTTTCTTATCTCCTTGTATTTTCTGATACCATGCTGTTTAATGGCAACACTGCCAAAGTTTCATCAAATTCAATGAGATGCACATTTGACGCAATATTCTCGTTTTGAAATTGTTGAAGATTCGCAAGAACTTGCTGCCAAATTTGATTAGAGATCAACCTGTTCTCCTACTGCTTGGGTTCTAGGAAAGGGAGGGGGAGGGGAGATGGAGGGAGGGGAGATGGGAGATGGGGAGGGAGATGGGGAGATGGGGAGGGGAGATGGAGATGGAGGGAGATGGGAGATGGGGGAGATGGGAGATGGGGGGAGATGAAGGGGTGGGGTGTATTTCTGGAGCGGGTGTATACCTCTACCTTTTTGTTGAGCTATTGTTGGTTCAAGATTTGCGAGGGTAACAGTCCTAGTAATGTTACCTCTAACCACAAACGTGGTTGGGTAGTGTTTTTTAGTTGTACTTCAGTGGTTCGCAAGAGTTGCTGTCCTGCCAAAATTGTTCCTATCTCAAATTCTTGGGCAAAATCAATCAGTGCTTGCCAAGTTTGAAGGGTACAAGTTACTAGATCGTCGCGATTTGGTGCTGTTTTGGCAATCAGTAAATCTCGGTAAAATGCAGCAAGGTTTTGGAGAATAATTAAAGGTTCTCGACCTCGATCTAAAATTTTACGTGTATAATCTAGAACGGCTTCGGGGTTGTTGGATGCGATCGCATTCAGCAAATATAGCAAATCCCATTCGCTCACCGAACCGACCAAATCCCAAACTCGTTCGGGGGTGATTTCACCAGTTAATAAGCTTAACTGGTCTAAAAGACTTTCTGCGTCCCGAAGCCCTCCTTGGGAAATTTGAGCTATTAGAGTGACAGATTCTGGAGAAATATTAATTTTTTCTTGATAGGCGATATGGTTCAAATGCTTCTCCATCGCCTCTAAATTGATTCTCCGAAAGTCAAACCGTTGACACCGGGAAATGATTGTTGGTAGTACCCGTTGTGGATCGGTTGTTGCGAGGACAAAGACAACGTGTTTCGGTGGTTCTTCTAGTGTTTTAAGTAGCGCATTAAACGCCTGGGTACTGAGCATATGACAGTTATGGACGGACAATCCATTAGCTACGAAGTTGTGGTTATCCGCCACTTCTATGTCATAGACGCGCTCAACCCCAGCGAGGCGAACATATTCGACCGTTTCTAAAGTAAAATTTGTCAATGAGAGTACTGCATCCACATTCACAGGGGACAGTATCTTCATTCCTTCTTTTATGTCTATTGCTGCTATCCATCCTTGGTCAGTCCTAATTAAGTGATTGTCAGTACATCTAATTTCACGATTTGTTGTTTTTATAACTAACGTTTGGCGTTCACCCCGATCTAACCACCTGAGAACTTTCTTAAATTCCCAGTTTCCTGATGATTCGTTGTAACTTAGAACCTGCTTGCCTTTAATGTTGGGGTCATCAATTCTAACATGACCCTCATTAGTTAGAACTAAAGAATCTCCAGTTAAACATTCATCTACAACGTAAACTTTATAACGGCACTGAACTGGAGCGAATTGTGCCTTTTCTATCATATCTCTGACATTTTCGACACCAGTGTTGCTAGCGGCGTCGATTTCGATTACGTCCAAAGAGTACCCTTTGGTAATTCCTTGACAAGTATCGCAGACCCCACAAGGTTCGGCTGTGGGTTTGTCACTTTTGAGACAATTGAGAGATTTTGCTAAAATCCGGGCGCTGGAAGTTTTCCCAGTCCCTCTAGGTCCGGTAAACAAATAAGCAGGGGCAATTTTAGCTGCACGAATGGCGTTGGTCAGGGTGGTGGCGATCGCTTCTTGCCCTACCAATTCAGCAAAACTCTTTGGGCGATACTTATGGTGCAGCGGTTCGTAGGACATGGATTTGCAATGTCTATGCCTTGTTTGTTAATTAAGACGAGTAAAACCCAATCTTAGTTTGGGATGGACAAATTTATTTACAGCCTTACTGTATTACCGCACTCTCAATTGAGGTTGGTTCGTAAAGCCGTCACAACATTTTAAATGTATAAACTCAAATTAGTGCACAAAAGTTTGACTTATAATAGTACACTTATACCATATTGCTGTGAAATTGAAAAGAAAAACCTGTAAATGTTGTTCATCAGATAACCAC
>NZ_WJFC01000293.1 GCF_009725235.1 Scytonema sp. UIC 10036
ACCCCCTACTCCCTACCGCCTATCCCCTATTCAATGTTTCTGAGTTTTCATATATCGATATATAGCTGCAATGTTACGAGCATCATCAATTCCCCGATGGTGTGTTCCTTGCAATTCTATACCTAGATGTTGAAGTGCTTTTGCCATGCCAAAGCCTTTAGAAACACCAAGATATTCTGAAAATTCCTTTTTTATATTTCTG
Organism: Scytonema sp. UIC 10036; assembly: GCF_009725235.1. The sequence goes on from NZ_WJFC01000293.1 coordinate 203, forward strand.
TGTTCTGAACCAAAAGGATAGGGAACTTGATGAAACTCGCAATCCTGGAGAAACTGTTTTTTATCATAGTTTCCCCATGAGCAAAAAATATGTCTGGAAAATTGCTCTATCCATTCTTTAAACTGAGAAATAACTTCAGGAAATGTAGAAGCTTTGTCAACATCTTGCTGGCGAATCGTTGTTAATTCAGTACAAAATTTTGTCAGTTGCTGATGTCTTATAGGTTTGACAAATTGCTGAAACTCTGAATCTATTTCCCATGTGGCGCTGTTGAGCATGACTGCACCAATTTCAATAATTTCCATCTCCTCGCTGGGAATAACGCCATCATCAGAACAAGTTGCTTCTAAATCGACTATTAAAAAATAACTGGCTCGATTAGTTGTCATAGGATTCATTCGATTGAAAAGGTTTAATCCAGCCAAAGTGGAAGGCAGTATCGATCGCAAATGCAGCTAATCCAAACCACAATATACTCTCAATGCCCATGATAATAAAAGGCACAACACTGCTAGAACACGAAAGCCCAATGTCTAATTGAGTTAAGCCTCTTACCAAGCCAAACGCTAACACACCTCCAGACTTCAGTTGGAAATTTTTATCTGAACGTATAATGTAGCGATAAGTTACACCAAACAGCAAGCCACAAAAAGCAGCAATACCAGCGCTAATTAACCAACGCAAATCCTGCGTATTCAAGGACAAAGTACTGAGTATATTAAAGTACTTTGTAAGGAGTAAGCTATTAACCAAAGTCGTTATGAAAAAAGCGATCGCAAGGCACAAACAACCGAGTAACCCAGCTTTTAAGGATTCGATGCGTTCTGCCATCAGTTGAGGATCTAATACTTTGTTCACCGTTTTCGTTCTATTATGAATGGGGGGCATTGCACTTCGATCGTAAAGCTTTGAGGCACAAACTTCAGTTCAGTCCATGGTTCCAGTATTATTAAGATTGAAGTTGTTTCGTAAATTTGTTTAAAAGTACCGCTATGGACATTTTGACACTAGGTTGGGTTTCTCTACTGGTTGTTTTCACTTGGTCAATTGCAATGGTAGTTTGGGGTCGCAACGGACTCTAAGGGAATCGTGGAAAGTCCATTTCTGAGTATTTTGGCTTTAGTTGCTGCGGTACTGCTTGTTACAGTTACCGGAGGCATTGGCTATTTGACACTGGCAAGTTGGCGCGATCGCCGTTTGCAAGAAGAAGAAAAACGCGAATTACGACGCTCTGCTCCTAATCCTAAAAAGCGGAAATGAATCTTTTGCTTTGAGGGGACACTAGATCTGTTTTCTTGGTTTGATTGTGTCTTACCGGGGACAAGGTTTAAAGCTCAGATCCCCGACTTCTTTAAGAAGTCGGGGATCTAGTTTGAATTAGAGCAATTTTAATGAACCGCAGAGGACGCACCAGATCGCAGAGGGAAGAAAGAGAGAGTTTGATTTAACTGGATTAACAGATTTGGAGAAATATTAAACTGAGAGCGGGGGTGGAAACCGAATTTCTGAATGAAACGCCTCGATATTTTCCTTGCGATAAATTGGTAAAGCATATTCTAGGTTCTCATGGGGACGGGCGATCGTGTGATAGGAAAGTACCTCGCCGCCATTAACTCGCGGAACTGCCTTTAATCCTGCAGCAACAGCAACATTGACCTCACCTATTTCTCCCCGTATCAATACTGTAATGCGTCCTAAATCGGTATTTTCGTAGCCTACGAGAGTTACACGAGCCGCTTTACACATTGCGTCTGCTGCTTCCAACGCTGTAGGAACACCATAGACTTCAATCATTCCAAGTGCAAGTGTCATAGTTTAATTACGTAGAAATAAAAATAAAAAAGGTAATTTTTTTTCTGAATTGGTTTTTTCTCATGTATTTACAGCAGTATATTATGAGACAATTCATTTTTGTCTCCCTTTTCTCTGTTAATAAATATTATGAGCGAGGTCAACGCCAATTATGATGAACCGTGGAAAGAAGCATTAGGAGAATACTTCGAGCCTTTTTTGCGGTTCTTTTTCCCTAAAGTTCATAGTTTGATAGATTGGAGCAAACAGCCGAAATCACTTGACAAAGAACTCCAACAGATTACCGCATCATCTGATTCAGGTTTACGGATTGTGGATAAATTATTTCAAGTGTGGCGATCTGACAATCGAGAAACTTGGATATTAGTTCATATCGAGGTCCAAAGCCAAGAAGAGTCAGAATTCGCCAAACGGATGTATATTTATAATTACAGAGCCTTCGATCTGTACGAGCAGCCCGTGATTAGCCTCGCAGTATTGGGAGACGAGCGCAACAATTGGCGACCCTCATCATATGGTTATAATTTAGGTGGTTGTGAAGTCAGCCTAAAGTTTCCGATTGCTAAACTGTTAGATTATGAAGCGCAGTGGCAAGATTTAGAGAAAAGCAAAAACCCTTTTGCAGTCATTGTCATGGCTCACTTAAAAACCAAAGCGACCACAGGGAACTCACAACAAAGAGAACAGTGGAAGTGGAGTTTAGTACGCGGACTATATGAGCGAGGTTTTGAGAGAAAAGATATTATCAAACTCTTTCAAGCAATTGACTCTATGATGACTTTACCACAAGAGTTACAGCAAAGCTTTGAAGAAAGATTAAATCGTTACGAGGAGTCAAGAAAAATGCCTTTACTTAGCAATATGGAATTGAGAGGAATCGAGAAAGGTGCTGTACAAAATGCTCGTGAGTCAGTGATGACAGTGTTGCGGCTGCGACTAACAGAGGTATCACCTGAATTAATAGACAAATTAAATAACATCTCTGATTTGTCAGTGTTGAAACAACTTTTGGAAGCTGCTGTTACCGTCAATTCCCTTGGAGAATTTCAGCAATCGTTAGAGAGAATAACTCGTCCAGATACAGAAAACTAGAAACCTCCTAACCACCGACGTTTACATTACATTTAGCAGAACACTGAACCCAAGAACTTACAGTTCCTGGAATTTTTATTAATAAAGAGAACAATGGAAGTGGAGTTTAGTACGCGGACTATATGAGCGGAGTTTCAATCGAGAGGATATTATCAACCTCTTCCAGACAATTGACTCTATGATGACTTTACCTAAAGAATTACAGCAAAGTTTTAACGCAAAACTTAGACGTTACGAGGAGGAGAGAACAATGCCGTTACTTAGTAATATGGAATTGAGAGGAATCGAAAAGGGAATCAAGCAAGGTGCTGTACAAATTGCTCGTGAGTCGGTGATGACAGTTTTGCGTCTGCGACTAACAGAGCTATCACCTGAATTAATAGACAAGTTAAATAACATTTCAGATTTGTCAGTGTTAAAACAACTTTTAGAACCAGCTGTTACCGTCAATTCTCTCGAAGAATTTCAGCAATTGTTAGAGAGAATAACTCGTCCAGATACAGGAAACTAAAAGCCTGTTCACCACCTGAGTTTATACTTAGCAGAACACTGAACCCAAGAACTTACAGTTCCTGGGATTTTTATTAACAAAGAGAACAATGGAAGTGGAGTTTAGTACGCGGACTATATGAGCGGGGTTTTGAGCGCAAAGATATTCTCAAACTCTTCCAAGCGGTGGATAGGATGATGGCTTTACCACAAGAGTTACAGCAAAGCTTTGAAGAAAGATTAAATCATTACGAGGAGAAAAGAAAAATGCCTTTACTTAGCAATATGGAATTGAGAGGAATCAAAAAGGGAATCGAGCAGGGAATTGAGCGAGGTGCTGTACAAATTGCTCGTGAGTCGGTGATGACAGTGTTGGGTCTGCGGCTAACAGAGGTATCACCTGAATTAATAGACAAATTAAATAACATCTCTGATTTGTCAGTGTTGAAACAATTTTTGGAAGCTGCTGTTACCGTCAATTCCCTCGCAGAATTTCAGCAATTATTAGAGAGAATAACTCGCCCAGAAGCAGGAAACTAAAAGAAAAATACCCTTACTTAGTACTGCATTTCATAAACTCGGAGCGTAATATGTCATGCTGAGCGGAACACGATCGCGCTTTGTTCGAGAGCAGGCTCCTTGAAGCGAAGCATCTAGAGTTCTTCATTTTGCTTCACTCTACTCATCAATAACATAGGTAACGCTCCGAATTTGTGCAATTCTATACTTAGCAATATGGAGTTGAGAAGAATTGAAAAGCGGTTTATATTTCTAGCGATTGAGAAAAGAAATCAGACGCCTCCCAAGTAAGGGAGACTATGAAGCTAATAACTATTTTTAGCTTAACAATTGCTTGCGTAGGAGAATAAGGTTGCTTTCCACAGCTTTCGTGTCAGGGTGTTCTGCTCCCAGCACTTTTAAGCGGATTTGCAGCGCTTGGTTGTACAGTGGTTCGGCTTGATCGTATCTTCCTTGGGAATCGTACAACCCAGCTAAGTTGTTGAGACTACGAGCAGTGTCGGGGTGTTCTGCTCCCAGCACTCGAAGATAGATTTGCAGCGCTTGTTTCAGCAGTGGTTCGGCTTTGCCGTACTGACCCTTGTTCAACAGCGAAATGCCAAGATTATTTAACCTCAGAGCAGCACCAGCAGTTTCTTCAAAATTACCAATTTGAACATGGGCATTGTGGCGTTCTGCAAACTCATCTGCCGTGTCATATTCTCCCACTTTTCGACAAAGATGCGTCAAGGCTTGCAGCAGTTGCAAGGTTTGGGGATGGCTGGGACCAAAACTGATTTCTGCTGCATCTAGAGCTAGCTGATATTGTTCGTAAGCTTTTTGGTATTTGTGCTGTCCCATCCCTTGGTAAATATCTCCTAAAAACGTTTGACAAGAGATAGCCAGGGGATGCTCATCACTGGCAACATTTTTAGCAATTTCCATCGCCTCTTGGCACAGCTTTTCCGCTACATCTAGATTATTGTTGTAAGCATTCAACCAAGCAGCAGTATATTTCCATTGCGCTAGTTGCAAGGGTTGAGTACTTGGATCGGACTGAAGTATTTGCAAAGCGCGTTGACTTAGATTCGCCGCTTCTCGGTAATCACCTTGACTTGCAGCAACTTCAGCTTGGCGGTTCAGTACCTCAGCTACCGCTAACTCATTTGCGCCTAGTTGGGTAGTGCGTATGCGTAGCGCTTTTTGAACTGCGTTGCTAGCATCAAAAGTGCGCTCTAGCTTCAAGTAAACACCAGCGAGTTCCAACTCCACCGTCGCAGCGTCAAGACTATCACCCTGCTGCAAAGCGATCCATTGCGATCGCGCTATCTCCAAATCTTTCACCGCTCGATCGTAGTCACCCATCGCAACGAGGGACTTACCCAGCAGTGACCAAGCCAAAGCGGTTGTGGCGTGGACATTTTGTTCGCCCTTCAACAAAAATTGCAACATGGGAGCAACAGCCTGGTGTCTACCCAACTTCTGCTGCACCGCCACCTGCTCTAAAAACCAGCTAATTGCCTGTTGTGGTTGCTGACTCTCCAACCCGTGATGAAGTGCCTCTCCCAGTGCCGTCAACTGTATTTCTGGATTTTGGTATTCTCTCTGATAATGCTCAAACAACCAGCTATTTACTGCTTGTTTCAAGTCTTCTGGCTGGTTCTCCTGCAAGTGCTGTCGCATTATTGGGTGCAAACGCCATCCCGATCCCGCTTGCTCAACATAGGGCGATGCCAGTACTTTGTCAAAGCGATCGCGCCAATTCTCCAAGTGAAACTGCTCCATCAAACTGACAAACAGCACTTTATCCCAAGTACGGCAGTTAGAAAGGACTTGCCACATCCGCCGTTCATCTGGTTCCCAAGCTGCATCTCGTTGGCGTAGAACCTCGTTCAGATTCCGGGCAAAGTCTGCAACCTTTGGCTGGCGCTGCTTTTTGATGTCTTGCCACGTCTCCACCCCCAGCTGTAAGTACAAAGGAATGCCGCCAGATGCTTGAATAATAATTTGACGAATTTGGGGATCGTCGATCCCAAATTTTTCTTTCAGAACCGCTTGACATTCGTCATCGGTTAACGGGATTATAGGAATATTGTGGGTATCTTGTGTCAAATTGAGCGGTTGCTCGGAGAATATTACCCACAGCACATTGGGATTTCGCTGTGTTACCATCTCCTCCAACCAAGTACATCGTAAGGATTTATCCAGCAAATATTCATAGCCATCTACCAGAATCATCGCTTTTCGCTTAGAAGCAGGGAGATTAGAGCGTTGTAGATATTCGTGCAAATCATTCAGCAGAAAAATCGGCAGTTGCTGCAAAACTTCCTTATTTCTTGTACAGTTGCCCATTTCCTGTAGGCGATCGCGACACTTGCTTCGCCTATACCATTCCCAATGTTCTGGGTTAGATAACAGCATACAGAACCAAGCAAGTTTTGCCAGTGGTTCAATTCCAGGTATAGGCAGCTTTTTAAATTCTTCCAGAAAACCGTTAATTAACTCAGCAGCGTTGTCACCAATCTCAGCATACCCCATTCGTTTAGAAAACTCAGCCGAGTTTGCTGGTAGATTGCTTTCCACACGCTTCATATAGCTAAAGTAGGCTAGATCGAAGCAAGTCAAATTATTTTTAGCTGGGCTAAAATGCTTTCGCAGTTGAATTACTGCTGTTTTTAGAGCATTCCAAAAATTTTCCCCAATCTCCTCTCCATCCAATAAGGCACACAGACATTGCGACTTCCAAGATTCAAATATCGAGTCACATAAATCCTTCTTGCCAATCCCAGAACGTCCATAGAAAACTAGTATATTTTGTGGCTTCTTGCCTAGATTGGTAAGCGATAGCTCCACCTGTTTTTGATAAATATCCTGAGAACCCATAATTGACTTCTACGAATAAATACTGAGAATATAATTAAATATTTACCATAAAAAATACTGAAACCCGGAGCATCAAACCTCAAATACTCAATTTTGCACAAGTCATGCCTTGACGGAAAGTTCGCTATTGACAAGACGCAAGCAATGTAGAATTGAGAGGAATTAAAAAGGGAATAGAGCAAGGAGCTTGTGATATAGCAATTCCTTTATCATTCCTAAAATTCTCTGTTCTCTCTTTTCTTAGCGACGGACACTCTCCTCAACTGGTGGGAACCCCCGCACGGAGGTGTCCTCCTCTTGGCGTCTTGGCGGTTGATAATTCTGACTTATCAAATAGGATTGCTAGATGTTCAAAAACGTAATTCAAAATATCTACGGCTTTTTAAAACTATCTATAAACAACATTTTCCCGTGGAATCTTATGGGTAATAATATTGAAAATATATATAATTTTCTACAAATAACAAATTCCATTGCCACTTCAGGACAGCCAACGAAGGAACAATTTTTGGCAATCAAACAAGCAGGATATGAATTAGTTGTAAATTTGGCACTACCAGAATCTACTAACGCTTTACCTGATGAAAAACAAATTGTGGAATCTCAAGATATGGATTATGTACACATTCCTGTAGTTTGGGAAAAACCCACTATTGAAAATGTGAAAGAGTTTTTTAGCGTTATGGAAGCAAATGCTGACAAAAAAGTATTCGTTCACTGCGCTGCTAACATGAGAGTTTCAGCATTCATATATCTTTATCGCTATCTTTATACAGGTATAACTGAGGAAGAGGCAAAGCAAGATTTACACAAAATTTGGGTTCCTAATGAAACCTGGCAGAAATTTATCGAACAGGTTATTAAAAATGATAGATAAATGCCTTTGATAATTACTCCCTTTCCGCCATAAGATTACCGATCTTCTTCTCCTCTTTCCTCTGTGTCCTCTGCGCCTAGTAAGGTTCATTTAATTAAGTATTCTTCTAGCGCGGGAAGGGAGTAAGAGGACAACAGCGCCAAATTCTTAGGAGCTAGAGCAATATAGTCAAAATATAGTTAGGTGTAAGTTTTTATATTAGGTTAGCGATCGCGCTTGTCATGAGTCTGTAAATGTTGGGTTTCGTTTGTCTGTAAATGTTGGGTTTCGTTCCTCAACCCAACCTACTTAATGCAGGAATTTTGGATTTGTTTAATCCAAAATCCACGCATCTAAAATCTAAAATTCCTTACAACTGTTTCACTTCACTAACCAACTTCGACACCATGTCTTTAGCACTACCGAAAAGCATCGTAGTTTTATCCTTGTAGAATAACTCATTATCCACACCGGCAAAACCAGCACTCATCCCGCGCTTGATCACGATCGCGTGCTTTGCCCTATCCACCTCTAAAATCGGCATTCCATAGATAGGACTATTTTTATCACTTTGTGCAGCGGGGTTAACCACATCATTTGCCCCAATCACCAACGCTACATCTGTTTGATCGAACTGGGGATTGATGTCATCCATATCATGAAGTTGCTCGTAAGGCACATTCGCCTCTGCCAACAACACGTTCATATGTCCGGGCATTCTACCAGCTACAGGGTGAATCGCGTACTTCACATCAACACCCATACGATCTAGTTGATCGGCTAACTCGCGAACGCTATGCTGTGCTTGCGCTACTGCCATTCCATAACCGGGAACAATCACGACGGAACGAGCATAACCCAACATCATCGCGCCTTCTTCTGGATCTATGCTGCGGACAGTTTTATCAGTTGTCGCCGTACCACCAGCAGTCCCAGCACCAGTTGCTCCACCCGTTCCAAACGCATCAAACAATACGCTGACGAGAGAACGGTTCATCGCCTTACACATAATTTCGGTAAGGATAATACCAGATGCTCCCACCAATGCACCAGAAATGATGAGCATATTGTTCATCACCACAAATCCCGCCGCCGCCGCAGCTAATCCTGAAAATGAGTTCAATAATGAAATCACCACAGGCATATCGCCACCACCAATGGGAATGACGAACATCACACCCAATACCAGGGAAACGAAAACAATTCCTAAGAATACGGGTAAGTTATGTGGTGCGACTAGCATAACGGCGCTACCAGCCAGATACGCTAACAGGAGTAAAGCGTTAAAAGGTTTTTGGAAGGGAAATGTAATTGGAGCACCACTCATAATGCCTTGCAGTTTTGCAAAGGCGATCGCGCTACCTGTAAAGGTGACACCACCAATTAACACATCCAGAAGCATGGAGATGTTGGCATCAAGGGTGACTCCACCATTTGTGTTTAACAACCGCCAAAACTCCGCAACGGCGACGAGGGCTGAAGCCGCACCTCCCAAACCGTTTAGCAAACCCACCATTTGGGGCATATCCGTCATTTGGACTTTGTAAGCTGCGATCGCACCCAATACCGATCCAATTGCCAAGCCCAACAAAATCATTTCATAGTTCAACACGTGCCGATCCAGCAGTGTTGCCACAATTGCCAGAAGCATACCCACTGCTGCAACAACATTACCTTGCCGTGCTGTTGCGGGCGAACCCAACTTTTTCAAGCCCAGAATGAATAAAGATGCAGCGACTAAATACGCAAGCTGAATCCCTGTAGGAAGAAAATTGCTCATAATTGCTAATTGCTAATTGCTAGTTGCTAATTGCTAATTGCTAGTTGCTAATTGCTAATTGCTAATAGTTAATTACCAGTCTTCCATTAGCCATTAGCCATTAGCCATTAGCCATTAGCCTTCTTCTTAAACATTTGCAGCATCCGATCTGTGACTAGGAAACCACCCACTACGTTTACGGTTGCTAGTACAACGGCAATCAAACCAAGAATGACTGAAAGATTCCACTCTTTTGCACCGGAAGCGACTATCGCACCAAGAACTGCGATTCCAGAAATCGCGTTTGAACCTGACATCAGGGGAGTGTGGAGAGTTGGGGGTACTTTGTTAATGACTTCAAATCCGGTAAAAGATGCCAAAACAAAGACAAACAAAGCTGCAATTAATGCTTCTGACATTGATAAATTCCTTTTTGATTGAGGGTTAGTGGTTAGTGGTTAGTGGTTAGTGGTTAGTGGTTAGTGGTGATTAGTTAGTTGCTACTAACGACTAACAACTAACCACTATCAACCATCCACTAACTATTAGCCATTGCCAACGCTTTTAAAGCATCGCTGACTCGCTGGTTGCGAATTTCACCTGCATGGGTAATGCACGCTGCGTCAATAATGTCGTCAGCAAAATTCACCTGTAGGGCGTTGTCTTTAATCAGAAGTTGCATCAACGATGCTATGTTCTTGGAGTACAATTGGCTGGAGTGGACTGGCATGGATGATGGTAAGTTGATAGGACCAATAATGGTAATGCCATTCCATATAATGTCTTTGCCCGGATCGGTACAAGCACAGTTACCACCTTGTTCGGCTGCAATATCTACAACCACTGAACCTGGTTTCATCTGCGCCACCATTTCTTCAGTTACCAGAAGTGGTGCTTTTTTACCTGGTACTTGAGCTGTGGTAATCACAACATCAGCGTTTTTGACGTGTTCGGCTACAACTTCTTGAGTTCGCTGTTTGCTGGCTTCTGAGATTTCTTTAGCGTAGCCTCCAGCCGCAGTTGTTTCTTCTTCTAGCTTGATTTCAACAAATTTTGCCCCTAAACTTTGTACTTCTTCTTTGACTGCAGGGCGGATATCAAAAGCTTCTACGATCGCTCCCAAACGTCTTGCTGTTGCGATCGCTTGCAATCCCGCTACACCAGCGCCCATGACAAAGACTTTTGCAGGAGCAATGGTTCCTGCTGCAGTTGTCAGCATGGGAAAATATTTTGGCAATGCTGCTGCACCAATCAAAACAGCTTTATAACCTGCTATTGATGCTTGCGACGATAAAGCATCCATACTTTGCGCTCTTGTAGTGCGGGGAATCATCTCCATACTGAGAGCAGTAATTTTGCGTTCTGCAAGTTGCTGTGCTGTCAATGGATTGCCTAACGGATTCAGAAAGCTGATGAGTACAGCCCCTTCTCCAAGCAAATCAATTTCAGAACGTCCGTTTTCTCTTTCCTGTGGTGGGCTGACTTTGACCAAAATATCTGCTTCACCCCACAATGTAGCGGTATCTAATATAACCTTAGCTCCTGCTGCTTCATACGCAGCATCAGAAAAGAACGCCCGCTCACCTGCACCTGCTTCTACCCACACCTCCAAACCTTGTTTTACCAATTTAGCAACGGTGTCAGGAATTAAGGCAACTCGACGCTCACAAACTTCTATCTCTTTAGCAACAGCTATTCTCATGCAATCTCCTTGCGAATAAATACTTATCTCTTCTGCCAGTTCTGAAAATTTTCCGATGAGGCAACAAGCGCGTCTATGGTGCATGAGCGTTGGCTCTGGTGCAATTGGCTAGCTAGTATAACTTAACCTTCGCGAACGCACTCTTCAATTTACGAGCTCTTAAGGTAAGGCAGAGAGCAGAGGGTATGAGGCAGAAGGAGAGAAAAAGTTTTAAATTATGCCCCTTTGCCTTCTGACGAGCGCACTTCTACCTTACACAATCTAATTTCACCTTACCCTTCACACTTTCTTGAGTCCTCTATTGCCCATCCTAGTTTGATCCCCAAATTTTGCCTCATTGTCTTCAACTTCTTTTAGGGATTGAAAAATTTTGTTTTCTTTTTTTTACATACCGCAATACTAATCAAATTCTTCTCAACGAAGTTATTAGCAAAAATCGAAAAAACTTTTGCTTTAAGTAAAAGTCATTTTACTCAATCTAATCCAAGTTAAATCTTAATGTCTTTAATAACTGACTGAATTTTTATAACAAAATTAATATATTTTGATATAATTTTATATATTTAGTAACATAATCAAATAAAAACAGTATTTTTACCAAAAACAACAAAAGTTTTCACTTAAAGTATAAAATTAATTAGATAAAAGGGAGAATAACCATAAATATACGGAAAAGGCACATTTCCCATTAATGTTACGTCCATTGTTGATAATCAGTAGTAAAGTTTAGTTACAGTGTTGTGTAGCCGTTAGCAGTTAGTCATTCCGATCCACTACTCACCACTGTACGGGTGCAAGGCCGCCGCGCCCCTACTAACAACTAACCACCAACCAATAACCAAAAGAAATTTTCTGCCTTAGGAGCTTGACCATGCGACGTTTACTATCAACTTTAGCCATAACTAGCTGTTTGCTGGCAAGTGTTCCAGCGATCGCGTTAGCGGAAGGCTTACCCGGATTCACACTATTTAGTGGTGTCAAAGGTGAAAACCAACTACCCTTCCGATTAGATTTTGGCGGACAAACCAATGGCTGGGATCGCTATCGGTTAAAAATCCCCAATAAAAAGCTCAAAAGAGCGGTTGCACAATTTGTCATCAGTTATCCCAATTACTACAAAGGAACATTCGATCCCAAGAAGATGGAAATTCGGGTCAAAGGTAAAGCAGTTCCCCTTTCTGAAGTCAAGTGGGACAAAGAAAATCACGTAATTACAATGTATCCCGAAGAGCCAGTACCAGCAGGTAGCAATGTGGAATTGATTCTCTCTAACGTAAAAAACCCTGCATCGGGTGGAATGTTTTACTTCAATTGCCTCATTCAATCCTCTGGAGATGTACCGCTCTCCCAGTACCTAGGAACGTGGATTCTCAGCATCAGCTAGGGAGCAGGCAGTAGGGAATAGGGAATTATTTTTAACC
>NZ_WJFC01000294.1 GCF_009725235.1 Scytonema sp. UIC 10036
GGGCACGGGAGCAGGGGGAAAAGAAAAGAAACTAATTAACTGATTAATTTCTACCCAACAAATTAACCTAGATGCGCTACTACGTGTTTTCGCATTTTTAGGCTTAACTGATAAGTTGGGTTTCGTTCCTCAACCCAACCTACGTGTTTTCGCATTTTTAGGCTTAACTGATAAGTAAGACATAGGAGTGAAAATTAAATATGCATTACCCAAAAATCTTGGTAGGGGCGCAAGGCTTTGCGCCCCTACATCTTTAGAACCAGATTTTTTCAGTAAAACTACGCTAGTTGTTAGCTCAGACAAAGCATAAATTGTGATAGAGACTGAAAGTCATCACTGCTATTAGGCAGCAACATTGCCTTGCTACTGGCTTTTAGAATTAACGTTACGTAAACAAATTAATAACACTAACTTCTAGAGTCAGCAGATACCTGTTTTGACTCAAATTTCTATTGGAATAAAAGCAACTATGATGAATTCAACAGAGCATATTACCCAAACTTACAAGAAAAATTATACACAAAAATCAGTTTTTACAAAAGATAACACAGATAATCTACATATTGTCTTTATAGATACATCGGTGGCGGATTACCAAAGCTTGATATCTGGTGTAAAACCCGGTTACAAAATTGTTATCCTAGACCCAACCAAAGATGGAATTACTCAAATTACGGAGTCTTTGCAGGGAGGTACATACCAATCCGTTCACATCGTTTCCCATGGTGCAGAAGCTAACTTGCAGCTGGGGATAACGCAACTCAACAACGAGACTTTAGGGCTTTACCAACAACAGTTGCAGCAATGGGCACATGCTTTAACTGATGATGCTGATATTTTGCTTTACGGTTGTAATGTTGCATCTGGTGAAATCGGTCAAGCTTTTGCACAGCAACTAGCAGAAATTACGGGGGCTGATGTCACTGCTTCTGAGGACGTTACAGGAAATGCCGAACTGGGGGGAGATTGGGATTTAGAAGTGACAACAGGGGAAATTGAATCTCATGGTGCTTTTACACCAGAGGTGAAGAATACCTACAAGTCAATTTTACCCATGTCCTTTACAAGCGTTGCCGAGATATCAGGCTCCGCACCTTATTCTGTCACGGTGGCTGACTTTAACAAAGATAATAATTTTGATATAGCAGTCGCACAACAATCTAACAGTGTTTCAGTGCTGTTGGGTGATAGTAGTGGTAACTTTAATACTGTTGATGAGTACACAGTAGGAGCAAATCCCGTTTTTGTGACAACAGGTGACTTGAACAAAGATGGTTACCTGGATTTGGTGACAGCCAACTCTGGTTCTAACACTGTTTCGGTGTTGTTGGGCGATGCTAATGGCAGTTTTGGCACTACCACCAATGTTGTAGTTGGAGTGACGGGAACAAATCCTACTTCCGTTGTCACAGGTGACTTTAATGGAGATGGCGCTTCTGACTTAGCAGTTACGACAAACCCGAATAAAGTTTCAGTCATCTTAAGCAAGAATGACGGGACTTACAGCAATCCTACACTCTATGATGTTGGCACAACTCCCAATTCCATTGTCGCCGCTGACTTCGACGGCGATCGCAAACTCGATCTAGCCGTTGCAAACTCCGGTTCTAACAACATTGCCCTATTATTAGGTAATGGTAGCGGCATCTTTAGCAATGCGACTTTTTACGAATTGGGTTCGGGGGCTTTAAATCCCAAGTCCATAATTGTCAGCGATTTCAACGGGGATGGTAAACTTGACCTAGCAGTTGCCAACTCTGGTTCTAACAATGTTTCTATACTGTTGGGTAATAATATTGGTGGTTTTGGGAATGTTACCAATTATGAAGTAGGAACAAACCCTTCATCTATTACTGTTGGTGATTTCAATAAGGATGGGAAATCTGACTTAGCCGTTGCAACGGGTTCTACTTCTGGCAGCATCTCGCTATTATTGGGTAATGGTAGCGGTGGCTTTAGCAGTACCAATAGCGTGACTGTTGGATCTAATCCTGTATCTGTTGTTGCTGGTGACTTTGATAAGGATGGGAAATCTGACTTAGTTGTTGCCAATTTTGGTTCTAGTAACTTTTCGGTACTGCTGAACGAATCTAGTAATAGTAAGCCTATCAATACAGTACCTAGCGGTTCAACCACTAAAGAAGAGACAGTACTGTCTTTTAATACTATTTCCATTAGTGATGCAGATGCATTTAACAATCCAGTTGAAGTCACACTAACGACTACTCATGGCACTCTCTCAATAGGAAATACAACAGGGATTAATGTCCAAGGTGATAAATCTGGTAACGTTGTTCTTGTGGGAACCGTAACCAACATTAATACGGCTTTAAATGGTCTGAGTTTTACCCCAAATCAAAACTTTAATGGTACTGCTGCAATTCAGATTAAGACAGATGACAAAGGGAATACGGGTGCTGACGGTGCTCAAATCACGACTAGCAGATTTAATGTTAGCGTTACATCTGTTAATGATGCTCCTGTCTTGTTCTCTAACTCCGTTACAGTGTATGCAGAAGCCGATGCATGGGTAGACTCATCTGATGTTCAAGCAAACTATGGTAGCAGTACGGCTTTGAGTGTAGACAATCAAAGCGAGAGTCAGTCTGAAGCGTTTATCCGATTCAATCTGAGTTCCCTGCCTAACGGCATGAGTAACAACGTGCTGACTTCTGCGACTTTCCGAGTCACAAGCTCGACTTCTGGCAATAGCTATACTCACAATCTTTATTATATTGACAACGATTCTTGGCAAGAAAATGCCATCACTTGGGCAAACAAACCTCTTTACCAACAAACATCTTGGTCGCTACAGTCTAACAATAGTACGATTCAAACACACGCTGTGGATGCAACAGCTCAAGTGCTGGCTGAACTGTCAGGTTCAGGTAATAAAAAACTGTCATATGCGATCGCCAATCTTAGCACTTCAGTTAATCCTGTTGATTATTATTCCAGAGAAAGCGGTTCAAGTTTAGTTCCAAGACTGGAACTTTCTTTCTCTCCCATCTCTTTAACTGCAATAGATGAGGACAGCGCTCAAAATAGCGGCACTTTGGTTTCTACAATTGTTAACGGTCGTATTTCTGATGCGGATTCAGGAGCGCAAAGAGGAATAGCTGTTATTGGAAGTCATAACAGTAACGGTCAGTGGCAATACTCGATAGATAATGGTGTCAATTGGACTGGTTTTAGCACTTCGTTATCTTCTAGTTCGGCTTTATTGCTGGCAGCAGATAGTAGTACAAAAGTTCGGTTTGTCCCTAAAGAAAACTTTACTGGTACGATCGCAAACGGTATTACCTTCCGTGCTTGGGATCGAACAACTGGTAGTAATGGCGGTACGGCTGATACTTCTAGCAACGGCGGTACAACTGCTTTCAGCGTGGAAACTGCAACTGCAGACATCAAAGTCAACCCTGTCAATGATGCTCCCGTTATTAACGCACCTACAGAATTAACTGTAGAAGAAGACCAGCCTTTGGTTATCAATACAAGCAATGGTGCTATTTCTATTAGTGATGTAGATGCTGGGAACCAAGTGGTGGCGGTGACTCTCACAGCTACGAATGGCACTATAAGTTTGAATAGCAGTGGGGGATTGCCTTTTACTTTCACCAATGGTGATGGTGTTGAAGATGTCAGTATGTCCTTTACTGGGACTCTTGCCAATATCAATACCGCACTTTTAGGCATGAAGTTTCATGCAACACCTAACACAACTGATGGTAAAATCGCTATTAATGTGGATGACTTAGGGAAAACTGGTGCAGGAGGAGCAAAAACTAGCGATCGCACTGTCAATATCAAGATTAACCCTGTCAACGATGCTCCTGTCAACACAGTCCCCACCACATTACTAACCACTGCAGAAGAAACAGCACTTGTCTTTGGTGAAAATCAAATTCAAATTAGCGATGCTGATGCTGCAGACAAAATAGTTGAGGTCAAGCTGACTGCTGCTCACGGTACTCTAACCTTAGCAAGTACACCTGAGGTTAACATTACAGATAATACCACAGGGCAAGTCACAGTCAGTGGTACAATTCCCAAAATTAATACTGCCCTTAACAGTCTCAGTTTCACCCCAACACTCAACTTTAATGGTGATACCACAGTTCAAATTACCACAAATGATAAAGGTAACACAGGTGCGGGAGGAGAAAAAAGCGACACAGATACCATTAACATCTACGTCTCACCCGTTAACGATGCCCCCGTCATCCTTTCCAACTCTGTAACAGTTAAGACGGCAATTACAGAAGATGACACCAACAATAACGGGATTTTAGTCTCTGAAATCATTACTGGTAACGCAAGCGATGTAGATGCAGGAGCGTTACAAGGAATTGCGATCGTCAAAACCAACACCACCAACGGTCAGTGGCAATACTCAACTGATGGAGGCAGTTCTTGGAACGAGTTTGGTACTGTCTCTACAACCTCAGCATTATTACTAGCATCAGAACCAAACACAAAGATTCGCTTTATACCCAGTCCTAACTTTACAGGTAACATGGGTGATGGTCTCACCTTCCACGCTTGGGATCGAAGCGAGGGTTACAACGGTGAAAGATTCAATGTCTCAGTCAACGGTTTGACAACTCCCTTCAGTACTGGCACAGCCACTGCTGCCTTCACAGTCAGCCCCGTGAATGACGAGCCTGTTATTAGCGCACCAGTAGAATTGGCTACAGACGAAGACACACCTTTGGTGATTAACGCAAGTAACGGTGTTATCTCCATTGTGGATATAGATGCAGGTGATAGCACTCCAGTCACCGTGACACTCAATGCCACCAATGGCACTATCAGTTTGAATGGCACTAGAGAAGGATTAATCTTTACAAGCAACGGTAGCGATGGGATTGAAGATGTTACCATGACCTTTACTGGTACTCTTGCCAATATTAACAACGCACTTCTGGGGATGAAGTTCCATCCCACTGCCAATTCCGTTGTTGAAGGTAAGATAGATATTACCGTTGATGACAAAGGAAATACAGGCAGTGGAGGGGCAAAAACTGCTACGAGTAGCGTCATAGTTAAGATTAACCCTGTCAACGATGCTCCTGTGAACACGGTTCCGACTGCACAGCAGACGACAAATGAAGACACGGCGCTTGTCTTTAGTTCTCAAACGAACAATCAAATTCTGATTGCTGATTTAGATGCACAAGAGAACCCAGAAAACAATCGCGTTCAAGTGACGTTAGCTGCAACCAATGGGATTCTTAAACTGGCAAATTTTGATGGAGTTACAGCCACAGGGGATAGCACGAGCACCATTACCCTCACGGGTCGAGTTTCCAACATTAATTCCTCCCTGAACGGGTTGAGTTTCACCCCATTCCAAAACTACAGTGGTGTTGCTGAAATCAAAGTCACCACAAACGACCAAGGGAATACAGGTGCGGGGGGAGCAAAAAGTGACGAAGATACCATTAAGATTGTTGTTAACCCGTTGAATGATGCCCCCCTTCTTGTTGGTGATACGATCGCTGTCTATGCGGAAGCTGATGCATGGGTAAATTCCGCTTCTCCTTCTAGGAACTACGGTAGCGACACAACCTTAAAAGTGAGAGGTGTCCAAAATGGTTCGCAACAAACTTACGTTCGGTTTAACCTGGCTTCTCTACCCATTGGTCTTGCAAGTGTACTGAAGACTGCAACTTTCCAAATGAGTGGCACTAGCTCGGAATTGGGCCATGAAGATTATCATTCTATTCATTTTGTCTCTAATGATACTTGGCAAGAAAATACTATCACTTGGAGAGACAAACCAGCTTATCAAACTCAGGCTTTGGGGACATGGGCGATCGCATATAATACTTTTCAACAACACACTGTCGATATAAGTTCCCAATTTCTTACAGAGCTGACAGGAGACAAAAAATTCTCCTTAGCTATCAACCACATTGACTTCAATAAACCAGGGCTTGCTTACAATTACCAATCCAGAGAAAACCAAACCGATGTTCCACAATTAATTCTTGCTCTCAATCCCATCTCCGTCGCCGCAATTGATGAGGACAACACGAACAACGAGGGAACACTTATATCTACAATCATCGCAGGGCGCGTACTGGACACCGATCCTCAAGCGTTGCAAGGAATTGCAGTTTTTGCCAAAGACAATACCAACGGTAAATGGCAGTACTCAACAGATGGTACGTGGATTGACTTTGGTAATTTATCAGAAAGTGCGGCTCGATTGTTAGCAGCTGATGATAAGACAAAAGTTCGCTTTGTACCCAACACTAACTTTACTGGTGCGATCGCGCAAGGGCTTTCCTTCCGAATTTGGGATCGAACCAACGGTAGCAACGGTGGAATTGGCGATACAACCAAAAACGGTGGTTCAACTTCCTTTAGTACTGACATTGCTCATGCGGCGATAAACGTCAAGGCAGTCAACGACACACCCATTATTAACCTCCCTGCAAAGAAAACAACCAAAGAAGACACAACCCTCGTCTTTGCAGAAACTGGTGGTGTCATCTCAATCAGCGATGTTGATTTAGGCGATAGTAGCTCGCTTGAAGTTGAAGTCACCCTGAAAGTCGTCAATGGCAATGGGACTATCAATTTAAACGATACTTCGGGATTAAGCATTACAAGTGGCAATGGTACAGAAAATATGACTTTGACTGGCACCATTGCTAGCATTAACACTGCACTAGCAAGCATGCAGTTTCTTCCCAAAGCTAACTTCTTCGGTACGGAAACCGTAGAAATTACTGTTAATGACAAAGGAAGTATTGGCAGTGGAGGAGCAAAGACAATTACAAACAGTGTTAGCATCGATGTCCAATCCATTAACGATGCTCCTGTCAATAACGTACTCAATAAAGAACTGACAACCCTTGAAGACACACCCATTGTCTTTAGTGGCAACAACCTCATCTCCATTAGCGATATAGATGCAGGAAATCAACCCGTTGAGGTGATACTCACTGCTACCAATGGCACGATCGCTTTGAGTAGTACCAAAGAATTACAATTTACTCAAGGCAGTAATGGTAGCAACGGTATGATGTTTACAGGAACCATCGCCAACATCAACACCGCACTTGCTGGCATGACCTTTAATCCAACACCCGAAGCTTCCGGTTCTGCTAGCATAAAAATAAGAACCAGTGACTTGGGGAACAGTGGTATTCCGAACACTCCTGATGATGAAGAAGTATTAACTGCCACAGACACGATTAACATCAATATTCAATCTGTTAACGACCCTCCCATCAATCAAGTTCCTGGAAAATTGACTACAGATGAAGACAAGCCAATCGTCTTCAGCAAAGAAAATGGCAATCTCATCTCCATTAGCGATCCCGATGCTGGTGCCAACCCAATTCAGGTCACGTTTGTCGTAACTAATGGCACCCTGAGTTTAAGTGGTACTACAGGATTAAACATTTGGAACGGCAATAGTGACGGTCTCAACAATGCCACCATGATTTTGAGCGGTACTATTGCAGATATCAATACTGCACTTGCTGGCATGACCTTTAATCCAACACCCAACTACTCCGGTTCCACTCCAGCAACTATAGAAATTACAACCGACGACTTGGGTAATACTGGTGGCGATCGCAATGCCACTGACAAGGACACAATTGAGATTGCCGTTACCTCCTTTAACGATCCTCCCGTTCATACCTTCCCCAATGAAGTCACCACACAAGAGGACACACCATTTATCTTTAGTGGCGAACAACTTATCTCTGTTAGCGATGCAGATGCTGGTTCCAATCAAGTTGAAGTGACGCTGACTGCTACGAAAGGAAATATCAGTTTAAGTGGTACTTCGGGATTATTCATGACAACGGGTGATGGGATCGATGATGAAACAATTATCTTTAAAGGTACTCTAGACCATATCAATACCGCTCTTGCGGGGATGACCTTTAATCCTACGGCTAATGTCTTTGGAGAAGGTAGTGTAACAATTAAAACTAATGATTTGGGAAATACAGGTGGTTCTGCTGTTACAGTTACCAACACCGTCAAAATCATCATTGAGCCAATTAACGAACCTCCCGTTAACTCAGTACCCATAACAGCGCAGTCTACCATCGCCAACACACCGCTTGTCTTCAGTCAAGCAACTAACAATCGCATCTCTATTAGCGATATCGATGCACTCAACAACCCCGTTAAGGTGACACTCACAGCAACTTATGGAAGTGTCAGTTTAAATGCCAACAGCATTGAGAAATTAGACTTTTCTCAAGGCGAAGGCGATGGCACCGATGATGTTAGCATGACCTTTATAGGTACTATTGATGACATTAACGCCGCACTTCAGGGCATGAAGTTCATTCCGACTGCTGATTTCTCTGGAGTTGGAAAAGTTGAAATTTTCACTAATGACAGGGGTTATACTGGCAAGGAAGGAGAGTTAGGAGCTTTAGAGGATAGCGATTTTATTGACATCACTATTACCCCTGTTGTCAGTATTACAGCCTTTGATGCCGTAGCAAATGAGTCAGGAAACAACTTCGGTACTTTCCGGATCGGTCGTACTGGTACAATCGGTAATTTAACAGTAAATTTTGCGATCGACAATGCAAGTACAGTAAGTGTTAATGATTACACCTTTAGCTTAAACGACCAAAACCAAGTTTCTGTAGAGATTCTTGACGGACAAAGTTTTGTTGATGTCATTCTCACACCGAATGATGATACTGTCCCAGAGGGAGACGAAAGCTTGCAACTCAACCTAACTGCAGGTAGCGGTTACGTTCTTGATACAGCCAAGAGCAACGCGAAGGTTACAATTGCGGCTAACGATACCATTACATACGATATTGCATCAAATCTCTCAACTAACAACAGTATCAATGAAGATGACACTGGAGTTAAAACACTGACTTTCACTGTAACAAGAAGTGGTGGAATTGGGATAGCAAGCCAGGTAGACTATGCCCTTGAGGGAACAGCAGAGCTTGGTAGCGATTATAACAACATACAAGTTACGGGTGGAACACCAGTTCAAGCAGGGACTCTCAACTTCGCAGTTGGCGAAACAACCAAAACCATTACAGTTGATGTTCTTGGGGACAAAACATTTGAAGCAGATGAAATTCTGTCTGTTGCTCTAAGCAAAGCACGTCCGGCAGAAGCGCCCGCTAGTGCTACAATTACTACCAATATAGCAGCAGTAAAAATCGTCAATGATGACAGTTTCCCTGGCATTTTTATAGATGATGTGACTGTCAGTGAAGGAAACACAGCAACCTTTAATGTCACCCTCTCTAACCCCAGCTACCAACAAATTACAGTAGAATACAGCATTGTTGATGAATCTGCCACGGCTAACTCCGATTACACAGCAACGGCGTATACAGGAACTTTCACCTTCAATCCTGGGGAGACTGGCAAAACCATTAGTGTTACGGCATTGGTTGACAGCCAATTTGAAAATGCAGAAACCTTTGCTGTGAAACTGGCTAACTCCACGAACTCTGAAATTAAAGACGGGCTGGGAATTGGTACCATTGCTCCTTTAAATGCGATTGTCGGTACCCCCGGAGCCGATAACCTAATGGGAACGACAAATCGCGATCGCATCTTGGGACTTGAAGGTGATGATGCGATCGTTGCTGGATTGGGCGCGGATGAGATTGATGCTGGAGATGGTAACGACACTATCTTTGGCGATCTCATTACAGGTGTAACAAATACAACCTCTAACACCAGCGATTTAATTAAAGGTGGTAACGGGAGCGATCTGATTTATGGCGGTGAAGGTAAGGATTGGCTTTACGGTGAAGCAGGAGACGATTTGCTCTGGGGTAACGATGGTGCTGATGAACTTTGGGGAGGATTGGGTAACGACTACCTAACTGGTGGAAAAGGCAATGATATTTTTATTCTGGCAAGGAATGAAGGAGTTGATACCATTAACGATTTCCGTGTAGGAGAAGATGTCATTCGTCTATCAGGTAGCTTAACCTACTCTGCCCTATCCATAACTCAAGTTCTGAGCAACACCTTTATCTTTGATAATTCCAATCAAAAACATTTAGCAGTCTTAACTGGAGTTCAAGCATCCACTTTGAATATTTCAAATTTTATCTAAAAAATATAATAGTTAAAAAAATACCTTTAAAAATTCTTTTGTCTGCAAAATGTCGTCAAGAATTTAAAGGATTAACGGCAAATTTACCAAAGATTTTAAAATACTTTTGAGAGTTAAAAAACTTTGGGTAACTTTGAAATTGATTCCATGACTAGAAGTAAAAAGGGTGAAATATCTATCAGTTTAAGAAATGGCAACTATCATTGTATTGGAGATACAAAGGTAAAAAGTTTTATTTATCTCCAGGACTAACCGAATCGAAAGTCAATACAATCGCTGTAAATAAATTAGCAAATGAAATTAAGATTGATATACTTTTCGGAAACTTTGACGAAACGTTAAAAAAATTATAAACCAGAAAAAGTAATTAATAAAGTTAGCGAAAATAGTAAAAATTTTGATATAGATTCGCGATTTAATCGTCTAATAATATCCCGTGGAATCACATCTCAAATCACCATAAAAGTTTATCAAGCTGCTATCAAATAATTGATTTTTTCATGGTCAAAATGAAGTTAATGATTTAAACGATTTGCAAAAATTCGTACAACATCTAAAATATAACGATCTAAGTTTAGTAACCATTAAATCTTATGTTATAAAACTAGCTGCAATATACAATAATACAGAAATTTAGGAAGAAATTAAAAAGCAAATCAAGTTAAATCCAGTTCAACCAAAACCTTTCACTAAAGCAGAAGTTTTTAGAATTATAGAAAATTGGGATCTTGCGTACTTAACGTGCTAAATTGATAGGATAATGCCAAGCGAGTAAAGCTCTAATCTCAAAATTGCGAAAATTTTAATTGCTTGACTAAGTGCTAGTTCTTTCAGGATCTCAACAACTCCTAACGGATTAATTTAGAGAGTTGCGACTCTATTAAAAATCTCTTAAAGGATCGCCAAAGAAACCTTTTCTTAGATCTGCCCCTTTCTTTAAGAATTCACCCCAAGCAGGAGATCCATCGGCTCCAACCTGTACAATGTCGTTTACGATGTTAGAAAAAGCAACGGTTTCAACAAATCGTTGTTGTTTATCAATTTACCGTAGTTTTGAGAAAAACTTGTGTAGTGGTTGCCAACACAAGTCAACATTGTTACTGGTACTTTAGACTACCATCTTCATTGTACTCAAGCTCGTGATACTTACCGCCTAACCCTAAATCATACAAACAACGTTGATAATTTTTAGAACCCATATCAAATGGATTGACTCTATTCAATTTTGCCCATTCGGCTATCCTTAATTGGTTGGTTAAACCAGAAGAATCACTCACGAATTTTACAAGGTTATCAAACATTTACTTCCTCTGAATATGGACTTAATAATTCCCAAGCGGTTGCAAGCTACCAAAACTCACCACAACTTAAACAAAATTGGTTAAATTTTGAAAACTGAGGTTTCAAAATTCGCTGATATTATGTATCTGAGATTCAAAGTTTTCTCCTTCAGTCAAAAACTTTGCTCTGTCCTTTAAAATATTTGCAACTTTATAAATATCATTTAGAGTTGCAATTGGATGTTTGACTTCATTATTATCAACATCCATTATTCCAATGTGTTTTTTACCACCATTAAACCTTAATCTACATATTGTTTTTCTATTTCCAGTGTCAACATTAATACTGAAGTATATACGGTTATCTTTGCATTGGATGCGATTCACGTCTATGACTTCTCTCAAAATTGCTTCGACAATATGAAAAGCTTTGATTTTTTCGTTGGATGAACTATTATCTGTTATTACACTTTTTTCATTTTCTATAAAATCTTTCGTTTCTGGCTCTTTTTCATCTAAATCAGGAGGATTAATTACATCTTTTATTTTTTTGGTAATTCTTTCTTCAAAGTAGTCTTCTACAGACTGTTTTACTAAATCTGTAAATTTATCTATGACTGAAGTTGTTAAATTTTTACTATAAACTTGGCTGGCGAAAAACTTAACAAAATCAATAGAAGGATTATTTAATTGTTCTGACAACAATCTTTTTATTTCTTTTGTATAAAGCATATTTATAGCAAAGTTTTTCATACCTTGCGGATTAAATTCTGCTTTAGAGAATTTTTTTAAAACATTAACTGAAGATTTGGTTATTTCCTCTAAGTTAAACTCAAAAAAAGGTTTATCATCCATTATATTGTCTTTATCAATATCGGTATAAAATTGATATAATATTCCATTAGTTAATATTGCGAATCTAGCACCAGTGGCATTGAAATACTTGAATAACTGGGAGCTATGCTTTGGATGTTCTAATCCTTCATGACAACATTTACATTCAATAAGAATAACTGGTTCAGTATTTATTTTGATTGCATAGTCAACCTTTTCTCCTTTTAAGCCAGGGGACGCGGCTACAAACTCTGGCTCCAGCTCACCAACATCGAACACATTGTATCCTAAAGCTTTAATTAGAGGTAATATAAAAGCTGTTTTCGTAGCTTCTTCATTTTTTACAAGACTTTTTTGCTTCTGTATATTTTGAGAAAGTTGCTTTATTTCATCACTAAAGTCCATAGATTTTTATTTTTATATAGTAAATTGATGTGGGATATCAACACTTTCAAAGTGTAATACAAACATCCGGAAATATATCTATTTATTATGCTTATAAC
>NZ_WJFC01000295.1 GCF_009725235.1 Scytonema sp. UIC 10036
TGTACCGATCTGCCGAAGGCAGTAGCGAAGCTATCGCTGGTCGCACAACCGCAAAGCACGTACAACCAAAGAATAGATCTGCAAAAACTCAATTTCATCGCGATCGAATTTATTCAAATCGAACTCTTTGAGGTTGTAAACACTTTTCCTCAAACTCGGTTCAGGTAAACGATCGCCATTAGGTAAAAAACGTACCATACACCGCCAACTGTCTGCGATCGCCTTCTCATATCCCGCACACAATTCAATCTGCTTTAACTTTGCCACATCCTTACTTTGAAATCCCTCACTCCAAGCCGAATGGTGACGTCCAGCTGCCATCATCACTGTATAACAAATATATTTTATTTTCTCCGTGTCAGAAGTATACTGACGCAATAATGGAACCAAAGACTGTTTGAGAATTGCCTGTGCTAAAAAAGCGCTTTCCACTGCATGATTGGGACGCTTATTTTTCTTTTCATAGGCTTTTAATTCGTTTTTTTGTTCTGGCTCATCGGGATTATAATCGGTATGCGCTAGCAAATAGCTCCTTGGGTTTTTACCTCCATACTTTACATGAGCAATTTTCTGCCATCCTCGCATGATTTCTTGCCATTTTGATTGTAATTTTCCTAGATCGTGGGTAAAAATTGCAAAAAAAACCAGAACTTCAAACAATGATTCAGCTTCGTTACTTGAAAGATTGGGCAATACTTTAGATTGAATAAATTTACTACCAGCTACAAGCAATTCATTACGAATAGCAGTATATTTTACTTTTACGGATTCTCCATTTTTCAACAAAATAGAGCAAAAATCTTCTCGCCATACTTTCCACATCAAAACCAAATGACCAACATAATTATCCATCCGATAGCAATACTGATTGATAATATTCCTATCTTGTTTGGGTGGAGATTTAAAATTATTTCCTTCGATCTCAATACCAATTCTTAAACCAATAGACTCGTCATAGTAAATATAACGAGGATTGACAAAAATTCGATAGCAACCAATTAAAAAATCACGAGAAGTAATCGGACTCAAAGCGGGTAGACTATAAGATTGAGATTTATATTTTGGCGTTTCAATTCGTTGAAAAATCCAATCATCACCAAAACCCAAACTTTCTTGAAAATCCCGCCAAGCTTTACATAGAGTAGAAATCGGTACGGAGAAAGGCAGTAATTTTTGAATATCGATAATTTCATCGTCGTCATCGTCAAAAAAACTTGATTCAGTCCAAGTAAACACACTACGGTTATCGACTTTTCTAATTAGCTCGATAGCTTTCGATTCATCCCCTTTAAAAACAGCATCATGAAAATTATTTTCAAACTCCATCTCGCTATTTTCGCGGCGTTTGAGGGCGAGCAAATCTTCATCCTGATGAACGCGATTAATCCATTCTTCCTCAATCCGAAAACCCACATGCTTGCTGGCTCGCTCAGAATTGGTATGAGCTTCTAAAACCTGCCAAGTTAACTCACAAATCTCTTTTTTATAGGGTAAAAAGCTCTCTTTCTTAGTTTCTACTTCCTCAATCGCATCGATATTAATAGCTTCTGTTTCTATGATTTGAGATTCTTCAACTTCAAATAAATCTGTTTCTGCTAAATCTCGATTCTCCCGGTTTACCTCTACCGTTCGATAAATAAAAACTTCCCCAATTTCTCCCGGAAACCTTGCACAACGTCCCCCACGCTGCAATAGCGAATTCATCGGACTAAGTTGAGTATGTAAAACTTCACAGGTAATATTAATTCCCGCTTCTATGACTTGAGTAGAAATTAAAACTTGACAAGTATCATTCTCTGCAAAATTATTCTCTCGCCAATTTTGAGCAAAGATATCTTTCAAATAGCTTTCTTTTGCAGCACGATGCTCTGGTAAAAACCTCGCATGTAACAGGGCAACTTCTATTTCAAAGTCTTGATTTAAGGTTTCTAAATCTCGATAAATCCCTTGTGCTTGAGACACTGTATTACAAATAACAATGACTCGCTGACGTTTTTTCTGGTAAATATCATCCCAAATACGCTGTGCTGTCAAAGGTTGGGAAACGGTACGAAAAGTTCGACACCGATTAGCTTCTATGATTTTTAAATCAACATCTTCAACTTGAATAATTTCCATTATTGATTTTCGATTATTTCCTTAATTTTTACCGCTAATTCATCTGTTAAAGTCGCTGTCATCAATAAAACTGGAGAAATTCCCTTAATTTGCTGTAACACCTTTAAAACAGTAGTAAAAGACCTATCAGGGTCGAGTAAATGCAGTTCATCAAACACTAAATAAGACGCAAAAATCGCTCCACAATTGACATTACCCGAACCACGACCAACCGAATAAGGAATATTTAAAAAACTGCTTAACATTTGGTCGATGGTACAAAAAATAATATCCCCCTCAAAACGCGGATCTTCTGGGTTTCCCCCTGTTTGTAAAGTCACCACCAATTTTCTTTCCTGAGGATAAAAAATTTCCCAATTTGTAACCATCTTCTCCACTCTTTGACGCAGACTATTTGCAAGGGTACGCAGAGGGACGACATAGATTAACTTATTGGGAAAATCGAGCTTGAGGGATTTGGCAAATAGAAAGGGTGCGATCGCGGTTTCTGTTTTCCCCGAACCTGTAGGAGCGCGAAGCAGAGTATCTTCAAGGCTGAGAATGCGGTTGATGGTTTGGGTTTGGAAATTGTAGGGATAGTGGGTGGTGAGGATGTGAAAGAGTTGGGGAATATCTGTTTGAATTGCGTTACTCATGATATTTTACATTTTTGATACTACCATCATCTTTTACAGCAGTAACTTTGACTTTGATATTTTGTCCTGCTTCCAAGATTTTTGCTATTTTATCCTCTTTTGTAGTTTTTTTTGTTCCATCTGGTAATTGATAAGTTACTTTAACTCCCTTTATATTAGAAACCGTTGCATCCAAAATTTGACCTACCTTAAATTGCTGAGATGCTTTAGCTGAAATATTTGTTTTAGAGTTTTGTAAATTTGCATTGGAAGTATTTCTCAATCTCCGCTTATCTTCTCCTGATTTACCCATGACTTGGAATGGTGTTGGAAGCACTGGACGGTTTATATACTCCTTAGCTTCAATTGTCATATAACGAGTATCATTTGATGACGGAGGGCGATCGCACCGCAACATCAACAAGAGCATTTGAATCCGAGGTATATCATCTAGTTTGACTGCATTGTATCCTTCTGGATGGTCATCAAGATGGATATTATTAACGATGAATTGTTCAAAAGCATTAATACAATCTGTCAATATTGAATCAGTCTTGCTTTGGTTATCTTCTCCCGATAACCATTGATGACTACTACTAAATAGTTTCGAGTAACGCTCCTGACGGTTATTCAATAAAAGCTGATGCTCTATTTTCACAGCACCCATTCCTAATGGCTTACCCATACCCAGAGATAAACAATATTTAGGTTCTGCTGCTTTTTGTAATATCCACAGTATCGCACCTAGCTCGATATCAGTGATGTTTTCAAAGTGGATATCAAAAGTGAATTTAACACCTTCTTTTATGGGTTTGATTTTAGTTATTTGAGTTCCATCAGCATTATCACCGTCAGGATGTTCGATATCAGGATTATTCCCCTTATGCCAATATAATTTATGACCGCGAATGACGGTTTCTGCTACTTGGTTATCTTTCGATGATTTGTTTGCATAATGCTTAAGTTGGATTTTTTCAGAACTAGTTTGAACTAAGTAATGCTGAAACGTTGTTGGTTTGGGATTAGAAAGAATCTTAGGTGTAATTGTTTTTTCGTAACTTCCTGTTAGCCAAATATCATCATTAATTGTTTTTTCACAAATGGCATTTTCGATGAAAATTCTTCCTGCTAAAGCAGAATCAAATTTATTATTAGTACTTTTCTCAATATTACTTTGATTATTTTTCTCTTTACTTCTCACAAACCCAAATATTGCCTCAGCCAAATCAATTCGATTAGATTTACCAATGTTTTCAGGAATAAAATCAACTGCTGAAGCTGCTTTTCCATCTTGTAAGGGTGAGTAAGGAATGCGAAAATTTGGACAGTGACCAAATAAAGTCACTTCTGTTTGTCCGCTTTGAGGTTCACAATAAAAAATTGGTCTTCCTTCTTTTAAAACTCCAAAATCTTTATCAAAAGGTTCTAGCTTTTGAAATTCGGTTAAAGCACTTCGATAGTGTTGAACAGCATCATCGCTAATCGAGATACGATCTATATTATGGTTGATTTCTGGAACAATACAATGATTGCGACGACGGAGATTTGTTGGATCGTCAGAAGATTCCAGCATATTACCACTGGTAACTAAAACCCCTCGTTCGCGATAACGCTTTTGATTTGCGCTTACTTGTCTGCTAAACCTTCTCGGACTTTTAAAAAGTGTATCACCAAAGCTAACATCTATATACTGTGGAACATAGGTTTTTTGATTCATTCTAATCAACGTTTGAATACCTGCTAAATCTTGCTCTTTAACCCAGATAATAGAAGATTTTTCAATCATTTTTGCAGGTTGAATATACCAGTTATCCCCTTCCTTCACTAAATAACCAGCTTTAACATTTTTAAGAAGCTTTTTATACTCGCTTCCTAATGGATCATCTTTTTTTGCTGCAACAGCACGAAAGAAAAACCTTTTTTTATCCGATACCAGTTCCATTTTACTAAAACTAATAATCTCGATTAAAATTCTGAGCATTCCACGCAAGCTGCTACCGGGAATCACTGGTTTTTTGGCTTTAGATGCGGTCTCCGTATAGAAAAAATCTGGTAAATCTTTCGATTCTGCACCACATACAAATTCTTCTTTAGTTAAACCACAGCGAATATATAAAGGAGATTCAGTTGTGAGCGTGCAATCAATTCTACCTGTATAACGTTTTTCGGATTGAGCATAGTACACATTATGCGAAGGTAAAGAATCTGCTTGAATCTCAACTATATCATTGGGTAACTCAATAAAATTATAGGGTGCTATAGCTTTTTTAGTATCCGGTACATTCGTTAAATGTCTAGGCAACATTTTTCAATTCCTTCTCAGTTGTAAGATTAACTAATCTGCTTAAATAAATACGGGCTATACCTGTTTCTTCGTCATAATCAATATAGTGACGAACACACAAACGCAATGGACGATATAATTTTTGATGGCGATCAAAAGATATATTGATTAACGGAACAGCATGACACAAACCTTGGGAACCATCCGATACTAAGGTAAAGCCATTGTTAGTCTTTTCTGCTTGTGTACCCCAAAGAATCTGATTTTCAGGAATAAACTCTGTATTCTCTTCATCTTTAATAACACGCGCTTGAAAACCTTCATCTGTTTGCCAAAGCATCACTTCCGAATCTTCGCCAAAAATCCGACATTGTTGTAACGTCGAACGACGTAATTTAGCAAATTCAGGAAAAACACTATCTGCTGTTATTAAATTTCCATCTTGGAATTTTCCCCAGATAACCCCATCTTCTGTATGGGCTAATAAATATTTCAATTTATATTTATTCCCTTGTTCTTCCAACCAGTTTTGCAAATTAAAATCTACTGATACTTTTATAGGTTCGCATTTAGGTTTATTCAAGGTGTCACCTCCTGATGTAAAGCTGCAACAAATTTCTGTAACTCTTCTGGGCGAGCGATAGTCAAATCTTTATTATTAGAATTTTGTACAATTGTCCAATTTTTATCGCCATATTGAATCGTTGCATTTTCCCCTTTCAACCTTCCCCGTCCAATACTACTAGTTCCTCCAACAGTTAAATCGCCAGTCCACAAATCTTTAAGTAATAAAAGTAACAATCCTATTTCTGATTCTATTGGGTTACGTAGTTGCAGCGTAATTGTGAGTTTTGTTTGATCGTTGCCAAAAATTGGTTGCTCGTTGAATAAAGCACCATCTAAAGCACCGCCAGTAAATCTATCGATCGCAATTCGATTTTGTACTAAGTCGGTAGCGTCATTAATTTCAACTTCATCGACAACTAAACGACTCGCTCTTGCTTTTTTTGTGTTCTCATCCACGAAGCCAAATATCTCGTTAATGATATTTGTGTGTTTTTGAATAGTATTAACTATCCTTTCCGCACGATGTCGCAACACACCAGTTAAACTCGTACCTGATAATATTGCTTTTGCTTCCCCATTCCGTTGAGATTTTAGATGGACAACATCGGGTGCTTTATCGGTAGATGCTTGTCCGGCGCGAATTAGTAAGGGACTTGCAAGGGTAAATGTAGCTTGGATAGTTAGATGTTGTCTTTTATCTTCCTCTGCTATAGTGACACCCAAAGCATCCCCAATATTGCCGTGAGTTGGAGAACCTTCTAATAACCCTGTTTCCCAATGGGGAAAATTTAGCCATTTTATACGCTGTTTGTAATCTCGCAAATCAAACTGACATACTTGCCATTTTTCCACATGACAGCGACCAAAACCACGAGTTTTCTTGATTCCCAAACGAATTTTACCTGCTTCTAATCCTTGCAGGCTAATTATTAATTCTCTAATTAACTGCTCTCTATCACTTTTTTCATCTATTAATAATTCAAAGGAAAGATTGAATTGCGTTCCTGCTTCCAAAAATTCTAGATCGTATTTAGCCCCATCGTCTGCGGTTTTCGTGATGCTATTAATTTTCACTCCATCACGTAATTCTAAGCTAATCACGTCGTTACTGAGAGCATCATTCACAATCAAAGGACTTTGTTCTCCATCGTCATCACTACGCTGTCCACCAAATAACAGAGAATCATCTGTAACACCATAGCCATTGTTATGTTCTCGCAGATAGTTTCTTAAAGATCCAGCTATCGAGGAACCCATGAATAGAGCTTTATCTTCAATACTATCTCGTAAAATTTCTATATCTACATCACTATCGTTATCCCCACTTCCAAAACAAGTAGGAGTATCTAATATCAAAATCCCTTTGATTATTATTCTTTCGATAATTTGGCGTTGGTTTCTAATATTGATGCGATCGCAACTCATGATTTACTCTCCTTCATCGCTTTTTTTGTAATAGCCATAATTAAACGTAGGGTATATTTTTCGGCTAGTTTACTTTGTTTAGCAAATTCATCTGTAATACTTCTCTCTACATTCGCAACATTAACTGTTAAGTCTTGCTTATTGCTTACCCAAGTCCAAGATTCTGAATTTTTTAACCATTCATCAAGTTGTTGCTTAAGAGAATAATTTTCATCATTAGGGGAAATTTTTGCTCTTTCCAACTGACCTTTTGCATAAGCAGGAAGATTATTTAAGAGTGATAATACTAAATTACAATCACCAGTAGAAAGAGCTTTTCTGGCAATTATTTGTAAGCGGTAAAGCTGGCTATTACTAATATCTCCTTCAATCTTCTTTCGTCCAATAAAATTTTGTAGCGTTCTTTCAATTCTTTGATGCAGTAATTTTTCTGCCATCTGTGCTGCTAAGGTGCGTGAAAAATCTTCTTGTAATTCCGGTTTGTTTTTATCATTTTTACTGGGTAAATGAACTCTATAACTAGATTTATCTAACCAGTTAATCGCAACTCTGCCAAAACCTTCATTTCGTCTTTCTCCAATACCTCTTGCTTCAATGTCTCTAATCGCATCTGGAGTAATATCAAATGCTTCAAATACAAATACACTACCTGCTGCAAATGCTGCAACTTGAGGTAGAGGTAAGCCCCATTTACGGTTAAATCCTCCAACTAAAGTGCTGCTTGCATAGCTTCTTATAGGTTGCAATTTTGTACCCATACCCAATATTGTCTCTATTTCTTGTGTGATTGGTGTAGAATTTTTGTTGTATGTAGAAGGTGGAATAATAGCATATTGACCCCATTCATCACGCAAAATTAAGTCACTAAGCAGTTTAACTGTAAAACAATCTCTTTCAATTCTATTGTCGGGAGAAACATGAACTTCATTCCAATTATGAGAAAGTTGAATCTTACTGATTTTTATATGTCCGTACCCAGCAGTTCGCGAACCACCAAGCCAAATATCCTCTGATTTTTGCAGTAATCCCATCAGGAAATTAGCATCAGTCTCGTTACTACATATAATGACAGCTTGAAAAGTTTGCTGGCGATCGATTGCTTCGTAACGGAAGATTTCTCCCTCTCCTTGAATTTGATTAGTTTGGGGATTGCGTTTAATTTGAGTCGAGCGTCCTTGTTTGCGATCGCGCTGATTGTGAATATTGATTCTTCGCTTTTCTTTATATAGCGTTATCGAATCACTTTTTTTGATGCAAAAACCTTCACCAATAAATTTAGGATTCTCCAATTCATCGCTTGGATCGATTCCAAAATCGAAAATCACGATCTCTGGTAATTCATCATTTAACTCTGCATCCTTCTCTTTGAACCAAGAACTAGCTCACAGGACGCCTCTATTGTCCCAGACTCAAGCAAGATTTACAGAAATTTGGGCTGATGCAAGTTCAGCAATATATCGTCAGAGTCAGGGAAAACCAAATACGCAGGTTGTTCTGTCAACTATTCAGGCGATGGCAGCTTCTATAAGAAACTTTGATGAGCGCGAGTTTGGCTATATTATTGTTGATGAAGCTCATCATGCTGCAGCAGAAACCTATCGAAAAGTTATTGGTTATTTTAAAGCTAAATTTATCTTGGGATTGACGGCTACACCAGAAAGACATGATGGTCAATCACTGATTGAGATATTTCAAAACACGGCTCATCGGCTGGAGTTGGAGGATGCGATCGCCCGTGGTTTACTAGTACCAATTCGTTGTGTCAGAGTTAGGACGAACATCGATTTAACGAAAATTCGCTTTAACGGAGTTGATTACCGCAGTAGTGATTTAGGTCAGTATCTCTTTGTTCCCAGCCGAGATATATTGATTGCGGACACCTATGTTAACCATGCTTTAGGAAAACGAGCCGTCTGTTTTTGTATTGATGTCAGACACGCAGAACGGATGGCTGATGAATTTAACAAACGTGGTATCAAAGCTGCTCACGTTTCCGGACGCATGGGACAAAACCAAAGACAAGATATTCTTAAGGCTTACCAGGAAGGGGAGATACAAGTTCTCTGTGCTTGTGATATTCTTAACGAGGGTTGGGATTCTCCGGAAACTGAGGTGCTGTTGATGGCACGTCCAACCTTGAGCAAAGTAGTCTATGTTCAGCAATTAGGACGTGGAACTCGTTCTGCGCCTGGTAAAAAGTATTTGCTAGTTTTTGATTTTATTGACAATACCATCCGCTATGCTCAAGCAATGAACGCCCACCGCTTGTTTGGCAAAAGTTCATATCGCCCTGGTGGATTAGTTGCTGCACCTCCTGAAGCGATCGAGCAAGAAGAACAACAGCTTGCTAGAGGAGAAAAACCAGTTGTCATGCTGTCACTTAATTTATGGGTGGATCGTTACGAGCCAATTGATATTTTTCGCTGGCAAGATGAAGTTAAAGATATGTATCAAGCCAGTGAGTTAGAAGCAGCATTGGGAATTGGCGAAAGTGTTGTTAGACGTTGGGTGGAAGCTGGACGCATTACTCCAGATCACACAATTGAATTGGGTAGTCGTGTCTATCACTACTTTAAGAAAGAACGCTTGGATGAAATTCGCACAACGTTTAATATTACTCCTATTACCAATCAAAACATCAAAGAACGTTTCTTTGAGTTTGTACGGAAAATGGACATGAATACTTCCTATAAACCCGTTGTGTTACTTGGGTTGCTGAAGCTTGCAGATGCAAATGGTCGGGTGAAGATAACAGAATTAACTGTCTTTTTCCGGGACTTTTATCTTCAAAGACTCGAGCAGGGATTGGTTGTGGAAGGCGATCGCAAACAGATGTCTCGTGTTGCAGAACTATCAGACAGCGAGATTGAAGCGATTATGATGACAAAACCCTTTGAAAAGTTTGAGCGTCGTCAATTTGTGCGGCGTCTCAAGGAAATTACTGTTCTACAATTTACGAAACCCCTATGGCAAAGTTTGAGTGAACAAGATAAGGTAGAACTGCAAAAATTGGCAGAAGCTGCTCTAGTAAAATATTACGCGAGACTATAGTAGCACTAAGTGCTAAAAGTAACGCAATTCAAGCAGGTCTATCAGTGCGCTTTCCAAATATAATTTCTACATACGCTTAGAGTAGGTTCTAGAGTAAGAATCCGTAGCGTCCTTAGTCATTTGTCATTGATCATTGGTAAGGATTTCCGGTGTATTTACATTTTGTAATATAGTTCTGTTTATTTTCACCCACCTACTTAGATCGCAAGATAACCCGTCCGAATTTTTGCGTAATGCCATACAAGAAGCATTAGATAAGCAAAAAAACTCAAGTACTGAGACATGAGTGAGTCGATTTTCCAACTTTCTTGGATAAACTTATACCACGCGTGGATTTTAGATTTTAGATTTTGGGTTGGGAAAGGACATCTACACAACCTAACGTTGGTCAATTTTGTTCCAATCAGCTAGAAAATCCCAATCCTCGTCGTCTTCCTGAGTCTCGATTTGCTGCGTGCTTAACTCTTTTCCATCCATCAAATTTTGATAGTCGCCTGAATCAACCCACTTCAAAAGTTCAGATGCTCGCATCACTGTCCAAGGTAATTGATATTCCATAAAGCTAAACGTCTTAGTCAATTGGCCTAAACCATCAAGATTGCTTATTGTAAAAGAACGAGCTTGCGTGACAAAATCGTCGATCGTTTCTTTATTTAGATATTCATTTGGTAAGCCGCCTAATTTCATCAAGGCAGTCATAGCAACATCCACATTCTGACAAGCTAATAAACCAGCGCGATCGGCAGTAAATCTTGCCATAACTATCCAGTTGTATAACGCAATTTCTAGACCGTTTGCTGCTAGTCCGCCCATGCCAAGTGTTGTACTGCTAATCAAGTTTTTCACAACCGGCATGACGTAAGCCAATTGCTGATACGCTAAATATTTTCCTTTTATAAGAGCGACTTGATGCCCAAACAGAAAGAGTAGTTCATCATGGGAAAGCCATTCCATCCCTTCGAGATTGATACCGACTACTGGCTTGTTCACCCCTACTGCATAAGCTCTAATGTATCCCGTTCCACGTTGGAGGTACAGTTCTGGGATTGGAGCAATATCCAGGATTTTACAAGCTTCAACAAAAGCATCATTGAGGTGGAGAAAATTACTCGTAGTGACTTTGAAATCATTACCAATTATTTGCATCCACAGTAACTTGTCAATGCCATACTCGTTGACTTTTTTAAGCAACAGGGGTAGCACTGGGGTTCTTTCTAACGACACCAGCGCTTTCCGGTCAAATGGATGTTCATAAACTTCTGTTTTTAGCCCTGTAAATTCTTTTCTTGCCATTTATTTATGTTATTAGTTTAATGATTCATCTTTAGATTTCCTAGATAATGCCAAACTTCAGCCAGCTTTTCAAGGAGCCGAAGAGATTACAGGTACAAAAGTTAGCTTAATTAGATGCCTGCCGAGATCCGCTTACCGGGTATCGCTACGTTTCAAGCGGCTGATCGATGGATAATTTTCTAGAACAAAAAGGGTTTCAATCCCGTTACCGGTATCGCTACGTTTCAAGAATACCGCCAATCATCATCTAGGGTCAGAAGATAGTTTCAATCCCGTTACCGGGTATCGCTACGTTTCAAGCCAAGACTCCCAGCAGCTTATGGTTACTCCCTACAGTGTTTCAATCCCGTTACCGGGTATCGCTACGTTTCAAGCAGAGAATTGTTGAAGCGTGTATCAAATGCCTTTAAAGTTCAATCCCTTACCGGGTATCGGCTACGTTCAAGCTAACAGGAAAACCAACAGCAGTGCATTGCCGTTGGAAGTTTCAATCCCTTACCGGTATCGCTACGTTTCAAGCTCAAGCGCAAACTCAAGCTCACTCCCGCCACTATTGCGTTTTCAATCCCGTTACCGGGTATCGCTACGTTTCAAGCTATGACTGGGATGGAGTGAGTACAGCCAGTTCAAAGTTTCAATCCCGTTACCGGGTATCGCTACGTTTCAAGGAAAGAATTTATATTCGGAGCAGTTCACCAGAGCCGGTTTCATCCCGTTACCGGTGATCGCTACGTTTCAAGCTTCAACAATTTCAGCGCAATAACCAACTGAGCATCGTTTCAATCCCGTTACCGGGTATCGCTACGTTTCAAGTTGTTCTTGTTAAAGCCTTGCGCGGATCTCGTCCGGTTTCAATCCCGTTACGGGTATCGCTACGTTTCAAGCAAACCAAACAAATTTTTCAAGAACCGACTGGCCTAAAAGTTAAATCCCGTTACCGGGTTATCGCTACGTTTCAAGCACTGATAGGGCGATTGTCAGCCCCGTCTTTGGTTTCAATCCGTTACCGGGTATCGCTACGTTTCAAGCTCGGTACAGTTTTCAATAGCTTTCAAGAGTCTTTGTGCGTTTCAATCCCGTTACCGGGTATCGCTACGTTTCAAGTCAACATCCTTCGAGTTGGACACTCGTTCCATGAAGTTTCAATCCCGTAACCGCGGAGCAGAAAATTTCAAGCATCCAAAGCCAAATTTTCGAGAAAAAAAAAAAAGAGGGTTG
>NZ_WJFC01000296.1 GCF_009725235.1 Scytonema sp. UIC 10036
CGGCTACGGTTGATTGCAATCCCCGTTATGTTTACCTCGATCCCTATGAGGGGGCTAAGGCAGTGGTGGCTGAGGCTGCACGCAATCTCAGTTGTGTGGGAGCGGAACCAATGGCTGTGACTGATAATTTAAATTTCAGCAGCCCGGAAAAGCCTGTTGGTTACTGGCAATTAGCAGAAGCTTGTCGCGGGTTGGCTGAAGGTTGTCGGGAACTGGCAACTCCAGTGACTGGTGGTAATGTTTCTCTCTACAATGAAACTCTTGATTCTCAAGGAAACCCACAACCCATCTATCCCACTCCTGTTGTGGGTATGGTGGGGTTGATTCCAGATCTGACTCAAATTTGCGGTTTAGCTTGGCAAGCAGAAGGTGATGTTATTTATCTTTTGGGTTTACCTGTAGATGTCGAATCTAAAATCAACACCGAATCCGAAATCCAAAATCCAAAATCCGAAATCCAAAATCCAAAATCCCCCAATCCAAAATCCAAAATCCAAAATCCAAAATCCAAAATCGAACTGGGTGGTTCGGAGTATCTAGCAACTGTCCACTCTACTGTGGCTGGCAAACCACCAAGAGTCGATTTTGAATTGGAACGTCAAGTACAGCAAGTTTGTCGCGAGGGTATTCGTCGGGGTTGGATTCGTTCAGCTCATGATTGTTCTGAGGGTGGATTGGCTGTTGCTGTTGCTGAGTGTTGTATTGCCGCTCAACTCGGTGCGGAAATCAAGTTACCGATACCAGGGCGCGATCTAGCAGGCGAGGGTTCTTCTCGTCGTTGGGATGAAGTGCTTTTTGGTGAGGGCGGTGCGCGAATTGTAGTCTCTGTTGCATTAGAACAACAAGAAACCTGGGAAACTTTCTTAGGGGAACAAGTTGCTAATCACTGGCAAAAACTTGGCAAGGTTGGAAAATCCGAATTGGGTTTGCGGGTTTTAACAGCTGATAACCAAACTTTAGTTAGCGTTAGCATAGATGATGTAAGCGATCGCTATTTCAACGCGCTTGAAAGGCGTTTAACCATCCAGAATACGTCCTCTAGTTAGAAAAGAATGAGTTCTAAGGAAGGAAGGCCAAATAAAAACATCACCTCCTTACTTCTCAAACTATTGGCGTTCCTGATAAGGACTGCGATACTGTTTTAATGGATGGTTAAGATTTTTTTAAGACTTCTCCGACTATCCTCTTAATATACATATTCCCAAAAATTTAACACCCTCATCAGGAGCATAGCCAGCATGATTCCCAACCGTTCCGCCCATGCAGATGACCATCCAGAGTCGCTCAATCACTCAATGAATAACGAAGAAAATCGCCCGGATAAACCAGAAGAGGCATGCGGTGTTTTTGGTATTTACGCACCAGAACAAGACGTTGCGAAACTAGCCTACTTTGGATTGTACGCTCTCCAGCACCGGGGTCAAGAATCGGCTGGGATTGCTACATTTGAGGGTACACAAGTTCATTTACATAAAGACATGGGCTTGGTTTCCCAAGTCTTTAATGAGTCGGTTTTGCAAAATTTGGTAGGTAGGCTAGCTGTTGGTCACACTCGCTATTCAACAACAGGTTCGAGTCGCAAAGTCAATGCTCAGCCTGCCGTGATTGAAACTCGTTTGGGTTGTCTGGCTCTTGCACATAATGGCAATTTAGTCAATACTGGAAAACTGCGCGAAGAGTTGGAGAAGAATAACTGCAACCTCGTGACAAGCACTGACTCAGAAATGATTGCTTTTGCGATCGCAGAAGAAGTCAATGCGGGTAAAGATTGGTTAGAAGGTGCGATTCGGGCATTTCATCGCTGTCAAGGAGCCTTTAGTTTAGTTATTGGCACTCCCAACGGGATGATGGGAGTTCGGGACCCCAACGGTATTCGTCCTCTTGTCATTGGCACCTTAGAAGGGAATCCGGTGCGTTATGTTCTCGCCTCTGAGACTTGTGGCTTGGATATTATTGGTGCTGAATACCTGCGCGAGGTACAACCAGGGGAGGTTGTTTGGATTAATGAGGAAGGTTTGGCATCATTTCAATGGACTCCCAAGTCGGAGAGGAAACTGTGTATTTTTGAGATGATTTATTTTGCCCGTCCTGATAGCGTCATGCACAACGAAAGCTTGTACAGCTACAGAATGCGTTTGGGACGGCGATTAGCTCAGGAATCCCTTGTTGATGCTGATTTGGTGATTGGTGTTCCTGATTCTGGTATTCCGGCTGCCATTGGCTATTCCCAAGCTTCTGGTATTTCCTATGCGGAGGGGTTGATTAAAAATCGCTATGTGGGGCGTACTTTTATTCAACCTACTCAAAGTATGAGGGAATCGGGTATCCGCATGAAACTCAATCCCCTGAAAGATGTGTTGTATGGCAAACGGGTTGTGATTATTGATGACTCTATTGTGAGGGGAACTACAAGCCGCAAACTGGTTAAAGCTTTGCGTGAGGCTGGTGCGCTAGAGGTGCATATGCGAATTTCTTCTCCTCCAGTGACTCATCCTTGTTTTTATGGGATTGATACTGATAGTCAAGACCATCTAATTGCTGCCCGGATGTCGGTTGAAGAAATTGCCAAGCAACTTGAGGTGGATACTCTTGCGTATCTAAGTTGGGATGGCATGGTGGAAGCAACGCGGGAAGAGTCTGGTAGCTTTTGTTCTGCTTGCTTTACAGGAAAATACCCTGTTCCAGTTCCCGAACCGCTTAAGGGTTCTAAGCTGATGTTGGAAAAGACTACAGTGTAGGTTTTTTGAACCGCACCCTGTAGCAGATGGACGCGGATAATTTTTGGATAATTATCTGCGTCCTTATTTTTATTTGAGGTACACCCCCCTTTCATCCCCAGTATCAACAGGAGAGACAAATGCCATATATTACTAATTTTGAACAAATGCTAATTAATCAAGGCATTCAACAGGAGAGGCAGCGAGGCTTATTGTCAGCTATTGAACTGGGTTTGGAGTTAAAGTTTGGTAATGAAGGATTACGTCTTTTACCAGAGATATCTCAAATTAAGGATGTAGAAGTTTTAGAAGCAATTAAAGCAGGTTTGAGGACAGTTGACAATCTTAACGAATTACGCTCTATCTACCAACCTCATGATACTCAGAATTAAAACTTTATAATTATTTCGATAATTTTACTTCTGTTGCAAAAATTCGATATTAGGTACTAGTGGATCGGAGACAATTCCTACGCCCGTAAAACCCCAGCGTTGCAGCAAACTTCCTAGTTGAGAACCGGGAAGCGATTCCACAGAAAAGCGGTTTGCTACTTCTCCCGCATGGGTGTTGAGGTAACTTAAAGCATCAAAGTTTTCGCGAAACAATAGTAAATATGTTGAGGCATTATCGGGATTGGGACGTGCTACCAGATAACGACCGTCGGCTTTTGACCGGAGTAAGTAATAGACTTCAGAGAACATGGTTTTGTTAGTGGTTAGTGGTTAGTGGTTAGTGGTTAGTAGTTGACCACTAACTACTAACTACCAACTACTAACCACTAACTAATTTAAATTTTCTAACCGAATGCGAGGATCGGCAACTTTTAGCAGCAAGTCGGCTACTAGGTTACCAATACTTAGCAGTACGGC
This sequence comes from Scytonema sp. UIC 10036, assembly GCF_009725235.1. Next base: position 3,587 of record NZ_WJFC01000296.1, read on the forward strand.
ACTCATGACTAAACTCGCCATCACTAAATATAAATCTTGGGATTGCACTGCTAGTAAGGTTAATCTTCCTAAACCAGGCCAGTTAAAGAAATATTCGGCAATGAAGGCACCACTTAATAAACTGGCAAGTTCAAAACCTAACAAAGTAATCAAAGGGTTGATGGCATTGCGAAGGGCATGAACGTAAATAACTCGGTTTTCTGGTAATCCTTTTGCACGGGCTGTTTGAATATAATCTTGTCTCAGTACATCCAACAACTCTCCTCTAGTAATACGCTGCAAGCCTGCAAAACTGGTAATACTGAGTGCGATCGTTGGTAAAATCATATGCCAGCCAATGTCTAATATCTGACCAAACCATGTCAGTTCAGTGAAATTGATGCTAGTCATTCCACCTACTGGAAAAAATGGCGAGGTGTTTTGAGCAAAAATCAGTAGAAATAGGGCAGTCACAAAGCTGGGGAAACCCTGACCAATGTAACTGATGACTTGAAAAATTCGGTCAACCCACTGATTTTGTTTGACGGCGGCAATGATACCCAAAGGGATGGCGATCGCCCACGTTACAATCAGAGAGGAGACTGCTAGCAGCAGAGTTGCTGGTACGCGCTCCCACAAAAGGGATGATACCGAGCGTTGGTAAACGAAGCTTGTACCAAAGTCTCCCTTTGTCAAGATTCGCCACAGCCAAAGCCCAAATTGCTCTGGCCAAGACTTATCAAGACCGAATTGCCGCCTGAGTTCCTCTATTCGTTCTGGGGATATTTTCGGATTTTGCCTCAGACTATCTACGTAATCCCCTGGTGCTAATTGTATAATAAAAAACGATAATGCTGCTGCCAAAAACAAAGTTAACAGCGCTTGCACTAGCCTTTTCATTATGTAAAGAGATGTGTCGCTGGTGACTAGCCTTGTCACCCAATCGCGACTTGCTTCCAAGGAGATTTTTGAAGTAGTCATTTGTTCTTTGTCCTTTGTCCTTCGTCATTTGTCATTTGTAAAAAGATGAGAGACACTTGACCAATGACCAATGACCAATGACTAATATTCCACAAGAGTAATAATTGGTGCATCCGGCAAATGTTTTCGTCCTTGCAAATCCCGTAGCTCGATGATAAACCCAAAACCCAAAAGTTCGCAGCCAATTTGCTTTACGAGTTTTGCTGTTGCGGCAGCAGTGCCACCAGTGGCGATTAAATCGTCTACTACAAGAACTCGGCAACCTGGTTGTAAAGCGTCTTTATGAATTTCCAAACAATCCGTACCATACTCCAGTGCATATTCAATAGAGTGAACTGCTGCTGGTAACTTTCCAGATTTGCGGACGGGAATAAAACCCGCTCCTAATTTATAAGCAAGTGGTGCGCCAATAATAAACCCTCTTGACTCTATTCCTACCACGTAGTCTGCCATCAGGTTGGCTTCTTTGATTTGGTCTGCAAATAAGTCAACAGTGTAGCGCAGTCCCTCTGGGTTACGCAGTAGAGTTGTGATATCGCGGAATAAAATTCCTGGTTTGGGAAAATCTGGAATGTCACGAATGAGAGATTTTAAATCCATAGTTAGGGGTAGGGATTAGAGGGTAGGGGTAGGGTGTGGGGGATAGGGGTAGGGGTGAGGAATTGAGCATTGGGCATTGGGCATTGGGCATTGGGTTATTAATGCTTCTCCTTATCTACCTTGTCTCCCAGGTCTACCTTGTCCCCTTGGTCTACCTTGTCCCTAACCCCTACCCCCTAATCTCTCCACTACCATATACCGCAAAAATCGTACACTATAATGTCATACGCTTGGTATTGAGTTTTCCCCAAAAAATCCATTGACGATTATTGGAATTTACACCAAGCTGGGGATGTAACAATCTCCATCCAAACTAAGGTAGGTGAGTTTAGACTTGAAAAAGTTTAAATTTTAATATACGGAAACGTTAGTGTAAAAAGAGTAAGTAGTATATACGATCGCTACCTTGCCACAACTGAGCTAAGTCGAATTTTAAAAATTGGCTTGCTTATTTTAAATTAGTTTTACCTTCTTTGTTAAAGTCGTACTGGGTCTTTATAATGAATGTCTCTGCTAGTGTAACGTCTTATAATAGTCCAACCCCTAAGTCTTTGCCGATGATTCTGGACTCTTTACCCGAACCTGCGATCGAGGGACAGAGTTGTCCCCGCCGGACTCGGATGCAAATTGACTTAATATTACTGGCGATTGAGGCTTTGGAGCTTGGTGGCTCGGAAGCCATTTTGGCGTTTGCTGAAGAGTTAGATCTTAAAGGTATTGTAAAAAATAGAGTCAATTTGTGGCGAATGCGTAGCACAAATCCTTTGCGAAGAGCACATACTCGTCGCATCTTGACTGTTACAGAGGCAAAAGCTTTGGTGGTTATTGCTTGCTACATAGCACGACGCCTGACAGTTGTGATCCGTCAGTTGTTAATGGTGTATCAACAAATGGTTGAAAAACAGATACCTTTAGAACAAAATTTGCGTCTCTCAAATTATCTCGAGCGATTTAGAGCGCATTTTAAGAGCCGAATGAATTCCCGGCGTTCTGGTTTAACTACATTAAATTCTGATGAAAAATTAGATGAACTGGCTATAAATTTGTTGGGACAACTCTTATTTTGTACCGGTACATCTGGAATGCAAAGGTTCTGGATTAGTCTATTTGACGGTGAAGTGGAATGAATATTCAACGTAAGTATAGTTTACCTAATTGTACGCTCCTTTTGGAGGGTTTGAGTGATTCTACAAGGGCGGCACATCTTCAAGAACTGCGCCCGGAATTATCGATATTGGTAAATGCAGAATGTCATATATCTGGATATAAAAAACCTATATCAGGAGGACGGGAGTTTTTTGAAAGCTTGGTCAGAGCAGTCAGTGCCTATGCTCAAGAGTTTTTAAGCAACATACCCCATCCTCAAGCACATGACTCAGAGTCAGAATTGGTGCAGTTACAAAAAGTAAGTCGCGATCGCCACAGATTAGTTGTACACTATGAGAACGCATCACAACCAACAGATGCAAATTCTCAGGGTCAACAAACTACCGAGCTCGATTTAAACACGGTACAGCTTTTTGATTTAGTAGAAGCTATAGACCAATTTTTCGCAGATAGTCAAACACTACCAGAGTTATCGTTAAAAGTACAACCTGTTGCCAGACGATATGGCAACTTCAGCCAAGCTTTGGTCAAGCAGGCAGTGCCAGTCAGTATAGGTGTTACTAGCTTGGCGGCGGCGGCTGTTGCTTTTAGCATCATTCCAGTACCTGAAGTCCGTCCACCGCAACAAAACAATACACAATCAACTAGCAGCACCACATCTCTTACCAACAGTGTTGCTTCTCCTACGGTTACACCAACACCGACTCCTAACGAACCCATAGCTGCAAGCCCTACTTTCACGCCCACACCTACACCGACAACGACTAGCGGTACGTCCACACCTGCTTCCCTTGCTGCATCTGTGAATCCTACAACCCCCACCCCGACTCCAACAGTACCTGCGGCAACTGCTACGACTCCAACCCCAAACCCAACTGCAGTTCAAGATTTAGAAGCACTTTTAAACACGGTTCCCGAAATTACGGATGCATCCATTTTGCGTGCATTGCAACGCCAAGTTTACAACCAAATCAATCCAGAATGGACGAATCGCTCAGCATTAACTCAGGACTCCGTTTTTCGGGTGGGTGTTGCTGGGGATGGTTCCGTTGTTGGCTATAAAGCAGTAAATAAAGCTTCCAATGATGTTGTGGCAAATACTCCCCTACCCAAGCTTCTTTATAATCCTGCGGGTTCGCGAGGTCCCATCACCAATGAACCGATAGCTCAATTCAAAGTTGTTTTTACAAATCGAGGTATTTTAGAAATTAGCCCTTGGCGCGGATACACTAAAACTCCAGAGGTTATAGGTAGTAAAATTACTGACGCCAACACAATCAGTACACTAAATCAGAAACTGAGTGACACTATCCGCCAGGGTTCGAGTAATACAACTTCTTTCCCAAAAGATTTGAAGTATCGGGTAGCTCTCAATAAAGAGGGAGTGATTGCTGATTATGAACCACTCAATCAAGTGGCTTTTGACTATTTCCGACAAACACCTCTTCCCAAGATGTTCCAAGATGTTTATGGTTCAAATGCAGCAGCGCCAAACAGCAAAGAACCTCTTGCTCACTTCCAAGTTGTCTTCAAGCCTAACGGTAGTCTTGAGGTGACTCCGTGGAAGGGGTATGGTAATTAGCTAATGGCTAACGGCTAATAGCTAATGGCTAATAGTGCAATTAGCCATTAGCTATTAGCAATTAGCATTCTTTCACTTAGTAATTCTCCCCATGTAATTTCCCCAAAGTTGTGCTGCTTGAGCGCTACTGCCAGATGTGGGAGCATTGTTATCATTTCCCAACCAAATCCCTGTTGCTAACCGTCTTTTGGGAATAAAGCCGATGAACCATAGGTCAACATTTTTATCTGTTGTGCCCGTTTTACCTGCTTCTCCCAATCCAATTGCTGCACTGCGACCTGTGCCATTTGTTACAACGCTACGCAGCATCCGCACCATGGTATCGGTAATTTCAGGTGATAAAACTCGCTTGTTGGCTTCTGGATCTTGGTCAAAGGAATAAATAACACGACAAGTTTTTGGATCGTTACGATCGCGGCAATCGCTGCTATCTAGTATCCTACTTATTGCATGGGGACGGTTCCATACACCGTTGTTGCCGATAGCACCAAATGCTCCCGTCATTTCCAATACATTAACCACGCTCTGACCCAGTATTAACCCTGGTACTTCTTCTAGATTTGATTTGACTCCCAATCGTCGTGCTGTTGATATAACTTTATCTAGCCCCACATCTTGGGCTAGTCTTAAGGCGATAGGGTTTTCAGATAAGGCTAACCCAGTGGAAACTGTCAAACTTCCTGCGCCGGTGCGACAGGGTTTATAAGTAAAGCCTCCCCAGCGAAAAGGTGAACAGGAATAAGATCTTCCTGGGGAAATTCCTTGCTCGATCGCTGCTGTGTAAGCAAAAACTTTGAAGGTGGAACCGGGCTGCCTTTTTGCTTGTACGGCGCGATTGAATTGGCTGGTTCTGTAATCTGTACCACCTACCATCGATAAAATCGCACCCGTACTTGTATCAATCGTTACCATCGCTCCCTGGGAAAACCCAAAAGTTCTTCCTGCAGTGCGGACTTGAGTGCGTAGCGCTGTTTCTGCTTGTGACTGAATTTGTGGATCTAGCTGAGTTTCAATAATAAAGTTTCCCTCGGTTGCTAGTTCTTTTCCCAAAATTTTTTCTAGTTCTTGGAAGACATAACTATAAAAATAAGGAGCAATGGTTTTTGCTTGCTGTTCGCAAACTTTGGCACTCACTTCAACGGGCGATCGCCTTGCTCTGTTATAGTCATCCTGTTTAACCTTGCCCATTTCCAACAATCGCCTCAGTACGCGATTGCGGTATTCTATGGTTCTCAGCTTGTTATCGCTATCGCCACAAAAGTCGAAGGCATTGGGGGCTGGTAGAATTCCCACCAGTGTTGCTGCTTCTGCAAGAGTTAATTCCTTAGCTGACTTGTCAAAATAGTACCGAGACGCATCTTCAAAACCTGATGTATCTGCTCCTAGAAAAACCCTGTTTAAATAGGTCAGCAGAATCTCATCTTTACTGTAATATGTCTCTAACTTTAAGGCGACAACTGCTTCTCGGAATTTCCGTCCGAGAGAATCCTGTCTGCCTACATAAGTCTGAAATAAACTCCGGGCAACTTGTTGGGTAACAGTACTGGCTCCTTGTTGGACATCACCGCTACGTGTATTAATAAACACCGCTCGTAAAATTCCCAACGGGTCAACCCCAAAATGCCAATAATACCGACTATCTTCGGAAGCAATAACTGCAGCAGGCAAATAAGGACCAAAATCCTGCAACCGCTTCATATCAATGTGGGCAGTTGTTCGTGGTTCCCGCAGTCGTGTTTCTCCATCACGAGCGTAAATTACAACTGGTGCTCGCGTTGCACCTGGTAAGGGTCTGACACTCACTTTTAACGATTCGACACCAATTACAAGTGCCCCTAGAGAAACTATGCCAGTCACACCCAGCCCAGCCCAGCCTGCTGCTCTCACATACCAGACGGGTGGGTTGACGAACTGCAATCTGACTGAAGCGGCTAGTTCTGGCGGACCGAGGGTAAGAACGTCTCCATGACGCAATTCCAAGGATTTTACTCGTCGTTTGCCGCGATAAATACCATTTGTAGATTCTTCATCTTTAATTACAAACGTGGGAGTTCTTTGGTTTGAGTCCCTTGAGAGAGATAGATGAATTTGACTAACGACTGGATTGCGAACAACGATATCGCAGGACTTAGAACTGCGTCCGAGTATGTAGCGATCGCCCAATAGGGGATATACTTCTGCTTTATCTGCCCCCGCATCCTGCACCCAGAGTTCCGGTACTTTGGCATTAGGCTTGAGTGCCAGTTTAGAGAAATCTACTCTAGCTTGAATTGTCTGTACTGCTTGAGTTATTTGACCAAGCAAAGTTTGTGGCTTTTGAGGCGGTTGGGGGGAACTCATCTGCTATTCACACTACTTTGAATGAGTGAAGAACCGGGATTTATTTGTTTTTAATACCAAGTATTCCACCATTGTACTCATAAGCTTATGAAGACGTTGGCTGTACTTGACAGTTCCCGATTCAAGTTAACTATCTATATCTGTTGACCGATGTTGTTAACTTTGTCATATGTTTATCTTGTTATAGCTTGTTTTTTCATTGTCGTGCTCATTTTCGTCTCCTGTTTTTCAAAAAGTAATCTTTTGCGGTAGCAGTCATGTGCTATAATTTTCTGCCAGATTTTTAGAAAAAATGATAAATTTTTCTTCTATAACATATAAGAATATTTTAAGGCAAAAATATATATCTTCATTTAGGATGATTTTCTATGTGCTATTGTCTGTTTAAATAAGCGGAAGTACTCCGTTGAGGTGTTGAGGTTAAGAAGTATGAACGGAAAATATCTAGCCTTCATCGGTACAGCAATTGCTTTAGCGTTTTCAAGCAACGTTGCTGTTGCCCAAGGAGCTGAGATTGAGCGGATTGCTCAAGGTGGTCAACCATCTACTGCTAAACCATTCAAACTTTCCCCTGAGGGCAAGAAAATCCTGTGTCAAAATTTCCCCCTAAATTCTGCGTGCCAAGCAGGCGGTGCAGGAACAACTCAAACCCCCTCTAGCGGACAAAGCAACCCGTCCGGTAGCAGCGAAACTCCTGGTACAGCTACACCAGGGACAGCTCCAGCCGAACCTGGAACCGTAAACACTCCTGACGGTACAAGAGATGTTGCTCCACCACCTACTGGTACAACAGGGACAGATGGTAGTGGTACTCAAATTACTCCTCCGGCTGGCACAACAGGCGCTCCCGACAGTACACAGCCTGAGGGCACAAATCAAGATAGCGCAAATCCTGACGACAGCAAAGTTACACCGGGCACTGCCCCAGCTGAACCTGGTACCACAAACACCCCTGATGGTACTACCGAAACTACACCGTCTGATGGCCCAGGTGGCACTACTACCCCTTCTACAACTCCTGGTTCTGGCACAACCTCCCCACGTTAACTTGTGTGTAAATGGCAACACCCTTTAGGGTACAACTAGTTTTTAGTTAAAGTAGAAGAGGGAAAAGTAAAATTTTAGAATTTTACTTTTCCCTTTATTTGTTTGACGCCATTATTTCCAAAAACTACCTATGATGCGAAGTGGGTGTTTTTTGAAAAGTAGAAATTAGCAGGCAAGCAATACCGATATTGATAAAAACATCAGCCAAATTAAATACAGGAAAGTTGATTAACCGAAAATCAAGAAAATCAACAACATAGCCCAAAATAAATCTGTCGATGCCATTACCAATTGCCCCGCCTAAAATCAAACCGTAGCCTAGTTGATCCCAAAAATGTAAGGCAGGACCAAACCACGCCATCGCTATCAATACCAGACTCACCCCTAATGATAGCCAGCGCAACCACTCTACTTTGCCTGAGAATAAACTAAAAGCTGCACCAGTGTTGGTGACATAAGTAAAGTGAAATATCCCTGGTAATAAGGCTTGGGTTTGTCCCAAGTTAAAAGTTTGCATTATCCAATATTTCGTCAGTTGATCTAAGCAAAAAGCTACCACAGCAGCAGCCCAGAAGAGATTATTTTTTATCCGCATACTAGTAAAACATAAGATGGCGTAGCACATATGCTATGACAACTACAGCGCAAAGCACGGCTAATTGTCCAGGTAATGCAAACCAGGAATATTTAAGCATTGCTTGCGCCAAAGGTAAAGTTTCTGTACCTTGCCACTTTAAGACAGAACTGATAATCAAATAAGTAATACCGCAGATGTGGACGGTTAACAACCCACAAAAACAACTAAAAGTCAGAGTTTCTAGTTTAGGTTTAGCTTTAAAGGCAAAGTATCCACAAATCCATGCCCCAGGAATAAAACCTAGCAAGTAGCCAAAGTGAGATAGTTTGACATAGCCAATTCCACCACCGTCAGCAAATACGGGTAGTAAAGTTAAGCCCATAACTAGGTAAGCAATTTGTGAGAGTGCGCCAGCATTTTTGCCTCCCAAACACCCTACTAGCAGCACACCCCCAATTTGATAGGTAACCCCCACAGAGAAAGTGTGAACTCCCTGATGGCTCCAACTCCAAGGTAAGGTGGTAACATGGGCTTCTAAGAACGTACCACCCATTGTCAGCAGTAAGCCAATCATAGACCATAATAATTGATTGGATGCAGCTAGCATTTACAGATCGCTCGCGTGAAGGACTTGTATGAATAAAATGAAAAATATGTAATATTATCTTATTTTCTAAATTATTGAAATTTTACAACCAGCTACATACAGCTTGAAAAATCATAACGATAGGATGCCTGACTCCTGGTATTTAGTACAAATG
>NZ_WJFC01000297.1 GCF_009725235.1 Scytonema sp. UIC 10036
GTTTACTCTGGCTCACCTATGAAGCACGAGTCCATCCACAAACTTCTTGCAGTACAGTTTTAGAACCCCATGAATGGCAAACCCGCATGTGTGACTATTTCGCAAAATCCTCATCCACCGCAAACACCACCCTCCCTAGCTGAAGCTGTGAGAATGATTGCAAAACTTGGGGGTTTTTTAGGGCGAAAAAGTGATGGAGAACCGGGTGTCAAAACCATTTGGCGTGGTTTCAAAAGACTGCACGATATTGCAGCTACTTGGAAGCTATTTAACCACCATTCTTCCACCATTTAATTTCCGGGAATCAGTTGCTGAAAAATACATCTTCAATTCTATTCCCAATCCAAATTTCTGACGCCAAAAATTGGGAGAAACCTGAGTTGATAATTCCGGATGTCGTTTTCAAGGGTAACCCCCGATGAACACCACCTCAATTTTCTCATATTTTCCCTTTTTTCTGCTGGCGTTCAAGTTAACGATCGCCCCAACCGACGGCGCGGTTGCAATCTCTTTTTTCGACTCAAACTTGCTCGTGCTCTTTCCCCCTTTTTCTGCTGGCGTTCAAGTTAACGATCGCCCCGACGGCGCGGTTGCAATCTCTTTTCCTGAGTCTTATGGGCGAGGTCATTTTAAGTCTTTTGCGATTCCCCAATTTCTATTTACAAAGACCACCTAACGGCACGACAAAACACGCCTACTTTCATTGGCTCAGGACTCAATTACCATCACAAGCTTTACCGCTATCAATTGATTGTCATCACAACCTATAAACACGCACACCGCAATCTCACATCAATAGATTTTTGTCAACCCCCTTCAACGGCTTATCTCAAAAAACCCTTTCTCCATCACAGTTTGGCGATTGTTAAGAAAGATGCGGGTAATGCATAGCTTTCCAAGGGGGGACGAAGGGGGGTAAATCTAACTTGTGTGTACACGGTAGGCTTTTTTAGTGGGACTTAAACAAAAATTAAGCCCAAATGTAGCCTAAACTAGCTTTGTAAGCGGCAAACACGTCACGATTATAGGTTAACCAATCAAAGAAACGATAAGACATAGCTGTTCTAAAAGCTCTCTCTGCGTAGGTAAAGGTATTCAAAGGTTTGTCAGCCCTTCTTCGTCTCAACCCCCCTGTTATTTGATGCGAAAGAATAAAAGTATATGCACAAAAAACCACGCTGGAAATGTCGAAGTAAACTTACTTTATCTCGAACTTGATATTCTTTTAGCCCTAGCCAACACGAGTGCTTCTCTATAAAAAACTTCCACCCAATTTCTTTGAGAATAGGTATTAACTATCCACTCAGGCGAAACAATTGGTGTAGAAACATTAGTGATAAAATAGTCAATATCCGTCGCTTCACAGGAAGATACAGCATTCATAACGATAGCAATATTTCGCTTTCCCACGAGTTGTGATATCTCTACTTCTCTTGTTACTACCCATACTGTTTTCGGTTTATCTAAGTTCAGTTCAACTTTGGTAGTTCTAAGGTAAAAAAGGAACGATAAGTATCCCAAGGAACTGCTAAGTATAAAAGTCTTCCTGGGTGTTCCTCTTCAAGTGCTAGTTGATATTTAAGAAACTGCCCTAAAGCGGTACTAAATTCAGTTGTAGCAGATGGAGCGACAAAGCTTTTGACTTCGACAGCGATTTTTTCTTCATTCCGTTCGGCTGCTAAAATTTTCTCTGCACCAAGGTCAATGTACATATCCAAACCACCAAAACGCAAAAAGAAGGGGTCGTGTGTGATGAGTCAACCCTCTTTCTCCAGGGCATGTTTTACTACATCATGGAATACGTCTTTGGCTGCCATTGCTTGCTATTGATGCATTCTAATTTAAGAAAATTTCAAGCAAAACTTACAGACTAGAATTTACATGATATACTATATTTATGTAGTTGAATTGTTAAAAAAAAGTTTTAGCTCGCTCCACTCTAATATGCTCACCAAGTGCTAAGAAAAGAAAAGCCGAGGGCAAAAGTACCCAAGTGTCAAGGGCTAGGAGTTCTCGGCAACACAACGCTCACAACTCGAAAACCGAAAGGGTTGTAGTCGCTGACTGGGTAGCCGTAGTAGCGACAAGCAGAACGACAATACTTAGGATGGAAGTTCCACGAACCACCGCGCAGTGTTCTTTTTTGATTATCATGCTCTTTTTGATTGATCCATGCTTCACCATTCGTAGGTGCTCCTTCATAATTATTATGCCAATGGTCAGCACACCATTCCCATACTTGCCCGTGCATATCGTATAACCCAAAAGCGTTGGCTACACCAAAACTCCCAACTAGTGCAGTTTCTCCGTAAATTCCTTCATCCCCATAGTTTGCTAGGTGGGTCGAGATTTTCTCGCCAAAATGAAACGGAGTCGTTGTACCTGCTCGACAAGCATATTCCCACTTAGCTTCACTTGGTAGACGGTATGCTTTTTTCGTGTATTTGGACAAGCGATCGCAGAACTCTACACAATCATACCATGAAACTCGTTCAACAGGTCGATTGTCACCTTTAAACCGAGATGGATTGGCTTTGAGATCTCGTTCAACTTTGGGTAATGCAGCAACGGCTTTCCATTGTGCTTGAGTAACTGGATATTTACCCATAAAGAAAGGCTTGATAGTAACTTGATGTTGCGGGCGTTCATTGTCTGTACTTCCTTCCTCATCTTCTGGTGCGCCCATAGTAAAAGTACCACCAGGTATATAAACCATATCTAGGGTAATCTTCTTACCCAAGTTTTCAGCAAAGTATTGAGCTTGTTTGATTTCTTCTATAAGAATTTCGCCGTGAGGGTTGACGGTAACAAACTTAAAGTTAAAAGTTGATAAGGCTTGAGAACTTGTATCTGCTACTAATTCCTCTTTGCCTTTTTGTAAATTTTTCTCTAATTCGTCAGCTAATTGAGCGTGTACTCCACCTAACTGACGCAAAACTTTCACTTTGAGTTCTGCAAAGGGACGAATTTTGCTTGCTAAATTATCTCTAGCTTGGGATAAAGGATTTTGTAAAACTGCTTCAAAATCCCGTACTGACAAACCAAGTCTTTCAGCGATAAACTCAGAGACTTTCTCAAGAACTGAATTAGCCTTACTTACGGGTACAGATTCCAGCAGTAACTCCCTAATCCCATCAATAAACTCGTACTCAACGTACCCAGGATTCTTGTCTTGGCTGGATTTGAGCAACCCACTCATAAACACCTCAGCCAGATGAATCTGTTGTGATTCTTTAAGCAGGGTTTGTTGAATTAGGTTTACTACCGATAAACTAACAGGAGCAGCTGCTATTAATCCAGCTAACCGACGAGCAATGGGAGAAGCGGTGGCGCGAAATCGATTGACTAGGGCTGATGCACTCAGTTGAGTTTCGCTTTGCTCTGAAGCTGGTTGAGTTTCACGAGACAGAACTCGATTTTCAGGGGAAGAAAACTTGAACCCTACTGTTCCTATGTTCCCACAACCCGTTATTACCCGCGACCAAACTAGCAGAGGTTCTGGTTCTAAAGTAATGATGGGAACGGGGATAGAATTTGGGATTTTAGATTTTGGATTTTGGATTATCTGTTTGTCTTGTTGGACATCATCTGTAAAATCATCTTCTATTTCATCTTCATCCCAACTTTCCACAATAAGTCGGGAGTTGAAAACTCCAGGAATTAGAGAACGCAGTTGAACGGGAATTTCCGATGCTAAAGCTGTTCTGTCCCAAAGTCGTTCGGGAAGTAACTGAAGAACAGTCAACAACCCATTGCGTCCCCATAACTCTAGCACCGGATAAATGAACTTCTCTCGCCAAGCAGGGGATATACAATCACTGACTAGCAGAATTAAACGCCGACCTTTTGGATCGACCAATTCTTTGGGATGATGGGGAGTAGAACTATAATTTTCAGAACTATCTCGAGCAAATAGTTGTGTCTCACTATTTTCTGATACTTCCTTCCTTGTTATCCTCAATTCCCAACTTCGGACATCTCGAAACGCACCGTGATGTTTTAAAAGTCGTTCGAGTTCGGTAATCGTCTGTTTCCAAATCGCCGTTGAACGGGTTTGCTCAACCACCAACGCTAATTCTAACCATCTCTGGGGGGCTGGTTTTAGAACTGGCGTCCAAATTTTTTCTTCCGCAATGCGTCGAACAGTGGCTTCTTCATCGAGTATCTTCTCTGTAGGAGATGGAAATTTCCGCATCAAAGGACGAATAGCACGCCCTAACTCTAGCGAATTTCTCAGTGCGATCGCTGCAGGTACTTTGATAGAAGTTCCCTGGTTAGTTGATGTCGCCGTTGTTGAGCGTGAGGTACGAGAAGGAAGATAAACCTGAACGCTAGGTTCTGATGGTTCTGAGACAGTGGGAGTTTCTGCTTGAGGTTCTGATTTTGGAGTTGTTGGTTTGTCTGGTGTTGGTAATTTTTGTTGCGTACCAGCCGATGGCGGTTGCGATTGTTCTGATTCTTCTTTTATATGAGCCGCCAACCAGAGAATTTCCGCTATCTCGCGAGCAGTGAGATTAGAGTTTACCTTTTTTAGAATAGCGATCGCTTTCTCAATCATAACCTTCCGTACTGTTTAGATAGCGTAACACTTGGTTCATCAAGGTTTTCTTATCATCTGACAAATCAAGCATCGGAGAGTCGCCTTTATCAGCCGTCTTGGTTAACAGATAAATTGCATTAAGTAATTGATCTGTTGCCAACTCGCCCTTCTTCCGTCGTTTTACAAACTTCTCAACGAGCGCTTCTGCTCGTTCAGTAATATTATCCCCTAAATGTGCCCTAACAATGACTTCTAATTCCTCCTTTGTTGGTTCTGGTAAATCTAATCTCAAACAACGACGGAGAAAAGCCGGAGGAAATTCTCGTTCGCCATTGCTAGTCAGTATGACAAAGGGAAACGCCTGACACTGTACCTTTCCTCTTTCAATGGGTGCAGTTTTTTTCTTACCTTCTTTATCATCCTCCTTATCGTCAGTTTGAACAATAATTTCTGGTTGTTTACTAGCGATTCTTGTTAGTTCAGGAATTTCAAAATTACCCTCCTCAAAAATATTTAGCAAATCATTGGGTAAATCTATATCGCTTTTATCTATTTCATCAATCAATAAGACTCTGGGAGTTTTTGAAGGAAGCAACGCCGTTCCTAATGCACCCAATTGAATATACTTACCAATTTCAGCTAAATTATCTTCATTGTCCTTTGAGTTGCGTTGAGAATCTTGTAATCTACCAATAGCATCATAGCGATAAAGACCTTCCTGTAAAGTAGAGCGAGTTGTAATATTCCAACGCAACACCTCACCCAGTTGTAATTCCGCAGCCACAGCATAAGCTAGAGAAGTTTTTCCCGTCCCTGGTTTTCCCGTTACCAACAAGGGGCGACGCAAATACAATGCTGCATTCACGAGATCGATTTCTTCACTTCTGACTGTATAGGTTGTACCTCGTGTTTTTTCATCAAACTTGCGCCAATTAGGAGGCGGAGGAAGACGTTTAATTTCGTCGTGAGGGTTTTCAGGCGTTCCTTTAAAGATTTTCCAAGAGTTCATGGTGTTGTCTATTCAGCTATTTTATATTGGAAGTTAGCATCAGGCGGTAAGATATAGGGATTTTCCCATAGTAGGGTAAGATGATGTCCAATATGCTGTTTTGTTTTATCTTTAATAGCTGCTTTAATAGCTGCAAACCGTTTTTCTTGCACACGTTTGGGTAATTCAGCAATTTTACCTGTCTTCAAGTCTTGTAGCTCTTGTTGATATCTACTGTTTTCTATAGTTTTTCTTAACCAAACTATTACTGGTATTGATTCCCTCTCAATCATACTCATAATTGTTTGAGATGGAGGTTGAATTAATTTTACACACACAAGCTTGTCATTGTTTCTTATGTTCATAAGTGATTCTATTAATTCCTCTTGGCATTCTTCATACAAAATAGTATTGTCAGTTGAATGTACATCTTTTTCCACCAATGCCCATTTACGCTCCCAATCATCTCCAAACTTATTGACGCGATCGTTATTGCGAAAAAGTATTTGATACTCAGAACCAAGCGAAGAATTTCGGATTTTAGGAATTGGCATACAATCGATACGTTCTTTAATAATTGTCTGTAAAGGCAAAAATAACATTATCATTAAAGACTGTTTTGCTATTTTATATATTTTTTTATTAATTTGAAAAATTAAATTTTCTATGAATTCAGGAATTTCTTTTAAAGACAATTTTTGTTGTTCATCGGTAATGTCTAATCGATATCTATCATATTGATTTTTATTAATACCTGCTTGAGAACTACACTCGTCAGGAATGAAGAACCAAGCTGACATAAAATATTGTTTTTGTTTTTGTTTTTCACCAGACGGACTTTCTTCTAACCGAATGAGTAGGTATGTTGGCGATGGTGTATCTTTTGCTGTCCTACTTACCCTATTTTTATTGTTTAACTGATTTAAGAAAATCTGAAAATTATCTTCTTTGTTTGCTCCCCAATTTCTTAATTCATCTGTAGCTTTTTGAGGAAGCTTGTCTTCTAGCAGAAGTAAGAATTGCGCTACAAATTGTACAATAGGACTGAAAGGAGCATTTGCTTCAGGCATCTCCATAAGATAAGTTAAAATTTGTTCCAAGGTATCAGTAGAATCTTCCCAATCTTCATAGCCTTTATTACGACAAGCACGATAAGCTTGTGTCATTTCATGCATGAATTTTTTCTCTAGAGGAGTAAGGATATTAAATAGCTCAGAGATAGAATAATATTGTTTGATAAATTCTTTCAATTTTGCGTTATCAGGATTTAACTTACTGGCACCTTCAATCAGTGGCTCAACCCGCCCCTCAGCTTCTGCTGTTTCAATCAAATTAATAATGTCTGTTATATTTAATTTATCTATTTGATTTAGTTCGCTGTCAATTTTCTCCATTTGTCTGTATAAATCATCAGCTTGTTTTTGAAGCCGATGGCAATCAACTTTATTGTTTGTTATGTCTATTTGCTCGTTGGCTAAAGTATATTCCTCTTTCAATTGCGCTAAACGCTTCTCCAAATTTTCTTTTTTGAGAGCAGGAGATTTCGTCGAATGAGGTGGAGTAGAGCTTACTAGTTGTTCGACTTTATTCTTATCTGGAAACGCGCTAATCAAAGCATCTTGTAGTTGTTTCTTTTGTCCGCCAATCAATTTCATGCAATTTTCCTACTCGAATGACTTAGAAAAATATAAAGATATATTTAAAAAATATGTTTTTATACTTTGCCGTTCTGTGTAAGTAATTACACCTCCATTCTGCTTGTTTTCGGACAGGTTTCCTTCATATATACTTTCTAAAGTCATTAACCATTAACTTATGCACTCATTTGAAGCTGTTGACAGAAATCGTCAGATATAACGCGATTTTTTTGGCATCTTAAAGTCTGATTTTTCGCCGAATGAGAGCCAACATCACCCACCGTAGGGGCGCAAGGCGTTGCGCCCCTACAAGTCTGAAACATATAATGGTTAATCTGTACAGTGCGTAAGCCCTATTCATTAAATTGATTCACCTATTTGATTTATTTCGCTTTCAATTTTCTCCATTTGTCTGTATAAATCATCAGCTTGTTTTTGAAGCCGATTGCGCTCAACTGCATTGTTTGTGATGTTTATTTGATCGTTGGCTAAAGTATATTCCTCTTTCAAGTTCGCTAAACGCTTCTCCAAATTTTCTTTTTTGAGAGCAGCAGCTTTGCTCAAAGGACGTGAAGTAGAACCGCCCTCATTAGTCTTCTGAATGTTCACAATCGTGTCCAATTCAGGTTCTCGATTCTTTTCGATCGCCAGCTTTCCATCCTGATAATCTGCTAAAATCATATCCCCAAAGCCTTCAGTACGGGCTGTTGGTTCTTGATTTCTATGGTTTTCAAAATTCCAACGACGCAACCCATCCAGTACATGATTCTTGAGATCGTCCACAGTCACAAAATTTTTCTCCATGCGATCGCCTTTACCGGAAAGCCCGTCTAACAAATAGTAAGTAAAGACTCCGTGTTCTTTGTCCTCCCACGCAACTTGTTGAGCGGTACTTGCAGCAAGGAGTGCAAAACCTTCAGCTGATTCATACACATTTTTGATAAATTCCGGATCGGCGATACTCCTCCCCATCTCTACCCCAGTATGACAAGCATCTAATGTAAGAACTAGCTGTTGCGCTTCACTCTTCCTCATATATTCCTCTACTTCAGCAACAGGTAAAGCCCGTTTCTCCATTAAGGAATACTGGGTATCTCTCATAATTAAAACAGGTTCCTTCTTAGAAGCTTCTCTCTCGACTCGCGTTCCGTGACAAGCAAAATGCACCCAAAGTAAATCGTTTTCTCTAACTGCTTTACACATCTCCTTCAATCTTGCTTCCACATTATCGCGAGTGGGAAACAAAGCATCATCCCAGTTGCGCTCGTCGTGAAGACACTTCACCACATAGCCAAGCTGTGTCAGAATTTTCTCTAACGCCAACACATCGTTAACACAAAACTTCAATTGTCCAAAGTTAGAGTCATTATACTTATTCACTCCCACAAGGAAAGCCCAACGCTGCTGAGGTTGTTTTTGTTTTGGTACTGGTACTGCTTGGCGAGAATCAGGCGTTGGGGAGACTGGAGAATTTTCCTCTTTTCTCAAATCCTCTTTGTCTTGTTGCGAATTTCCCTCAGATTGTTCCTTGAAGAACTCCCGCTCAAAATCCAATAATTTTGAGTTTCCACGATTTAACTCACGAGCACCTCTAATCAGTTTCTCAACCCATCCCCCAGACTCTGCTGTCTTAATCAATGCATAAACAATATCTACTAAGTTATTTCCTCCGGCGATCGCATCTAGGTTTTCGTCGAGTTTATAAGATACCATTTGTTCGAGTTTATTCTTATCCGGAAACGCACTAATTAAAGCGTCTTTTAGTTGTTCGCGTTGTTTACCAGTTAATGTCATGCAATTTTCCTTCTCAAATTACCTAGGGAAAACACTAGTATTAAAAATTACCATGATTTTTCCACATATTTTTTGGCTTAAGTACTTGCACCCCTATTCTGCTTGCTTTCAGACATAACTCCTTCCGCATCTAGACTTTATAAAGTCACGAGCCATGAACTTATGCACTTATTTACTGATGCACACCTAAACACAAATGCGTGTCAGTCATTCTTCGCTGCGATCGCATTCAGGTTTTTGTCAAGCTTTCCTCCCAGTGAAAAAGAATATCATGTATTATCTTCAGTTCCTGCTGGGATAATTTCGTACCAAAAGGACAGAATCCTTAACATGATGCTTTCCTACTTGTAAATGACGCCCAATTCCAAAACCGTCTATATGCTGCAACCAAGAGCTTAACAGTAAAAGATTATCATTTAACAAACTAGAAGTACACAATCGCCAAATCAAAATTTAGAGTTTTTTAACCTTTGCTTTGTGACTTTGCGCCTTTGCGACTTTGCGTGAGCCACAAACTCTTCACACACAAGGTTAATTTTTCAAAAATACATATGAGAAAGTTTTGAAGTCAATTCGCCAATAATTTTAAGAGTTTTCTCATCGTCTAACATTTCTCTTTCATAGACATAATTTTTCTTATGGTTAATTTCCCCAACAATACAAGGAACATCATTGTTATTATCAGTCATTAAAACAAGAGTTGCACATAACATATTTTCTCCAGCATCAACAGAATGATACTGCCCAGGCTTGACAAAATAACTTTGACCGGGATAATATGTTTCGCTGTTTATCAATTCACAAGAGACTCTTATACCAGTAGCTTCAACTGAAGAAGAGTTCGTATTGATATACTGTGCTTGGTACAGTTCCCGATCGCGATCGCAATTGGGTTGAACGTTATATATATGATTGGTGATGCTGCCACACAAAATCTTGCTATGTAATGTCCAAGAATGAAAATGTATTGGCCAATCAGGGACTTGCTTTGGACGGAAATTTGAGAGCCATATATGAAGACGGACAATATCGGTAGATGTAGGAGGATTTAGACACATTATTGAGAAGCCAAAAGGACTCCACATACTAGATAAGCGGTTTTGCGTGACTCCATCCATTAACAGTTCGTATAAAATTGTAATAGTTTCAATATGAGGAGCGTTTTCTTTCAATGCCTTCAGTAACTTTTCTCTGTAATTGTACATAAAATATTTTGTAGAACCTGTACTTTTGTTAAAGCATAATATTAGCTACTAAAACCAAAATGGTCTTAATGCACTTGTTATTACTTCTAAAATAGCCTAAAGCGAGCCGCTATAGCGTCAGTACATTCTTGCCAAGCAAGAATCATGACGTAACGACAGTTGTATAGATATGCCAACAATTTATCGTAGGACTATAGCAATCCTATTTGATTTGCAAACACGTAGGGTGGGCAATGCCTACCACGTAATACTAGCGGTGGGCATTGCCCTACCTACTACAGTACTTAAAATTTTTCACAAATGATTTAGGATTGCTATATATACTTACAAAACTAAATTCTCAATACAGGATATTCTGGATGTTCTGGATTTGGAATTAATCTTTGAATCTTGCAATCTACATACAAATCTAAAGATTCCAATACTGTTTGACCGATTAACACCTCATCCCCTGAGACTAAAGTCGCTTCTGTTGTTTCGCGTCCCTCTATCTCAATAATCACAGGTTCAGTCAATCCAACTGGTTCTTGTCTCCCATCAGGATACTTTGCTATCTGCTGAGAGCGAATCTTCAAACCTAATTTTTCCACTATTTCCATTGGTAACACGGTACGTACAGCACCAGTATCTACAAGTGCTTGTGTCTCCCACACGCGCAACTGATTTGGATTTAATAATCCGCGATCGACTAAGATTTCATCAACAGCATTGGTGAGTTTCACTTGCACTCTAACCTTTCCTATATCCTTATTAACCATACGAATGGAATGATTGAAATTTAGCATGGCTTATACCTTCCTACTTGCAATCTTCTGCTTTTTATCTGCTCTCTGGTGCGCCTAGTAAGGTTTTTTTTCATCACCTCTCAACAGTAGCTGTGTCAATAAATGTATTGATGTACTAAATTATACAGGAGGCGGAGCCTCCCAACCATGCATTCCCAGGCTCAGCCTGGGAACGAGAGAACGAGAGAGGCTCAGCCTGGGAACGAGAGAAACGAGAGAAATCCAAAATCGAAAATCTAAAATCCAAAATCGGATGAAATTCCCTGCATTGCTAACAAAGCAGTTCCAAAAGCCGCCTCTGCATTCACAGAATGCTCAATGGGTACCTGTAAAAGACGCCCTCTAATAACCCGCCAAACACGATTCCTCGCACCACCCCCAGCCGTATAAACACGAGTTAACTTATCAGCCCCCAATTCCTGCAACAACTCATATCCCCGTGCTTCTATCCGAGCAATGCTTTCTAATAATCCATGCAAAAATTCTACCTGACTATCGGGACGCGGTTCCAATCGCCCAGACAAATTTGGGTTATTTATTGGAAATCTCTCCCCCGGCTTTAATAACGGATAGTAATCCAGCTGACTTGCTTTCAACCCATCAATCTCTTGGCTGAGGCTTTCTAACTCCGCACTGGTAAAAAATTGCTTAAGGACTGCACCTCCCGTATTAGAAGCACCTCCCGTCAGCCACAAATCCCCCAAGCGGTGGCTGTAAATTCCGTATCTTGCATCATCTACACGAGTTCGGCTTAACAGTTTGAGTACCAGTGTCGATCCCAGAGAAGTCACTGCTTCACCTGGGAGTGTTGCTCCACTGGCAAGAAAAGCTGCAATACTATCAGTTGTACCCGCACAAACTACACAATCGCGAGGAAAACCTAACTTATCTGCAATGTCAGCACGCAGTTCTGCAATGGGTGTACCTGGAGCGATAACTTTTGGTAAGTACACTTTCAGTTGCAATTGTTTCAGCCAGTCGGGATATTCTAACTTTTCTACGTCATAACCCAACTTTAATGCATTATGGTAATCGCTAATGCCCAATTGCCCGTGTAAAAGAAATGCCAGCCAATCTGCTTGATGCAGGAAGTGTGTTGCTTCTACAAAAGCTGGCAATTGTAACATCCATAAAAGTTTGGCAAGGCTGGAAGTGGCACTTAAAACTGTATGATTGGGAGGTGCGCTCGCTTTTAGTTCTTCCATCACGAGCGCTCCCCGTGCATCGTTGTACAACAGTGGTGTATCCACAGGTTGACCTTCGCTGTCGCACAATAAGACTGTAGAAGAGGTACCATTAATTGCGATCGCTCTCACGTCTTGCCTTAACTCCTGTGGAATTTGTTCGAGTAGGTTAAATAAAGCTTCTTTCCAGCAATTTGCTAGGTCAAAGGCATTATACATATCAAAGGGATAGCGTCCCTCAAACTGGATACAAGTTTCTTTGTCAATGACTGTAGCCCTTGCACCCGATGTACCAAAGTCTATGCCCAGATACAAGTTTATTGGGGATTTTGGATTTTGGATTTTGGATTTTGGATTTTGGATTTTGGATTTTGGATTGGGGATTGGGGATTTTGGATTTTGGATTTTGGATTGGGGATTGGGG
>NZ_WJFC01000298.1 GCF_009725235.1 Scytonema sp. UIC 10036
ATTTTGGATTTTGGATTTTGGATTTTGGATTTTGGATTTTGGATTTTGGATTTTGGATTTTGTATTTTGGATTTTGGATTTTGGATTTTGGATTTTGGATTTTGGATTTTGGATTTGAGATTCAATCCAAAATCACAAATCTAATACCAAGTTGAAAAAGAATACAACAGATATAGCAGTCCTAAATGATTTACAAACACCTCTTCCTTGTCTTCCTTGTCTTCCTTGTCTTCCTTGTCTTCCTTGTTTGCATCTCAAATAGGATTGCTATAGTAGAGTTAAATTTACTTCGGGCAAAGCTTTCTCAATCCAAAATCCAAAATCTAAAATCTAAAATTAATTGGTGTGGGAGGCAGGATTTGAACCTGCGGATGATGGAACCACGATAACCCTCAATTCTTCAGCCTTTACAGACAAGTTTGTGAACCAAGGACTATGGGCAAATTGCCCATCCACTGCCTTACCAGACTTGGCTACTCCCACGTGAAATTTTGGATTTGCAATTCAATCTAAAATCCAAAATCTAAAATCCAAAATCAATTGGTGTAGCGGGGCGGGATTTGAACCCGCATCTCCGGTGAATTAAGGGGGGGATCGTTAGCAGCGATAACCCTCAATTCTTCGTCCTTTTCAGGCTATGTTGGTGCTCTACCGTTTGAGCTACCTGCCACTTATCAGCTTATACTACTTATTGTAGTATGCGTATTACTGGGTGTCAAGTGGTTGGTTGAAAAATTTTATCGCTTCTGTAGGTGGGCTATGTGGCAAGTTTGTTGTGTAGTATAGTCCTACCTACTTTTTAGAGATCTGGAGGCGGAGCCTCTGGTAAGGCATTCCCAGCCTGAGGCTGGGAACGAGAGGAATACGCAATGCCCTTTTGCCCAAAGCCCAGCCCTGATTTGCCAAATTTTTGCCGGGAAATTTTTTTGGCAAATAGACAATTGTTACAAACTATTGCCATGTTTTTTGCCAAGATTATATTATTTCTCAACAATGACACTTGGCAGTAATCGGCATGAGTGAAAAAACAATAGAAAGCTACGGCAAGGGTTTTCTAGTTCTACTTTTGCCTATCTCGTTTTTAATTATTTTCCTAGTTGCCACCTGGCGAATCTGGCTGGGGGTAATTCTTCTCGTCTTGATGCTTAATGTCTGGCAATTCTACAAATGGCAACAGTGGAGCCAGCAAGTTAATCCAATATTCCATCAATTGCTTAAGGAAAATCAAGGCAGGATTACACCTGTAGACTTGGCAATGAAGGGCAATTTTTCTGGGGAAACGGCAAGACGTTACTTGGAATCGAAAGCAGCAGAATTTGGTGCTCGTGCTCTTGACTCTGAAGATGGTGGTAAAGTTTATTACTTTATCACTGCTAGTACTCTGGGTAGCATCCTTGACGATAGCGAACCACCAAAAGAACTCCCTGCTGAACGTGTTGCCTACCAACCTCTACCAATTCTTGCTCCACCTCCACCCAAGCTGCTTGTGGAAGAACCAGAGGCTGAGTTACCACCTCAGCCACCTCAAGAGACTCCAAAAAAATCGCTGGAAAAACAGTTGTTTTTTGGTTCTCTGATTCAATCTGAACTTGCCAAGCGGCTCAATGTTTATTCCAGCACCGTCTATAAAAGGAGAGACGATCCAGATTTTCCGGAGTGGAGTCGCAGTAAAGATCCAGATGGTATCGCTTGGAAATACTCTCGAAAAACTAAGGAGTTTTTCCCATTAGAACTAGAGGAAAAAAGCTAAAAGTCAAAAGACAAAAGTCAAAAGAAATTTCTTTTAACTTTTGCCTTTTTTACTTTTGAGAGCCAATGGCTTCTGAGATAGAGTTAAAACCATTTTGTTCTAGCTTGGATAATAACCCTTGGAGGATGTGTCTTACCATAGCTGGACCTTCATAAATCCAGCCCGTATACACTTGGAGAAGGCTAGCACCAGCTGTGATTTTTTCCCAGGCGTCTTCAGCCGTGAAGATTCCACCAACGCCAATAATTGGTATTTGACCTGCGGTTTGCTGCCAAATAAATCGAATAATTTCGGTGGAACGTTCTTTTAATGGAGCGCCACTGATACCACCTGCTTCGTCTTGAGGTGATTTTCCTGTTTGGGGAATGACTTGAGTTCTCAATCCATTCCTACTGATAGTGGTGTTTGTCGCAATAATTCCAGCAAGTCGATAGGTTTTTGCTAAAGAAATAATATCAGTTATTGCCTGCCATTCTAAGTCAGGAGCTATCTTGACAAACAGAGGCTTGTTTAGGGAATTTTCCTGTTGTAATGCTGCCAAAATAGAACTTAACATGGAAGCATCTTGGAGCGATCGCAATCCTGGTGTATTTGGGGAAGAAACATTGACAACAAAGTAATCTCCATAATCCTTAAGTAAGTGAAAACTATTGCGATAATCAAGGGCTGCATCTTCTAAGGTGGTTATCTTAGATTTCCCCAAGTTTAAACCTATAGGTATTGACCTTAAATCTGGCGGAACTTCTGCTAACCGTATTGCCATTGCCTCTGCACCGCTATTATTAAATCCCATGCGGTTGAGGGCGGCTTTATCTAAAGGCAAACGGAACAACCGGGGAGGAGGATTTCCAGGCTGTTGGTGAAAAGTAACAGTTCCCATTTCTGCAAAGCCAAAACCAAAGCTAGACCAGATGGGAACTGCAACTCCATCTTTGTCAAAACCTGCAGCTAAACCAAGGGGATTGGGAAACGTCAATCCAAATAGATTTTGCTCTAAGCGTTTATCCTCAAGACAAAACCATCGCTTCAATTGTTCGTTCATCCAGTTTGTGCTCTGACGAACTCGATTCTGTCCCAACCAGTTCAAGCTGCGGATAGTTTGCTGGTGCAGCCATTCTGGATCTGTTTTTGCAAAATTGAACAAAAGGGGACGAATTGCATCTTTGTAAATATCCAATTGAGTGTTCCCAATGTTAAATTTAAAACTTCACAATCTCAAAGCGAAAGTCGCTCGATCCACGTGCTTTTATGGGCACCTTATATAGTAACAATCTAAGTTAACGATAATTCAGATGTTGCCCCCTCAAAAACCAACAGCAGCCGACCAACAGATATTTTCCTTGGGGCGCGTCCTCCAGAGCCTCAGGGAAGAAAACGATGTTGACGTTTTGATCGAAACCACTATTTCTTACCTCAAAGAGCAGTTTGACTATAAGTTGGTGTGGATTGCTCTTTACGATCGCCTGAACCACATCCTATTCGGTAAGGGAGGTTTCTCGCCTGTAGCCGATATCAGTTACTTGAGACAGCGAGTTGTACTTAGTCCGGGGGATTTGTTAGAGCAAGTTGTCATTGAGCAACGCTCCCTAGGTGTAGCTGACTTAAAAGCTGAAAATCGAGCCGAACAATGGCAAGGATTTGCAGAAAAATTTAACATACAAGGAACGATTATATTACCAATTCGATACAAAGATCGCTGTTTGGGTATTGTTTTGATGGGTTCGGAACGTTGGGGTTATATGCTTGGTGGTGAAGCAAAAGCTCGGCTGATGATGGTTTTGGGGGAACTGGGGGCGGCACTTTATCAAAGCGAAATAGATTTGCAGCAAAAGCAAACCAAGCGATTGGATGAGCCATTGTTGCGACTGTTGGAAAGTGTCAGAACTTTGGGTAACTTGGAGCAAAAACTGGAAGTTGTGGTGCAAGCCACTCATGAATTCGTTTCACCGACTCGGACAAAAATTTACTGGTTCGATCGCGAAAAAAGGTATTTTTGGCTGCGGTTGAGCGATCGTTATAGCAAGACGCAAGCCGAACAGCAGTCAAGTAGAATTACAGCGCAAGAACTTAACGACTTTTATTATGCACTGTCAGTCAATCAAATTGTTTCCATTGGGGAGGGACGTAGTTCGTTAAAAAGCGCTTTTACACTCAAGCTGCTGCAACGTTTGAACGTGCGATCGCTATTAGCAGCGCCCATTGTTTGGCAGAAAGACTTGCTGGGTTTTGTGGCAGTTGAAGCCAGAGAAGCTCGAATTTGGTCGGACGTGGAAAAAAATTTCGTTATTGGTGCGGCTGGTTTGCTTTCCCTAGCAGCACCTACCGAAAGTATGGAAATCACCATTAAACAAGTTCAAAACGATGCTCAACTGACCAGTCAAGTTGCCAAAGCTATCTGTAAAGATTCCGATCGTCTAGAAATTTTACGTGTTTGTGCAGCAAGAGTCTTGGAAAGGTTGGGAGCAACTCGTTTTTTGCTACTCGATCTAGATGCTGACCAAAATCAATACCAAATTTTATACCAAAGCCAACCCCGCAATCGGAGAAATTTGATATCAGCCCTTGATGCTCTTAAAGAATTGGATTGGCAGTTATTGCAGCATTCATCAGAGGCAGTGGGAATTGAAGATGCTGAGGAAGATTTAAAATTTTATAATTGGCGGTCCGATCTAGTCGAAAATGGAGTGCATTCTTTTCTTATTAGTAACTGCACTCAAGGTCATGCGCCAGAATCTCTCTTACTCGTTACCACTGAAACTCCTCGCTATTGGACATCTCAGGAGAAGGAACTACTGCAAGCAGTGAGTCAGCAAATAGGTGTTATTGTTCGTCAATGGCGACTGCATCAAGTGACCGAACAGCAAGAAAAAATATTGCGTAGCTTTCAGCAATGCTTCCGGATTTTGGAACGAACTCAGACTTCCATCCCTCAACCAACTCATCAGTTTGAACGTGCTGCACTCGAACAAATAGCGTCTGTTCTTGGCTGTCCTTTAGCATTACTGCTTTCTTGGAAACCGGAACAAGATGTTGCACAAGTGATACCAGGTGTTATTGCTAACAATCAATTCACTGTTAATACTGATGCCGTCATTCCGATTCAAAGTGAACCCCTAATCTATTGGGCATTTGCTACAGACGGTTTATTAGCTATCAAAGTAGACGATGTACCCGAACAAACCAGAAAGTGGCTTAACGGTTCCGGTATCGGTCAGGTTTTAGTGATGGCGTTACGCACCAGTGCAGACTACCAACCAACAGGTGTTGTGTTGATGGCCGATCGTGCAGAACGTCAGTGGTCAGAACAAAGTCTCACCGCTTTAGAATCTTTGATTTGTCAGTTTGCTTGGTCTCGTTGGCATTTGCACATCACGCAAATTCTTCAATCCACAACTAACAATCTCCAACAACTGAATTGGTACAAGCACCGTCGTTTGGAGGAAATACAAAGAACGCTTGTACTTTTACTCAGCCAAATGTACGATCTAGGTATCCCTACAAACGAACTCACTCACACTCGTCATTTGCAACTATTGCGTCAAGTAGATGCAGCGACAGGATCGATGACAGCTATGCTCAAATTCGAGCAGTGGCAAGTGTGTGTTACCAAGGAAACTGTTCCAATCGCTAGTTTACTCAAGCGATCTCTAGAACGAGTGGAACTTTTGCTCAAACAACAAAAGTTATGGGTGGGAGTGCATGGTTTAGGACAACCGATTGACAGCACAGAAAAAACTTATTCAACTTTATATAACTCTTCTGAAGGCGTTAAAACCCAAGCCATGGCGATCGTTGGCGACATCGTAAAAATTGAACTAGTTATATATGAATTGTTAATGAACGCTTGTCGCCGTTCGGTAAGTGGTGGAAGAATTGACATTTGGTGTCGCCGTATGGATGAGGAGTTGCTAGAGGTATCAGTAACAGATAATGGTATCATTGAGGCCCAACTTTTAGAACAATTGCATCAAGATGCACCCAAGAAAGTGCTATCTCCCTCCAGTCTCAGTCAACCACCAGGTTTACACTTGTTAATCTGTCAAAACCTTATGCAATTAATGGGAGGCGAACTGCATTTTTATCAGTTACCAGATGGTCGGGTTGTGAGCCGATTATTATTGCCTTTGACTGTTTAATGGTTATGGCTCAGATAATCAGTCACTAAAGTTACCATACGTTTGTGACAAATGCGGTTATAATATACATCCAAATCTCGGAATCAAACTCAAATCAGTACCGTATTTATATGGGACGTACACGTTCTAAATCTGACTTACCTACAAAAATGTGTCCGGTATGTCAGCGACCTTTCACTTGGCGCAAGAAATGGGCTGATTGCTGGGATGAAGTCAAATACTGCTCGGAAAGATGCCGTCGTCGTCGTTCTGAATCCCCAAAGTAAATAACCGCAAAGGCATGGAGTAAAGAAATAAACAAATGGATATACAGGTGCAACCTAAATTAATTGTTCATGGAGGAGCTGGAGCTTCTCTGAAAGGTAAAGGAGGATTAGAAGCAGTACGCCGATCGCTTCACAAAATAGTGGAAGAAGTTTATGCTCTCCTCCTGTCTGGAGTCAGTGCTAAAGAATCGGTGGTGAAGGGCTGTCAACTTTTGGAAGATGAACCCCACTTTAATGCCGGAACTGGTTCCGTATTGCAATCAGACGGTCAAATTCGTATGAGTGCTTCTCTAATGGATGGTGCTTGCCAAAGTTTTAGTGGCGTGATAAATGTATCGCGGGTCAAAAATCCGATTGATTTGGCCCTTGCTCTCCAAAGCTCTCCGGATCGCGTATTGTCTGATTATGGTGCTGCGGAATTAGCACGAGAATTACAAATTCCCAGCTATAACGGTTTAACTGAATTGCGGCTACAAGAATGGATACAGGAACGTCAAGATAACTTTAAAAGGGCAATGGCTGGAGTCATTGCTGAAGAAGAATTACTGGAAACTAGCAGTGCTCGACGCGGTACAATTGGTGTAGTAGCTTTAGATATGCAAGGTAAGCTAGTAGTCGGTACTTCTACTGGCGGAAAAGGATTTGAGCGCATTGGTCGGGTCAGCGATTCTGCAATGCCAGCAGGCAATTACGCCACAAAATTTGCTGCTGTTAGCTGCACTGGTATTGGCGAAGACATTATGGATGAGTGCTTGGCACCACGTATTGTAGTACGTGTCACTGATGGAATGCCGCTTCTTGAAGCGATGCAGCGCTCCTTTACAGAAGCACGCGAAAACCACCGGGATTTTGGCGCGATCGCTATTGATGCGAGTGGGGCAATAGGTTGGGGTAAAACCTGCCCCACTCTTCTTGCTGCATTTCACAACGGCGACAAGATTAACGATACTTTAGAACTGCCCGATGGTAAAGAAGTAGGGGTTGTTTAAGGAATTATGAATTATGAGTTATGAATGATGAAATTTTCAATTCATAATTCATAATTCATAATTCATAATTCATAATTTATCATTCATCATTTTTCAAGCGCCAGCCCGGTTTCTCTACCTGGCGAGCACGGGCAATGACCAGACAATCATCAGGAACATCTTTTGTAACAGCAGAGCCAGCTGCTATATAAACATCATTACCTATTGATAATGGAGCAACTAAAACGCTATTTGCTCCAGTTTTTGTGCGATCCCCAATTGTAGTTGGGTGTTTTTTCACTCCGTCATAGTTGGCGGTAATTGTCCCTGCACCAATATTGACTCGGGTTCCGGCAGTGGTATCACCTAAGTATGAAAGGTGAGCTGCATTGGAATGGTCACCTAGCTTGGTATTTTTTAGTTCTACAAAATTTCCTATCCGGCACTGAGCACCTACAACAACATGACCGCGTAAATGAGCATAAGGACCGACTGTGGTTCCTGAGTGTATAACACTTTTGATAACGACAGAATATTGTACAGTCACGTTTTCACCGATTTGGCTATTTTCAATCAAACTTCCCGGTCCAATGCGACTTCCAGTCTGAATAACCGTACTTCCTCTTAGGTGAGTTTGAGGTTCAATAATGACATCTGGTTGTAATTCTACGGTGTCGTCAATAGTAATACTTGCGGGGTCTACGAGCGTAACACCAGCTAACATCCATTTTTCTTTGATTCGCCTTTGCAAAATCTCGTATGCTGTAGCAAGTTGCAGGCGATCGTTAATGCCAAGAATTTCCCGTTCGTCCTCTAAATCCAATGCCATTACCGGCTTAATTTGGCTAACAGTGTCAGTGAGATAGTACTCTTTCTGAGCATTATTTGCTTGTAGGTGAGGCAAAATGTTGGCTAAATCCTGCCATCGGAAGCAGTAAATACCAGCATTAATACGTTTGTTCTCTTTTTGTTCTGGAGTGCAATCTTTATCTTCAATAATTTGTTGAACTATATTTTCACTATTACAAAAAACGCGTCCGTAACCCTTAGGATTATCTACCTTTGCTGTCAGGATGGTGGCAGCGTTTTGGTTTTTGGTGTGAGTTTCTAACAAATTTCTTAAGGTTTCTGGACGCAGCAACGGTACATCACCGTACAGTACTAGTAGATCTCCAGTGTAACCTTCTAAATAGGGCAATAACTGCTGGACTGCATGACCTGTGCCAAGTTGTTCGGTCTGTTCTACAAACTCCAAACTCGGAATTGGCTGCAGGGCTGCCTTGACTTCTTCTGCTTGATATCCTATAATAACCATCTGTCGAGTGGGCGCAAGTGGTTTGACGCTCTCAATCACTTGTTCGATGAGCGATCGCCCACCCAGGGAATGTAAAACTTTAGGCAAGCTGGATTTCATGCGCGTTCCACGTCCGGCTGCCAAAATTGCTACAACTACCATAATAAGTATGAATTGCTTTGACTGGCTTACTTATTCGAGTGTAGACTCAATTAATACCAGGTTACTCATTTAAGGCAAGCAATTCTGGCAAGAAATCATGACAAACTCCTCAAACTGCTTCATGAGTTCGGGATTGCGCCAACCCTGTTTTGTTTCCTCTGCCATCACTGTGAGTGCTTCTTTGGCACTAAATGCTTTTTTGTAAGGTCTTTCGCTTGTTAAAGCATCAAAAACATCAATAAATTGAAAGACTTGTGCTAAGTAGGGAATTTGCTCGCCCACAAGCCCATCAGGATAACCCGAACCATCCCACCGTTCGTGGTGGTGTCGGATGATGGGAACTACGCCCCGCATACTGCGTAGTGGCTGGCAAATCTTTTCTCCAATTAAAACGTGCTGCTTCATAATTGTCCATTCTTCAGGAGTCAGTTTTCCCTGTTTTAGCAGTATAGAATCGGGAATACCTACCTTGCCAATATCATGAAGATAGCCGCCCCACATCAAATCTCGAATTTGATTGCGTGTTAAACCCAAGTACTCACCAAAAGCTTGGCCCAATTTCATTAACCGTTCGCAGTGATCTCCGGTGTTGGGATCGCGGCTCTCAATAGCTCTAGCAATAGAAAACAGGACTTGTTCCGCGTGGTCTAAATCTTCATTTAGCCGCTTTTGTTGTACAAGAGATTTAACACGGGCTGCTAGTTCCACGCGATCGAATGGTTTGGTCAAGAAATCGTCTGCACCTACCTCAATTCCCCGAATACGCGATCGCCTATCGTTTAAAGCAGTAATAAAAATCACTGGTATAAGCCTAGTTGACTCTTCCTGTTTGAGCAACTGGCAAACTTCAAATCCATCCATTCCTGGCATCATCACGTCTAATAGAATCAGGTCTGGTTGTTTTTGCGTTACCAGTTCTATGGCAGTACCACCACTATCTGCTTCTATGACTTCGTAGCCTTCCATAGCTAAAAGAGCAACCGCCGTCATCCGACTAGCTGCATGGTCATCAACCACTAAAACTTTAGGCGCATCCGAATCACTACCATTCACTGTCCAACATACGGTTTGTACCGTTCTAGATACCAATAAATCAAATATGGAATTCACACGAGGGCTTACCCAAGAAGCGGGTGTTTCCGGTTCTTCAAGACTGATTTCTTTTATCGGTGAATTCAGAGCATCATCCTTATTCTGTAAAGATGATGTATTATTTGTAGATATAGTATTTTTGACTTGGTTTGACAAGTTCGGCTCACTAACAATTCCATGAGTAGGGCCTGTAAATTTGGATTTCCATTGAACCACAAGGGTACTCCAATTTCAAAATAGTTAACATTGATAGTTCTTCAAAACAAGTTTACTTTTTATCAGCATTTATATGCTAGCAAAACACGTTTTTTCTTTATAAGTTGCATAAATCTTTTCATCTTTTTTAAGATATTAGAAATCATGCTATGTGCTTTCATTCCTATCTTTCCAGTATGAGCAATTCCTGGTTGAGTTAAATCGGGTTTTTTACGGAGATTTCTTAGCATGGTATTCAAAGAATAATCTTGCTAAGCTTCCGATCTCTATCAAAATTAAGTATCGGTATTTTAAAGATTTGACTTCAACCTCAGTATTTACACATTTTTGTCATAAAATTTACATTAATTACACAATTATTGTTATTTTTTTGACTTTTTAGGACACATTAACAGACAATTTAGTATTGAAAGTTACAGAAATTTTTGTTTTTAACTTTCAGTCAATTCTCCTATAGTAATAAATTTTACACTATCTATAGACTTTTAGAGAGCCATCTTTTTCGCCAATAAGATGTAGGTTCAAGAGTTGAAGCTTGTTGCTCTTGTTGCCGTCGTTTCAAAATGTTATCTGCCGAATCATTCAGTTGTGGATCTCGATAAGGAATCGCGGCACGGGTTAACAAATGTTCTTTTTCTGCTTGGGAGAGAGGGGGAAGAGGAGACAAGGAGGACACGGGGGACAAGGTAGAATTTGCTTCCTTGTCTACCCCCTTTCCCTTCTCCTTCAAATGGGCAGCAACAGTACCGGGTGCGCGCCTTCCAACGGGTGGCGTGGAACCGATTTGTAGTTTGGCGACTTTGAG
The DNA here is from genome assembly GCF_009725235.1 of Scytonema sp. UIC 10036. The sequence goes on from NZ_WJFC01000298.1 coordinate 10,690, forward strand.
TGCAGTACGCACAGCCGCAGCACAAGAGTAGGTTGCTAGTAAACCGTTTAAGTCCAAGCAAAAGGAAAGTTGCTGAATAAATTCAACAGTCCACAACTGCGGACACTGAGGGGGAGAAAATGGATCGAGAAAAATAGCATCAGCTTTAAAACCGGATTTGTTTACAAGCTGAATTGTGCTTCTAGCATCACCAATTAAGAGATTTGCACTCAGGCAATCTTGGACGACTTGATACTCGCTAGCTAATTGAGCCAAAATTTGAGTATAGTTATATTCCCAATTGTCATATAAATGACGATCGATTGCAGCTTGTGGTACTGCAGCATTTAGTTCTAAACCAATAACTTCCACATGACATTTGGGGTTGACTTCCCAAATCGTTTGTAGAGCTGCTGCTGTGTTATATCCCAATCCGTAACAAACATCCAAAAGCCGCAAGTTTGATTTATTTGCAGCGAAAGCAAGTTGAGTTGGCACTGAGAATTTGAGAAAACTCTCTTGACGAGCTCCATAGTGACTGTGGAACAATTCGCCAAATTCTTGTGAAAAGAAGGTAAATGAACCATCTGCGGTTGACTCTGGTGTAAAATTTTCTTTCATGTCATATTTTATACTTTGTCAAGGGGCTAATGGCTAATTGCTAATTGCTAATTGCTATCTGTACTATTAGTCATTGGTAGGGTGAGCATTGCCCACCAACTATAGAATGTGCGGCACAGCCCTACCTACGCCCTATTAGCTATTAGGCAATAACCATTAGCCATTAACCAATAAACTTTTATGATCGACAAACATTTCGTTGTTTCTTGTGAATGGCTGTTAGAACATCTTGAAGATCCACAAGTTGTTATAGTGGATTGTCGCTTTTCTCTCGCAGATCCACAACTGGGACAGCAACAGTACAAAGAGTGTCATATTAAAGGGTCATACTACTTAGACTTAAATCTAGATCTTTCTAGTCCTGTTGGAAAACATGGAGGCAGACATCCTCTGCCAGAACCTGATAAATTAGCTCAAAAGTTGTCAAAAATTGGAGTAAATTCTCAAGAAACTCTTGTTATTGCCTATGATGATTCTCGTTACGCTTTTGCATCTCGTTTGTGGTGGTTGTTGCGCTACCTCGGACACGAGAAAGTGGCGGTACTAAATGGGGGTTTTGCTGCATGGCAAAGAGTTGGTTATCCTGTTACGGATGTTGTGCCAGAACACAAAGTATCTATGGGGCTGACTTTTATACCTAAGATCCAAACAGACATGGTAGTGGAGATCGTTACAGTGAAAGAGAGAAAAGATTTACAAGAAGTTGTGCTGGTTGATTCGCGAGAAACGGAGCGTTACTTGGGAATTAGAGAACCAATTGATAAAATTGCCGGACATATTCCTGGTGCAGTCAATTATCCTTGGCAAGAAGTGACAGACTCTGCGGGGTATTTGCTGCCTACTGTAGAGCAACGCCATCGATGGTCTAAAGTTGAAAATGCCGAGGAAATTTTTGTTTATTGTGGTTCTGGGGTAACTGCTTGTGTCAACTTACTATCGCTGGAGTTAGCAGGCATACATACAGGGAAACTCTATGCTGGTAGTTGGAGTGATTGGATTAGTTATTAGTTAGTGGTTGGTGGTTGGTGGTTTTTCCACTAAGAGACTTCTAATTAAAAAATTATCCCATCGTAGGGGCGCAAGGCATTGCGCCCCTACACGTTTATTTTGGATTTGGGATAATTTAT
>NZ_WJFC01000299.1 GCF_009725235.1 Scytonema sp. UIC 10036
ACCTCCTCCCCACCACTTATTTTTTTCTCCCTCCCGTTGTCTTTTCTGTATACGTTTACACTCTTTTTATCTCTGTTCTGTCTAAGCGACATGATATGTTTCAGTCCCGTTACCGGGAATCGCTACGTTTCAAGTGTCCATTGCAGATCTCCTTTGCTTATTTTAGAAAAAGTTTCAGTCCCGTTACCGGGAATCGCTACGTTTCAAGTGATTCTAGGCATGATAATTAAGATGTGTGATGTGGTTTCAGTCCCGTTACCGGGAATCGCTACGTTTCAAGCCCCCAGCGTTGCGCTGTAACCCCCAGTTTGGAACGTCCAAGGGTTTCAGTCCCGTTACCGGGAATCGCTACGTTTCAAGGACTTTTTGAAAGCATTCTTCCCAGTTATGCTTTGAATCTGTTTCAGTCCCGTTACCGGGAATCGCTACGTTTCAAGCCTGATGGTAGGTTCAGTTTCACCAGAAGATGGTTTCAGTCCCGTTACCGGGAATCGCTACGTTTCAAGTTTCTATAGGGTATATAGACGATAGCGTAACCTGCGTGTTTCAGTCCCGTTACCGGGAATCGCTACGTTTCAAGGACTACTCTAGGTCTGATGGGTGTTTCATTATTGGCTAGGTTTCAGTCCCGTTACCGGGAATCGCTACGTTTCAAGCTGCTGAAGATTTATCTGCTAATCCTTTAGTTAAACGTTTCAGTCCCGTTACCGGGAATCGCTACGTTTCAAGTCCGCCATCTAAAAACCTTACAGAACAAGGATTCTACAAGCAGTTTTGGCAGATCGAAAAAATGACCACATTTCAGCCTCGCTTATTGATATAAACTATCAATAGTACCGAATATCAAAACGCTGTAACTATTAATTTGTCTAGGTTCTGGCTGTTTTGGCAGAACCCCCCAGGTTTTAGCCCTCGCTTTGATCTGCCAAACATAAAGCTACTAACCAACTATATAATAATTGCTTCTTGTTGTCGAGGCTTTTCCGAACCATAGGTAATAGTTCGCTTCACTGCACCTGCATCAAGTACGTACACCCGCACTGAATCTTCCTCTGGTTTGATTAACTTTTCAATCTTGATTTGCATCTCGGTAAATTTTACCGCAGTTAAAAAACATTCAAACACACTGTATTGCGTCCAATTTCCATAACCACTCAGCATTTTGTGTAACCGATTTCGACGCTTGTTTGCCGCTTTGTTGTCGGGTAAATCGTAAATAATCAAATAAAATAGTGTTGTCATTGAGGTTTGAAAAGTTAGATATTTTGTGTGGTGTGGGCATCCCTTCAGTTCGTTCTAGGGCAAGCTTACCCGCATTGGATAAAAAAAACTTTTCGGCTCCTACAGCCAAAATCGCGATCGCGAAGCGTGGGCTTTGTCTAATCGCGAAGCGTGGGCTTTGTCCAATCGCCTTTCATCGACTACCGCAAAGCAAGTGGTTTGTAGGAAATCCCTTCTTGTAAATGGCGACTTAGCAACCTGGCTTGAAGCTCGATCGCTCGTCGGTAGGTGCAGCGATAATTAAAGATTGGATGGGTAAACTCATCCTTCATTTTTCGCTCGAAAGCTTCTAAAAAAGTCTTTCTTCCAGCATCAGAAAGGCGGTATGCACTTAAACTTTCGGTAAAATCCTGGGGTTGAATTTCCCGTTTGCTCAATACTCCCAACACGATATTGTCGGAAATAAGAGCGCGAAATTCTTCCATCAAATCCAATACCATTGATGGCTGTCCGTGGTGGACTTCGTGTAAATAACCAATATAGGGGTCAAGTCCAGCCACATGAACGGCTGCAGTGACTTGGGTTTTCAGCAAAGCATAGGAAAAGCTCAATAAAGCATTGACTGGATCGGTGGGTGGATTGCGATTGCGTCCATTGAATGTCCATTGTTTACCTACCATTTTTTGCCAACAGGCAAAATATTCCCTTGCTGCTAAACCTTCGACTCCCCTCACTTGGTCAATGGTTTGTTGATTTTTAACAAGATTTTTCCGTTCTTTGAGGGGATTGTCCCGTTGATTGTGGCGATAGAGAACGTTGTACTGATTGTGAATTTTTGTAGTCACTATGGCTTTGACTAGTTCCAAACGCTGGGTAGGGTCATGATAAACTCGATATTGTGCTAATCGTAATTGACCATTACGCGAGTATCCAGGAAGAGCAGAACCTAAGTATTTACCCACAAAAGAAAGATAGTGGACGGGCATCCCCAATTCTAGAGCGTATACCAGAGCATCTCCCGTCACTTGAGGATTGCCCATGAGAACAACTTGTTCGGCAGTTTGGGCTGGTATAGTTTTTTTCTTCCAAGAACCATCTTCTTGTTTGAGAGAGACGGTGAAGGCTTCGTAGACTTTACTTAAAACTGCTTCAGGTTGAGTAACGTAAATTACAGTCATGCGATTTTGGATTTTGGATTTTGGATTTTAGATTGTGGACTCAGTATTGGGTGGTGCGGGATCTTGCTTGCATTTGTCTAAATAAAAACAAAACATCTTATGCATGTTTACTTAAAGCAAGGTAACAAGATGCTCCCAATACATAAATAGGTAGGTAGGAAAAAACCGAACTATGTAAAAATATGTAAATATGTTAAAACCCTTACAAATGACCAATGACAAATAACAAATGACGATCCATCTATTGAGAACGCAATGCTTTGACTTCAAAAGGTAGGCAAATTCTCTGTAAGCTACAGGATTGACACTTTTTGGTATTGTCAATTGGTATCGGCATTTCTCTCGTAGCAGCAAGTTGAGCTAGGGCTATGGCATTCTCTGTGGCTTGTCGTAGTTCTGGGGTAAAGGCTACGGTTTGTCGTCTGCGATTGGTATGGTAAAAAATCTCACCGTAAGTAATACTGCGTCCGGTGCGTTCTTCCAAACATAAAGCAGCACCACAGAGTTGAAAATGATCGTTGAGGTGTTGTGCCATCTTGCCTTTTTTGTATTCCACTGGCACAAGTTGCCCTTCTGACTCTTCCACCGCATCGATAATTCCGGCAATTTTCAAGCGATCGCTCCATACCCATTGTTGTTGGCGAATTATGGTATCCCCTTCGGCGATCGCTAATTCCTCATTAATATTACGGTGTAAATGGCGACCTAGAATAATATGCTCGTTATCTTCCATTTCCCCCAGCACATATTCCAGGTAAAATCGGCGCGGGCAATATTCCCAAGCGTTAAGATACGCCAGGGGTAAATAATTTTCAGTCATGCGATTTCAACCTGTCCCATACCCATTGCAGTTTTTCTGCCAATTCCAGCAAATATGGCAAAGTGGGCTAAGATAGTGGCAATTCTGGCTTGTTCGCTGTCTGCAAATTTATATCGAACCAATCCCTCAGCACCGATTTCCGCTCCGCCTTCCATTTTCATGGCGTAGGTTTTCAGTTCGTAGCCGGAAATAATAACATTCCATTCGACTTTAGGGAATTTTAAGGCTTCTGGTGCAAATACATTCCAACGTCGTAATAATCCGTTAAAAACCAAGTCGGGTAGGGGAAAAGGTTGGACGTTTTTAACTTGTTTGAAGCTGGTGGGGGAGAGAAATCGCAAATCGATAGTATTTTGGGCTGGTAATTGAGCAATTTTCTCGAAGCTAGTTGTTTGGGTAATGTCAATCCAGCCTTCCATTCTACAAGGAATTCCTGCTAGGGTCATTTCCTGCCCTAAGTCTGCATTCATTCCCCACAATAAAGGAGCGAGTAATTCTTTTTGCAACAAGCTGATTTTGAGGAGGATTTTTTTAGGAGAACAATATTCCCATCCAGTTGTTAGGGGTAGGGTTTCTTGTTGGTGTATGATTTCGGCTAATTCTGGGCTGGTGTTGGCAAACCAGCGAAAACACAATGCATGGATAGCGCGTGCTACAGTGGGAGGAAAGGGTTGAACTGAATTAACAGCGATTTGAATTCTGTGAAGGGAATCGGAATTAACTTCCACACCACTGATTTCATAAAGTCTTTGTCGCCATTCAACCAGATTACTACGCGCAATTTGCCTCCACAGCATCCCCATACAATTGTCGTATAAATTTGCGTGTGGCAGTACAGGCATAATTTTTGTCACGCCATCGGTTTTGCGTAGGGGTATCCAGATGGGGTTAATATCATCATGAATATCTTCCTGTTGTAGCCATTCGCTTAAGTTAACTGGAGCGGTGTTTATTTGAGTGGGGCGTAGAATTACACTTAGTCCGGCGAAAGTTGGTTCTGTTTTTGGTTGATTGAGCCAGAAATTCGTAGTTTTTGGAGTATCAGTCTCTTTGGTAGAAGTCATAACGGGCACTCGTAGAGCGAAGTTTTAAGGGTAAAAATCCTGGTTTGATGATTCTATCTTTGCCGAGTTGGGCTTTGTCGTTAGAAAAGGGATTTATCCGGTTGAAGGTGGTTTTTGAACCAAAATCATCCATTGGTTGGATGGTAAAACTGTTGTTAGGATTGGGGATAAAAGTAGGTTGGTTTGTTGTTTGGGTACGGTCGGGCAAGTATTGAAAGAAGCAACCTTTTTTACCAAAGTAGTTGATTTGGGCAAAAAGTTTGGTTAATTCTTGTAACTTATTTTGTTGCTTATCTTGTAATTTATTTGACTCATCTTCATGAATTCCTACATAAATTTGCAATTCTCCCTGTAAATGTATCCATTCTCGAAATACAAACCCGTCTTGCATGGGGAAGGTAGTTCTACTTTTGTCGGCTTTATCTGCGGTTTGGTCAAAGTATCGGAGTTTATAACCATTGCGATTGACTACTAGTTGTGCTGGTGGGAGGATATATATTTGCAAATCCCGAATCCAGGTAAATTCCCTTTTTATCCAGGTATCAAAATTGTCCTGGTGTTGTTTCCCCTGGCTTTCAAGTAAGGCTTTGAGTAGTGCCATTTTAATTGCATAGGGTGTGGGAACCAGGTTAGAACGAGCTGCCATACTGGTTGCATCAGAACGTTTGAGGGTGAATAAGCTCACGGGTTGGTATGAGACTGTCAACCATATGCTCTCTAACCTCTCTCCTCGTAAGATAGGGGAGTTTGGATTATTCGACTGCTTCGGCATTTTCGCTCTCCCAGGGTTGTCCTTGTTCTATGATGGTTTGAATTTGTTCAGCGAATTGTGCCATTGAATCGAATTCAAAGCAGCGAATTGTCCCTTCACCATTGAGGTTATTTAAGGTATTTGCCAAGCTGAGAATTTGACGGTTGTAACTTTCTTCCAACGGGCTTAACATGGGTGCGGGACAGCGACGGGTACTAATGGTGATGACTCCTTCAAAATAGTCGGGGTGAGGTAAATGGGTGTTGCGTTTGGCTCCGTTGGGTTGCATGTAGGTGTAAAGAATACTTTTGAGGAGTGCGTCTAAGCGTTGTTTGCGTTGGGTTGCGTGGATGCTGTAGCTAAAATTGTGGGGATTGTAACCGATACGGAATGCTTCCACATTGAGGACGGTTGCATACAACCCGGAACTGACTTGGACGTTGTAAGGGGTAGGATTGTCGATACCGTATTTAGCATGGAAATAGCTTTGGGTTTTGACGTAGGTGGGTAAACCAACAACTGCACCAAATTCAATAACTGATTCTCGTTTGAGAGTTTGTCCTTTCTTTTCTGTCACCATAAACCCTTCTAAATCGCTAATGGTGCAAAGTTGTAGAATTTTGGCGGTTTTGGTGGCTAAATCTGTATCTTTGTCGGTAAAGATAGGTAGGTTTTTCTCGATATCGTATCCAATGCGATCGGGATTCAATTGTTTTCCGCCTGCTGACAAACTTAAACCAGATTCTAAAGAGATGCGGTGTAAATGTTCGGCTTGAATATGTTTGAGCATATCGCCAGAAACACCGTTAACATATTCGGGTTCATTTCCACCTTTTTGGATGATATAAAAACGACGGGTTAATGATTGATTACCTTCGTTTCCTTCGTTATTGAGGGCGTGAATTTGCCAGGAAAGCAAACCGCTAACGGAGAGGGAATAAACTGAGAAATTTTGGTTGGACATTTTGGTTTGTTTTGTGAATTATGAATTGTAGATTAGATGATGGTGTTTTTAGAGGATGTTTGAAAAGTCATGATTGATGTATCAAATATTTTTTTACCCCACCCTAACCCTCCCCTTGGAAAGGGGAGGGAACCAGATTCATCTTATTTTCCCACCTTTACAAGGGGGGATTAAGGGGGGTAATAATGTGATGAAAATGACAGACAACCACTTTTCAAACATTCTCTTATGCTGCTTCGGTTTCGCTATCAATTTCAGCTTCTATATCTTCGCCTTCTTCATACATTTCATCAGGTTGTTTATCTTCTCCTTCGTTATCTTTACCTTTAGACCAACCTTTGGCATATCCGTAAGCGATTAAGAGATTGGCTACTAAACTAGAGCCGTGTTGCTCAATTAAATTAATCAGCCGATCCAAATCATCTTTGGTTGTCCAAATACGGCGGGGCTTCTTCTGTTTTCTGAGTTCTTCGTCAATACGTAAATTTTCATTTTCGTAGCTGGCTAAAAATGCACTTATTTCAATAATAAAATCTTTTTTTGAACCTGATTGACTGCTCAACCTTTGTGCTAATCCATAGATTCTTTCCCATCCAGTTTCCTTTGATTTTCCTTCCTTGTTGTGAATAGTTCCAGCATAAACTGTGGCACTATTAATGGCTTTAGCGATATTTAAAAAGCCTGAATCTGTAGTTATTTCTGTTAAGCTCCAATCACTATCATTTTGTCGCAATTTCCCACTAAAATTTCTCACCATAACATCGATTCCTTGTTTTGAGAATAAAGAAACTCTTGATTTCCCATCGGCTAATTTCTTTGTGATGTAATCAGCATAGCTGACTTGGAAGCGGAAAAATTGATATAAATCATTCCCGGTAATAAAATCCCTGTATGCTGCAAGTAATTCGCTAGTTCCCTCGTCAATTGATAGAAAATGCACTATTCTAAGATGCTCTTCCAAGATATTTAGATACTCATACAATTCATCTTTACTGTGGGGATGTATCCAAGCTGGAAGCCCCAAGCTAAAAAGTTCTTTGAATGCATAAACCTGTCCTTTGGAGCTAAAATTAGTTCCTGCAAAGTTGCTGACAAATTTATTGACGGGTTTAGCCGAAATATCAAAATCATCAAAATCATCGTCTGACTTTTCCGGTTCTCCGATTTTTTCGGGAATAGAATGGTGGTTGAGCAATTCCTGACAGAACCGCAGTACTAACTCTGCATCAAATCGAGCAATTCCATGTCCTGCTCCTGGTGGGTTATATACAAGCAATTTTTTAATGACACTGCAATAGTCTTGGAATTGGATATCATGGGGTTGCAGTGCTACAACTCTCCAATCAAAAACGCGATCGCGTATTTTTACCCTCTCAGCAATTCCATAATGAAATAACCCGCTAGCAACCAACCACAAACTCAACCAATCTGCTTTTTGCGACTCGAATTTATTGCTATCGGCTTTAATGCGGTTCGCTCCTAGTACAGAGGTTGGTAAATAAACTCTCACAGCACTCTCCATACTTGGTAATTTGCGACCCGTGTTTTTTTGGAATATTTTTGCAACCTTCTCAACTCCCCCATCTTCCTGACTAAAACCCTCAAAAAGTGCTGCAATGAAAGCACCATAGTTTTCCTGCAATTCCCAACTACCCATCCATAGGTCATTATGATTGCGATCGCAACGCATTTGTGCGAGGAACACACCATTTTGAGTGCGCGAATCCGGTGGTTTGGGTGCTTCCTCTGAGTTTTCGATTTTTCCTCGTTGTTGGAAGAGAAAATCTCGATAAAGCTTGCGAGTATTGCTTTGTTCTACCGTATCAAAAATTTCCACATCTGGGGGAATTTTGCTGGTATCAGTGTTTTTTCCTTTCACCACAGGAAAAGGGTCAGCATAACGGATTTTGGTGATGGGTTCGATATTAATAGGCTGTTTGAATTGGAGAATATAGGCTGTACCTCTATCTATCAATTGAATTGAACTTTTTTGTTTTGTTTTATGCAAAGCATATTCGGCAAGTCGGGCTAAACCCAACATGAAAAATGCATCAGCGTAACTACTGAACGTTTTAGTAATAATTAATCGCTCTGTCATCGGGACTGGAGCCTTGAGTTGTTTGCTTAATTATTTATAGCATGGCTATGGAAAGGGGGTATTCCGGTTGCGATCGCCTTATTTTTGTAGCGAGTTGCGATCGCAGTTTTTCTCCCCCAACCACCCCAACCACCCCAGCTACCCCTGCTCCCCCAGCTTTAAAACCACGACTACGCAAAGAAGTTTACTAGTATTGGCTCTTGAAAGGTTTATAAATAAAGGTTTTGAGCAGATTAAAATTTTATTGCTTAGTTTTTTTTCTTACTCAGACTTATAACTCAAAACAATATCTTTCTCTGAGCAGTCACGCTTGGAGGGTTGTTAGCTGTCAATCCAAATTTGAGCAAAAACGTTCAGCCGTCCATCCAACAATATCTGACACCTGCCCATCACCAATTTCTACGATTCGCTGAGTGCCATCGCTATGTTCTACTACATCAACAGAAGAAAAAACTGCGCTCTCAATCCGCTTGGCGCACTCAAAAACAATCTCTGGAATTTCTTCATCTGCTGAAGCAGCAAAAGGTTACCAGATAAACAAAGTAACGCTTCTCAGTTTCTCTTACAAAAATCTTCAATCCGCCGCACACAAATACCTCCTTCAAATCGTGCCTCGAAATTTTTGCATCTCGGCTACTACTGTTTTGATTTGCTCTGGTTGATTAATTATGGAACCAACTGAGGTTTGAGAGACTTAACATAATCTTTTGATAAAAAATCCATTCCAGCCAAGTTGGTTTAACTGGTTCTCTAAATCATCATCGACGAATAAAATTTAGTCTCTGGAGTTAAATCAGTAATTAGCGGATACCAATTAATCAAATAATGTGTAGCTAGATACTCAGCCAAAAGAAGTTAAAACACTTGCCCTGTAATTTCTACGACATTAAACTAATAATTCATAATCTCCGGGCGAGAGCATCAAACCCCGATAAACAACTTTGAACCAGAAGTTGGGACTGGAATAATCTTTGACGAACCTGTCCCTAACGACTCTAAAGAAATAACTCCAGTTGCAAACCCAGCATTTTGCATACAAGCAACTTGCTCCGAGTACGCTGCATCCGCTTTTTTAGGATTGAAGTAATCGCTAGGGAAAAAGAAATATCACCAATATCTCAACCAAATAGATTTAATTTACTAACTATACTAATTCTTAAGTATATTTACTTTTAAAAAATTAGGTATAAAATAAGCCAAACTTTAAGGAATTCGTTGCGAATCATGCGGCATCGCGGAGTCTTCGGGGCGGGGGAGCGCGGGCTTGTCCGGTTCTAACCAGTGATAGTATACCATTAAATCCACAGATTCATTTCTAAAGTGTATTTTGTTTAGAAAAATAGCCACCGTATTTCAAACACGTAGTCATATTAAAATCCTTATGTATGGAATACTGATGAGCCCATGTTGAAAATAAATCACAATCAATTAATTAGGAAAAAGTTAACCTGGTTGCATCAAAAAAAATTAATGCTACATCATAATTATCTTGAGCAATATAAGCAAAACAATTCATCAATATCTTCGCTTGCTTTTAGCCGTAATAATAATACGTCTTCGTCATTTATTTTTCCGTGGAAACCTTGCAGAATTTGAAGCGCGTTTTTCGTTCCCACCATTCATCTGTCACCTCAATCGGTTCTCCACTATCTAAACCCTCTAACAACATTGCTTCTAACTTTTTTTCTTCAGCCTTTTCTGGGCTTGACGAATTAAATCGCGGATGTACTCACTCGCAGTACTGTAACCACCCTTGGCTACTTCCTCATCAATAAAAAGCTCGCATTGCTTCAGGCAAAGAGATGTTCAGCGTCGTCATTGACTATTGACCTTGGCTAAGTTTATTTAATCATGACAAAAATTGCCAATATATGCCAACCATCAAGCCTGAACATTAAAATTTTCAGGAATTGATGGGGAGCCACTCTAGGTTTCAGTCCCGTTACCGGGAGTCGCTACGTTTCAAGCCTCAATGGGTAAGAAGTCCAGTCATAAACGTAGGTAGTTCAGTCCCGTTACCGGGAGTCGCTACGTTTCAAGTGGGGGTTGGGTGCGGCTACGGCTTCAGCGTCAAAGTTCAGTCCCGTTACCGGGAGTCGCTACGTTTCAAGCTTTAGTGTGCCCTACTAGAAGTCGTCGCTAACAAAGTTTCAGTCCCGTTACCGGGCAGTCGCTACGTTTCAAGTTCTAGAATGGCGATCGCATTCCATATTAATTATTGTTCAGTCCCGTTACCGGGAGTCGCTACGTTTCAAGAATGATTGCAGCTTTGAGAAGTATATTAGGAGAGCAAAGTTTCAGTCCCGTTACCGGGAGTCGCTACGTTTCAAGAAGATTCACATTGCTTAGTAGGATTATTTATAGATTGTTTCAGTCCCGTTACCGGGAGTCGCCTACGTTTCAAGCTGCAGCAGTGAAAAGGTTTTTAAATCGGTTTTATCGTTTCAGTCCCGTTACCGGGAGTCGCTACGTTTTCAAGCTTTCGCTGCCTTTCGTCTATGACATGTGTAATTCAACTATAGTTTCAGTCCGTTACCGGGAGTCGCTACGTTTCAAGCTACTTATGTTTCCGGGTTCGCTGGCAATATGGATATGTTTCAGTCCCGTTACCGGGAGCGCTACGTTTCAAGCTGATGGGCCAGCAGTAATCTCGTCCCAATAGGGGTCATGGTTTCAGTCCCGTTACCGGGAGTCGCTACGTTTCAAGTTGTTTCCATCCCACTGATGGAAGCGAACATCTCTGAGTTTTCAGTCCCGTTACCGGAGTCGCTACGTTTCAAGTCTAGCTGCGTTCAACATTGCGTTAAGCGATTCGCGCGTTTCAGTCCCGTTACCGGGAGTCGCTACGTTTCAAGCGAATGGTTAGCAACTCAGGACATAAACGGTGATGCGTTTCAGTCCCGTTACCGGGAGTCGCTACGTTTCAAGTCTTATTTGCTTACTTAATGCGATACTCGGCCCGATAGTTTCAGTCCCGTTACCGGGAGTCGCTACGTTTCAAGTAAAGTGTTAAGCGCTTAACAGGAGACAGCATGAGGTTTCAGTCCCGTTACCGGGAGTCGCTACGTTTCAAGTTTATTTGTTAAGGCTAAAAAGAAAAGGTGATTGGGTTTCAGTCCCGTTACCGGGAGTCGCTACGTTTCAAGCAATTGCTTTTCTGCTGCCATCTCTTCGGTGATGGGTTTCAGTCCGTTACCGGAGTCGCTACGTTTCAAGAAGCATGAATTCGTCTGCATAAAGCAGTCCTTGATCAAAAAGTTTCAGTCCCGTTCCGGGAGTCGCTACGTTTCAAGGAAGTAGCTCGAACTCTAATGCGAATCGGCTCCGATACGTTTCAGTCCCGTTACCGGGAGTCGCTACGTTTCAAGTTCCCGATCGCGTGCGGAAGTGGGGATGCAAATTCCCCTTCTGGTTTCAGTCCCGTTACGGGAGTCGCTACGTTTCAAGTACAGAAGGTTTTTAATCTGTATTCAACCATTAAAATGTTTCAGTCCCGTTACCGGGACTGAAACCAGAAGGGGAATTTGCATCCCCACTTCCGCACCGCGATCGGGACTTGAAACGTGAAGCGACCCCGGTAACGGGACTGAAACGTATCGGAGCCGATCGCATTAGAGTTCGAGCTACTTCCTTGAAACGTAGCGACTCCCGGTAACGGGACTGAAACTTTTTGATCAAGACTGCTTTTATGCAGACGAATTCATGTTTCTTGAAACGTAGCGACTCCCGGTAACGGGACTGAAACCCATCACCGAAGAGATGGCAGCAGAAAAGCCAATTGCTTGAAACGTAGCGACTCCCGTAACGGGACTGAAACCCAATTCACCTTTTCTTTTTAGCCTTAACAAATAAACTTTGAAACGTAGCGACTCCCGGTAACGGGACTTGAAACCTCATGCTTGTCTCCTGTTAAGCGCTTAACACTTTACTTGAAAACGTAGCGACTCCCGGTAACGGGACTGAAACTATCGGGCGAGTATCGCAATTAAGTAAGCAAATAAGACTTGAAACGTAGCGACTCCCGGTAACGGACTGAAACGCATCACCGTTTATGTCCTGAGTTGCTAACCATTCGCTTGAAACGTAGCGACTCCGGTAACGGGACTGAAACGCCGCGAATCGCTTAACGCAATGTTGAACGCAGCTAGACTTGAAACGTAGCGACTCCCGGTAACGGGACTGAAACTAAGATATATTAACTTAGAAAAGAGGATCTCTACTCAAATAGAAACCTCGAGCGTCTCGAAAACACGG
>NZ_WJFC01000300.1 GCF_009725235.1 Scytonema sp. UIC 10036
ACTGATAACTTTAACGGTGTTTGACCGCCAAACTGTACAATCACCCCAACAGGGTTTTCTGCCTCAATAATGTTAAGTACATCTTCTCTTGTCAGTGGCTCAAAGTAAAGGCGATCGCTTGTATCGTAATCAGTAGAAACGGTTTCTGGGTTGGAGTTAACCATGATTGTTTCGTAAAGAGCGTCTTTTAAGGCAAAGGCAGCGTGACAGCAACAGTAGTCAAACTCGATACCCTGTCCGATGCGGTTGGGACCTCCGCCCAAAATCATAACTTTGGGTTTGGTTGTGTGGGCTACTTCAGTTTCTTCTTCGTAGGTAGAGTAATGGTATGGGGTAAATGCTTCAAATTCAGCAGCACAAGTGTCTACTGTCTTATAAACTGGAATCACGCCTAGTTGTTTGCGGTATGTACGCACCTCTTCTTCTGTTGTTTTAGTAGCGTAGGCAATTTGGCGATCGCTAAAGCCCTGTCGCTTCACCTCAAACATTTGCTCTTGTGTCAATTGCTGCAATGGTGTTCGTTTGAGGAATTTTTCTACCTCCAGCAATTCCTGCATTTTATCGAGGAACCAGGGGTCAATTCCCGTTAACTCGTAGATTTCTTCAAGAGCCATACCCAAAAGCATGGCATGACGCAGGGCAAAAATGCGTTCGGGGTTTGGTGTCCGGAGATGGGCGCGAATTTGTTCGCCACTGGGCAATTTTTCTTTCATGTCACAACCCCAACCCGCACGTCCGGTTTCTAGGGAACGTAGGGCTTTTTGAAAAGATTCATTAAAAGTTCGCCCAATTGCCATTGCTTCTCCGACTGACTTCATTTGTGTTGTCAGTACTGCCTCAGCGCCGGGAAACTTTTCAAAGGCGAAACGTGGAATTTTTGTGACTACGTAATCAATTGTTGGCTCAAAAGAGGCTGGTGTTTTCTTGGTGATATCGTTATTGATTTCGTCTAAGGTGTAACCCACAGCCAACTTTGCAGCCATTTTAGCGATGGGGAAACCCGTTGCTTTAGAAGCCAAGGCCGAACTACGGGAAACACGGGGATTCATCTCAATAATAACGACATCCCCATTGATAGGATTGATAGCAAATTGAATGTTGGAACCACCCGTTTCTACTCCAATTTCACGGATGATTTTAATTGCCATATCCCGCAGGCGTTGGTATTCCTTATCAGTCAGGGTTTGGGCTGGGGCAACAGTGATGGAATCGCCTGTATGGATACCCATCGGATCGAGGTTTTCGATGGAACAGATAATCACAACATTATCTGCCAAGTCGCGCATGACTTCCAATTCGTATTCTTTCCAGCCAAGTAGGGACTGGTCGATCAGAATTTGTGAAACTGGGCTGGCATCAATCCCGAATTGTGCCATTTCTGCAAATTCTTCTTCATTGTAAGCAATACCGCCCCCCGTACCACCTAAGGTAAATGCAGGACGAATAATCAGGGGATATGTACCAATTTTTTTGGCAACTGCTTTGGCTTCTTCCAAAGTTGAAGCTGTCCCGCTAGGGCATACCTTTACCCCTATTTTTTCCATTGCTTCGTTGAACAGTTTTCTATCTTCGGCTTTCTCAATAGCTGGTAGTTTGGCACCGATTAACTCAACGCCGTATCTTTCCAACACGCCATTTTTTGCCAACGCCACAGCAATATTTAGGGCAGTTTGTCCTCCCATCGTTGGTAGAATTGCCTCTGGGCGTTCAGAGGCGATGACTTTTTCCACCAACTCTGGTGTGAGGGGTTCGATGTACGTGCGATCGGCTGTTTCTGGATCGGTCATGATCGTAGCAGGATTGGAATTAACCAACACCACTTCGTAACCTTCTTCTCGTAACGCTTTACAAGCTTGGGTACCAGAGTAGTCAAACTCGCTAGCTTGTCCAATTACGATGGGACCAGACCCTAGCAGCAGAATCTTCCTGATGTCGTCACGGCGGGGCATAGTTGTTGCCTTCAAGTACAGAGAATATAAGTCTTGATCATTGTAAGGGTCTTACAGATTTTTATTTTGCCGCTTTTTGTAGGTTTTATGACAGATGGTGGCTAATGGGCATGGGACATTGGGGACTGGGGACTAGGGCATTGGGCGTTGGGGGCTGGAAGTGAGGAAAGAAAGACAAATGACAAATGACAAATGACAAATAACTTTTTGCAATTTGTTTGCATTTACACTGAAGATTTTTCTCAAAAGCAGAGAAGTTTTTTTTGAAGGATATCTTCTACAAGAATTTAGGCTTTTCTTAACATTGTGAAACCTTCTAAATAAGAATAATTACTAACTGGCTTAATGAATCTTTTTTGAGATTAAATATTATGTTTTTTTGTGGATTTTCATGAAAAATGGCAGAGAGGATTAAAATTTACCTCTCTGCCATTTCTTGTACTTGTTTAAGAGCGAGTATTTGCAGCTTTTTTAAGTCTTGTGTTAGATAGCTCTATATTATGCATGCTTTAATTTTGAGCGGGTTGAACAAAACCTAAGGTTAAGCTATCCTTAGCTAGGAAGTGAGCCAGGTGGTAAGCTCTTTCTTCAGTTTTTAACAAGATTTTTTCGTACAAATACCGTGTAGCGCGATCGCCCAAACTCTCAGCCTGTGCGGCTTGGCGGCGTAGAACACCGATAATTGCCTGCTCTGCCTTCAGGTCATTTTCTACCATTTGACGGCTAGAGAAGACGCCATCAGCTTCAGGCTCAAAGCAGCACAATTCCGCTAATTTGCTAAAGGTTGCAACTGGCACTCCACCCAGTCCATCCAAACGTTCTCCAATATCATGGACGTGTTCTTGCGCTTCACCGTAGCTTTCGTTGAAGAACTCGTGCAGCGAGTAAAATTCTGCGCCTTCAACTACAAAATGATGCTTTTGGTACTGCAAGTACAGTGCTTGGAAACTGGCTAACAGGACATTAAACCCTTCACAAACTGGCTCAGTTACACTTTTGTCCAGGAGGACAGGATTGTCATAAACATGACCAAAATTTCGTAACACAGTTTGCGTTTCAGACATGGTTTTCCTCGCTTTATGGCAGTCGCAGTTTTTAACTGCTTTGGTCTCTATATATTAACATTTTAAAAATAATAGCAAGCCCTATCCCCATCAAAGAATTTTGACCTTTTTATTTAAAGAATGCTCAATGCATCTCGTATATTTTTATCTTAGTAGAAAAATGTAATATAGAACACTGACATTATCAAGAAAAAATGATATAGAGACAGTGAGCAAGGGGACAAGGGAGACAAGGGAGAATAACTCATACCCCAATGCCCAATTCCCAATCCCCAATCCCCTATTTTCAAGACATCTCTCATTTTTTTTCAAAAATTACTGAGAAAAGTTTGCACTTAGGTTATTCTAATGAATAAAGCTTTGCTTCCAATATCAGAAAATGATGGCAGCGAAAGCGTAGTAGTTACTGCAAAACTATTGCATATTTAGGGGGATTGTCTTGAAACCATTAACTTCGCAACCACATGAGGAAAAGTACAATATAGAGGTCAATTGGGCAGACCGATGGCAGATATATCATCGTTTGCGGGAGTTAGACATTCCTTGTTGGTGTGAGACGAACCAGCCATTGAAAGTTGACATTAGCAATATCATGGCTGTCATTCAAATTTGGAGCGTTGTGCGGCAATCTACAGCCTCACGTCAAGAGTTAGTTTCAACTCTAAAAAAGTGTTGGCAAATTCGCTATCGGCAGTCATAGTCGCGGAAACTACTGGTAATAAGTACCATGCTGAAATTAAAGTCTTTGTTGAAGAGAGGTAAAAAGATGGGGAAATGTCACATGACAGAAGTTTCGGAATTCCGCCTAGAGGGACGGTTTCTCGATTTCGTTATTAAAGATGGATACAAGCTCAAAGGCTTGCTGCTAGAAACTTCTGAGGGCGAATGCTACGTTAAACTAGCTAAACACTTACGCGTTGCTTTTGACTGGCGGTTACAAAAGGGGACTTGGCTGCAAGTCTTGGGTGAGAAAAAGCACGATTTGAAAACAGGTGAAGTCAAGCTCAAAGCTTACCAAGTGATGGCAGCTCAAGTTGAGACAAGGGAACAAGGGGGTAAGGGGACAAGGGAAGAAACAATTTCCTTGTCTTCTTCTTTTTCTAAGTCTCCACGTGCTGATGTCCCCATGTCCTCTTCTCATGAAGTGAGGACAAAAAAAGCCACTATATTGGTGTGTCAAAAATCTGACTGCATGAAACGAGGTGGTAAACAGCTTTGCCAAGCGATCGAAGCATCTGTGAGTGCGCGTGGTTTGGAATCAGAAGTAACAATTAAAGGAACGGGTTGCATGAAAAATTGCAAAGCAGGACCAAACTTAGTGATGCCAGACAAAACTCGTTACAGCCGGATTCAAGCTGCACAAGTTCCCGCACTTATGGATAAGCATTTTTCTCCTCAAAGTGCAGACAGCGACAACGAAGCCATTTTGCCTGTCGCTAAGTTAACGGATACTGATGGTTATCTACCTACTTCTTAATGCGAATATATACTAGTGAATTTATTAGCATTGGTGTTCAACTACTAATTTATAGTTGTTGCAAAACCTTTGCAGGTTTGGAAAATTGTTTGATAAGAACGGCAAGGTGCAATACTACCAACGTCAAGGCTCATTCTTTTTAAGGATGAGCCTTTATAGTGTGGGTCTTATATTTTAGTATTAAAAGATACGTATTGAACGCCATAGGTTGGACTGTTCATTCAAACTCTGGTGTCCATAAATCTGAAACCTTGACTTCCCATCCCGGCAAAAGTTCGGGCACTGTTAGAACATCACCATCTCGAAGTACGATCGCTTCTTGTTCGGGATAGTAAACTTCAACAACCCGTTCATCTGGATTAATTAAAATTCCTACACTAGTTCCCAGTGCAAGAAATTCTCTAATCTTTGCCCTCAGTTCCTCTATGTCATCAGTAGGTGACTTAACCTCAACTGTTAAATCTGGAGCTAATGGAGCATAAGATCTTGGGCTGCGAGGCAATCGTTCTGCCTTGACAAATGAAGCATCAGGTGCGCGTAAGTTTAAGTTTGGTAACCTAAAACCAGCACTCGAAGCAGTTACTCGCCCCAGTTTGCGAGGTGTTACCCAGTTATATAACTGAGCAATCATCCCTGCTGCAATTTCATCTGACTCATATCCTGATGGACTCATAACAATGATATTTCCCTTGACTAATTCCATGCGATAGTCGGGATGCTGTTGCTGTATTCTTACCAAGTCTTCAACCGTCAAAGACATAAAACCTCTCAAAGCGGAGCCGTCCATTACCTTGTTCTTGAATAAAAGCTTTGGAAATCAATGTTTTTTAATAAAAGTCAACATAAACAACATCAGTAGGTAGGGTCGAGCGACATCTAGTTTAAGGAACTTGCCAAATCTTAATTGTTTTATCTTTACTACCACTGATTATACTTTTACCGTCACTACTAAAAACAACGGCAAAAACTTCTTGCGAATGACCTTTGAATGTTTTTATTTCTTGTCCCGTGCCCAAATTCCAGAGCTTTACGGTTGTGTCATCACTTGCTGTCGCAATTTTCTCACTATTAGGGCTAAATGCAATAGCGTTCACATCAGCTGCATGACCTGTTAAAGGAGGACGTAATTCTCGCCCTGTATTTAAATTCCATATTTTAACGGTTTTGTCATCGCTAACACTAACGACAATCTTTTGATTGGGACTGATAGCAACGGCATTTACGTCCCCTAAATGTCCGGTCAAAGTTCGTAATAATTGCCCTGTTTTTAAATTCCAAATTTTAACTGTTCTATCTGTACCACCACTGGCAAGAGTTAAACCATCTGGGCTAATAGCAACAGACAAAACCTCTCCTTCATGTCCTTTGAGAGTGTTAATTTCTTGACCTGTCTTTAAATTCCAAATCTTAATTGTTTTGTCATAGCTACCACTAGCAAGAATTTGACTATCTGCACTCATAGCAACAGAATTAACATAACTAGAATGTCCCACCAACGTGCGAATTTCCTGCCCCGTATTTAAATTCCAGATTCTGATTGTGTTGTCTTTGCCTCCACTAGCAAGAGTTTGGCCATCGGCACTCAGCGCAACAGAGTAAACCAATTCTTTATGCCCTTTTAACGTGCGGATTTCTTTTTTATTTTTTAAGTCCCAGATTTTGATACTCTTGTCATCACTACCACTAACTATTAAGCCTTTCACATTTTTCTTAGAAGTAAAATTTGTAATATTTAAGTTGATAGCAAGAGAATTGACTTCGCCTAAATGCCCATTTAAGGTTGGCGTATAACCCTCCATCTGCCAATAAACAACTCCTCCTAAACTCATTATAATTAGAACAGTTACTCCTATTAATTGTTGTTTTTTAAGCAGTCTTTTTGGTTGAATAATTGTCCTGGGGTAAACAGAGGAATTGTGAATATTTTTTGTTTGAATATTTTTTGTTGATATTAAAGTAACTGCAACATCTTTTGGCTCTGTTTCTGATTTTAGTTGATTAGACCAATCTTGTAAGACTTCATCTGCTGATTTGTAGCGGGTTTCTAATTGTTTTTGTAGCAGTTTATCTATTACCCTTTCTAGTTGCAGGGATATAGAAAAATTGAGATTTTTTTGCCAGTTCACCACCCAATTATATCCGTCTTCAACATACAATTGCGATGGGTTAACTCCAGTTAGTAAATAAAAGCACGTAACACCCAAACTAAACAAATCACTAGCTGGATATGCAGAGCCATATTTCATTTGTTCTATAGGCGCATAACCGTAGGAACCAATTGTTGTTCCAGCTTTTTCTAAAGAAGTTTCTGTTAACTGTTTGGCAACTCCAAAATCGATAAGTACTAAATCTCTTTTTCCTCTTTGAGAAAGACGACGGATAATGTTTTCTGGTTTAATGTCTCGGTGAATGACTTGATGTTCGTGGATAAATTTGAGAATGTGTAGTAATTCACCTAACACTTCCCAAATCTTTTCTTCAGGGAAAAGCCCATGCCGATTTAATTCCTGCCGTAAAGTTTGCCCTTCAATAAACTGCTGTACTAGGTATAAATAGTTCTCCTGCCTAAAGTAAGCATACAAAGTTGGAATTTGTGGGTGTTCTCCTAACTGTTGCAAGCGCCGCGCTTCTTCTTGAAACAGTTCAGTTGCTTTTTGCAAAGCGCTGGTTCCTTGGACTTGTGGTGCTAGTTGCTTGACAACACAGTGTTCTTTGAGTTTATCTTCATCTTCTGCCAGAAAAGTTCTGCCAAATCCTCCACCCCCCAACGGCTGGAGAATGTGATACCGATTTCGCAACAGCGATATCAGTTTTGCCTCACAATTTTGGCAGAATTCAGCACCATCTGGATTCAAAGGCTTGTCACAACTGGGATTGAGGCAGTAAATCATAATTAGGCATTAAACAGCCATCGTTCTTTAATCTTATGTTCTTCTGTTCCATGCTTTGCATTTGCGATCGCAAATTTTTTTTGCGGCTAGCTGTTAAGCTTGGTCAGTTCCACAAAAGTAGTTTATAATACATATCAAAAAAATACTTATGACTATTTACTTTTACAACACTCGTGAAAAATACGGCTGTTTTTCTAATTTTTCAGATCATGGTTTTGAATTAGACGGTCTTTATTGGTATACAAGCGAACATTACTTTCAAGCACAAAAGTTCGTAGGTACACCTCATGTAGAACAGATACGTCTAGTAAAAACACCTAAAGATGCTGCGAGAATGGGACGGGATAGGAACCGTCCTTTGCGTCCAGATTGGGAACAAGTGAAAGACGGAATCATGAAGAAAGCAGTACTGCGTAAGTTTCAAACTCATGCTGATATTAAAGAAATTTTGCTGTCCACAGGGGATGCAGAACTTGTTGAGAATTCGCCTATCGATTACTACTGGGGTTGCGGTGCGGACGGTAGCGGGAAAAATATGTTAGGAAAAATCTTAATGGAAGTTCGAGAAATATTGCGTGACAGTGAGTTGGTGGTTGGTGGTTAGTGGTCAAGTGATTTTCACTTGATGTAAAGATGCAGGTTAATTTTGGGAAGACTAAATGTATTATCACCATTAACAGAGAACGGTCGATGTGGAAAGGCGGATGGAATCTTAGCTCAAAAAACACGGTTCCCTTGCAACCACCTGCAGCGTACCTAAAAGCAAGGAAATCTGAGACAATGACTCAGGATGTTAGCCAAAATTCACAAGAGGAAGTATTGCTTCCACAGGCGCAAGATGACCATTCTTTGGAAGCCAACAGACTTTTGCGTCAAGGAATTCAACAGCAACAAGCTGGTGATTTGCCTGTAGCCATGAAATCTTTACAAGAATCTTTAGCACTTTTTCAGGCAGTTGGAGATGGTGAAAAACAAGCACAGGTGCTTTCTTGTTTGGGATTGATAGCTTATACCTTGGGAGACTACAAAAGTGCGATTTCCTACTCCCAACAATGTTTGACTTTAGGAAAGGATGTGGCTGATTTGCGGATACATATGCAGGCGTACTCTCATTCGGGTAACGCACACCGCCACTTAGGGGACAATCACAAAGCCATGGAGTGTCTCCAAGAGTGTTTGAAAATAGCCCAAAAATTACAAGACAAGCGCAGTGAGGTAGCAGGGCTAAATAATTTGGGATTGGTTTATAAAGCATTGGGTAACCTGCCACAAGCTATCGAACTCAAGCAGCAAAGTCTAGAAATTGTACGGGAACTACAGGATCACTGGGGAGAAGAGCAAGTCTTGAAAAATCTCGGCAATGCTTGGTATGCTTTGGGAGACTATGGCAAAGCGATCGCTTACTACGAACAGTGTGTTAGAATTGCGTATTCCCTCAACAATCGCCGCAGTGCAGCACAAGTGTTAAAAAATTTGGGTAATGCTTGTTATGCAATAGGGGACTATGCCAGAGCTATTGTTTATTATGAAGAACGTTTGCAACTCGCAAGACACATTAACGACAAACGCAGTGAAGAACAGTCGTTGGGGAGTTTGGGAGTTGCTTGTGAAGCTTTGGGTGATTATGCTAAAGCCATTACGTATTACGAACAACGTTTGGACATTGCAAGAGTTCTGAGCGATCGCCGTAGCGAAGAACAAACCCTTAACAGTCTAAAAACGGCTTGTTATGCTTTGGGTGACTATGCCCAGGCAATGAAATACCAGAATCATTATGAATGAGCCATTATGAATTCTCATCATTCTTTATAATTTTTAATAATTCTAGGACTTCTTGTGTTTTTACTTGCGGAAATTCCGAGTAAAAATGGCTAACGCTCAAGAAATTTTTTGGTGTTGCCAAGACAATTAAGCGATCGCCCCACTGATGCAGCCAAGGTAGCAATTTTAGAGGTGCAACTGGGGAACAAAGCCAAATTTCTGCGGGATTTAGTTCTCTCAAAGACTTTGCGGCTACTGCCATTGTCATACCTGTAGCAATACCATCATCAACCAAAATAAGCGTAGCACCCTTAGCATCGACTTGGGGACAGGCAAAACCTAGTTGAACTTGAAGAAATTGAGCTTGTTCGATCGCAGAGTTTAAAGCAACTTCTTTCAACTGCGAAGGTTGAATTTTCCGATAGAACCCTTGCTCCTCCCAAAGAACAATACCCGAAGCAGTGACTGCACCAATCGCCAACTCAGGATTTTCTGGATGGCTAATTTTTTTTGCCACTTCTATCGTTAGGGGACAACCCAACAGACGTGCAACTGGAAAAGCAATTGGTATTCCCCCACGTGGTAAAGCATAAACTATTGTTCTTGGCTTCACCCCAGAGTCAAGAGTTTGCTGGGTCAAAATATTCTGAATTGCCTGCGCTAGTTTTTCACCAGCTTGAGTGCGATCGGCAAAAAGTGGATTTTGTGGCATGATTCTTGCCCAGCAGATGAAAACGCCGTTGCTTTATATAATGACTGATTTTTGCTCGAGTGTATGGATACGATAGTATGTTAGTAAGTAACAAATCACCTAAACAAAATCCGAGTTGCAAAGTCTGTTTATTCATAGCAGCTTGCACCCGAACAAACCAGATATTTCCATCTTCATGAGTAGCGAACAACTTAGCCTCTTTGGGGAATCAGACTTTGAGCAGTCTAACTTTGACCAAAAAGAGTTAATTCCCACAAGTGTTAAAATACCAATTCCTCGTGGAATCTATGCCAATGTAACTGAAATTGCACAACATTGCAACCAGTGTCACCGTTGTGATTTAGGGGACAGCCGTACCCATGCAGTTGTGGGACGAGGCAACTTGAAAGCACTCATCATGGTTGTGGGAGAAGCACCAGGTCAAAACGAAGACGAAACAGGTTTACCATTTGTTGGTAAAGCAGGACAATTACTAGAGAAAATTCTTTCCTCAGTGAAGTTAGATACTGAGAAAGATGTGTATATTTGTAACGTAAATAAGTGCCGACCACCAAGCAATCGCGTTCCAACTACAGAAGAGATGGAAGCTTGTAAACCCTATCTCATGGAGCAAATTCGCCTTGTCGATCCAAAAATCATACTTTTGACAGGTGCGACTGCTGTCAAAGGTGTAATTGGAGACAAGCGAGGTATTACCCAAATTCGCGGTAAATGGATGGAATGGGATGGGCGTTTGTGTATGCCAATTTTTCACCCCTCCTACTTGTTGCGTAACCAAAGCCGTGAAGTCGGTAGCCCAAAGTGGTTGATGTGGCAAGATATACAAGCAATACGTACCAAGTTTGATGAAATTCGGAATAACAGCTAACGCACCCGCACGCTTTCTGCTCTACAATCGCGTAACCAATTGCTAATCCCTTGAGCAATAACACCATTACTGCTATCCCTTGGCGGTGTGGGTGGCTGATTTTTTGGATAAGAACCAATTTGAGAAAACATCATCACAAACAGCCAACTGTCTTTTGCTTTTGTTAAAAACAGCCAGTGAAATTCCTGCAATTGAATTGCTTTTCCATTTATGTACTGGCGCTCTAAAGTTGTAAAAAAGACTTGCTCTACTCCCTCTGATTTAGTTCTCAGTGAATCTCTTGTATATTCACTAGGGTTAAGAGGTAGTGGTTCAAACTCAGGTTTTCCTGCAACGACTATATAACTGAAAGCCTCATTTTTCCTACTGAGGCGACGGGAACGTTGAGAAGCGCGATTGGCATAGCTAGGTAAATCACGCAACATTTGTGTTATTAACGCTTCTAAGTTTTGATTTGAGCAAAAATCCTTCTTTGCTGCTACAACTATTCTGCTCATACCCAAGCTCGGCTGAGCAATCCCTTTCGTCCTCGTTTTTATCCTCGTTCCCAGGCTGAGCCTGGGAATGCCTATAGTGAGGCTCTGCCTCACATCCCCTAATATGATTTCTTTATGTTTCACTTGAGAACTAGAGGCTCTGCCTCTAGGGATGCGTTCCCAGGCTGAGCCTGGGAACGAGAGAGACACCAGCCAGAAGCCACAGCAAAGAAACCAAAAGCCATAATTTTTCAATTTGACTTTTGACTTCATGAGACGATTGCCAACTCCTCGCAAATTTTTTTCCAAGCTAATTCTGGATTGTCAGATGCAGTAATGGGACGTCCAACCACAAGATAATCAGCTCCTGCTTTAAGTGCTTGTGATGGGGTAAGCGATCGCGCCTGATCTTTTGCTTCTGCCCAAGTTGGGCGTACCCCCGGACAAACGAGCAAAAAATCTTTTCCACAAGTTTGTCGCAGTTGTGCAACTTCTTGAGGTGAACACACGGCTCCATCCAAGCCCATCTCTTGAGCCATTAACAACATCTCAAGAACATACTCTGGTAATTCTAAAGGAATTTTTAAATCAAATGCC
Source organism: Scytonema sp. UIC 10036 (assembly GCF_009725235.1). Next base: position 11,796 of record NZ_WJFC01000300.1, read on the forward strand.
AATTGTCTGGAAGAAATACTTGTCAGCAGTGTAATGGCAATTAACTTTGGCGGTTTTACACCTGCCGATGATGCCCCCACTTGTACCGCTTCAGTTGCAGCTTTAAGAGCCTCTTTACCAGATATAGTATGAATTGTCAATAAATCCACACCATAACGAGATGCCGCACGACAAGCACCTGCAACAGTGTTGGGGATGTCATGAAATTTTAAATCCAGGAAAATACGCTTTTGCCGAGATTTTAGCAGTTCCAGAATTTTTGGTCCCGTGCTTGTAAACAACTCCAGACCTACTTTCCAAAAACTGACTTGCTCGAGTCTTTCAACAAGATCTATTGCTGAGCGTTCATCTGGTACATCTAAAGCCACAATAACTCGATCTTCGGCATTCATGTGTAAGAGGTAGTGGTTAGTTGTTAGTGGTTAGTTGTTAGTGGTTAGTTGTTAGTGGTTAGTTGTTTGTTGTTGGTTGTTAGTTGTTAGTGGATTTTATTATTAGTAATAAAAAAAATCTAATATATAATAAAAATTAAGTAATAAA
>NZ_WJFC01000301.1 GCF_009725235.1 Scytonema sp. UIC 10036
TTTTTTTGTTGTTTGTTGTTATTTGTATTTAGTTTTTTGTTGTTGGTTGTTGGTTTTTCTGCTAACCACTATCCACTAACCACTAACCACTAACCACTAACCACTTTTAATCTTTCATAAACTGTTGCTAAAGCATGAGCATCGCCCACATTGCCAGGAAATAATACCACTGGTAGATCGGGAAACTGAGGATGATCTGATGGAGTTTTTACCATTGAACAACCAGCTAGAATTTGACCGAGCAAACGTGCTGAAGTCAAAGCTAAACCAGTACTTAAAACATCGTTAGACGTAATGCCGCCCTTACTAATTAAAAACCCAATATTTGATGGTAGATGCCGTACAATATCCATTAACAAAGCTGAAACTTTCAAACCAAATTGCAATCTAGTTTCCACATTTTCAAATGTTAGCTCTTGACGACTGGTATAAATTACTGGTGTGTTGTGAGCATCATGTGCTGCTTGAACACTGTCAACAACCTTGATTAGAAGTGTAGCAGATTCATCTGCGCTTGCATTAACCAACTGAGCAACATCAACTTCTATACCCTCTGTTCCCTCTTCTTCCAAGAGCATCTTTAATTGCTCGGTTGTTTTTTTTACGTGGGAACCTACTATGACTGCGCCCGGTTTACCCCCTCTCACATACTGTGCCATATTTTCTGCTGCAATCGGTTGGGGTGGCAATCCTGCTAAAGCTGTTAAGATACTGGCAGCGCTGCGAAATAAAAACCTTTTTCCTTGGCTTGCTGCTGCTAATACGTCTTGTGCAAAACGGTTAAGATCTGCTTGAGTTTCTCCATCCACAACTACACACCGATTGTGGCTGAGATGCATTAAGCGTTCCAAACTTCCATCTCGAATATCTTTAAGTAAGAAGCGTTCTACTGAGTTTTTTTCAATACGACCCTTTGTTTTTTCTTCTACGTAATTGGGTAAATAACTGTGATGGTAGGCAAAAACTGAATCGCGAGCAAACTCAGTTTCATGCACGGGGGTTGGAATACCATTGATTATCAAATAGTGTATGCTGTCGCGGGTGATACGTCCGCCCTCAAAAAATGCTGGTACAAGGAAATGAGCATCAAAAGAACCGAGTTCTTCAGCAATAACATCGGTTTCAATAGGATAATGTCCCCGTAAAGTGGAGTCAGAACGACTGACGATTAGAAAATCATGAATTTCTTCAGCTTCGATAGCTTGCTTTAGGTTCTGGCAAACTTCTCTAGTCACCGATGCTGCTTTATCTGCAGGGAGTGACCTTGTATTAGTTAGCACAAAGAAAATCGGTGAATCGTCTTGTAACCCCAGTCGCAGGGTATCTACATCCCAGCGCATGAGCAGTAAGCAACTGTGAACTGTTTGAGAACCTGTGGGATCGTCATCCAGGACAATGATTTTTGGTTTTGTATTCATCTTGGTGTCACCTACTCCTCACTTACTGGGGAGACTGCAATTTTCTTACCTCTGCTTGAACATCAAGAGCAATTTGCAACGATTGATTGAGAAATTGAGCATATTCGCTAGCTTGAGCGCTCAGCTGCAAAGTTTGCAAATTCGTTAAATTATTGACAAATAGCTCTTGGTTGTTGGCAAGCAGTTTTTTATTATCTCGCAAAATTCGTTCTGTTTTCAAAGCCCGGACTAAATCTTCTCGAATAAGTTGTAAAGCCGCGATCGCTTTCTCTCGATCGTTAAAATTGCTCTCATTGCCTGATGTTGTGAGTTGATCGTGAATATCTATCGCTTTGATAACAGAATGATACTTATCAACTTCATCTAAAAGTGTTGTCAGTGTTTTTGGACAGCTTATACGCCGCCAAACCCATCTTGCGATCGCTACAGTTACTGGTACTAAAATTAACAAGAGTATCCCTAAAAGGATTGAGGAACCGAAGATGGGCAAAATAATAAACGCATAAATTCCACCGACAACAATCGGTGTGAGAGCAAGTGCTACTATCATTTCATTTACAAGAAAACCCAATCGCTTCTCGCGATTTTGCATAATAGAAGGTCGAAATACGTCATCTGGGTCTAACCCAATCAAGCGTCTGAGTTCGCCCTTTGTAATTTCCAAGCCCATTAAATCTGGCTGCAAGTTTTATACTCCTGTTATACCGCTTATATTCTGATAGTATTTTAGAAATACGATAGCCACGTTTCTAAGCGCCAGAACTAGTTGCAGAAGTAGCGGAGAAGAAAAGTATGTGAGTGATGGCTACTTCGACTTCACCTTATTGCGTAATTCATCCTTGATTCGGCTGAGGATAGAACTTTCATCAAGATCTGCCAAAATTTTACTAATGACAGCTTTCGGTCCACTGGGTCCCCATGATGCTCCATTGGCTAAATATGCTTTGGTGACTTGCCCTATGGCGTAGGAAGAAACGCCTGCAACGCCTGCTTGCGTCAGGGCTACAGATAAATAGGGACCGAGGGAAATACCACCAGTTGCAGGTGCAGATAGTCCCAACAGTGTTTTGAGGGAACTTAAACCCAAGTTCGCCAGTAATTCGCTCGCAGTAATGCCACCCATCCCAAGGGCAATTTGTTTTAATAAGTTGACCGCTCCTGTTTCTGTCATGGGAATGCTGTAGAGTTTGGATAAACCTACAATCAGGGCAACATCAATGACCGCTCCGCTCAGAAAATCTACTACAGTGACAGGATTGAGTGCGATCGCAATTGCCTTTGTCATGACTGACTTCCAAATAAGCTGATTGGCTGCTTCGGCGCGAATTTTGAGTTTGCGCTGCACCAATTGTTCATTTACATTGTCAGCATAAATCATGGTGTTAAGAGCAACTAAAGCTTTCCCTTCACGTTGCAAAACTTCCAAAATTTTGAGTTTGAGTTCCTCAATTTGAGCAGTTCCCGACTGTAACTGTATACTACGAGTTCCATCAGGACGGCGAACCATCGTCCTGATTAAGGGCGATGCAGCTGCCATAACAATTTCATCTGGTGAAAGGAGTTCTCTAACCCTCTCATTCCGAATTTTTTCATAAATTGCCATTCGGTCTGCTTCTGGATACTGGTCTACTTTATTAAATACCAGCAGAATAGGTTTACCAACCTCGCGTAGTTGAGAAAGGGCTTCGTGTTCGACTTTGGTCATGTCACCAGAAATTACAAACAGAATTAAATCCGCTTGTTTTGCAATCTGTTCTGCTAGTGCTGCGCGGGTATCGCCATCTACCTCATCTAAACCAGGGGTATCAATCAGTTGTACTTGAGATTGACCTATTCCTGGTAAAGTGACTCGCAAAGCGTGTTCTGTTTTGCCGATTTCTTCTGAAGAAAAGCTCCAATCTACGGTTTGAGTATTGCGGGTGACACCGTGTAAGGGACCTGTTTCAAAGACTGGTTGTCCTACTAAGGCGTTCAGTAAGGAGGATTTGCCACGTCCCACCAAGCCAAAAGCTGCTATTTGAACTACCATGCGTTCTAGTTTTCCCAACATGGTTTCTAAGTCAGCAATTTCTGTTTCTAGCCCTTCTTGTTCTTGGGAGGTGAGATCTAGATGGGTTACTAAATTTTGTAGTGCTGTTTGTGCTTGTTTGTAGTTGATTTCTGCTTGAATGTCGTCAAAGGTGAAAATGGCACTATCAATTTCTTCTTGCCATTGGGGAGAGTTATTGTCTGGACGGGTTGCATTACCGTCAGGTTCGGGTATGGGTAATGTTGAGGTCATATCAATTTTAGATTTTGAACCGCAGATGAACGCAGATGGAGGCGGATAATTTTAAGAATTATGTAGGTTTGTGTTTGGTTGTAATTTTAAATTTTTATATACTACTCTATTTACCATCCTAATGATTTTTGGAAGCGCAGTCAGGAGAATCAAGGGGTCACGTGAGAATCAATATCCAATACCCGATGCCCAATTCCCAATCCCCAATCCCCAAATGACCAACAAAACATCCTAAACTGAAGAATGCATCTGTAGCAGTAAGATATTGACGAAATCACCTGTGCGAAAAATAGTTATTGCCGGTAACTGGAAAATGTATAAAACTCAGGCAGAATCTGAAGATTTTTTAAGAGGATTCCTGCCTGCTTTGGACGCAACCCCTGATGAGCGAGAAGTGGTTTTGTGCGTCCCCTTTACTGACTTAAGCGCTTTGTCAAAAAATTTACATGGCAGTCGCGTACAATTGGGGGCACAAAATATCCACTGGGAGGAATTTGGAGCCTACACAGGTGAAATTTCCGGACCTATGCTAGCTGAAATTGGGGTACGTTATGTTGTTGTCGGTCATAGCGAACGGCGACAATATTTTGGGGAAACGGATGAAACCGTTAATCTACGCCTTAAAGCCGCTCAACGTTTTGGATTCACCCCGATTCTTTGTGTGGGTGAAACTAAACAACAACGAGATGAGGGCGAAACAGAATCGCTGATTGCTCACCAAATAAAATCAGATTTGGTGGATGTGAATCAGGAGAATTTGGTGATTGCTTATGAACCCATTTGGGCGATTGGCACTGGTGATACTTGTGAATGCAAGGAAGCCAATCGTGTCATTGGCTTCATTCGCAGTTTGTTGAGCAATCCTGATGTTCCAATTCAGTATGGCGGTTCCGTAAAGCCAAATCTTATTGATGAAATCATGGCTGAACCTGAAATTGATGGGGTTTTAGTGGGAGGGGCAAGTCTTGAACCTGCAAGCTTTGCTCGAATTGTCAACTATCACTAGATATATGTGCTTTTTCTCGTTCCCAGCTTCTAGCTGGGAATGCATTCCGATGGGCTGCTGCCTCACATCGTAAAATTTTTTTCTGTATGGAAGAGGCGGAGCCTCTCGTAAGAGCGTTACCAGGCTGAGCCTGGTAACGAGAGATGCGGGGCTGAGCCTGGTAACGAGAGATGCGGGACTGAGCCTGGTAACGAGAGATGCGGGGCTGAGCCTGCTAAAATCCACGGGTCTAAAATCAACAATGGTACTAATTATCCGAGAACACTGTTTTGAGTGGGGACAGCGCACTTATTTAATGGGTGTTTTAAATGTTACTCCAGATAGCTTTAGTGATGGTGGCGATTTTTACACTCTTTCTGCTGCCTTAGCACAAGCACGGGCTATGGTAGCAAGTGGTGTAGATATTATCGATGTTGGAGGTCAGTCTACTCGACCTGGTGCAGAACAAATTTCTCTGACTGAAGAACTTGACCGTGTCTTGCCCGTCTTGCGCTTGTTGCGAACAGAACTACAAGTTCCTATTTCTGTGGATACTACAAGAGCGGATGTAGCAAAGGCAGCTGTGGAAGAAGGAGCAGATATAGTTAATGATATTTCTGGTGGTACTTTTGACCCAAAAATGTTGTCAACTATCAGTAGTCTTAATGTACCTGTGATACTGATGCATCTCCGGGGAAACCCACAGAATATGCAAACCATGACTGATTATGAGGATTTGATGGGGGAGATTTTAAGTTTTCTGACACAGCAAATAGCTGCTGCAACAGCAGCTGGTATCGATCGCCAAAAAATTATTATCGATCCGGGCATAGGCTTTGCTAAAAACTACGAGCACAATTTAGAAATTTTGCGCCGCTTACCGGAATTGCGTCAACTTAACTGCCCTATTTTAGTAGGGCTGTCCCGTAAAAGTTTCATTGGTCGAATTCTCAACCAACCAGATCCGAAATCCCGAGTCTGGGGAACGGCTGCGGCGTGTTGTGCTGCAATCTTTAATGGTGCCGATCTTCTCCGAGTGCATGATGTTACAGAGATGCGGGATGTGTCATTGGTTGCTGATGCTATCTTTCGATAATCGCCGCCCAATTTGCAATCGCTTTAGGTAGAACCATTTCCATTGCCAGATTTTTGCCCTTCATCATGGACGCTGTCGGATATCAAATCCATCATTTCGCTACCTTTGCCAGGATCGACAAAGACGACTTTGGCATTTTCGCTTTCACCCAGTTTATAGCTGGCATTGATATAATCTTGAGCAACAAGATAACGCAATATTTCCTTACTTTCTGGATTAGAACGTAAAGCATCAGAGAGAATTTGCATAGACTCTCGAGTTCCTTGAGCTTTCTTAACAGCTGCTTTCCGTGCGGCTTCTGCTTCCTTAAGCGCCGCCTCACTCCTAATTGCAGCTGCTTGCTCTTCTTCCATTGACTTCTGAACACTTTCTGGGGGCGTAATTCTTTGAATATCCACTCTTATAATCTCAACTCCCCAACCTAACTTCGGTTCACCCGTCACCGGATCTTTCAGCAGTTCCTTTGTCGTTGGATCTCTCTGCTCATTTGTTACTTCATTTAACATACTCTTAATAGTGTCACGCATTTTATTTCTAGCACTATTAGCATCCTGCAAAGTATTCTGAGCAACAACTTCTCGGATAGTTGTTGTAGCTAACTGAGTGATAGCACCTTGAAGATCGTCTACTTTGTAGTAACTACTACTCATGTTTACGATCCTCCAAAAGATTACAGCATCAACTTCTAAATAAACATTATCGCTAGTTATAATATTTTGAGGTTTAATATCTAGATACTGCTCTCTCGTTGTGTCTTCCATCACAATCTGATCGATTAAAGGCACTATGAAGTTTAAACCAGGATTGAGTTTTCGGTGCTGCTTACCCAGGCGTTCGACTAAGGCTTCATTTCCCTGGTTTATCAGTTTTGCAGATCCTAATGCGTACCCTATCAGCACTAAGACTATTGCAATAATTGGTTCCATGTAAGCTCCTAACTAAGTGTTTGGTAGAATTTACTATAAGGACACACTACTATCATGCCCTAAACTCAGGATTTTCTCCCTGAATGAGTATTGTTGGTATCACAAATCGAAGAAATAAGCAAGTGTTTATGAATTAGATACAAAAAGCTACACCAAGTCACTGTAGAACAACGCTATTAAATCACCAAGTGGTTACGCTTGCAAGCATTTTATTTGTCCGTAACTTTACTTAATATAGTCTTGATAAAAATAGGGGTTAGGGGCTACCCTACCCCTACTCCCTACCCCCTACTCCCTACTCCCTTCCACCCAGGGTTTGATACTGGTAGGCAATTCAGACACAAGACTTAATGGCAACTCAGGAGTAGAAAGAAACTGTGCGTAAGCTGGGGTCAAAAATTCTCGGTAAGTTTTTGCTTCTGGTGTCAGTTGTTTGATGAATGCCAGACTAGCTCCTTGAGTCAATCGTCTCAGGGATCTGGCTTCTTCACCTCGTCGTTCTTTTACAATGGAGTAGGCAGCACTTGCGGGATCGCTAATACTTAAATGAGTACCTCCAATGGCAGTCAACAAATATTTTTCGCCTTGGATTTGATGAAAAGGTGCTATCTGATGCTTGAGCGCTGGGGTGATAGCATCTTCGGTTCCTGATAATATCAGGACGGGTTGGGTAATTTGAGTTAGACCTTTTTTACCGAAGATTTCACCAATGACAGGATTGAGAGCGATCGCCTGACTCACTCGCTTATCTTGCAATCGCAGTTTTTTATCTCGTAACGAAGCTGCAGAACACTGCAACCAATCACCAGGAGATTTGTCAAGATTGAGGGAATCTTTACAAAATTTCCGTAACTCTTCCAAGTTCACCTCTGGGACTACCAAAGCTAAAGCAGTGTAACCGCCCAAAGAATGACCGATGACAGAAACTTTCTCCGTGTTAAACTTTCCTTGAAGTTCTCCTGATTGAGTGTTAAGTTTTGCGAGTTCATCAAGGACAAAACTAACATCGAGTGGGCGATCGATAAATTCGGTTGGTGGTAGCAATTTTCCTAAATTAGCAGCATCGTTTGCTTTATTCACTGACATGGCATTGCTACCTGGATGCTCGATAGCAACGACTGTTATGCCATGAGAGGCAAGATGATTTGCTAAATATCTCAAAGCTCTTCGATTGGAACCAAAACCGTGGGAAAGAACAACCAAAGGATTTTCAGAATTACCCCTACTCCAATAAATATCTACAGGTAACGTGCGGTTGCGCTTTCGGTCATAAAAATTTAGAGTCTGTTCCTGTACGACTTCGTTTCCCACTATGGATGGATCGAAGGTTGCTTTAAAGGGTGTCTTACTTTTAGCAGACAACTCCCGTTCCAATAAAACACCCAGGGCTTGACTTTGTATGTGACTGGGGTTAAGCTCTACTGCCAAACCAATGACTTGAGTAGCATCCACTGTTACATTTTCCTGTGGGTAAGCACGTAGGAAACCAAGCGGACTCAAACCGTTTACTTGTTTAAGTGCAAGGTTGAGGGCTAGTTGAATGGTATCAACTGTACTGCCTGGAATCGCGGCTCCTAAAGACGATAGAATTTGTTTACCTATTGGTGTTTGCCGTATTTCATCAACAAATTTATCGGCAAAAGCTGGATCTACAGAAAAACGTTTGGTCAATAACTCTCGTATTTCTGATGTTAAAAAGGGGGATAAAACTTCCAGCCCTTCCGGCAATCTACCAGTTTTAGCAAACTTTTCCAAGTCTGCGATCGCCACTGACTGCTGAAAAGGACCAAAGCGGATGGTCACTGTTTCTGCTGCCAATGTTGAGGGAATTCCTGCACCCCAACTAAAAGCTAGGGTCAAGCTGCACAGCAATCCTTTTACTAAGGATACTTTGGGTGGACGTTTGCTAACCGGAAACTGCATATAAATCACGAGTTATTGGTCATGAGTACTAGCACATTTATAAGTGACGTAGAAACTAGCAGTTTGGATTACCAGTTTTTAACTGACTTGTTGACTGTAACATTGTTAGCAGTTTCGCTCGTACATGCGAAGACAGCGCTACTACAAACCATAAAGCACAGTATCGCTTATTACTCTTCTTCATTTAAAAAAGTTTCTTCGAGAAATAACATTCCAGATTTATTAGTAGAAATTTCTAAAATAAGTTCTTCATAAGCAGCCATGCGCTGTGTCACTGTTCGGTAATCCTCAGACTGGGTACATAATTCCTCCCATAAATCTTGAGTGCGAATAGTAGCACCATCAAGAACGTCTTCCGGGTCAATTCTGAGAGTCCTTTTCTTCACCGATTCAAGAGAATTAATAAATTTTACGATCGCATCATAACCACCACCCTCATCTGCGTATTTGGGGGGTGAAGGCATTGTTACCATATCACTGACTGCACCTGTAAACAAACAGATAGAATTGGGTTCTTTGAAAAGAGCAATAAATGAAGCGACTCCAGAATCGAAACCCAAATCGCTACGGTTTTGCAACCACAGCAAAACGTAAAACTGTTCTTGATATTTTTGAATAATTTTTATTAAGTTATATTCACCAGAAGTAATACTTTTACTAGCTATAGGAAATAAGTTAATTCTCATGATTTTTCCTCTTGCTTAACAAATAAAGCCCGCACAAGCGGGCTAAAGGGGGTAAAAAGACTAGAGGCAATACTTTTAGAATCCGAATAGAGCTCTAAAAACACCTAAGACAGCACTGAAAGGATTGATGACTGTACCAATGGTATCACCAGTTTTGGCTACACCAGAGCGGTACACTACGACAACATCATTATTGCGGAGTATGGGGTTTGTGTCTTCATTGATTCCTGCTTTAAAATCTACTTTGACTTGACGTTTGGTCACAGAACCATCGGGATTCAAGCGAACTACATCGACAGCTTTGCTGCTAGCTCTTGCATCATTAAACCCACCAGCAGCTAGTAACGCTTGGTTTAAGGTACTGTTGGGCTGAAGCTCTACTTGTCCCGGTCTTTTCACTTCACCCACAACACCCACTTGTATGCGTGTGGGAGATAAAGTTGTTGTCGCTAATTGTGTTGCTTCTGCCCGGTTGATTTCTGTTGCTGTTGGAATAACAACTGTGTCTCCATCTTGTACGATGATGTCTTGATTGATATCGCCGCTCTGCAACAGTTGCCACAGGTTAACATTGATAGATTGTTCCGATCCAGTTCTTGTCGGTCGGCGAATGATGACATTACGAACATCAGCTTGTGGTGTAATTCCTCCAGCCTGCTGAATTGCTCGTGTTAGTGTTGGTTGACCTGTAATACTTGGTGCGCCAGTCTGACCTCCACCACCTTCTGCACCACCCTGACTAACCAGATATGACCCAGGACGATAAACTTCACCAATAATTGCTACTGTACGCGGTCTTGTGGGGTCCGCAGCAAAACTAGATGCAGCTAAATTACGTGCATTTGCTAAGTTTAAAGTGCTGGCCGTGGGTACATAAATGGTGTCGCCATCCCGCAAAGTAATGTCTTGGGGTAACCTACCCGTGCGTATAAATTCTTCCAAATTGAGAACAATAGTTTGCTCCGGTCTTGCTCCGAGTTTGCGCCGCAATTCTACTCTAGTTACATCCGCACTCAAGGTTACACCCTGGGCAGTGGTTAGTGCAGCAAGTACTGTTGGGTATTGTACCCCAGGATTGTCTCCCGCACCTCCTTGTAAGCTCAGACTATACGCTCCCGGACGCGTAACTTCTCCAGTAACAGAAACGTTAATGGGACGAGGTGATAATAGGTTAACTGAAATAATAGGACGTTTTAGATAGCGAGAGTATCTCTGAGCAATTAAGTCAGCTGCTTGTTCCGTTGTGAGTCCCAGAACGCTGACATTGCCAATCAAAGGTAAGTTAATTCCTCCACCCGGTGGAACTTGGTACTCGCCTGAGTATTCGGGAACTTCAAATACACTCACTCTAATGCGATCGCCGCCTCCTAGCGTGTAGTTTGTGTCTACCTGTGTTGTTCTGGGTGTTGGCTGTCTTTGTGCTAAACTAACGGTTGGAATAGCGATACTTACAGAAGTTAATAGCACCATACCCACAACTGGATGGGCGAGCAATTTCACCACACTCGTATTATGCATTGCTTACCTGAGATTACTATCAATTACATATTGTCTAAACATTTTTAGCCTGATTGACTATTTTTACGTATTTTAGTTCCCTGATGTTCACACATTCTTCATTTAAATTATGCTTCCGGAAGGGAATTATTTAATAAATTTAAAGTTTATTTAAATTTTCTTTAAAATTCAACTCTGTCACATATAAATTTCCTGTAAATTTTGTTGTACTTATCTCACTGGGAAGCGATATTTTTACAAGCCCAATAAGTATGAAAAGTCATAAGAGACAGCAAAGCGTGTTTAATGAGAAAGCGATTTGCCCATCGCCAATTTCTGTTATCTGATTACTGATTTTTGAGTTTTTGAATTTGTTGCACAAAAAACTTTTCTAAAGATGGACGTGACAAATTCATAGCTATTAATTGCCCTCCCATCAAACGGAGGCTTGCGAGAAAATCATAATAATCTCCATTGAGTTCCCCTTGCCAAGACCCATCGGGCTGGTATTCCAAATTATTGACCCATTTTTCGATAATTTCCCAATCTCCACCGTGTCCTTTGATAGAATATACGTCAGTTGTTCCCAAAAGTTCATTGAGAGACCCAGAACAAATGAGTTCACCTTGGGCAAGAATGGCAACGCGATCGCAAATTTGTTCGACTTCGCTCAGAACATGACTGTTGAAAAAAATTGTTTTACCTGCTGCTTTCAGCGATAGGATAATCTCTCTCATTTGATAGCGCCCCACAGGGTCAAGCCCCGACATTGGTTCATCCAAGAATACCAGTTCTGGATCGTTAATGAGTGCTTGCGCCATGCCGACACGTTGTAACATTCCTTTTGAATAACGTCGCAGGAGTTTTTTGCGGGCATCAGATTGAGGCAATCCCACCAATTCAAGCAATTGAGGAATGCGTTGGCGTTGAACCTTTTTAGGAATTTGAAATAGTCCGGCGACTAGCTGTAAAAATTCCCAACCCGTGAGATAGTCATATAAATAAGGATTCTCTGGTAGATACCCGATACGTTCTTTAACACCACGGTCTCCAATTGGCTTGCCCAAAAGTAGTCCCCTCCCTGATGTTGGACGGATAATTCCCAGTAACAACTTCAACAGTGTGGTTTTACCAGCACCATTTGGTCCCAAAAGCCCAAAAGTTTCTCCCTTGTAAACTTTTAAAGAACAGTTTTTGAGAGAGACAACTTTCTGATTCATAAAAAAGCCGGTGCGATAGACCTTTCGCAACTCAGAGGTTAGAACCACTGGCGGACTGTCTCGTATATTCAGTTCAGAGTTTGGGGCGTCTGCAACAGACTTCATCTTGTGCTTCGGGCAACAACAATACGGTTTAATCTATAGGTTACCCAGTTGACTCTCAATAATAACATTGACCAGTGACCAGTGACCAGTGACGGGGCATGGGGCCAAGGGGGACAAGGGGGAAAGCCTAAGAATGCCTTTTTGACCATTACTTAATGCC
>NZ_WJFC01000302.1 GCF_009725235.1 Scytonema sp. UIC 10036
CACACAGCCCTTACTCTCGACCGCTCGTACACGTGTATAAGAGACACGCACAACGCAGACAAGGGGGACAAGGGGGACAAGGTAGATCGGGAAGAAAAGTGGGAAACATAAGGAGACAGGATAGAGGATTTTTAATTTGTGACAACAAAGTCATTTAAGAGTCATGAAGATTTAGTGATATTTCAGTTGGCGTTTGAAACAGCTATGAAAATCTTTTGTACCTCAGCAGACTAAAAAACGCTATAGCACTCAAAATGCTTGCAACTTTCGTTTTTCTCTTTTGAATCTTAAACTAATCATGCATCTTACCATTCTCTATCGCGGACCTTTAATGAGTTGCAACTATGGCTGTGAATACTGTCCCTTTGCTAAACGGCAGCAGTCACCAAAAGAATTAGCTGTTGATAAACAAGCATTGGAAAGGTTTACAGATTGGATTGCCCAACATCCACAGAACCGTTTCTCAATTCTGTTCACGCCTTGGGGTGAAGCGCTAATCCATCAGTGGTATCAACAAGCTTTGATAAGGCTAACACAAATGCCTCACGTCAATAAGGCAGCAATTCAAACCAATCTTTCGTGTCAACTCGACTGGGTGGCAAAATGCAACAAGAACCGTCTTGCTTTGTGGGCAACGTTTCATCCAGAATGGGTGTCGCGCCAGCGTTTCCTTGCCAAGTGTCTTGAACTTGATAAGCGGGGTATCCGTTTTAGTACGGGTGTTGTTGGTTTCCCTCAGTTTAAAGATGAGATTGCAGCTCTACGTTATGAGTTACCGCAACACATCTACTTGTGGATTAATGCAGTTAAGCGAGAAATTGGCAATTTATCTAAAGAGGATATGAATTTTTTCAAGTCCATCGATCCGCTTTTTCAGATAAATATTCACCACTACCCCAGTTTTGGTTATGCTTGCCGTGCTGGAAAATCTGTGATTTCTGTTGATGGTGATGGCACTATGCGACGTTGTCACTTTATTAAAGAACCAATTGGAAATATTTACGATCCCAAGTTTGAAGAAGCATTATATGATCGAGCCTGTACCAACGACACTTGTTACTGTCATATCGGTTACGTCCATTTAGAGTATTTAGAACTAGATAAAGTGTTTGGAAATAGTATCTTAGAAAGAATACCTGTTGATTGGGCAAACCCAGACATAGTATAGTATGAAACACAAAATGCAAGGATTCACAATCTGGTTAACTGGGTTGAGTGGTGCGGGGAAAACAACTATTGGTCAAGCTGTAGCACGGGAGTTACAATTCCAAAGTTACAGGGTGACAACCCTTGATGGTGATGTGATGCGCCAAACCCTATGTAGGGATTTAGGTTTTAGCAGAAGCGATCGCCAGGAGAACATTCGGCGGATTGGTTCTCTTGCCCGTACTCTTACATCTCAAGGTGAGATTGTAGTCGTTTGTGCGATCTCCCCTTATCGTCTTCAAAGAGATGCGATGCGGCATTGGATTAAAGATTTTATCGAAGTTTATGTCAATGCGCCTCTTGTGGTGTGTGAGAAACGAGATGTGAAAGGTTTATACAAAAAGGTACGCTCTGGAGAAATCAAAAATTTTACTGGCATCGACGAAACCTATGAAGCACCAATCCATCCAGAAGTTGAATGTCAAACAGATTGTGAAACTCTGGAGAAAAGTGTCACTAAAGTCTTGGCGAAAGTTAAAGAGTTAGGTTATTGCTGATATTAGATTGGGTGAGAGAAAAAAGAATATCTTTTTCCCTTGGTAGCAATGAGTTCAATTATATGCGGAGGAACAGTTATGGCGGAGTATCAAAAAGTGGAATACCGTATTGGAAAAGATGGTAAAATTACGGAAACAGTCATTAATGCTTCTGGTTCTAGCTGTACGACGACGACGTCAGGTATTGAACAAGCTCTGGGAGAGGTAGAAAACCAGGAGCTTTTGCCAGAGTACTACGAGGGTGATGAGAACTTAAGCTCAACGGAAAACCAATCCATCAAGCAAAAAGGTAGTTAAGAATGTTTGTTAGTTTTAATATCATCATTATTCTGCTTGCGAGTCTTTTGGTATTAATGGGAGCGATCGCATTCCTACGCGTTCTTTTTGAAGTCATTTACGCGACTGGAAACCAGCAAGATACCTTTCTTTTGGGATTGATGAAGCGGGAAAACATTCCCAACTGGCAAACTTTGCAGCAGAAAGCAGAAATAAGCAGCACTACCCTTTGGCAACTGAGAGATGGACAAGCGGCTTCTATGAAGTTGGGCGAACTAGCCCAAGTTGCCAAAGCGCTGTCAATACCTTTCAGTGATTTTCTAGAAAAACTGGATGTATTGCCACCACACCCAGAGTTAGAAGCAAGGCGTCAAGAATGCTTGGAACTACAGAAGCAGTTGCAAGTGCTTGCAAAAGAGAAAGATGCACTGCGTCAAGAAGGAATGCGACTGCACGAAGAATTGCAACAGCAAAGGACTGAACTAACACACGAGTTTCGGACTACCACGTTTGAAAAATTACAAACATTACTTTCCAACTACCCCAGCATTTACCAGATGGTAAGTGTGAAACCAGAACTACCAGCCAAAAATGTTCTTTCGATGTTTACTCCTTTAGAGAACCTGATGAAAGAATGGGGTTACGAACAGATTGGCAAACCTTGGGAACAAGTCCCTTACAATCCTCAAATTCATCAACCAGATGCGTCTGACATGACGGAAGGCGAGATGGTTTATATCCGATTTGTAGGTTACAGACATAAAGAAGACATTCTCTGTCCAGCAAAAGTCAGTCGCACTTTGCCTATGGGAGTAGGGAGTAGGGGGTAGGGGTAGGGGTAGGGACAAGGGGGACTAGGGGGACTAGGGGGACTAGGGAGAACAACTAACCACTAACAACTAACCACTAACCAATGACAACCGTAGTAATTGATTTTGGTACGAGTAACACAGTTGTGTGTACAACTGACTTAATTACACAAACACCACGAACCTTGAAATTCGACTTAATTTCACGTCGGTTTGAAGTTGGGGGAGAGCAAGTCAGTGTTGTACCGAGTTTGGTGTTTGTAGAAGGGGAAAATCGCTTACTCTTTGGCGAACAAGTACGAGCTAAGCGTTTGGGATTTGTCCAACCAGAGCGATATTTTCGAGCTTTTAAACGGGAATTAGCTGCAGACTTTGTTCCACCTCCTCGATTGTTGGATGGTAACAACTACAGTGCGGAAGCTGTTTCGGAACTGTTCCTAAGAAACATTTGGCAAATGGTTGAAGAACAATTGCAACCCAGTCATGCTATTTTTACTGTTCCCGTAGGAGCTTTTGAGCGTTATCTCGATTGGTTTCGCGCTTTTGCAGACAAGTTGAGTATTCCTAAAGTACAAATTGTGGATGAGTCTACCGCAGCTGCTCTTGGTTATGCAGTGCAACGCCCCGGTTCTGTGGTGTTGGTGGTAGATTTTGGTGGTGGAACTCTCGATTTAAGTCTTGTAAGAACTGTTAGTGTGACTTCCGAACATCAAGTAGTGCGGGCGGAGGTTCTCGCCAAGTCGGATGCTTTTGTTGGTGGTGTTGATATTGATACATGGATTGTCGAGCATTATCTCAAGCAAATTGCTTCTTCGAGAACTGAGGTGGGAGAAATTGGTTGGCAAAATTTGCTGGAAGTGGCAGAAAAACTAAAAATTAGGCTTTCGACGGCTGATGAAGCAAAGGAAGCTTGGTTTGATGATGAGAATTTTATGTCCCACGAGTTGCAGCTGAATCGGGATGAGTTAGCAGAGATTTTGGAAGCAGAACAGTTATTGGAGGTGTTGCGACAAGCTTTGGATGAAGTTCTTGCGATCGCTCTGACTAAGGGAATCAACAAATCATCTATCGAACAGGTGTTGCTGGTAGGAGGGACTTGTCAGATCCCTGCAGTGCAGCAACTTGTCACTTCTTACTTTGGGCGACAAAAGGTGAAGTTAGACAAGCCATTTGAAGCGGTAGCACATGGTGCATTAGCTTTGAGCAAGATGGTGACTGTTGATGATTATCTGCGCCACAGCTATGCTATTCGGCTTTGGGAACCTCACAGCAAAACTTATTCTTATCTAACATTAATTGAAAAAGGGATGCGCTATCCGGGAGCACGTTCTCAACCTTTGACGCTACAAGTTGCGACACAGGGACAGCGAGAGATACGTCTGGATATCGGGGAAGTTGCAGAGGTGTCACAGGCGGAGGTTATTTATGATGCTAGCGGACGGATGACAAGTATGCATTTGGTGAAGCAAGATACCTATCGTTCTTTGGAAAATCATCACCAACAGGTGTGTGTGGCGCATCTCGATCCACCTGGAGAAACGGGAGTAGACAGGATAGAAGTGCAGTTTGAAGTGAACGAACAACGGGTTTTGGTGGTAACGGTGAAGGATTTGCTGACAAAAAATATATTGGTGGAGAGGGGGGCGATCGCTAAACTTCAATAAACCGCCAAGACGAAGATTCAGTTTGTAACTGCGAGCGCCAAACTTCGGAATTGAGAACACTGGTATTAGTGCAAAGGTAAAAATGCAATGTCACAAAACCTCAATCAACCTAGAAAAGATGGTACAGTTCTTGGTGGCGAAAATCCTCCTCCAGTAGCTGGTGTAGTTTTGGGAGGATTGGAGGGTGTTAAGCACTGTCTCTTGAGTACTGGAGTTTCGTTCCTTGTTGCTTAGTCTAGTCTAAACTCCAGTTTAGTCAATATGTATATTTAGTCCTCGCAAGAACTTACGTGTTTTTTCTAGTATATGATAAAGCTACCTCTTAATTGTTAAGTTTAGTAAATTTTTTAAAAGATATTAGGGTAGGCAATGCCCACCACTAAGACTTTTGTGCGGCATAGCCCTACCCACTAGCATTGTAAAAATCAAATAAGAGTCCCATAGTATATTCAGGCAGCATATAAAACTTAGCCTGGGTGCAAAGCGTTTCTGCCAAAAGATAGAGAGCTTCTGACTACCATAGAGAAAAATCAATAACAATAATAAGAAATTTTACAATTATAAGATTTTCTTAGAGTAAGCATCTATTAATTGTGTAGTTCACTAATTTACTTTTGATGACAATAGAAGATAATCTATTAAGAAGATTAAATAACACTTAAATTTTCAATGCACATTTGCATTTTTGGGAAAACACTCTCCTTACCATAAGGTGACCGATTTTGATTTCCTCTTTCTTAGAGTCCTTTGATGCTTGGGGGTCTATTCAAGTAGGTCATTTTTGGGAGAGAGAAAAGGTAACAGTTGTTATGTGATAACAGCGTTCTATTTTGCTGCAAATTT
Source organism: Scytonema sp. UIC 10036 (assembly GCF_009725235.1). Next base: position 5,296 of record NZ_WJFC01000302.1, read on the forward strand.
AAAGGAGATTGAATGGCTTCTTTTCTGCTTGAAAGTGTTTGGTTAATTCCTTGCTATTCTCTTGTTGGCTGTTGTTTAGCCATCTTTTGGTCGCCGGGAATCATTCGGCGTACAGGGCCAAGACCAGCAGGTTATATTAACTTAGTCATGACGTTTTTGTCGTTTGTTCATGCGGCTCTAGCATTTCCAGCAACCTGGAATCAAGTACCGTATGAAGTATCTATACCTTGGCTGAGTACGGCTGGTTTAAATCTCTCTATTGATGTAGCCGTCTCCTCAGCAAGTGTGGGTGCGATAATTGTAATCACTGGCTTAAATTTTTTAGCACAAATTTTTGCCATCGGCTACATGGAGATGGACTGGGGCTGGGCGCGTTTCTATGCTCTACTTGGATTGTTTGAAGCTGGTCTCTGTTCTCTTGTCTTGTGCAACTCTTTGTTCTTCAGTTATGTGATTCTGGAAATCCTGACTCTGGGAACTTACTTATTAGTAGGACTTTGGTTTAGTCAACCTTTAGTTGTGACTGGTGCTAGAGATGCTTTCTTAACCAAGCGGGTAGGAGATTTATTTCTGCTCATGGGGGTTCTGGCAATCTGGTCTGTGGCTGGAACTTGGAATTATACAGATTTAGCTCAGTGGGCAGAGACCGCTGATGTCAACCCTGTGTTCTTGACTTTAACATGTTTGGCACTCATTGCAGGTCCAATGGGTAAGTGCGCTCAGTTCCCCTTGCATTTATGGTTGGATGAAGCAATGGAAGGACCTATTCCCAGTACGATTCTACGGAACTCCGTGGTCGTTGCTAGTGGCGCTTGGGTACTGATTAAGCTGCAACCTGTTTTGAACTTGTCTCCTGTGGTAAGTTCTGTTATGGTGGCGATTGGTGCAGTCACAGCGCTGGGTGGTTCTTTGATTGCGATCGCCCAAATTGATATCAAGCGCTGCTTATCTTACTCCGTCAGTGCTTATATGGGTTTGGTGTTTATTGCTGTAGGAACTCAACAAGATGAAGCAGCATTGTTGTTAGTTCTTACCCATGCCTTAGCCGCAGCGCTTTTAGTCATGAGTACTGGTGCTATTGTCTGGAATAGCATTACTCAAGATGTCACCCTTCTAGGAGGACTTTGGTCGCGCCGTCCGGTATCGGGCATAGCTTATGTAGTCGGAATTTTAGGGTTAATCGGTTTTCCACCTTTAGGCGGTTTTTGGGCATTACTAGAACTCGCTTCCGGATTGTGGGAAACTCAACCTTGGCTTGTAGGAATCATTATATTAGTCAATACCTTAACAGGTTTCAGCTTAACAAGGGAATTCAGTTTAATTTTTGGCGGTAAAACCAAGCAAATGAGCGAACGCTCGCCCGAAGTTGGTTGGCAGATGGCTCTACCCACGATCGTGTTGCTTGGTTTTACTCTCCATTTACCCCTAGTGTTGCAAAGTTTATCACTGCTACCAGATTGGGCAACTCTCAATAAAGATGTTGCACTACTACTTATCTGGTCGAGTATTTTTGGTTGCAGCATTAGTGCCGTCATTTATCTAAGCAACATAATTGCCAAACCTATTCGCTTCCCTGTAAAGATATTACAAGATCTATTAGCATACGATTTTTACACTCCAAAACTGTATCGAGGAAGTATAGTTTTGAGCGTCGATCTCATTTCAAAACTGGCAGACATTATCGACCGTTTTGTGTTTGATGGAATTGTTAACTTAGTTGGTTTAATTTCCATCTTAAGCGGACAAGGTTTGAAATACAGCACATCGGGACAAACACAGTTTTATGCATTTACCGTGTTGTTAGGAGTCGGCGTATTGGGAGCGCTCATGAGTTGGCAATACTGGGGAGTTCATTTGATGAACTTGTTTTTTTAGTAAATAAAACAAAAACACGTCTTTTAGATTGAACTTATCTATGTTGAGTACTTTGATTTGGCTACCTATTTTAGGTGCTGCTGTTATTAGTCTTTTGCCAAGAACTATACCTGCAAGTAATATTCGTTTAACAGCCCTAACGACTTCTGGAATAGTTCTTCTTTGGAATATTTTTCTCCTGCTGAAATTTGATGTTTCCAATTCGGGGTTACAGCTACAGGAATATCTGCCTTGGAATGAAACTCTTGGTTTAAGCTATCAATTAGGAGCTGATGGGCTTTCCATATTGATGCTGATACTAAATAGTTTGCTAACCTGGATTGCTATTTACAGCAGCGAGCAAAAAACAGAACGTCCCCGACTTTTTTATTCCCTTATTTTATTAGTCAGTGGAGGAGTTGCCGGAGCATTTGCAGCACAGAATCTATTGCTTTTCTTCTTGTTCTACGAACTAGAACTCATACCTTTCTATCTGCTGATTTCTATTTGGGGCGGTGAAAAGCGAGCTTATGCTGGCATCAAATTTCTGATTTATACTGCTGTGTCAGGAGCATTAATTCTGGCAACATTCTTAGGTACAGTTTGGCTCACGGGTTCAACTGATTTTAATTACAATACACTCTCAACTCAAACTCTATCTACAGCACTGCAAATCATTCTTCTTTGCGGAATTGTACTAGGATTTGGTATCAAAATTCCTCTTGTTCCCCTACACACTTGGTTACCGGATGCTTACGTTGAAGCTTCAGCCCCCATTGCGATTCTTCTTGGTGGCGTGTTGGCAAAGTTGGGAACTTATGGGGTTTTGCGATTTGGGATGGCGTTGTTTCCTGAAGCTTGGAGTATTCTTGCACCAAGTTTAGCCATTTGGGGGGCAGTCAGTGCTGTATACGGAGCAGTCACTGCTATTGCACAAAAAGACATCAAGCGCATGGTGGCATATAGTTCCATCGGTCACATGGGTTATATATTAGTAGCGGCTGCCGCTAGCACCCCTCTAGCACTGATTGGCGCTATTGCTCAAATGGTGAGTCATGGAATTATCCTGGCGATACTCTTCCATCTGGTGGGAGTTGTGGAAGCTAAGGTTGGAACTCGCGAGTTGGATAAACTGAATGGTTTAATGAGTCCTATGCGGGGTTTACCACTGATAAGCAGCTTACTCATTTTAGGAGGCATGGCAAGCGCTGGCATTCCAGGAATGACAGGATTTATTTCTGAATTTATCGTGTTTCAAGGCAGTTTTTCAGTCTTTCCCATCCCAACACTATTATGTGTTGCCTCCAGTGGTTTAACTGCAGTTTACTTTGTGATTCTGATTAACCGTACCTGTTTTGGCAAACTTGACAACAACTTAGCTTACTATCCCAGAGTTTTATGGTCTGAGAAAATACCTGCCTTTGTCTTGGCAGCGATCATTATCTTTTTGGGAGTACAGCCTAAGTGGTTAGTGCGTTGGAGCGAGCCAACAACAGCAATGGTGACTGCTATTCCTCCTATTGAAAAAGCGATCGCACCTCAACCTCAAGTCGCTCTTAAAGAATGAAGGCATTGGTTAGTTGTTAGTTGTTAGTTGTTAGTTGTTAGTTGTTAGTTGTTAGTTGTTAGTTGTTGGTTTTGATTAGACCAATAACCACTATCTACTAATCACTAATCACTAACCACTAACCACTAACCACTAACCATTAACGATATGTTTAAGGAAGTCAAAAACATGGTACAAACTCCAGATAAAGTTCAAGCGAAGTTACCTCCTTCAACCCATGAATTTGCAGAAATTATTCATCGTTTGGAAGCGGGCGGTGCAATGTTGCCTGACACTCCAGAAAACTTAATGCAAATTATCGGTCTTTACAAAGCTTATGCAGTCCCTATGGACTTCTACTGGCGCGACCTATTATATATTGCCGAACAAGTATTTTTAAACCCTTTTCCCTTTTTTAAATACTTTATTTCTCAGGAGTATTTAGACCGTCACAATCACTACGCTGGTGATGATGCTGAGTTGAGAGTTTGGCGTGGTGAAGCTCATGCTCACCCAGAACTGTTGGCATTTATGGAGAAGGGAGAAACCTTCAAAATGCCAAAGATTTTGCATCATTTATTCCACGATCGCATCAACATGGAGTTTGCCGAAGCGTGTATGAGAGCAATGCTTTGGCATAGAGGAATGGGTGGGAAATTCGATCCTTACTTAGATACTGACGAATACAAAGCTAACGCCGATAGAGCAATTAAAGCTTACTTTAAAGGCAACCCACTCATGTTAGGACTCTACAAACTGTTCCCAGATATGTTTCTCGAACAGTGCCGTCAGATGTCTTACTATGCTAATTTGGGGTTATTCTGGGAAGTCATGGCTCCTGTATTCTTTGAAATGTCAGATTTGTATGACGAAGGAAAAATTACGACTGTCCCAGAGGCAATGAATTTTATCGTAAATGGGATTTTTGCAGTTGCAAATCGTCCGATTTACCATCATGTTTATATTCGTGGTGAATGCTACGAAATCATCCCCAAATCTAAAGGATTTGTATGGCTCTATGAAGCTGCATTACCTTACGTAGAAGCTGTATTTTATCGGACAGCTCCATTCCGAGGTACAAAATCCTACAATGCTCAAGCAAATCAAGTGCCAGAAGACCAAAAAGACTTCCACTATGGAATTCTCTACGCAGACGTTTTTCCAGTAGGTACTGCAGGCATTCCACCAACATTGCTGATGCAAGATATGTTGCACTTCTTACCACAATATCTTGTAGATTACTACCAGCAACATTGCCGGGGAGAGGAGGATATGTTAATTCAGTTGGGAATTAGTTTTCAACGGTCAATGTACTGTGTTACCTCTGCTGTTATTCAAGCATTACGAACTGCACTTTGTCATCCTTTAGATGACCCCGATCCCGAACATTTACAAGCTAATAGAGACTTTTTTGAGACTCAGTTAAATCGCTTCACTCGCCCCGAATACGGTATTCGTAATGCTGCCCGTCTGCGTGATATTCAACGGCAGGATTATCGTTGATATCTTTCCTCTTGAAAAGAGCAGACAAATCTGAAATAGCTTGCAAATCAGGGTTTGATCTGGAGTTTTACCCCACCCTAACCCTCCCCTTTCCAAGGGGAGGGAATTTAATTTCCTGTTTCCCCTGAGAGTTTACATGATTAACCGACGATTGCCATACCATTGACTCAAATCCTGCTCAATTTCTTCAAGGATGGCGATCGCATCCACTATTGATTTTGCATCAACCGCTAAATTAGCAAACACTGACTCAACCCGTTGTTGATAGTTCCGTGGACACAGTGCAAAGCTGTTGGCAACTGCCACCGCGCCTTTCTCATTCAACAAGTACTCTTCATTAAGTGCAAATAATACCTGATTCATACAAGCTACGCTGCGGAAACAACAACCAGCTGCATAGGCAATATCACCCCGTGCAACTGCCTTTTGGGCAATTAACAGTGAAAAACTAATTTCCCAGGCAAAAGTATTAACAGTTGCTTGTTTAAGCTGAATCGGATAGGGAGTTGTCTTAGCCTTTAAAGCGTCTAAAACGCCATCTGGATCGTGAAGTGGCAGACAAAAGGCAACTTCACCCATATAAATAGAGGACACAAAGCCATGAGGATGCCCTGGTTGGTAATCAATCGTGATTTGCCCAGCATGGCAATCACCAATGACACGATTAACCCGATCTACATCACGATAGAGAAAATCTACAGGTACACCTTCTATGTGTAGCCAACCACCGCCATTAATCCATTTCCCCCATTCACCAATTGGGGTAATTAGATTTGCGCGGTGGTTGTCGTCAAGTTCAGAGGCAAGGTGATTTAGAGCAATCAGATCGGGCGGATTCTCTGGCTTGTAATAAATTCCTAGATCCACATCTGACTTCTGTGTATGATTGCCTCGTGCTCTTGAACCACCTAGAGCAATTGCTGCAATTCCCCGAATTGACTGCAAACGATCGACAACGCGGTGAATGAACTGAGGCAATTGCTGATTCATATTGACTCCATAATGGCTAATGGCTAATGGCTAATGGAGAGGTTACTATACCCATCTCCCTACGATAACTCGCACTGTTCCATCTTCCAAGACTTCTTCTTCCTCAAGATTAAAGCCTTGTTCCTGTATCGTCGCTATCAAAGTTTTATGAGCGTATTTTTGGGTTATTGAATTCACAAACTGCTGTTGATTAATATTTGCTCCCCAAAAATCTGCTACTATCTCATAATTTTCTCCATTGCGGCGAAATCCCAAATCGTAGCCATTTGTCTGCCTAATGACATACTCAGCATGAGTGCGATCGCCTCGATATCCGCGTACTGTGGTGTTGCATTCTACTTGGTAACCCAATTCCTGCAACACTTGATGTAAAAATTCACCGTTTTTGATTTGGACTTTAATTGTTGTAAAGTGTGACATGATTATTTGCTAATGGCTAATTGCTAATTGCTAATTGCTAATGGCTAATTGCTAATTGCTAATTGCTAATTGCTAATTGAGGACTGGTTATTTGAGGTTTTGCCTATGGAATTTAGGTAGGCATTGAGTTTAGGAGACAGCTCGTTAAGTATCATAGATAAAGAGTGAGTTTGTTCAGTTGTTAGAAGATTTCGTTTGTAGGCACGTCTTAACCAGCTTATTGTTTCATATAGAGAACCTCTTGCAACTTTTATAAAACGTTTGTTATCTTGAAAATTATACCTTCCTTCTCCTTCTGCTATATTCGCGCTAATGCTATCTGCAGATCTAACAATTTGTTTTCCAATTGTATCTTTATTAAAAGAATCCCACTGAATAACAATTCCCCAAATCTCATCAGCTAATTTCTCCGCTAATTTATAAACTTCTAGTTTCTCAAAGTTAGGTCTTAACACATAACTCCTAGTCTTAAAATTAACAATTAGCCATTAGCAATTAGCCATTAGCAATTAGCCATTAGCCATTAGCAATTAGCCATTAGCAATTAGCTATAAGACATTAGAAATTATCAATTAACAAATGCTTTAAAAACTATAATAGAT
>NZ_WJFC01000303.1 GCF_009725235.1 Scytonema sp. UIC 10036
AAAATCCAAAATCCAAAATCCAAAATCCAAAATCCAAAAACCAAAATCCAAAATCCAAAATCCAAAATCCAAAATCCAAAATCCAAAATCCAAAATCCCTAAAACTCCACTTGTAATTCAGACATTAAAGTAGAAATTGTTGCTGGGTCTCCCTTTCTATAGTAGCCACCATTAACTTGAGCAATTTTCTTCAAAGCTTCCGGATTAAATTCTCCTTCATTACCATAACCAACAGTAAAAAAAGCAATTCTTTTGTCACTATTAAAGTTACTTTTACCAAGTTCTTGCTGTAATTTTTCTAGATTAATAGAAGACTCAGAGTCTTCACCATCCGTCAAGATAACAACAGCATTAATAGCATCTTTGCGGAGATTATACGCCAACCAATTACGTGCGTAGAGGGCAGAATCATATAATTTAGTCCCACCATCAACTTGCAAACTAGCAATAAATTGCATCCCCCGTTCTTTACCTTCAGGAGTTCCATCTACAACGATGGGAGAGCGAATGGCAGAATCAAAATCAATGAGAGCAATCTTTTCCTTTGGTCCAAGACTTTCAATATATTGACGTAAAGTGCTTTGCACAGCAGGTAACTTATTTCCCTGCATAGAACCGGAAGAATCCACCACAACAACCACCTGTGAAGGTTTTTTGGCAAATTCTTGCCAAGATTTTAGCATTGCAGCCACCACTTCTGGTTGTGGGGGACGCAAAGAATCATATTTAGCATTAGGATCGACGCCATATTCGGGGCTAAATTTTGCTCCCAACTCCACTCCAGGAACACCAGGTCTCAAACCAAGTTCTGTGGCAATTTTTTGTGCGTCTGGGGATTGCAAATAAGCAATGACTTTTTCCGCAGCTGCTTTTTCATCTGCACTAACCCATGGTGCATTAGGTACGATCGCCCGCATATTAGAAGTAAAAGTTGCTTTTGGATAAATTGCTTTGTACCGGGTTTGACCGGGTTGTAAATTAGAGTTTGCTTTAATAACAGATGATTCGTAAACAGAAGCGACAGATGCCCAAAAAGAACCATTTTTGACCATATCGGTTGCTAAAGCATCTGTAGAAACACCATAGCGAGTGATTTTGGTTTGAATATTTTGGATTTGGGTTTGGAATGTTTGGACATCTGCTGCTGTCAGTTGTTCGGGACGCTTCCCAGAGACAGACACAAATTGCGCCACAAGGGTTTGCAAACCCGAATTTGAACGGGTTGGTGCAGATTGAACAAAGTAAATAGGTAGTGTGGGACTGCTTGCATCAAGTTCTTTGTGGGTTTTTGCTTTGACTAATGCTTTATAGACATCTTCTTGCTTTTGCAATCCAGTTGCTACATCCACAGGAACCATAAACACCATTGGGCTATTTGCCAATCAGGGTGCATCGGTAATTTGAGGAATGTAGTTTTGTCCGGGGAAGACTTGATTGAACAGGTAAATTAATTGAAACTGGTAAATTTCTCCATCTAAAGAAACTAAAGTCGGAAACTCTGGTGAGTCAGCTTGCAAGCTTCCAGATTGAAGTTGCTTCGCTTGATTAACTAGGGTTGTGACTACATCACCGCTTCCCATCGCCTGACAACTTAAGTAGAAAGTTTTCCCATCACTCAGCTTGGGTTTTGTTTGATTGAACTGTTCTGCTGCTTGGTTGCAAAATTGTTGTAAAGCACTCCCAACTAAAAACTTGACTTCAAAACCGTCTCTAGGGGCAGAATTCACTTGAGACGTACAACCAACCAGTAAGAAAGTACCTAAGATGGCACTCATATAAAATTTTCTTTTCATAGCCTGAGTTCAAAAATAGTTAACAGAAACATCGCAGAGACACATTCGTATAGTTCCCCGAACTTTACTTCAAGTAACAATTGTTAGTTAAGAACAGTTTGTTTATTAGACATAGGCGTGAAAAAGATGTAACGGCGCAAGGCGTTGCGCCCCTACCAAGACTTTTGGCTTTAGCTAAATAAGGTTTTTGGGTTATATCCTCGTCTTCGTAGATGGGCTATTACTTAATCAGGCTTGTTGTGAGAATTTATGAAAAAGTCGGTAAGGCTAAATCCATCTAACCTTGTCAAGATGACTCATATCATTCAATTTATAATAAAACCTCTGCTCTTCTCTCTGTGCTCTCTGCGCCTCTGCGGTTTAAAAGTAGTTTATTTAACCGCAGAGGCGCAGAGTACGCAGAGGCAAGAGGTGAGAAAGCTATTGGGAAGAATAGAAGTAAATTGCTCTCCAAAGGGCGGAGTTTGTAATTTTCATTGTAGTTTAAATATACTACGCCATGCAACCACCAGATACCTCTCCATTCCTCTCTCATGACTGTATCGATCGCCGTTTCGTTACGGTGGCTCCAGATGCTTCTTTGTTGGATGCTGTGATGCTAATGAGCCAAGTCGATCTTAGCTCGAACATGGAGTCAAATACTCAACAAAATACTATGCGAGCGAGTTGCGTTTTGGTATTGGATAACCAGCAGTTAGTTGGTTTATTAACAGAGCGAGATTTAGTCAGGATAGCAGCAGAAGGGCGTAGTTTTAAGGAAACTAAAGTTTCTGAAATCATGACACAACAGCTGATTACGTGTCGAGAATGGGAAGCAACAGAGACAGTGAAAGTTATTCAATTACTCCGCGAGCACCGCATTCGTCATCTACCAGTTCTAAACGAATGGGATCGACCTGTGGGGATCGTAACGCCAGCTAGTATTTTGCAAGCTGTTGATGTCAATGAACTGCACAAAGTCATCACTGTATTACAGCAGCAGGTACAAGAGCTACACAACGATAAAATTAATTTGCTCAAATGTCTGACTTGCGATCTCAAACAACAAGTCAACGACCAGAGTACCCAATTATACGACCAGTTTCAACGAAACCAAATTTTAGCTGATATAGCGCTTAGGATTCGCGCATCTTTAAGTTTAGACACAATTCTTCTCACAACCGTCACGGAAGTGCGCCAACTATTACAGATCGATCGCGTAGTCATTTACCGCTTTGAGCCAGATGGGAGTGGAAAAGTTACCGTTGAATCGGTTACAACACCGGAATGGTCAATTCTAGATAGGGTTGTCGAAGACAAATGCTTTGCACAAACGTGGCTTGAAGCTTATCAACAACGCCATTCTAAAGCGATGGACGATATTCACCAGGCACAATTAAGCCCAAACCATGTGAATTTTTTCACTCAACTTCAAGTGAAAGCCAATCTTATAATACCAATTATGTTGGAAGAGACATTATGGGGGCTTCTGATTGCTCATCACTGTACTGATACTCGAAAGTGGCAAGCAGAGGAAATAGATTTTTTGGAAAACTTAACAGTACAGGTTGCAAACGCTATTCAACAAGCTACGTTGCTCGAGCAAGCCCAAAGAGCCAATGTCGAACTTGAAGCAAGGGTTGCCGAGCGAACAGCTCAATTGCAATATGTTAATAAAAGTTTACAAGAAGAACTCGCCCCCTCTCAACAAGCCGAAGCCGCATTGAGGGAAAAGGAGGCAATACTACGTAGCTTCTGTGACTCAGCACCGATGATGATGGGTGTGGTGGAACTACTTGATAATGACATTCTGCATTTGTCTGATAACGCTACCACTGCTCGATTTTTTGGAACAACTTCAGAAGCGATGCGAAATCAATTAGCCAGTCAAATGGGTGCATCTCTAGAATATATACGCACTTGGATAAATTATTATCAAGAGAGCCAACTTACGGGTGAACCAGTGCGTTTTGAGTATCAGTACAACCAAGATGGAACGATGAAATGGTTATCTGCTACTGTATGCTTCATTGGTGGAACAGATGGAGAACGTCCTCGTTTTTCCTATATGGTTGAGGACGTGAGCGATCGCAAACGAGCAGAGGAAGCATTAAGAGAAAGTGAAGAGCGCTATAGAGTTCTTATTACCCAGGCTCCTGTAGGCATTTATCAAACCGACGCACAAGGTAATACTTTATACGTAAATCCCCGGTGGTCGGAAATGAGTGGACTTTCAATGCTAGAAGCACGAGGTATGGGCTGGGTTCCAGCAATTCATCCCGAAGACCGAGAACGGGTTTTTAGTATATGGAGAAACGCCACCCAACAAGCAGGTCCCTTTGAAATGGAATATCGCTACCGCAAGCCAGACGGCCAAGAAACCTGGGTATCCGGTCAAGCAGTGGCGATTCGTAACGAAGCGGGTGAAGTTGCCTACTATTTTGGCACCTCAATGGATGTTACCGCTCGCAAACAAGCTGAAAATGCTTTGCAGCAGCAATTGCATAAGATGGTATTGTTGAAGCAAATTACAGATGCAATCCGCCAAAATCTCAAGACACAGCATATTTTTGAAACTTCTGCTATTCAAATTGGACAAGCATTTGGTGTGAACCGATGTCTGATTCATGCTTACATAGCTGAACCAGAACCACAGTTACCTTTAGTTGCAGAATATTTAAGCGGAAATTATAAATCTATTCATGAAATCAAAATTCCTGTTGTAGGAAACCCTCATGCTGAAGCAATGTTAAAGCAAGATAGAGCAATTATTACACCAGATGTGAATACGGAACCATTGTTTCAGCCCGTGCTTCACCTGTGTCATCAACTTCAAATCAAGTCAATAGTGTCTATTCGTACCTCTTACCAAGGGGAAACGAATGGTGTCATGGGATTACATCAGTGCGATCGCCATCGCGAGTGGACACCGGATGAGATTGAGTTGCTAGAAGCGGTAGCCGCTCAGGTAGGAATTGCACTGGCTCAAGCGTCTCTTTTGGAACAACAAACCCGTAGAAGCGAAGAGCTGACCCTTAAAAACTTTGCCTTAGAACAAGCTAAGCGACAAGCAGAAACTGCGAACAGAGCCAAGAGCGAATTTCTTGCTAATATGAGTCATGAAATTCGCACGCCAATGAATGCCATTTTGGGTTTTGCGGATTTGCTGCAATCCATCGTAACCGAATCTCGCGCCCGCTCCTATCTAGACGCGATCGCCAGCAGTGGTAGAACTCTATTATGGCTGATTAACGACATTCTCGACCTTTCTAAAATTGAAGCAGGCAAACTCGAACTTTACTACGAAAGTGTCGATTTGCGATCGCTAGTTCGCGAAATTTTGCAAATTTTTAGCCAAAAGGCAACCGAGAAAAATTTAATCCTGCACGCAAACGTTGAGGAAAATTTACCCGCAGCCATTTTCATTGATGAAGTTCGATTGCGTCAGATTCTCTTTAACGTTGTAGGAAACGCCCTCAAGTTTACAGAACGGGGAAATATCCAAATATCCGTCCGCGCTCGGGTTTATTCTATGTCTGAAAATGAAAAAGTCTGGCTGGAAATAACCGTTGAGGATACAGGAATCGGAATTGAGAAGGAACAACAGCAACGTATTTTTGAGGCATTTGTCCAAAGAACTGGACAAAGCAATCGCAAGTATGGAGGAACGGGTTTAGGGCTGGCGATCGCCCGACGCTTAGTTCATATGATGGATGGAACCATAACACTTCAGAGTGAGTTGGGGCAAGGTAGCATTTTCACCTTAGTCTTTCCAGAAGTGTCATTAGCTCAAACTGTAGAAGCCGCACGAGATCCTATAGACGATAATTTCAACCAGTTTGCCCCTTGTACAATTTTAGTTGTCGATGACGTTGCCTCAAATCGAGAACTCATCGGGGGATATTTTGAGAAAACGCATCACGTGCTTGTGTTTGCTAAAGATGGGAAGGAAGGCATCTGCTTAGCTCAGGCACATCACCCCGATTTAATTTTGCTCGATCTAAGAATGCCCCAGATGGATGGAAAAGAAGCAGCACAACTTCTTAAACAGAATGAACACACCCAAAATATTCCTGTTATTATTCTCACAGCTTCATCTCAGAAGGACGAACGATCGCAAATTGAACGCATCTGTCAGGGATTTTTACAAAAACCTGTGAGCCGTACTCAATTGATTGCAGAACTGAAGAAACATCTAAAGCCTGCTTTTAACCCAGAGAAAAAAAGAGAGTGCTCTGAGCCTGATGGTTTTTCCAAACCATTGCTGAACGTTCCGATTCATTTGCCAGATTTGCTAGTGAAATTGCAGCAGGAGGAAGAAACCGTTTGGAAAACCTTACGTAAAACCCTAAAAATCCGAGAGCTAAAACAGTTTATTCAGCGCTTAGAGCATTGGGGACAGGAGCATCAGTGCCAGTTATTGTCAGGTTATGCTGATTCCCTCAAAACTCAACTTGATGCGTTTGATATGGAGAAGCTACCCCAGACTCTAGATAACTTCCCAACTGTGCGGCAAAGGCTTGCTGAGGAAAATACTTAGAAATTAGGAGCCGCAACAACCCGGTTGCGCCCTTGGTTCTTGGCATGATATAGGGCTTTGTCAGCACGTTGAATGATAACATCTACTGTTTCATCCGCCAAGTTATAACTAGCCACCCCTATACTCACTGTTATGAATATCTGTTGTTCTTGCACCAAAATAGCCGTCTTTTCGAGGTTCTCTCGTATACGCTCAGCCACCGTAATTGCTACATCAATATCTCTTTCCGGCAGAAAAGCAACAAATTCTTCACCACCAAATCTGCCAAAAAAATCAACCGTCCGCAGACAATTCAGGACTGTTTGTGCCATGCTTGTCAGCACTCGATCTCCAACAGCGTGTCCGTAGATATCGTTAATTTGTTTAAAATGGTCTATATCTAATATCAGTACAGAAAATATACTACTATATCGCTGAGAACGGTTAAGTTCTTGTTCTGCAAGTGCAAACAAATGACGGCGATTGAAAACTTGAGTTAATGGATCGATCGTAGCTAATCTTTCTAACTCTTGAATGAATTCTTTTTGCTCGTGCAGCAATTTTTTCAATTGCTCTCGTGCATATTTCAACTCCAAATGTGTCCGCACGCGTGCAAGCAGCTCTGGAGCATGAAATGGTTTGGTAACATAATCTACTGCCCCTTTTTCAAAAGCTTGGAGTATGTGCTCTTGTTCAGTGCTAGCGGTGAGAAAAATAATCGGAATTTCAGCAAACTCTGGATCGGCTTTGAGTTTTTCACATACTTCCAAACCGTTCATTTCGGGCATCATTAAGTCCAATAAAATTAAATCCGGTTTAGCTGCCTTGACACGCTCCAAAGCTTGCTGTCCACTGGAGGCAACAGTAGCTTCATAGTCTTTAGTCTGTAAGATTTCTACGATTACTTGCAGATTTTTACTCACGTCATCAACAACTAAAATTAAGCAATCTTCTGGATGAAACAATGTCATTATGGATGCGATCGCGCTCCTAAGTAAAGCCACTAGTTTGGGATTGTCAATCTCCTATTACATTGTAGTCGATAAACACGGAGATTCATAAAGCTGTATTTCTGCTCTAGGAGAGGAAATAGAGTTTGCGAACGAGATTCACATCCAGCAAGCCTTGAGTCGATTTGCCTTTTACAGTAAATAAGTACTAGCTCGGTACTTGGGGGTAAAACTCCTCAATTTCATCTGGGTAAAACTCCCCAATTTCAGTAATCTTCCTATTGTTGTTAGAGAGAAAAAGTTATTAACATGATACGTATATGAATTTCTGTATCATGCTGAGGATAAAAACTAAGCAGTTCTTAATTCTTTGGGTATTTGCTAAAACTAGCCCGAACTTATCATAATGAGAAAATCTCCGTTTTTTTTTACCTTACTCTGCTCTGCTATTGTGTCTGTGCTTTTTGTTAGTTGTAACCCAACTAACAAACAAGCAAAATTTATAACTTTAACGGTATATGCTAGTGATAGCTTAAAAAGTGCTCTCACAGATATTAAAACAATTTATAATCAAGACTATCCAAATATTAATATTAAATATAAACTAGCTAATTCTGGAACTTTAGAAAAATTAATTGAGGAGGGTGCTAGAGGTGATATTCTCATTCCGAGTAAAGCTAAAGTTTTAGATAACTTACAGTCTAAAAATTTTCTTCTTGCAGGTACCCGTCAGAATTTCTTGAAAAATCAAATAGTGTTGATTGTCTCCAAGGATACTCAAAATATCTCTGATTTCAAAGACTTGACTCATCAGCAAATCCAGAAAATTGCTTTAGGTGATAATATACAAGAAGCATCAGGCAAATATGCTTCAGAAATTTTCGTAAAACTTGGAATTTTAGAGCAAGTAAAAATCAAATTTGTGTTTATGTCTAAAAACAGTGAAATACTGAGTTTTGTAGAAAATGGTAAAGCAAATGCAGGTCTGGTGTATGCAACAGATGCTATTTTATCGAAAGGAGTAAAAATTGTAACGCTTGCACCACAAGGACTTCATTCTCCTATCGTTTATCCCATAGCCATACTTAAAACTAGCCCACATATCTCTGAAGCCAGGAATTTTATCCAATTTCTTCAAAGCGATCGCGCTGAAGCTGTGTTTCTTAAGTATCGATTTGTTGTTAATTCTAATATCTCAAATTAACAAGGACTCAAAATCTTCTAAAGAATTCTGTTTAAGTAAACTTTTCCAACTTGATAACTATGAAATATAGTTTTTATCTTTCCTTAGCTATTTTCTCTATAATTTTAGTCAGTTGTAGAAAACAAGAGGCAAAAACAATTAGTTTAAACGTTTCAGCAGGTCAAAGTTTACAACCTGCTATGACAGAAATTAAAAAAATTTATACTCAGCAACAGCCAAACGTATCCATTGCTTATAAATTTAGCAATGGTGGTTCACTTAAAGACTCAATTGTTCAGGGAGAAACCATAGATATTTTCTTTACAGGAGGCTCTGAATTTTTAGATGATTTGCAGTCAAAAGGGTTTCTGCTGGAAGAGACTCGCAAACATTTACTTAATAACAAATTAGTTTTGATTGTCTCACAGAATTCTACTGGTATATCTACATTTAAGGATTTGTCTGGTAAAAAAGTAAAGACGATTGCTGTAGGTGACTTTAAGACTACAAGTTCTGGTCAACACGCTGAAAAAATCCTCAACTCTTTAAAGATTTTAGATTTAGTAAAACCAAAATTAGTTTTTACTAAAGTTGGCTTTGGTGCAGATCTTTTTGTAGAAATGAGACAAGCAGATGCAGGTATTATGTATGCCACAGACGCCATAAAAGCAAATCAAATTAAGATTGCTGCGATCGCGCCTGAAAACTCGCATTCTCCCAGTAGGTATAGTGTAGCAGTCCTTAAGGCTAGCAAGCATATTCCTGAAGCTAAAGAATTTATCCAATTTCTTGAAAGTAACCAAGCGAGTGCTGTGTTTGTAAAATATGGATTTGCGATCGCAAGAGACGAGGAAGCTAGAAAATAGCTCACCTTTTATTACACTTATTTTACTTATTTATCATATTTTATGTCTATTAAGCAACAATTGACTTCGCTACCCATCTTTAGGTATCAATTCAAGTTCAAACATTTATTTAATCAATTAGGTATTCGACAAAAAATTACCTATGGGTATGCTCTTGCTATCGGAATTGCTATATTAGGTGCTACTGCTGGAAAAGTCATAGAGTATTATTATCAAGTTCAGGCCAAAAAACAACTAGCAGAATCACAAGAAATTATATTACTTCTAAATAATTTACAGGCATCTACATTACAAGCTCATACTCAAACACCAAAACTCATTTATTTCTTAACTGAGCCAGTTAGGTTAGAGTTAGAATATTCTCGTTTTTTGGAATATATTGCCGCTGTCAATAGGCTTCTGTATCAAACTAAAAAATCCTTAGAAATTTTAGATTCAGAACCAAATATTGATAATAATAAAGAAAAAACTCTGTCAATGAAAAATTCAATACGAACTTATATTGACTCTATTAAAGAGTATGCTCAAAAATTAGAAGTACTAGAAAAAGAATCTGCATCTACGTGGAGCACAAATACAACTGATTTAGTCTCTTTATTGAGCGTGACTAAGAAAAGTAAGAAACTTGATTTGGCAGTTAATAAAGTTTCACAAGAAATGTCTTTGCTGATTACTGAAATACAAGATAAAGAAGCTAAAACAACTCTTAAAGCCTTAGAGCGTTCTCAAGCAATAGGAACACTTATTCTAGCGCTCGGCTTAATGTTAGCAGCAGGGCTTGCAACTCTATTAGCTATGTACACCAGCTGGATGATTGCTTCTCCTATCGAAGCAACTACCAAAATTGCTCAACAAGTTACAAAAGAGTCAAATTTTACCCTCTTTGCACCCGTAACAACAAAAGATGAAGTTGGTCAATTAACCACATCTCTCAACCAATTGATACAACGAGTTGCAGACTATACTGAAGAATTAAATCTTGCTCAAAGCCAGTTAATCCAGACTGAAAAAATGTCGAGTCTTGGACAAATGGTTGCTGGTATTGCCCATGAAATCAATAACCCGATTAACTTTATCTATGGCAACATAGAGCATACTAAAAACTACATTCAGGATTTATTAGAACTCATATATCTTTACCAGGATAAATATCCTCAATTCGAGACTCAAATTGAGTCTCGAATTGAGGAAATCGAGCTAGAATATATCATTTCCGATTTGCCCAAAATTTTAGGATCTATGAAAATGGGTGCTGAACGCATCCGCCAACTTGTATTATCTTTACGAAACTTTTCGCGTCTTGATGAAGCAGAGGTAAAGTCCGTTGATTTGCATGAAGGAATTGACAATACGCTCTTGATTCTCAGTAATCGTCTCAAAGAGGAAATTGAAATTATCAAAAAATACGGAGATTTACCATTAGTAGAGTGTTACCCAGCACAGATTAACCAGGTGTTTATGAATCTCCTTAGTAATGCCATTGATGCGCTACTCGGTGCTAGCGAAAAATTCCAAAAACAAATAGTGATTCAAACAAAAGTGATTAATTCAGACTCCATTAAAGTAGAAATTCGAGATAATGGAGTAGGTATACCTTTGGAAATTCAAAACAAAATTTTCGATCCTTTTTTTACCACGAAACCAGTTGGCTCTGGGACTGGTTTAGGGCTGTCTGTTTGCTATCAAATTATAGAAAAGCATGGGGGCAAAATTTTTGTCAAATCGGAACCAAATCAAGGAACAGAATTTGCCGTCTCTCTTCCAATTCAACAGCTAAATTCACTCTAGTTAGAGAAAAGCACTTAGTTTGCGATCGCGATTCCCATCCAGCAATTATGAAGTCGCTCGGTTATTCAGTCCTTTTGCAGTAGGAAGGGAGTCAATACTTGTCGGTTAAGCCTAAAAATACGAAAACACGTAGCTTGGGTTGAGGAACGAAACCCAACATTTACAGACATTTGTTGGGTTTACCCACAGATTTACCTAACCTACAAAAATTCTTATCCAAGCAGTATTGGGAAGGGAGTATGCTACGCCCGAAAGCCTGCGGGAACATTTTAGAGAAGTTGAACGCGGCTTCAGGAATGCGGGCGTGAGATTTCAGATTCGACCCGGTATGCATGAAAAGGACGATAAGGGCGAACAGCATCCTCCCTTTGGGGACTGGCAACTTTACAGTCACCAACAAGCAGCTATTGAACAAATCCTGGCTGGTAAAAACACTATTGTTTCCAGTGGCACGGGTTCTGGTAAAACAGAATCCTTCTTTATCCCCATCCTCAATCATTGCTTGCAGAATCCAGGAGCGGGAATTAAAGCACTGATTCTCTATTACTTTTATTCAGCAAGCCCTAATTAAATTTCTGCAAAGCGGCATCTTCTTAATATTCAATAATATTTTTCCAGGCATCCGTCGTGATAAGTTATAGGTACTTCAAACTTGTCACTTCAAACATTCATGCCTAATTATGAGTTATAAAGAGCAGTTTATTTGGAATCGAAGCATTGATTTAGCCGTTAATTGTTACCTTTTAACAAGTCAATTTCCAGATTCCGAACTCTATGGATTAACCCATCAGATAAGATGTTCAGCCGTTTCCGTGGCCTCAAATATTGCAGAAGGATATGGCAGACGTAGTAAAGATGAATACATTCACTTTCTTCATATTTCTTTAGGTTCACTCCGTGAGTTAGATACACAACTTATCATTGCCCAAAAAGTCAAATTAGCTGACGAGAAACTTTTTACTCCTGTAACCAATGAAGTTGAGGAGATGCAGAAAATTATGGTCGCAAGTATTAACAAGCTTAAAACTTAAAAACATATTCTTCTGCATCCTTCTGCCCTCTGCCCTCAGCATAGCTGCCTTTTTTCGTACCATTCCCTTAGCAAGGGGAGGGCTGGGGG
>NZ_WJFC01000304.1 GCF_009725235.1 Scytonema sp. UIC 10036
AACAATCCAAAAACCAAAATCCAAACTCCACAAACAAAAATCAAAAATCCAAAATCCAATATCCAAAATCCAAAATCCAAAATCCAAAATCCAAAATCCAAAATCCAAAATCTCCCCTCGACCGACCCCTCCCTTGGGACCATCTCGATACAGGTATCGATAAAAAATGGCTCAAGGAAGATTTGCAACGTGCTTTACAAGCAGCTACAGTACCGGATTGCTCTTTTGAAGGCTGTTCTCACTGTGGGGTTTGCAGTACTGACTTCGGTCATAATGTCGTGATTTCACCACCAGAGATTCCCAAATTTGCTGGTGAGTTCGTACCCAATACAACAAAAGCGCAAAGATTGCGTGTTTGGTTTGGTAAACTGGGTAACATGGCTTTAGTCAGCCATTTGGATTTACTGCGCTTATTCGATCGCGCTTTGCGACGAGCGGGATTACCAATTTCTTTCACAGGTGGATTTCACCCACATCCTCGCATCGCTATTGCCAGTGCTTTATCTTTAGGAGCAACTAGCAGTGGTGAAGTTGTGGATTTCGATCTGACAGAACCAATTGAGATGGAAGATTTTCGGCAAAAACTAGCCGCAGCCCTACCATCAGATACTCCTATATATAAGGTGGAACAACTTGATTTAAAAACACCAGCAGCAGCAAGAGTGTTGGAAGCAGCAGAGTATTTGATGACCGTAGCTAGTTCCCATGGAGAAGTGGTTCCTGTACAATGGCAACGTTGGATTGATACAATAAAAGCGAAGGATGAGATTTTGTGGGAACACACGACGAAGTCTGGTAAGAAACAGTTAGTAAATCTGCGCGATCGCTTGTTCGAGTTGGAAATGGTAGAGCCATCAAGTTTGACCTCAACCAATGTCCAATACGGTTTTAAACACCAAGAAGCCAACGCAGTCGTTTTACGTTATGTAGGCAGCTGTCGCCAAGATGGAACAGTGTTGCGTCCGGAGCAAATTCTGTCTATCCTAGAACAAGTAGCAGGTGCAGAATTTCATCTGCTTCACGTTCACCGCAATCGGCTGGTTTTAGCGGTATAATCTTGGAGAGGGCAATTTGCTAGTGGTTGCCCTCTAAATGCATATCTTGGGAATTGATTTTTGACAAGGTTGCGTTAGAATTAGAGGAAGAGAAATTTTCTGGCGCTGCATTGAGCGATTGTCTGGTTCACTACCCTGGTACAAGTCAGGGCATAACAGCAAAGATGTTAGAGTGCGATATTTAGGATTTTATCCGGTGAAAACCCGCTATCTGATTCGTGAAACACTCTCCTTAACAGCTAGAATCGCGATCCAGCAATCAAAAGCAAGCACAGTAGGCTTCTCTAACTCTATAATTTTTAAAACTACTTTGGGTGCTCGAACCTTTAGTGGTAAGAGACCTGCATCAAAAATTAACCAGAGACGGGTGCTTAATTTACTTAATATAGTATGCAGCCGTTCTGGAATAATCAAAAAAGCCAAGTGCGTTGGGAAGGTACACCGTTAGGCGGTTATGCCCCCTTGAATGTGGTGCCATTGAGTTTCCCAACTTGAAGCAACTAGCGCTCGTTGGAAGCAGAAGTTTGAGCGAAGAATCGCAATTTTTATTACAAGCTGCACTGACTCAGGCTTGCAGGGGCTTTTCAAGAACAATAAACCCCGAAGTCTGTTTGTGCCGCCGAGAATTGAGGAACATAATTGAATGCCAAAACAAATTATCATAGCAGAACAACATCAGATTGCTGCTGTATTTTCTGAAGACCAAATACAAGAATTAGTCGTAGCTACGGGTCATCACCAAATTGGTGATATTTACTTGGGTGTAGTAGAAAATGTATTGCCTGGGATAGATGCTGCTTTTGTCAATATAGGAGATCCGGAACGGAACGGTTTTATTCACGTAACCGATCTCGGACCCCTACGGCTCAAGCGTACAGCAGCAGCAATCACAGAATTGTTAGTACCGCAGCAAAAAGTGTTGGTTCAAGTGATGAAAGAACCAACAGGAACCAAGGGACCGAGACTTACGGGAAACATTACCTTACCGGGACGTTACGTAGTACTGATGCCTTATGGGCGCGGTGTGAATTTATCGCGCCGAATTAAGAGCGAAACCGAGCGTAACCGCTTGCGTGCTTTGGCAATTTTAATTAAGCCTGCAGGTATGGGTTTGCTAGTACGTACTGAAGCAGAAGGGAAGCCAGAAGAGGCAATTATAGAAGATTTAGAATTGCTGCAAAAGCAGTGGGAAGCTATCCAGCAAGAAGCACAATCAACTCGTGCGCCAGCACTGCTGAATAGAGATGATGACTTTATCCAACGCGTACTGCGCGATATGTACGGCGCGGATGTTAACCGAATTGTGGTTGATTCCAGTACGGGTTTAAAGCGAGTGAAGCAGTACTTGCAAAACTGGAGTGGCGGACAAACGCCACAAGGGTTGTTAATCGATCATCACCGCGATCGCACTGCTATATTAGAGTACTTCCGCATTAATGCTGCTATTAAAGAAGCCCTCAAACCAAGAGTAGATCTACCTTCTGGCGGATATATTATTATTGAACCAACAGAAGCATTAACGGTGATAGATGTCAACTCTGGATCGTTCACGCGATCGGCAACAGCCAGAGAAACCGTTTTGTGGACTAACTGCGAAGCTGCGGCAGAAATTGCCCGTCAGTTACGCTTGCGTAATGTTGCTGGAGTGATAGTCGTTGATTTTATTGATATGGAATCGCGACGAGACCAACTACAAGTTTTAGAACACTTCAACAAAGCACTAAAAGCAGACAAAGCCCGTCCCCAAATTGCTCAACTGACCGAATTAGGCTTGGTGGAACTGACTCGCAAACGCCAAGGTCAAAATATTTACGAATTGTTTGGTAAAACCTGTCCAACTTGTGGCGGTTTGGGACATGTTGTCCATCTCCCTGGCGAGACTGAAACCCGTTTGCCAACATCACCTGCAGAATTACCAGATCGCTTTGCTCCATTGTCTAATAGAGAACAACCCCGATTGGCGCAGACAACTAGAATACCTGAAGCACGGGAAAGCAACTACGACGGATATGGAGAACCATCACCTTATGAAACGGGTAGCGAGGTGTCTTCTCTAAACTTAGACCATCATCCCAGTTACCGGGAAATAAGCGAAGATAGAACAAAGCGCCGTATCCGCCGCAGCACCCGCCAGCAAGGGTTGAATGGAGGAAACGGTAAAGAAGAAGCCCGGACAATCGGTAGCCCATCACTGTCTTTTGAGCAAGACTTTGAGCTTGACGACGAACCCGAACTTGGAAACGTATCAGAAATTCCCTTACCCGTTCCTAAAGGAACATGGAGTGACAGACCCGAACGGACTAAAATTACCAGGATAGAACCTGTCAAACCAGTGGTAGAACCACCGGAGATTGTCACAGTAGAAATGTCTCCTCCAGAACAGGAAGTTTTTGCTTATACGGGTGCGTCTCCACTGCTGAAATTGAATCGTGAGGTCAAAAACCCCAGGGCAGTTATTGTTAACGTTACCCTTCCCGGTCAAAATTCAACCGCACCAGTTACTGAATCCACTTCTGCAACTGAATCAACTCCGCCAGCTATTAGCGAACCACCAGCAATGACTCAAACTATAGTTGAACCAGTCATTCACAAACCAGAACCAGATACAGCGGTTGATGAACCAGTGGTTGCCGAAGCAGAAGAGAACACTGATGTAAACATTAGCACAAGTGGACGTCGCCGACGCCGCCGTTCCTCTTCTCTGGACTCCGAGTGATGCATCTATCTTGTGCAACAGACCAACTTATGATAGAGACAGAGCAAACTGCCACTTCTTCCAAATCGCCAGCGTCGTTACAAGAAACAAAATGGTTGGAGTTTTCCAAACTGTTAAATGTTCAAAGACCGATTGCAGGCGTAGATGAAGTAGGTCGAGGTGCTCTATTTGGTCCTGTGGTGGCAGCAGCTGTGATATTACCCGATCTGGCTTTGCCTCATCTTGTGGCAGCCAATATTAAAGACAGTAAAAAGTTGTCTGGTAATCAAAGACAATTGCTAGCCCAACAGATTTGTGAGTTGGCACTAGACTGGAAAATTGGATTTGCATCCACCGCAGAAATTGACCGGATAAACATTTTGCAGGCAACACTGTTAGCAATGAAGCGGGCTGTGCTGAAGTTGAAAATACAGCCTGCTTTATGCTTGATTGATGGCAATCAGTTAGTGAAGGACTTACCACTGCCACAGCAAACAATAGTTAAAGGTGATGAGTGTTCTTTGGCTATAGCCTCTGCCAGCATTGTTGCCAAAGTTTGGCGCGACGCCTTGGTGTTGCGTCTAGCTTCTAAATATCCCATGTATGATTTAGAACGTAACAAGGGATATGGCAGCAAAAGTCATCTAATGGCGTTGCGCCAGTATGGGCCAACGCATTTACATCGCAAGTCTTTCCGCCCCTGCCAGAACAATTATGAATTATGAATTATGAATTGTTCTGGCAATAGAGGTAAGTCTGTAGTTTCGGTTGTCAGGGGTGTTTGCTGTGTTTGTGATAAAGCCCACTGGCGGTAATCAGCTAGGAGCTGATATTGCAATCTTTGCTTGATTGTTAGCAAAACACTCTTAAGCAATCCATTGCCTGTCGCTTCTAGGATAGCTTTGGGTGTAAAGGAAAATGGAGGTGGTAAATCCACTTGAACTTCTAAATCGGCTCTTCCTTTAAGGTAAGTGCCACTACTTAGCTGTTCTGGGGATAAATACCCTTTTAAGTTTAAAGAAAAACGTTGGTTGATATATTCAATACCTAGAATTTCACAACCTACCGATCGCACGCGAATTGTTCCATTTGATTCCGCCGTGACTTTTAAGTCTACAGTGGGCTGAATACTTAATGTCATAAAACTTAGAGGACGCAATTTCAGACGAAAGACTTCCTCAGACAGCTGCTGAATGCGATTGGGGTCAAACAATGCCCTAACTAATCGTTGGGGCTGTCGCAAATAGTGCTGAATCGGAATAGGCTGCTCCGGAATTGCCATTGCAACCGATTGAGATGCAGTAAACCGAGTAGGCATGAGAGTATTAAAATACTTGTTAATTAATTGTAATAGTTTTTAACAATTTTGTGTCTTTGTGCAAAAAATCTGAGAGGATGTAGTTAATTGTAAGGCTTTGGGTTATAAGAAAACAAGTTCAAGAAGGCAGAGGGCAGAATTAGGGTGGGCATTGCCGCACAAAAGCACGATTTGGTTGTTCCATCTGTCCTCTACCTTTCTTACAGCCATTTTCAGGTAAATAGACCACAGTCGTAGGGGCGCTCTTGCCTTGCGTCCCTACAAACGGTATGGTTCATTTAGGTGAAAACTGCTGTCATAAAATTTGTGGCAGGTTTGATAGAAATGGGATATAAAGACCTGTATAAGGAAAAGGTTCTGATGTATCATTAAGAACCTATAAATCTATCTCATTGCGCCACAAAAAACTTCATGACTTTATCGATCGCACATTTAGGACCTCCTGGCACTTATGCGGAACAAGCAGCGCTCCTTTATTTCAACTGGCTGACAAAAACAAAAAACCAGAGAGCCATTTTATGTCCGTATCCCAGCATTGCTCAAACATTGCATGCTGTTGCACAAGGACAGACAAAACTGGCTGTGGTACCAGTAGAAAATTCTATTGAAGGTAGTGTGACTATGACGTTAGATGCACTATGGCAGCTGGATGGTTTGCAAGTTCAGTTAGCTTTAGTCATGCCAATAGTCCACACATTAATTTCCTGTGCTCAAAGTATAGAAGATATCAAAACCGTTTATTCTCATCCACAAGCCCTAGCCCAATGTCAGGGATGGTTGGATAGAGTTATACCAAAAGTACAATTAATTCCCACAAATTCTACAACAGAGGCATTACTGCAACTCAAGCAAGATCCAACAGCCGCAGCTATTTCTTCTCAACGTGCGGCACAACTCTATAACTTGCCTGTTCTGGCAACTGGGATTAACGACTACCCAGAAAACTGTACTCGATTTTGGGTGATCGGCAAAAATTACATCCCATTTGCTCGCCCCTCTCATTTAGAACGAGCCAGTCATACCTCACTTGCTTTTAGCACTCTTGCAAATGTACCGGGCGCACTAGCAAAACCCCTACAAGTATTTGCCAGTATAGGAATCAACTTAAGCAAAATTGAATCCCGTCCGACAAAGCGATTGTTAGGGGAATATTTATTTTTTATCGACTTAGAAGCAGATTCATCCGAAACTCACATCCAGTCTGCTTTGGCAGAGATAACACCTTATACAGAGGTCTTAAAAATTTTCGGCAGCTACAACGTTTTGCCAATTCAAGAGTTAGGAGTTAGTGGTTAGTTGTTAGTTGTTAGTGGTTGGTTGTTGGTTGTTAGTTGTTCATTATCACCACTAACCACCAACCACTAACCATCAATTAAAAGTATCTTTGAGAACAGTACGGGCTGCTAAATGATTGCGAGTGGAAGTCAAAATCTCTGATTCTCTTTCCAAACGCTCTGCCGTATCTTGAAGTTCTAACAATGCTTGCTGCTCTGCTGCAACACCATAAAGGTTGCTTGCAATCCAGTAAGATAGCTCTACTGGTAAATCTGGCAAATCGTCAGGTAACTCAATGTTTTGATCTGTCAGTTTCGCTGAAAGCCTAACTACATCTCGCAGCAGTTGTTCTACCTCAGTCGCTAAAGGTCTTAAGTCTTTTACGGGAGGTTTGTCCTCAATCCACTCTACCAAACCTACCCGGTACGGCTTTTCTCGAACGTACTTAAGAAGACGAAACCTCTGCTGCCCTAGAGTCCACATCTTCATCCGACCATCAGGTAGACGCTGATGCTGAGTGATTTCCGCACAGCAACCAACATTAGCGATCGTACCTCTTACCGGATCGACCATCAAAACACCGAACCTGCGATCGCTTTCCAGAATCGTGTTCATCATGATTCGGTAGCGAAATTCAAAGATGTGCAGGGGTAAAGGTCTAGTAGGGAACAACACTACTTCTGGCAACGGGAACAGAGGTAGTTCGCAAACAGCAATTCTAGAAGTTGATGTCATGTTTCCTATGTATAAATTTCTTAGTCTTAAATATTTATTTTTCTTTACTTTTCCCCTACTTTCTCATATTCTATCATTCCGACCTGAAAGCAAATAAAAAGCCCTAAAAAATCTTTCTTAGGGCTTTGTTATTTATTATACATTGTTAGTGGTTAGTGGTTAGTGGTTAGTGGTTAGAAATACAAGTAGGTAGGGAAGACAGCCCGCCACATGACTTTGTTAGTGGGCATTGTCAACCTACCAACTAACAACTAACAACTAACAACTAACTAATAACTAATAACTATAGTTTCACTTCAATATCCACACCAGAAGGAAGATCCAGTTTCATCAAAGCATCGATAGTCTTGGAAGAAGGCTGATAAATGTCAATGATTCGGCGATGGGTACGGGTTTCAAAATGTTCCCGTGAATCTTTATCTACGTGAGGAGAACGCAACACACAGTAGATGCGGCGTTTTGTGGGGAGAGGAATCGGTCCGATAGCTGTTGCATTGGTGCGGTTAGCTGTGTCTACAATCTTCTCGCAAGATGTGTCGAGCAAGCGACGGTCAAAAGCTTGTAAACGAATTCTAATCTTTTGCTGCTGTAGTGTTGCCATTTTTAATTTTCCAGGTTCTGAGTAGGTTGGTTAGTGGTTAGTGGTTAGTGGTTAGTGGTTAGTAGAACAATCAACAACTAACAACTAACAACTAACAACTAACTATAAAGCGTGAAAAAAGCAGAGATGTATTATACCATCTCTGCTCCTTTTTTAGTTAAGGTGCAAAGGTACTATTTGAGAATTTTGGAAACAACACCAGCACCGATGGTACGACCACCTTCACGAATAGCGAAGCGCATTCCTTGCTCGATCGCGATCGCGTTGATGAGTTCTACACTCACTTTGATCCGGTCACCGGGCATTACCATTTCTGCTGCACTGCCATCATCACTGGTGAAAGCTTTGATGGTGCCGGTTACGTCTGTTGTCCGCACGTAGAACTGAGGACGGTAGCCAGCGAAGAAGGGTGTTTTGCGACCGCCTTCTTTTTCTGTCAACACGTACACTTCACCTTCAAATTGGGTGTGTGGAGTGATGGAACCGGGCTTAGCAATAACCATTCCCCGTTCAATATCTGCTTTTTGGATACCGCGCAGTAGTATTCCGGCGTTATCCCCAGCCATACCTTCTTCAAGGCTCTTCTTGAACATCTCGATACCAGTAACAGTGGTGCTGCGTGTAGGTTTGATACCAACCAGTTCCACGTTATCACCGATTTTGACTTTACCCCGCTCAATACGTCCGGTAGCGACTGTACCGCGACCTGTGATGGAGAATACGTCTTCTACCGCCATCAGGAAGGGCTTATCAACATCTCGTTCTGGGGTGGGGATGTAGGAGTCTACAGCATCCATCAGTGCGTATATTTTATCTACCCACTTGTCTTCGCCCCGTTGTGTTTTGGGCGCAGCAGTCATTTTTTCCAGCGCTTGCAAGCCAGAACCGATGACAATAGGAATATCATCGCCGGGGAATTGGTAGCTAGATAGCAGTTCGCGGACTTCCAATTCTACCAGTTCCAAAAGTTCTGCGTCGTCCACCATGTCTTCTTTGTTCAAGAAAACAACCAGACTGGGTACACCTACCTGTCTTGCCAAGAGGATATGTTCGCGGGTTTGAGGCATGGGACCGTCAGCTGCGGAAACCACTAGAATGGCACCATCCATCTGAGCAGCACCGGTGATCATGTTCTTCACATAGTCAGCGTGTCCGGGACAGTCCACGTGAGCATAGTGCCGATTTGCGGTTTCATACTCTACGTGAGCGGTGTTGATGGTAATACCCCGTGCCTTTTCTTCTGGAGCAGCATCAATTTCATCGTACTTTCTTGCTTGTGCCTGACCCAGAGCTGAAAGGGTCATGGTGATAGCTGCTGTTAAAGTGGTTTTACCGTGGTCAACGTGACCGATGGTACCGATATTGACGTGGGGTTTATTCCGTTCAAACTTTGCGCGTGCCATGAATTGTTTTGTCCTTTGTCAATTGTCCTTTGTCAATTGTCCTTTGTCCTTTGTCAATTGTCCTTTGTCTTTTACTAATAACAAATGACTAATGACAAATGACTAATGACTATTAAGCGTTCCCTTTACTTTTAGCGATGATTGCCTCAGCTACGTTGCGAGGTACTTCTTCATAGTTGCTAAATTCCATTGAGAAGATGCCCCGACCTTGGGTCTTAGACCGGATGTCTGTAGCGTAGCCAAACATCTCTGACAGTGGTACTTTGGCAGTTACTTTCGCAAGCCCTGCTTCAGACCCCATGCCCTCAATTTGTCCGCGACGGGAATTGAGGTCGCCCATTACATCCCCAAGGAAGTTTTCGGGAACTTCTACCTCAACTTTCATCATAGGCTCTAACAGAATTGGTGTAGCTTTCATCGCTGCTTCCTTCACTGCCATTGAACCAGCAATTTTGAAAGCCATTTCTGAAGAGTCTACTTCGTGGTAAGACCCATCGACTAAGGTTGCCTTGATATCGATGAGAGGATACCCGGCTAATACACCGGATTCACAGGTTTCTTTGATACCTGCTTCTACAGGCGATACGTACTCTTTTGGTACGGAACCGCCTACAATCTTGGAGACAAATTCAAAACCACTTCCGGGTTCCCCTGGCTCCAAGTCAATCACAACGTGACCGTACTGACCTTTACCACCACTTTGACGGATGAATTTACCTTCGACTCTGGTGACGGGTTTGCGAATGGTTTCGCGGTAAGCAACTTGTGGCGCACCCACGTTTGCTTCCACTTTAAATTCGCGTAACATCCGGTCTACAAGAATTTCTAGGTGTAGCTCACCCATCCCTGCAATCACGGTTTGGTTGGTTTCTGGATTCACGCTCACGCGGAAGGTGGGGTCTTCTTCCGAAAGAGATTGCAGAGCCTTGGACAATTTGTCCATGTCATTCTTGGTCTTGGGTTCAACCGCAACCGAGATAACAGGCTCGGGAATGTATAGGGATTCGAGAATGACTGGCGCACTTTCATCACATAGTGTGTCACCTGTCAAGGTATCTTTCAATCCCAATGCAGCACCCAGATCGCCAGCTCTGAGTTCGTCAACGTCCAATCGATCGTCTGCTTTTAACACCACCAAGCGGGAAATCCGTTCTTTCTTTCCTTTGGTTGCGTTAAGGACGTAACTGCCCTTCTTCAGAACACCAGAATATACGCGAACGAATGTCAGACGACCGTAGGGGTCTGCCATAATCTTGAAAGCCAGCGCTGACAGGGGTTCGTTATCGTCAGCACGACGTTCAACAGTTTCACCAGAAGATACTGTACCTTGAATTGGTGGTACATCAATTGGTGCGGGTAGGTAGTCTACTACTGCATCCAACAGCAGCTGCACGCCTTTGTTTTTGAATGCGGAACCACAAAGCATGGGCACGATCGTACCTGCAACTGTTCCTTTCCGAAGGGCTGTGCGAACTTCTTCTTCAGTGAGTTCTTCACCCTCGAAGTACTTGTTCATCAGGTCGTCGTCTGTTTCCGCCACTGCTTCAATCAGCTTGTTGCGGTATTCTTCTACCTGAGCCGCCATATCTTCGGGAATGGCTGTTTCCTGAATATCAGTTCCTTGGTCATTGGTGTAGATGTATGCGCTCATCTTCACCAAGTCAACAATACCTTTGAAATCGCTTTCACTGCCTATGGGCAACTGAATGGGAATCGCATTTGCCCGCAGGCGATCGCGTACTTGATCGTAAACTTTATAGAAGCTTGCGCCCGTGCGATCCATCTTGTTAACAAACACGATGCGAGGCACTTTGTAGCGATCTGCTTGACGCCATACAGTTTCTGTTTGGGGTTGCACGCCACCTACAGAACATAACACTGTAATAACACCATCTAGCACCCGCATGGAACGCTCTACTTCTATGGTGAAGTCTACGTGTCCGGGAGTATCAATAATGTTAATTTGATGATTTTTCCAACTGGTACTGATAGCAGCAGCAGTGATAGTGATTCCCCGCTCTCTCTCCTGTTCCATCCAGTCGGTAACAGCAGTTCCTTCGTGAACTTCACCAATCTTATGAATTATCCCAGAGTAAAATAATATTCTCTCTGTTGTTGTGGTTTTGCCCGCATCTATATGCGCCGCAATACCTATGTTGCGTACCTTCTCTAGCGGGTGGTTACGTGCCACAGCTGCCTCCTATAGTTTTCGCCTCATGATATCTTGTATATTACACTTTGTTAAGATAGTATACTTTTACGGAAAACCGTCTTTTGAATTATGAATTATGAATTGTGAATTATGAAAGTTTGAGTCATTCAGCCTTTTTCACCATTCATCATTCATAATTCATAATTCTTCAGTAGCGATAGTGTGCAAATGCTTTATTCGCTTCTGCCATGCGGTGCGTTTCTTCCCGCTTGCGAATGGCATTCCCGGTTTCGTTTGCCGCATCCATCAATTCATTTGCCAGTCTACCTGCCATTGTCCTACCGGGTCTAGATCTTGAGAACTGAACCAGCCAACGTAAGGCAAGAGTTGTACCCCGTTCGGAACGGACTTCCATTGGCACTTGATAGGTAGCACCACCTACACGTCGGGCTTTCACTTCTACCAATGGAGTTGCATTTCGCACTGCTCTTTCAAAAACTTCTAATGGATCGCCTCCAGTCCGTTCCTGAATCGTTTTCATAGCATCATAAACAATCCGTGCGGCTAAGGATTTTTTGCCGTGGCGCATAATACGTCTAATCATCATACTGACCAGACGGCTATTGTATACAGAGTCAGAAGGAACTGGACGCCTTTGAATTACACCTCTACGAGACATACTTAGTAACCTTTAGTTTCCATCTTGCAATAGGGGTTAGGGGGTAGG
>NZ_WJFC01000305.1 GCF_009725235.1 Scytonema sp. UIC 10036
GTCCCCAGTCCCTCACCTCCCCATCAACCTCTGACGCACTCCTTCAGCAATTTTGTGACCCAAGTATTCTGGGATTAAGCTTTCATTTGGTCCCAGTAGGTAGAGAATCAAACGCGTGCGCCCCCGCCAAACTAGTAAATTGGCATTGACTACCAAAAGATCTTCCTGCCAAATAGCATACATAACTTTATAAAACAAACCTGGTTGGTTATCAGCTTCAATCACTAGGGCAGGAAGATGAAAGACTGGATCGACGTAGAACTCGGTTTGTACTTGCTCTAAGCCAGTATCCAAATTAAATTCCACTGCTAGCATTTCTTCTACTTCAAACCGCCCACCTAATGCTTCTCGAATGGCACGGCAAACATTTTCTGATGTTTTCTCGGTAAGAGCTTTGCTACCCCGAGATACTAATAGTTTGATAAACACTAACATTGGTGGTCGAATTTGACCGTATAAGCTCAGACCGTGGATGGTTAGTCCGTAAGCAGCTAGCACACCAAAAATATCGCTTAGTAGAAAAGACTGGTTGCGGTAAGCAAAATGTAAGGCACTTTTGCTACCCTCCGGTTTTAACTCTATAACAGCACGTCTACTTTTATACAAACGGTAAGCAAGCCGCAAATTTTGTAACTGAATCTCGCTGCTCACAAATTGTTCGTAAACTGAGGGAAGGCTCGGTTAAAGCGTTTCAGGAGTTCTATGTAGAAGATTTTAAGCCAGAAGCATAATTTAAGTATTGGCGGGGAGACAGGTGATAAGGGGACAAGGGGACTTGGGGGAATTGGGGAATTGGGGAATTGGGGGAATTGGGTATCGTTAAAAATACATCAGTATGGTTAAAAATAATTCAATTCCTATTTTTTTTCTTTGCTGTTCCAAATGCCCAATGCCCTTTTGTGCATTACCCATTTTCAGTAATTTCTCCTTGGCTCCACAACATAATGCTAAAGTTGAAAGAGATTAGTGTGAAACACGCACTTGCTAGCTACTGCTATCCAAGATCCTAAAAATACATGATATGAGTGTAAGTAGAAGGAGAAAGGTGGGTAGTTCGCAGGTAAAGGTGAATCATCACTTTTTGAGTAGAGACCAATTTAGTTATACTACCCGAACCACGTTGGCATGGGTTTTTGGAAAACTTGGTTTAGTACATCAGATACAGCCGCAACAGCTAAAACAAACCCCTTTGAGGAGATGAGCACAGACGCTACGGGTAACTCTAGTCCCAGTGGCAAGAGTGAAACTTCTTCGCAAGAGGCTCGCATCGTGTTCAGCACTGAACGAGACATCGACCTGTATGAACTAGAAGAACTCTGTGATTCTGTCGGTTGGTCGCGACGTCCCCTCAGAAAAGTGAAAAAAGCGATTGAGCACAGTTTTCTGGTTGCCACCATGTGGCAGGTGCGAGGAAACAAAAGACGACTTATAGGTTTTGCCCGTGCTACTTCAGACCACGCGTTTAACGCCACTATTTGGGATGTCGTAGTTCATCCAGAGTTTCAAGGCAAAGGATGTGGCAAAGCACTGATGAAATACGTACTTAAAAAATTAAGGAGTGAAGAAATTAGTAATGTAACGCTTTTTGCTGACCCTCATGTTGTAGACTTTTATCGGACTTTAGGTTTCATGCCCGATCCGGAAGGCATTAAAGGTATGTTTTGGTATCCTCACTAGATTTTAAAAAAAGAACTAGCCAATTCCAATTAATTTAGCTATAATGGTGAAGGTTAGACACGCCGTAAGGCTGTGATACTTAAAAATATGGCAGGTAGCCTATTGTCGGGATGTAGCGCAGCTTGGTAGCGCGCCTGCTTTGGGAGCAGGATGCCGCAGGTTCAAATCCTGTCATCCCGACTTATGAAATACAAGAAAAAACCCCAGCTTTTTTGAGAAAACTGGGGTTTTTTGTGTAAATTATGAAAAATTTCAATTGAAATTTGCTGACATGGCTCCAATTTTTATGTAAATTGACTTACGTGTAACCAAAAAGCGTAGCCAACGGTCGTCATGTAACTAAGTAGCCAAAAATGAGGATTATTTTGAGTAATTTGGGGTAAATCGGACTGAACCGCACCCCAAATTTACTTTGTTGCTCATTTGAGCACTCCCAAAGCGGGGTATTGTTTGCCTCGACACAGCTTAAAGGCTTGTTAATGGATTTCGGTGTTGCACTGTGTGACGCAGCCATGTTCCTTGTCCGACGCTTGAGACTGGCTAATCTCATTAAGTCATGACCTTTAAGCGGACTGAAACCCAGAAACGGGTAACCTTGAAACTAGTTCAAAGTTGAGTCATGGTGGAGTCAGTAAGTCGAATTGCTCCGATTTACTCTGGATTACTCCAGTTCACTTACTCCTCAACCGTAACTTTCTGTTTGTGCTCTCCTAGTTTCGCGCTTGACCTAGAATCAAAGATCGTAGATCTAACCGGGTAAACGTAAAGGGTAGGAAAGACAAGTTGCAAATTTTTCTGGAGTATAGCAATTTTACTGTTTTCCACCGAACTTATACTGGTTAAACTCAATTGCAGCCAAATCTACTTGAAAAATTAAATATATTATGTAATCATTGTGACATTTTTCCTCTGTTTACAGTAGGAACGATTTACTATTTATTAACGTCCCTTTTGTAGGTAAAGCCAATAAAATGGCATTTGGTACCTTGGCTAAAGAGGAAATTCTTAAGTATGAAGTGTGAAGTGTAAAATTTTATCCTTTATCCTTTAGGCTTCATCTTTTATCATTTTTTGAGAAACATTTACTGCGAGGAGAAGTCATGAAATCACTTATTCGTTGGAGCACAACAGTAACTTTAGTAGGGAGCACTCTACTAGCAACAATTTTTAGTGGAGCTATTCCAGTGCTTGCATTAACAGAACAGCAAATTAAAGAAAAATTAGATTCAGTACCCGTTTTTTTGATTACTAACAACAAAGGCGTGCCTTTAACTCGTATAGTTCCGGTGAACCCCAAAAATGGGCAAAATGAACCAAAAAAAGATGTTGCGGTAAGAAACGTTTTTATGAGTGGTCAAGAAGCTCAGACAATTTTAAATCAGTTATCTGATGCAAAAAAGAAAGACCCAAAGTTGGCTGAGGTTCTCAAAGAAGGTCTGCAAATCAAAATAGTACCTCTAGGCGCGATTTATCAAGAACTCCAAGCAACTGCCAATAAACCAGACCGCATATTGTATATCTTGGAACCTGCAAAGCAAGAAATTCAAGAGGCAATGACATTACTCCGCCAAAGTGGTAAAGAAGTAAAGCAAATGGTTGGCGTACCAGTTTTTATTGTAACGTCTCCAGCGCTCAAAGGTTACGTCCCAGCAAAAAGGAACAATAAAGATGTTATCCCTTTGTATTTGAGTAAAAAAGACGCACAGAATTTCTTGCAACAGGCGAAGACAAGAGATCCCAAAGCTGATATTCAGGTTGTAGATATAGACAACGTGATTAAAAATCTGCGGGAGAAAAACGATCCATGGCTTACTCATATTGACATAGTGCCTTCTACGGAAAGTATACAATATGTAGTTAGCAAGCAAGGCAATGCTAAACCTCCTGCAGTTGCACCTGGTAGTAAGCCCGCAGCTGCACCTAAAAAATAACAACTGGTTTTTGGTTTTCATCTTAAATTGAGGCATGGCGGATAAACAGTCAGTCGTTACGGGGTTAGAGCTTTGGCAGTGGCGTCATACAGCAATAGAAGCAGCCATTGCCTCTAACGTCTCCACTGCTGAAGTAGATTGGTTGCTTCAAGAGATAGCTGGCTTGGATCGTTTGGCACTGCTTTTGGAATCCTTCAAAGACAAACCACAAATTCCGCTAAAGTTATCACTGTTCGATTTAGACAACCTGTGGCAAAAGCGATTAAAGGATCGTCTTCCAGTGCAGTACATTGCTGGAGTGACTCCTTGGCGAAAGTTTAAAATTGCAGTGTCAAATTCAGTTTTGATTCCCAGACCAGAAACAGAATGCTTGATAGAGTTGGCGATCGCGGCTACAGCCGATCTGCCTCATCTCCAACAAGGGCATTGGGCTGATTTGGGCACTGGTAGTGGAGCTATTGCTGTAGGACTGGCAGATACATTTAAGAACGCAACAATTCATGCTGTTGATTTCAGTCCTGAGGCATTAGAAGTCGCAATGGCAAATGCTCGAAGCTTGGGTTTTTCCGAACGCATTCGATTTTATCAAGGTTCTTGGTGGAATCCCTTGGAATGTCTCAAGGGTCAGTTTAGTGGAATGGTATCGAATCCACCATACATACCCACGAGTACCATCCCTACTCTGCAACCCGAAGTTACCAACCATGAACCACACCGGGCTTTAGACGGTGGTCTTGACGGCTTAGACTGTATCCGCCATTTAGTAGAAGTTTCGCCCACTTATTTGCAACCAGGTGGAATCTGGTTGATTGAGATGATGGCAGGGCAAGCAGATGCTGTCCGAGAAATGTTGCAAAAATGCGATCTTTATTCCAACATTCAAATTCATAAAGATTTGGCTGGTATCCACAGATTTGCTCTTGCCTTTAAAAATTATGAATTATGAATTATGAATTATGAATGAGCGAAAATTTCATAATTCATAATTCATAATTCAGATGACAGTTGTTTCCCTAGACGCCCTTATATCTGGCGCACGTGCCGGAAGACTTGTGAGCTTTCCAACGGATACAGTTCCAGCTCTAGCATCCCTACCTGAAAAAAGCTCACTCATCTATGCTGCAAAGCAACGAAGTCGCGAGAAACCATTAATATTGATGGCTGCTCATGCTAATGAAGTTTGGGCATTTACTCAGGGTAGAGATGAAGAGTATACAGTTTGGCGTGAAATGGCAAAGATGTATTGGCCTGGAGCACTGACTTTAGTACTACCAGCTTCAGAACGCGTACCAAGGGAAATGATCTCTAGTGGCGATCGCAATTTTAGTCAGTACACGAATCAATTAAGAAACTCTGATACAGTAGGAATACGGGTTCCTAACAGTGCGATCGCCCGTAAAATTTTGGCACAAACAGGTCCACTTGCCACGACTAGTATCAATTTATCAGGTCAGCCCCCTTTACGTACAGTTAGCGAAATAGAAGCGCAGTTTCCTGATATTCTAAGTCTGGCAGCAACAGAATACGATACGGAATTACCAGGAACAGGTCTACCCTCTACTGTAGTTAAATGGACTGGAAAAAATTGGCAGGTCTTGCGCCAGGGTGCTATAAAGATAGAATTTTAAGATCGGTGAGCAGTGACCAATGAAATAATGAATCAGTTTCTTTTGTTTTATAAAGAAATGTAGGAGCTTGCACCATATACATAATGGGTCATTGAATTACTGGTCACTGCTCACTGATTACTGGTCACTGAATCACTGGTAACTAATTATGAATTGGAGTAACTGGGTATTTTTAGGGATAGGAATAGCACTGGGGTTCGGTATTCGCCGATTGTCAGCAAGGCGAGATCCAACCTCTAGTTCATCTGTCGGATTGTCTTACAGTAATCAAAATGCGCCAGCACTTTTACAACAAATTAAGCAAACGCAGATGGCATATTATATGGCGCGAGAAATGAGCCAGTTCAAAGCAGGGTTTTTAGCAAGAACAACCCACGTTTTGCGATCGCCTCTCAACGGATTAATTGGGTTGCATCAGTTAATTTTGTCGAACCTCTGTGAAAATCCGGAGGAAGAGAGAGAATTTATTGCCCAAGCTCACGAGAGAGCACTGAAGTTACTGAAGCTAATAGATGAAATTCTTAATGTTGCTAGGATAGAATACGGCACTAATAAATTAAATATTCAACCTTTATCACTCGTTGAGATTTTACAGCAGCTTCATGAAGTCACTTATATGCTGGCGGAGAACCGCAATTATCCCTTTCTCATGTCCCCGCCAGATCCAGAAATTTACGTTTTAGCAGACCCTTACTGGTTGCGTTACGTTTTAGTTAGCTTGGTAGAAAGCTCTATTACCCAAATGGAGGAAGGTAGTCTCCGTATTTCTGTTGGGGGTTCTCCCACAGACAATCTCGTTTCCATTTGGTTGGATGTACCAACTCACGCTATTCCCCTACAAGAACAAATAGATTTAATTGCCACTGATAATAAATTTTCTCAGCAAGAGGAACTTAAGTCTTCTTTATCTCCAGGAATGAAGCTACTACTCAATCAAACACTGATAGAAGTGATGGCGGGAAAGCTAGAAGTTTTTGCCTCTCCCGCAGATTCAGAACCTTCAAGTAGCTATACAAGGTTACAAGTCTCTATCCCCCGCGTGATTCCTGAAGTTGAACTTTAGTCTTAGCAAGAGAAGCCAAATTAATCCGGTTATCTAAAACCATTGTGGTTGTTGAGTTGTGTTGAAAACCTATTCTTTCGTAGAAATGTTGTTTGTGGGTTGTCATCAAATAGACTTTCTCAACTCGATTCATACGCGGATGACTCAAAATAGTTTCCACTAACTTACTTCCCAGCCCAATACCACGGTACTCCGGATGTATAACTACATCCCAAATAGTAGCGCGGTATACACCATCTGAAGTCGCTCTTGTAAAGCCGATTAGCCTTTGTCCGTTCCAAACAGTAATTACAGGGTCACTGTTTTCAACGGCTGTGGCTAAATCCTCAATGCTGCGACCTTTTGCCCAAAAAGCTCCAATATCAAGCAGTTGCTGTAGTTGGAAAAAGTCAATTTCAGACTTGCGATCGCTAAATCGAATCTGAGTAGAATTCATGAATTTTACTGAATAGTAAGGTATATTTTATATCTTTCATGAAATGGTGCTGGATACAGTAAAATTATATCTTAAGAATACTTTAAAAAAATTAATAATAAGACTTTAGCCACAAACCCATTTCCAGAGTGGATGGCTCGGACCCTGTTGGCGAATTTGGAAAACCTGTTTTTCGAGACGTTGCTTTTCATCCTCAGGTATTCCAAATAAGATATTTCGACTTTGCCAAATCAAGACAGCCAAGGTCATGCCAATACAGAAAGATAAACCCAGAGTAGACAATGGATGATAGTAAAGACCATATCGCACAGCTACCCAAGTAAAATATTGCCGCCACAAGACAATTTCTTCGCGCAAATTCCACAAACAAACAGGTGCGAGAGTAAGCCATAAAAAGCTAA
Organism: Scytonema sp. UIC 10036; assembly: GCF_009725235.1. The sequence goes on from NZ_WJFC01000305.1 coordinate 7,137, forward strand.
CAAACAACCATCTAGCACCTACCTGAAGCTGGTGTAGTCTTAGCACTTGTTGAGCAAAACAGAGGTCGGTATTGTCCATTTCCTAGTGGTTGGTTGTTAGTTGATGATTGATGGTTGTTGGTGGTTGGTTGTTAGTTGTTGGTGGTTGGTTGTTAGTTGATGGTTGTTGGTTGTTAGTGGCTACCAACTACTAACCACTAACCACTAACCACTAACCACTAACCACTAACCACTAACCACTAACCACTAACTATCAGAGTCAAGCATCTACTGAGTCAGTAGGATTGGGTAATACTGAATCGCCATTACGTTCTCGCCACAAGGATAGAAGAGTACTAGCAATGAAAATGCTGGAATAAGCCCCTGCTGTGAAACCAATGATTAATGCTAAAGCAAAATTGCTGAGTGTCTCTCCCCCAAAGAGAAAGATGGCAAGCAATGTCAGCAGTACGGTTAGTGTCGTATTAATAGATCTTGTTAAAGTTTGATTGACTGCATCATCTACGATTTCTCCGAAGGAAAGCTTGGGATTAATTTTGAGGGTTTCGCGAATGCGATCGTAAATCACCACAGTATCATTAACTGAAAAACCCGTAATTGTCAGCAGAGCAACGATAAAAAGGCTATCAGCTTCCGTACCTGCAACCAAACCCAAAATTGAGAAAATCCCTACCGTAATTAGCACGTCATGAAATAGAGCAACGATCGCAAACACGGCGTAATCCCATTGGAAGCGCACAGCCATATAGATAACTATGCCAGCAAAGGATACGACTAGAGCGATGATACCGGATCTAAAGAGTTCTTGCCCAATGGTAGGACCGACCGTGTCAATTTGATTTTTCTGGGGGTCAAAAGCACCAATTTTCTCACTGATAGCATTCTGTAGCTGAGTTCGTTGTTCTGGGGTTAAAGTTTTTGTCCGAATGAGAACACCATTGTCTTTACCCGTTTCCTTATCAGCAATGACTTGGATACTGCTATCACCCAATCCTTGGGCTTTTGCAACGTCTCTAACCACATTAATATCAATAGGTGTATTGCAGTTACTAGGTTGAGAACAATCCCGTTCAAACTGCAAGCGCGTACCACCAACAAAATCGAGACTCGGACGCAGGGGAGAACCAATTTGCTGCCAAGAAATCACCATTGAGATGATACCGACAAGAATAACGAGGGAAGAAACAATCCACCAAAGCCCTCTTGATTTGTTGATACTGAGTTTCATTGAGCCACCTCTGCCTTATTCGTCACTGGCAGGTTCGGACAATAAAGTTCCGGTTTCCGCAACGAGGGGAAAGAAATTGCCAAAAACATGAATGTGCGACTGCAGGTGATTGCTGTGAACATACTGACTGCCACCCCTAAAGCTAGAGTTAGGGCAAAGCCTTTAACTAAGCCAGAACCCAACCAAAACAGTGCTGCACAAGCAATCCATGTCGTGACGTTACTATCTAAGATACTAGAGAATGCACGATAAAAACCGGATTCTACAGAACGATACAGAGATTTACCTGCCCGCAATTCTTCTCGAGTGCGCTCAAAAATTAGGACATTGGCATCAACTGCCATCCCTATACTTAGTATAAAGCCGGCAATACCTGGTAATGTTAGTGTAACTCCTAACAGCGCAAAAGCCGCCCAACTTAAGAGAGAATATATTAATAGCGATATATCCGCAATTACACCGGGCAGCCGATAGTACACTACCATAAATATTAATACTAACGACAAACCACCGATACCAGCATAAATACTGCTTTGTATACTGTCCTTACCCAAAGTTGCTCCAACAGTTCGGATTTCGCCGATTTCTACAGGTACTGGTAACGAACCACCACGGAGTTGTACCCCGAGATCGTTCGCTTGTTGCGGGGTAAACCGACCTGTAATCACAGCCGCACCCCCAGTAATACCAGCTGTAGCAAATTCCGGTCCTACAGTAGGAGCACTAATAAGTTCATTGTCTAAGAAAATACCAATACTACGTCCAGTGCCTGCTAGTTTTTTTGTCAGATCGGCAAATAACTCACCACCCTTAGCATCGAAGCGAATGGCAACATTCCAATCATTGCCTTGAGTAGGTTCGCCGTAGGCATCTTTAAGGTATTTCCCAGTTAAAGGTGGATTTGTACTTTCAAATAATTCTGCAATTGCACTCGTGTTATTTTTTAACTCTTGTTGATTTTTGTCAATCGCAGCTTTATCTTTGCTCTTTCTCAGTTCTTCTTGCTTTGCCTTCAATTGAAATCTGGAAGCTTGAAGGGCAAAGAGTTGAGCTTCTGTATTTGGCTTTTGGGTGCGAAACTCTAACTGTGCTGTACCTCCCAGCACGCGTTCTGCTTGTTCTGGGTCGTTCACTCCAGGGAGCTGCACTAAGATTTTATCTGTGCCTACCGTTTGAATAACTGGTTCGGAAACTCCCAAACCATTGATACGACCCTCAACAACACTTTTTACAGCTTCTAATTCTCTATCAGTAATTTGCTGAATTTCTGGTGTTGTTTTCACCTCAATTGTTAGCTGCGAACCTCCGCGTAAGTCTAACCCTAGAGGTACAGGAATAAGTGTTATCACTGCGATGGCGGCAATAACCATAATTAATATCAGGAATAGTAGCGATCGCTGTCTTTGCATACTCTCACTTGCTGCGACAAAGGCTATGATAGCGTTGTTTGAGAGCAAATGGCGATTAGGAATTGGGTATTAGGGTTTGAGTCATTTTATACTAACCAATCCCCAGTTCCCAATCCCCAATCCCTCCTTTTATACGCGTAGTGCTACCATTTTCTCAACCGCTTCAACGATTTGCTCTGGTTGAACAATTGTCAACCTTTCCAGAGTACCGTTGTATGGTGTAGGAATATCTTGAGAAGAAAGCCGCAGTACAGGTGCATCTAATTCATCAAATAGACGGTCATTAATTGAGGCGATTAACTCTGCTGCAACGCCTCCTGTTCTCATGCACTCTTCTACAATAATCACGCGATGCGTTTTTCTTACAGATGCACCAATAGTATCAAAATCTAGCGGTTTAAGTGATATCAAATCGATCACTTCTGGGTCATAACCTTCTTTTTCTAAAGTTTTTACTGCCTGCATCACGTGATGGCGCATCCGCGAGTAAGTCAAGATTGTAACATCTTTTCCGCGACGCACAACTTCTGCTTTATCTAAAGGCAGAAAATATTCCTTTTCTGGCAAATCCTCTTTTAGATTATAGAGCAGAACGTGTTCAAAAAATAACACGGGGTTATCATCGCGAATTGCGGATTTCAAAAGCCCTTTAGCATTGTATGGTGTAGAGCAAGCCACAATTTTCAAACCAGGAACTGCTTGGAAGTATGCTTCCAAGCGTTGAGAGTGTTCCGCCCCCAACTGTCTACCCACACCACCGGGACCGCGAATCACCATTGGGATTTTAAAGTTACCACCAGAGGTATAACGCAACATACCAGCGTTATTAGCTATTTGGTTGAAAGCGAGGAGCAAAAAGCCCATGTTCATACCTTCAACGATCGGTCGTAACCCCGTCATTGCTGCACCCACAGCTAAGCCAGTAAAGCTGTTTTCAGCTATGGGAGTATCTAAAAGCCGAAGTTCCCCGTACTTTTTATATAAATCCTTCGTAACTTTGTAGGAACCGCCGTAGTGACCAACATCTTCCCCAAGAACGAATACAGTTGAGTCACGAGCCATTTCTTCATCAATGGCTTCCCGTAAAGCATTAAAGAATAGTGTTTCTGCCATTGGACTTTTATTGAAACATTGTTTTTAGAATCTTATCGTGCATCTGCTCCCATGTTGGTGAGCAAACACACGAGTTAGTCATTTGTCATTGGTCATTGGTCACTAGCAATGAATTATTTCCCCTTGTCTCCCTTGTCTCCCTTGTCTCCCTTGTCTCCCTTGTCCTCCTCCGTTACTGGTCACTGTATATCAAGCTAGGTGTATCAGAAACTTGATTAACTTGGCTCATGGGGGAAGACTGACCAAGCGGATTTTCCGGAAACCTTCTAGGTCTTCCTGGTTTGCGCTTGTGTCGCTGGTTAATAGATTTTTCACTAGCAGCAGCGAGTTCTTCAGGTGTGCATTTAAATAGCCGCAGAGCTTCTAAATATTTTTTTGGTGTCATAGTGGGTTCTGTACGTCCTGCTTCCCAATTGCGGACGCTCGTTTCACTGATTGCAAGCCTGAAGGCAACCTCTGCACGACTAAGTCCCGCACGCTCTCTCAGGACTTGCATATCCATACCCCAATGCTCCCTTTTAAACTAAGTACTTATCTAGTAAATCAGTTGACGTATTAAAGCCAACAAAGATTATTTGTTAACTATATTATTTTATAATCTATTAGCTCCGTATCTGGCAAACGGGCGATTCTGTCATATTGTCATTTAAGGGGTACGAGGTGAGATCTCGGACACGTTAAAAGGGCACACTTTATCTCCTCATAGAAGAATAATACCATTTTGGATTTTAGATTTTAGATTCTGGATTGAGAAAGCTTTGCTTCGTTTTCATCGCACCCAGCTATCTGTCGCATTCTTTTCTCAACTTGGTATAACTGCATACTTCTTCAGTCTCAAAAAAAAATTTCCCCTCAAGCATAAAAATTACTCTTCCCTACTCCCTGGCGGGGGGGGGGGCGGGCGTTTGTTGAGGAGGGGAGGGGGTTTGGGGGGGGGGTAGGGGTGAGG